>CAZPHH010000006.1:0-89354 GCA_964586145.1 uncultured Phycisphaeraceae bacterium | reverse complement strand
GAAAGCCGGTCCCACAAAAGAGAGGGCCGGGCAAACGGAGCACCGGCACTTACTTCTCGCGCACAAACGCCTCGGAGGGCATGGGCCGGCGCTGGCCGTCGGGGCCGATCCAGAAGAGACGCAGGTATTGGGCGCCACCGCTCTCAAAGTAGCCCAGCGTGAAGCGGTGGTAGCCCGCGCGCAGGGCCCGCTCGCCGGTGACCTCGGTGTACCGATGGGGACCGTCGTTGTCGACGACCATGTCGTCGCCGAGCCACAGCGCACTGCCGTCGTCCGAGCCGACGGTAATGGCATACACACCGTCCGCCGGGACGCGCAGGTATCCGGTGTACCGGGCGCCGAACGGCTTGTCCCGGCCCGCCTCCCGCAGATCCACATGGGCGACCGGTCGCGTTTCGGCCGGCGGCGTCTCCAAAAAGTCCGCCAGCTTGCGGAACACGCCGTCCCAGACCTCCAGGATGACTCCGGGGACGAACCGGTCCGCCGCCCTCAGCGGCGCCTCCGGCTCCCGGCACGTCACCTTGGCCAGCGTGATGATGGCCGGCTCGCTGGTCCGCCCGTCCGACCAGACCTCGACGGCCCGCACGGTGGTCGTGTCCGTAATGGGCACCGGGCGCTCGTAGCGCGGGGATTTCAGCGTGGGATCGCTGCCGTCCAGGGTGAAGAAGACCACGCCGACGCCCGACCCGGACGCCAGCCGCAGTTCGTACGCGTCCGTAAAGATGCGATGCACGTTCATCAGCACCGGCCGCACCGGCCGCGGGAACAGGAAGTTCCGGTCCGTCTCCGGCCGGGCGTCGTACTGCTTGCTCAGCCACAAATGCACGGCGCGCTGGTAGCTGAGATCGGGCGTCTCTTTCCACGTCCAGCGCAGGCGGCACGTGCCCGCATCCGGCGGCAGCACCACAAGACCGTTCTCTTTGTCGACCGACGCGCCGGTCGCCTCCGCCGACTCGATGGTGAGGAACCAGGGCACGTGGAACACGAGCTTCTCCGGCGCGGTGCGCCACGTGGACTCCAGCGTCAGCTCCGCACCGTCGTCCAGCGAATGCACAGTCATGGAGAGCGTGCCGAAGTTCGTTGGGGCGCCGGTCACGCGGATCACGTCACCCGGCCGGACCCAGCGCGGCGAGAGCGCTGACGCCAGGTGGAGCACGCCCCCCTCCTCGCGTACCAGCATGTTCCGGAGCAGCTCGCAGTAGCGGGCGGCGAACCAGCCGTGCGGCGGGAAATTGCCGCCCGGATCGCGCGTGCCCCAGGGGTTCATGCTCATCTCAAAACCGGCATGCGTCGACGAGGTGTGGGCCAGCACGCCGTAGAGGTCTTCCAGCACCTCCCGCTGCATGCCCATCGCCAGCATGGCCTGCGTGGTGTTGAACGTCTGGTAGTGGTGCAAAGAGCCGGGGATCACCTCGCCACCCTGCTGCGATTTCTGCTTGAGAAGCCAGCCGTTGGGCCCCCAGGTGGCGATGCCCTCCCGCCACTTGTACTCCCGCACCGTGCGCACGGTGGCCTGCGCCCAGGGGTGATCCGGTGGCAGCACGCCGAACGGGTAGACACCGCCCGTTGCGTTCTCCCAGTCGTATCCGGCAGCCGGGTCGTCCAGGCCCGGCGGAATGTACCCTTCCGTCTGCGCCGTCAGCATCTCCAGCCGCTTGAGCAGCACCGGCCGGAACGCCGCCAGCAGCGTCTCCGCGCGGTCCGCCAGGGAGTTGTCCCCTGCGGCCCGGGCCAGGTTCGCCACCTCGCCCAGCCCGAGCACGGCCCAGAAGTTGTGCCCGGTGTAGTGCCCGTCGATCAGTTCGTTGTCATACGGCCCCGCCACCGGCCAGAGCCCCAGCGGGTCGCCGCCGACGCTGCTCTCGAAATCATCGACGTGCGGGGCGATGCCCGGCAGCACCTCCCGCGCAAACTCCACGTCGCCCGTGGTGCGAAAATGCGCGCCCAGCGTCCAGAGTGACTGGCCCCAGTCGTCCGGATGCTGCTTCATGCGGAGGAACTTCTGCACGGCCCCGTCCGCGCCGCGCACGAGGTACGACTGCAGGGTCTGCCTCGCAATGTCGTGCAGGCCGTACATGTCGTACACGCGGACGATGTACGCGGAATCGCGCGGGTAAAAATGGTCATACTGGAACTCGTTGACCTTCTGCACGAACTGCCGGCCGGTGACGTCGACATCGCGGGCGCACAGCAGGTAGCACAGGCCGGCCTGCTGGGTTTCCGCGACCTTCGGCTCGGGCAGGTCAATCTGCATGGCGCTTACCAGCAGGTCTTGCCAGAATCGCTCCGCCTGCGCAAACGCCTCCGCGAACGTGAGTTTGCCCACCTGCTCGACGTGCGGCTTGTGTGCCTCGGCGATCGGAACATACGGGATGCGAAACTCGACCGTCTCGACGGCCCCGGGCTTCAACTCGAGCCGGTACGTCACGGCAGCACCGTCGGATTCGGCTTTCGGCGTACCCGAGTACGCGAAAACCAGGTGCCCGGCTCGCCACGCCTGCCCGTCCGCGACCCGAGCCGGACCGTCCACGGCGTACGCCTGGGCGTCCAGGAACCGGTCGCGATACCACTCCGCGCAGGGCCAGGGCTTTCGGCGAGCTTCGCGGATCGGCCCGAAATCCGCCCGCAGCCCGGCCACGGCCGGAGCGGGCCCGGGATTCCGAACCGTGGCCTCGACATACGCAACAAGCGGCTCCCGCGGATCGAGCCCCGGCGTCAGGCCCCAGGCGCGGAAGGCGTAATCCACGCCATCTCGCCGGAATCCATACTCGAAAATCGGCAAGCGATCCTTGTGCAACGTCTTGACGCGGACATCCATCGCCCACGGAGGATCGCCGGCCGCGAGGGAGAACTGTCCGAATCCGGAGAGGAGCGAACCGTCATTGATAAGCTGGAACCCTTCCGGCGCATCCTTGAACCCGACAACATCGCTGGATTCCGCGAAATATGAGAACGGACCGGCCAGCTCGTCAGACGCAACCAGCGGCGCCGCCCCCGGCGCCTGCGCGGCGTAAATGAGCGGCAGAACGGCGACAAAGGCGGATACGGGACGCAACATGGCATGACTCCTCAGCGAAACCGGGCGTGGGCCCGGCCTCTTCGTGGACGGGTTGGGCGTGCAGCGTCGGCCGGACCGCCCCGGCCGGACCGCGCGGGGAGCCTACGACGCGCGGACGCGCCATGTCAAGCTTGCGAAGGACCGGGGCCGGCGCGTACAATGCCCGCGTTGGCGTGAGTCACGTGTCGCGAACCTTCGGTTTCCTGCAGGGATGTCACACCCGTGAGAGCTGGACGCTCGATACGCACTCTTGGCCCGTTCCTTGCCGGCCTGGCCCTAGCGACCACTGCCGCCGCCCAGGACCGGCCGATCCATCGGGAAAAGCTCGAGTACGACCCCGCCTCGGCAGCGTGGGTACAGGAGCCCCCGCCCGTCCCCGGGACGCCGGATGGGGACCTGCGGCTGGCCCGGGGGGCCTTTGCCGACGGCGATCTGCGTGGGGCCGGCCGCCGAGTCAGGAAATGGATCCAGGCGTACGGCCAGGGCCACGAACTGTACCCCCAGATCGCGATTCTCCGGGCGGAAGTGGCGGTTTCCCGGCGAGACTACTACAAAGCCCACAAGCACCTCCAGCAGTTCCTGAATGAGTTCGCCGGCACGGAGCTGGCGGTCCGCGCCGCGGAGTTGGAGTTCGTCATCGCTGAGGTCTTCTTGAGCGGCACGCGGCGAAAGTTCCTGGGGCTGCGAATTCTCAAGGCCGACGACATCGCCATCAGCATTCTGGACGACCTGACGACCAACTACCCGGAAGCCAACCTGGGCGAGCGCGCCGTCAAGACCAAGGCCGACTACTACTTCCGCCAGGGCGACTTCAGCCTCGCGGAGATGGAATATGCTCAGATCGTCAAAGACTTCCCCCGCAGCCGGTACATCCGCTACGCGATGCGGCGCAGCGCCGACGCCGCCCTGGCCAGCTTCACCGGCATCCGGTTCGATGACGCACCGCTGATCGAGGCGGAAGAACGATACCGGGATTACCTGGTCGGCTATCCCGGCTCGGGTGAGCAGGAGGGCATCGGCCTGATCCTGCAGGACATCCGCTCGCAACGGGCGGCCAAGGAGTTCGAGATCGGCCGATACTACGAACGCACCGGGCACAACCGGGCAGCCGCGTTCTACTATCGCTCGACCATCGACCACTGGGCGGACACCATTGCTGCGTCCCGGGCCCAGGAGCGCCTGGGCCGGCTGGCCCCGGAAGACTCCGCCCGCCCCGGCCGGGTGCCGCCCGTCGAAGAGCCCCCGCCGCCCACCATGCGGGAAGAAATGCTGCGCGAGGAGCGAAACCCATGACACGCCGTGCTCTCGTCCGCCCTCTGGAAGCCGTTCTGCTGGTCGCCGCCGTCGGGCTCGCCGGCGGTTGTGGATACTCGGCCCAGCGACCTTTCCCGGATGGAATCCAGACGGTGTATGTCGAGATGTTCGAGTCCAAGGAGTTCCGGCGAGACCTCGAATTCCAGTTGACCGAGGCCCTGGTCAAGCGAATCGAGATGGATACGCCCTACCGCATCGCAGACCGCCAGGTGGCCGACACCGTGTTCACCGGAGAGATCCTGGAAGTGCAGCAACGGGGCCTGGGGAACAGCTTCCGGACGAACCGGCCGCGCGAGGTCTCGGCCACCATCCTCATGCGATACTCCTGGAAAGACCAGCGAACCGGCGAAATCCTCGTCGATCGGCCTCGTTTCGCGTTCACGACCACCTACATTCCGGACGTGGGCGAGACGTTCACAAAGGGAATGATCCGGGGCCTCGACCAGGCGGCCGAACGCATCGTCGAGACGATGGAAACGGGGTGGTGAAGACCCTATTATCCAGCGGTGCCGCAACCGGACGGTCGCGGGTCCATCCGTTGCGGTCGCCCAGCCCCCGGCAGGTGAATTTCGGGTCCCCGCCCTGACCCGTTGCGGAAACGCAACACAATCTGCCGATGGGATAATTGGATAGAAGGAGTCACCGGCAATGCCGAACGGGGACGGGCCCAAGCCCGACAAGAAACCCACGCCGCCCAACCTCAGGATGCCCCCGCGCGGGCTCATGAGCTGGATGCTCTTCCTGGGCATGGCGCTCATGCTCGTCCTTTTGATGAGGCAGGGCATGAACAGCGCCCGGGAGATCGACTTCATGGAGTTCACCCGGCTGCTGGACGCAGGCGAGGTGGATCTGGTCGTCCTTCACGAAGACCGCATCACCGGCCGAATCAGGAAGACCGACGCGCAGGGCCCGGACGCCCGACTGGAATTCACGGTTCCCGTTCTTCCCCAGGTCATCGACGGCGACCTGCGCACGACGATCGAGCAGAAACTGTCCAGGAACCCGGAGGCCCGGCTCCGAATGGAACGGCCGAGCCCGTTCCTGAACGTCCTCGTGATGCTTCTGCCCTGGCTTCTGATCGTCCTGTTCCTGTACTTCGTCGTGTTCCGACAGATTCGCAACGCGGGCGGCGGGGCGGGGATGCTGGGCAACTTCGGCCGTTCGCGACACCGGGTGACCAGCCGGGAGCATACGAACGTCACCTTCGCCGACGTCGCCGGCATCGCCGAGGCCAAGGAAGAGGTGGCGGAGATCATCGAGTTCCTCAAGAGCCCGAAGAAGTTCCAGCGGCTGGGCGGTCGCATTCCGCGAGGCGTGCTGCTGGTCGGCCCGCCCGGATGCGGAAAGACCCTGCTGGCCAAGGCCATCGCGGGCGAGGCGGACGTTCCGTTCTTTTCCATCAGCGGTTCGGACTTCGTTGAGATGTTCGTGGGCGTGGGCGCGTCCCGGGTGCGCGACCTGTTCAAGCAGGCCAAGGACAATTCGCCCTGCATCATCTTCCTGGATGAGATCGACGCCGTCGGTCGTCGTCGCGGGGCCAGCTTCACCGGGGGCGGACATGACGAGCGCGAGCAGACGCTCAACGCGATCCTCGTGGAGATGGACGGGTTCGAGACGAACGACCAGGTCATCGTGATTGCCGCCACGAACCGGGTGGACGTGCTGGACCCCGCCCTCATCCGACCCGGCCGGTTTGACCGGCAGGTCACGGTCACGCTGCCGGACCTGCAGGGCCGCTACGAAATCCTCAAGGTACACGCCCGGCGCATCAAGCTGGGGCCCAACGTCGACCTCCGCCGGCTGGCCCGCGGAACGCCCATGTTCAGCGGGGCGGACCTGTCCGCCATCATCAACGAGGCGGCCCTGCGGGCCACCATGACCAGCAAGGATTACGTGGAGCAGGAAGACCTCGAGGAGGCGCGAGACAAGGTTCGCTGGGGCCGCGCCCGGCGCAGCCATCAGGTCGACCAAAAAGACCGCGAGGTCACCGCCTATCATGAGGCCGGCCACGCGCTCATCCAGGCCCTGGAGAAAGACGCCGACCCCGTCCACAAGGTCAGCATCATCCCCCGCGGCCCCATGGGCGGCGCCACCTTCTCCCTGCCCGAGCGCGATCGCCTGGTCGTAACCCGCAAGTACCTTATGGCGCTGATCCGCGTCTCTCTGGGCGGGCGCGTCGCCGAGGAGATGTTCTGCGGAGACGTGAGCAGCGGCGCCGGCGGCGACATCCGGCAGGCCACCGAGATCGCCCGCCGCATGGTCAAAGAATGGGGCATGGACGAGGAGGTCGGCTTCATCTACTACGGAGACGATGAGGGGGGTAACCCGTTCTTCGAACTGGCCGGCGGTCGGGACTACTCCGACAGCACCGCGGAGATTATCGACAGGCAAATCAAGCGGATTCTCGACGATTCGTATCGCCAGACCCGCAAGATCCTCGAGCAGCACCGTGAGCAGCTTGACGCCATCGCCCAGGCCCTCATGTCACACGAGACGCTCACCGGCGAGGAGGTCAACGCTCTCATTCGCGGTGAGACCCTCGATCGACCCAGCGTGGGGGACCTGCTGGACGCCGCGGAGCAGGAATCCCGAAACGTGGGGCTCGCCCGCCCCATCAAGGCAGACCCCGAGCCCAAGGAAGACATGGGAGGCGGGACCCTGCCCCAGCCCGGCTGACCCCATGCCGGCAGACCAGGGCCGCTGCGGCACAGCGCAGCCTGCCCCATCCGGGAAGCCCGCAACGAAGCAGATGCGGGTGCAACTCGCCAATGGCGCCCTTGTAACCTCCTACGCTACAATCGGTTATGAGCGAACTCCGTGTGCCGGGAAGGGGCTCCGGGGCCGGGCCATTGCCGGCGGTGTGGAACGGTCGGCCTTCATCACGGCCACTCGAACCGCTCTCGGCCGTGGGACATAGGACCGTACGGCATTACGCGCTGCCCCTTAACCCTCTTGCCCGCTTCTATTCGCCACCGAATCCCTGACACGCGACGGACGCAAAGCGTCCAGGGGCGACGCACGTCGCGTCGCGTGTCAACGGGAGGGCGGCGCGCGAATTCCCTGGGCCATGTGCACGCGCGGCGCCAACGGGGATCTCCCCCAACGAACCGCCGGTCCTGCTGGTCAGATGGTTACGACGTGACGAAGTGGCTGCTGGAGCGCGTGGGCAGCTTTCCCAGGAACCAGCGGAGTATACTCAGCTGGCGACGGTCAACCGCTGTCGGGTTGATTGCCCGTTTCAACGGGCTAGCCTAGGAGCCCGTCCCGACCTGAGTCGGGACGGGAAAGCCCCGTGAACGGGGCTGGCACCGCCGGGCGCGGCGTTCAACAACAACGACACAGGATACGCACGCGATTGTTGCCCGCTGTGCGTTCGTGCGTGAGGGTGTCCCCGTTGCGCGCGGTCGGGCAGCCGCGACGAGACATCGAGAGCGTAAGACATGGTGAGGCTATGGTGGCTTGCGGGAGCCGTGAACGGGTGCTGTGGCCGTTGGTGGATGCACGCAAGCCCGGGGCCTTTCGGTGGAGCCGCACCGATCGGCCAATCAATTCCGCTATCCGGCCCACGGGTGGGTGCCGACCTTCTGTGTGTCGCTGTGCGGCGTTCGCGGCAGGCGTGGGCTTTCATCCGGCGGCGTCGTGGGGGAGGGTCTGACAACTATCGACAATCGTGGAGGAGGAGCGCGGGGCCATTATGATCCGGGCGGCCGTTTGGAGTGGGCACGGTCGGCGGCATGATGTAGACTGATGATGGAGGGCACGGTGCGGGGTTTCCGCGGCGTGCGTTCATCCGGTCTCATCGACAGCGGAGGGCCGACCATGTGTGCGTTCGCAGGGATCACCCTGATCGGGACAATCGCCCCCGTCGGGTTGCTGGCGGCCGGCATCGGCGGGCTGAGTGCGGTCTACCTTGTCTGCCTGATCATCGGGGGCGGGCTGCTGGTGGTTTCGCTGCTGTTCGGGGGCGACAGCGACGCGGGTGTGGACGCCGACGGCGCCGCGGGCGTGGACGTGGACGGCGGTCTCGACGTGGACGTTTCGGCGGATGCCGGCCCGGACCTCGATATTGACACGTCCGCCCACGGCGGACACCTGGCCCACGACGGCGCGTCGCTGGCCAGTTGGATTTCCGTCCGCTTCCTCATCTACTTCGCCGCGACGTTCGGGCTGGTGGGCACCGTGCTGACGTACACGACGGATTCGCGTCCGCTGGTGGTGCTGCTGGTGGCCCTGGGCGCGGGTCTGGTGATTGGACAGGGCGTTCAACAGACCGTTCGCTACGTCCAGCGCACGAGCGGTGACAGCACGACCTCCAGCCGGGATTACGTGAATCGCACGGGACGCGTCACCGTGGCCATTCGACCCGGGCGCCCGGGCGAGGTGGCGTGCGAGGTGCGGGGCGGGGAACGGTTCCTGCCGGCCTTCGCCCGCCGGGCGGAAGACACGTTTGCCGTGGGTGAGATGGTCGGCGTCGTGGCGTTTGCCAACGGCACGGCCGAGGTGGTATCGAAGAAGGAATTCGAGTTTCTGCACGAAACCGAGCGGGGAGAACAGGTATGACGGCACTACTGGCGGCATCGAACTGGACGGGGGCGGCGGTGTTTCTGGGCTTCGGAGGGCTGATCGTCGTTCTGGCGTTTCTGGCCCTGCTGGCCAAGCTGATGGTGGTGGGCAACCCCAGCGAAATGCTGGTCATCAGCGGCAAGCGGAACGTGGCGGGCCAGGGATACCGCACGCTCATCGGCGGGCGGACGCTGGTCATTCCCATCATCGAGAAGGTGGACCGCATCAGCCTGCGGAACATGCAGGTGGGGCTGGAGGTGCGGGCCCAGTCGGGCGGCGGAACCATGATTCCCGTCACCGTCACCGGCGTGGCCAACGTGAAGGTGTCGTCGGAGCCGGACACACGCGGCAACGCCATCGAGCGGTTCCTCGGTCAGCCGGGCACGGACCTGCAGCGGGTCGCCCGGGAAACACTGGAAGGCGGGCTGCGCGCGGTCATCGGCAAGATGACGCCGGAGGAGATTGTCGAAGACCGCGACAAGTTCGTGGCCACCGTCATGAACGAAGTCACGGATGACTTCCGGAAGCTGGGCATGGTGATTGACAGCGTGAACATCCAGAACGTGCATGACGAGGAACAGTACCTGGAGTCCATCTCGCGCAAGGCGGCCGCCCGCGTGCGGGCCAACGCCCGCCAGTATGAGGCGGAGCGCAAGTCCGAGGCGGACATCAAGGAAGCGGAGGCGGAGGCCCGGGCCCGCCAGGCCCAGGCGGAGCGCGATGCGGAGGCGAAGCAGGCGGAGGCGCTGGGTCGCCAGAAGGCTGAACAGGCCCGGCTGTCGGCGGACAAGGTCATCGCGGAGTCGGACAACGCCCTGCGCATCCGGAAGGCGGAACTCGCCCGCGAGGCGGAGCTCAAGGAAGCCCAGACGCAGCAAGCCCGCGCCCAGGCAGAGGAACAGCGACTGGTCGCCACGGAAGTCAAGAAGGCCCTGGCCGACCGCGACGTGGCCAAGGCCCGGGCCGAAGGCGATGCGGCCAAGGTGCTGGAAGAGGGCAAGGCGCGTGCCACCGCCATCGAGCTGATCGGCAAGTCCATCCAGCAACACCCGGACGCCCTGAAGGTCATGCTCACGGAGATGATGCCCGACGTGGTGCGGGAGATCACCAAGACGGTGGCCAACGTGCGACTGGACAACATCACGGTGATCGACGGCGGCGAAGGCCGGGCGATCGCCGGCGGCGCCCTGGGCCGGGCGCGGATCCTCAGCGAATCGCTGGCGACCGTGGAAAGCGTGCTGGGCATCGACCTGCGGAACCTGACGCAGAACATCGCGGGGAATCTGACGGGTAACAGTGGCGGGAAGGCGGCGGCCCAGACAACACCTCCGCCCGTGCCCGGGGCAACCCAACCGGCGAAGTAGCTTCCCATTTCAACGGCGACATGAGGCGGCATGGGCAAGCGGGTGCTTGTTCATGCCGCCCCCTTTTTGTCCCACTGGAAATATGCACATTCCTGCGACAAGGGGTTGCAGGAGTGAGACAGAACGGTCCTTAGGCGCCGGTCGAACGCTGCCGCGAGGGGCGGCGTTCCCCCACGGCTTCTGTATTTGACAAGGATTATCATTTGGTGTAGTTTTCCAAAGGGGCCAGAAGGATCGGCCGTGAAACGTCAGCAGAAACAGGCGCGGGTGGAGTACTTCGAGGCGTTGTGCCGGCAGCACGGCCTGTCGCGGACCGTGCAGCGGCGGACGATTTTCGAGGCCCTGCTGGACCGGGAGGACCACCCAACGGCCGACCAGGTGTACGACCTGGTGAAGCGCCGGATTCCGGGCGTGTCCCTGACCACGGTGTACCGCGTCCTGGACACGCTGGTGGAAATCGGCGTGATCACCAAGCTCTGTCACGCGGGGGGCACCGTGCGGTTTGACCCGAAGATTCACCAGCACCACCACCTGGTGTGCCTCCGCTGTGAGCGCATCCTGGATCTGGAAGACGAGAAGCTGAACGCCCTGGCGCTGCCGGACGTGAGCACGCAGGGTTTCGAGATCCGGGAATTCCACGTTCACCTCCGCGGCATCTGCCCGGAGTGTCGCCGAAAGCGAAGCCGGAAGGGTGCGGCGTCTCCCGCGAAGCAGACACGCCGGGCATCGGGGCCGATCCGCCGAAGAAGGAAGCGTCCATGAGGGACCGAACGACAACAGAAACCTTCACCGTCCGGGAATGGTGCGGCGCCTGTCCGGGCTTCCGGCAACGCGGGCATCGGCGCATGAGCCGTAACAGAACACAACGAGGGGCCCGGCTATCCATCCGGCCGGCCGGCCCGTGTCTCTCTTGACCGTAATCGAAAAGGAGAACGATTTCGTGGCAACGACACAGGACAACCTTCAGGAGGCGTTTGCCGGCGAGAGCCAGGCCAACCGCAAGTACACGGCGTTTGCCCAGCAGGCCGAGAAGGACGGGTTCGCCAACGTGGCCCGGCTCTTCCGCACGGCCGCCGAGGCGGAGACCATCCACGCCCTGGGGCACCTGGCCGCCATGGGCGGCATCGGAACCACCGCGGAGAACCTCCGGGCGGCCATCGACGGCGAAACGCACGAATTCCAGGAGATGTATCCGCCCATGGTGAGTCAGGCGGAGGCGGAAGGGCACAAGGCCAAGCGCATGTTCACATTCGCCGCAAAGACCGAGGCGGTCCACGCGAAGCTCTACCAGATGGCCCTCGAAGCGGTGAAGGCCGGCAAGGACCTGACGGAGACCGAGTTCTACCTCTGCCCGATCTGCGGCCACATCGAGCTGGGCCGCCCGCCCGCCGCGTGCCCGATCTGCGGCGCCAAAGCGGAGAAGTTCGTGCAGGTGTAGATGGATCGGTGGCGACGGTTTGATCCGCGCTGCGGATTTGCGCGCGGTTCGCGAGACGCAAGGAGCGACCGATGAGCAGCAGCACCGCCCGCCGCTGGGAATGCGCGGTTTGCGGCTACGTCTACGATGAGGCCGCAGAGGGCGTCCCCTGGGATCAACTGCCCGACGACTGGGAATGCCCGCTCTGCGGCGCAGGGAAGTCCGAGTTCCACCCGCTGGATTCCGCCCCGGCGGAAACGGCGGAAACCGGCCCCCCGCCGGCCGGCGAATACCTCGCCCGGTGGACGCGATCGTCCGACGAGCGGGAAGTCCACATGGCGGACATTCATCGCATGGCCGCGACGGGAAAGTCCATCAGTGAACCCATGCGGTCCACCCAGGCCGTGTTCTCGTGGGACGACATCCTGATCCGGGGCGCCCAGCTCGCCCGGCTGCCGCTCAACGAAGACGAGCCGGTCAACACGCAAACGGTCATCGGGCCGCGGGCCGCGCACCCGTTGGTCATCGAGATGCCCGTCTACGTCACGCACATGTCGTTCGGGGCGCTGTCCAGGGAGGTCAAGATCGCCATGGCCAAGGGCAGCGCCGCAGCGAGAACGGCCATGTGCTCCGGTGAAGGCGGCATTTTGCCGGAATCGCTGGCGGCGGCGTACCGGTACGTCTTCGAGTACGTGCCCAACCGGTACAGCCTGACGGACGAGAACCTGCGGGCGGCGGACGCAATCGAGATCAAGATCGGGCAGTCGGCCAAGCCGGGCATGGGCGGCCACCTGCCGGCCGAGAAGGTCACCGAAGAGATTTCGCGCATCCGCGGGTTTCCCGCCGGCCAGGCGATCACCAGTCCGGCGCGGTTTCCCGACATCCGCAGCCGGGAGGACCTCAAGGCCCGGGTGGCGTGGCTGCGCGAGACGTCCGGCGGCAAGCCGATCGGGATCAAGCTGGCGGCCGGGCATATCGAGGAGGACCTGGCGTTCGCCCTGTCCGCCGAGCCGGACTACATCACGATCGACGGCCGGCCCGGGGCCACCGGCTCTGCGCCGAAGTTCATCAAGGCGGCCACCTCCGTGCCGACGCTCTTCGCCCTGCACCGGGCACGGACGTACCTGGACAAGGAAGGCGCGGACCACGTGTCGCTGGTGATCACGGGCGGCCTGCGGGTGTCGGCCGACTTTGCCAAGGCCCTGGCCCTGGGCGCCGACGCGGTGGCCATCGGCACGGCGGCCATGATGGCGTGCGGGTGCCAGCAGTACCGGGTCTGCCACACCGGCAAGTGCCCGGTGGGCATCGCCACACAGGACCCGGCCCTGCGCGAACGGCTCGACGTGGACCAGTCCGCCGAGCGACTGGCGAACTACCTGCACGTCTGCAACGAGGAGCTGAAGGCGTTTGCCCGGCTCACCGGTCGCAACGACGTGCATGGCCTGGACGCAAGCGACCTGTGTACGGTCAACACGGAGATTTCGTCTCACACGGACATCGGGCACGTATGAGGATTCGCCGCGGTCCGGGCGCAGGAAATGGGAAGTGAATCGCCGGATACAGCAGAAACGTGAAGTCCACGTGAAAAAGGAGGAAACCATCATGAGAGGATTTGGGCCAAAGTGGCGTGCGAGCCGCTGGGCGCTGCTTGCCGCGGGAGGGCTGATTGCCCTCGCCGTGGCATTGCCGGCGGCCCGGCTTTGGGCGGCAGGGCCGTCCAGCTACTTGCCGGTCGTCATCACCGAGAGTTTTGACCAGACCATGGCTCGCATGAAGGCCGCCAAGCCGGAGGTCATGAAGAAGCAGATGGACCTGCTGCAGCAGCGGTACGATCTGGCCGACCGGCCGGCCGACGGCGTCACCATGTCGGGCGGCAAGGCCGTGCAGGCGGGCGTCCGGGTGAAGCTTCCGGACGGCGTGACGTGGGGGAAGCTGGCGGAGATGACACCGGCGCAGATCAAAGACCAGGGCCTGTGGCCCCAGGGCTTTTTGCCGCTGCCGCATCCGAACCACGCGGAAGGCGGCATGGTGTTCCCCCAGCACCACATCGACGAGATCAAGAAGCAGACGGACATTGACCTGACGCGGTTCGACATGGATTACGACCTGCCGACGCACTTTTTGCCGGAGTATCCGCCGCCGATGTATCTGAACACGCGGCTGGACCTGGGCGACGTGTCGAAGGGCAAGGTGGTCACGATCGACAACTACTACGAACTGTTCAACGGCATCCTGAACCCCAAGCAGATAGAGGGGCTGCGCCTGCTGGTCACGCCGTTCCCACAGCAGCAGTTCAACCAGACGGAAGACCGCCGCTCGGAGCGGCCGCACCGCGGCGTCACCTGTTTTGACTGCCACGTCAACGGCCACACGAACGCGGCCACGCACCTGGTGGGCGACATCCGGCCGCAGGAGTTCCGGCACGGCCTGGACACGCCGCCGCTGCGCGGCGTCAACATCCAGCGGCTGTTCGGCTCGCAGCGGGCCCTCAAGAGCATCGAAGACTTCACGGAGTTCGAGCAGCGGGCGGCCTACTTCGACGGCGACCCGGTGATCGGCACGAAGAAGGGCGTGAACATCCTCGATCGCGGCAGCCAGGTGCACTTCATGGCGGAGTTCCAGGCATTGCTGGCCTTCCCGCCCGCCCCGAAGCTGGATGTGTTTGGCAAGCTCGATCCGGAGCTGGCGTCGGATTCGGAGTTGCGCGGTGAAGAGGTGTTCTTCGACAAGGGCCGGTGCGGCGAGTGCCACCCCGCCCCCTACTACACCGACAACCTGATGCACGACCTGAAGGCCGAGCGCTTCTTCAAGCCGCACATGATTAACGGCCGCATGGCATCCGCCGACGGCCCGATCAAGACGTTCCCGCTGCGGGGCATCAAGGATTCCCCGCCGTACCTGCACGACCGGCGGCTGATGACGTTGGAGGACACGGTCGAATTCTTCAACCTCGTGACCGGCGTCAAGCTGACGGACCAGGAAAAGAAGGATCTGGTGGCGTTCATGCGCTGCCTGTAGCAGCTCAAGCGGACGGGCGGTGGCGTGGCCCGCAACGGTCACGCCACCCCTTTGTCCGGCGAATCCGGCGGATGGATGGAGATCGGTTCGTCAGGGGGAGCAATTGCTGAACCGCACTACCGCTGGACGTGGCAACCGGCGAGGAGACGATCGCGTCGCGGGAGTGCCAAAGGAAACGGTCCGCCGGAGCAAACCTCGGGGACGTCTCATTCGCGATTCGCGATTCAGGGAGCGATCGCCGGCGCCGCGAGCGCTGGCATGGCCGCCGTGGGTGCATCGTCCGCCAGGCGCGACAGGCGCTCGACCACGGCCTCCCACGTTTCGTCGGCCACCAGGCGGCTGCGGGCCCGTCGACGTTCCGGAACCGCGTCGGCCACGGCTTCGTCGCAGGCCCGGGCGAAGCTCTCCGCGTCGGCGGCGATCCGGACCTCCGGCCAGTACCGCTCCGCCTCCGGCAGCGGCGTCGAGACCACCGGCAGGCCGGCCGCGAGGTACTCGCGCAGCTTGATCGGGTTGACGTTCCGCGTCATGCGGGTTCGGGCAAACGGCAGGAGCCCGGCGGAAAACGCCCGGCAATAGGCCGGCAGCGAGCCGTACGGGCGCCGCCCCAGCAAGTGTACGTTCGGACAGCGTCGCAGCCCGGCGTGGTTCTGCCGGTCCTCTCCGATGAGCACAAACGAATAGGTCGGTCGAAGCCGGGCCGCCGCCTCCAGCAGGTCGCAGTCGATCCAGTGGTGAATCAGTCCGAAGAACCCGAGCATCGGCCCGCGAATGCCCGCCAGCTCCGTGGGCAGGGGCAGTCCCTCCTCCAGCGCCGAGGCGAAGTGAGCCGCGTCCACGCCGTGCCGGACGAGGTGCGTGTTGGCGTTGTGGGATCGTTTCGATTCGTAGAGGGGCTGCGACGTGGTGACCACCACGTCCGCCCGCGCCAGCACGCGTCGCTCCGCGGCGGCCACAGCGTCGCGATCGAGGTCCTCGAACTCGGTGTACTCGTCCACACAGTAGTAGAGGAATCGCTCCGGTCGCAGCGCGTCGGCCAGGAATTCGCCGTCGGGGGCGAACGTCCAGACCTGCACCGGCTGGTCCGCCGAATGCCGCACGTGCCGGATCGCCCGCCGCACCTGGAGGACCAGCAGCCAGCGGTTCCACGCCCGCGTCACCGGGCGCCGGGCGCCGGGGATCACCAGCGGTGTGAATTGCACCATGCGCGGACCCACCCGGCGCACGCCGCGCAGAATCTGTCCGACGGTGGACGCCACGGCCCCGGCGTCCGCCGCCGTGACCCGCGGCCGCCGGGATGCGCGATGGTTCACCCAGACCACGTCATTCTCGCGAGCCAGGATGCGCATGACCTGGTGCTTGCTGGTGGGGTCGTAGTCCCACCGGCTCGCCAGACAGACAATGACGCGATCACGGATCATATTCGGTCGTTCGTCCCTCCTGCCGCCCACCGTGGACGATCGTTACCGGCCGACGCGCGTGTCCTACCCTTCCCGCTCGCGGTGGTAGTAGTCGTTGTAATACCGGTAGTACGGGTAGTAGCCGTAGTAGTAGCCGTATCGCGTGTTCCGTTCGTTCCGGCCCACCAGCACGCAGCCGGCCACGGGAATGTTGTTCACCTGGAGCATTCGCACGGCTCGCCGCACGACCGGCCCCGGCGTGCGGTTCATGCGGATCACCATGACCACCGCGTGACAGAGCTGGCCGATGACACCCACGTCCGTCACCGTGGTGGCGGGCGGCGTATCGACGATAATGTACTGGTACTGCGTCTGGAGCCTGCGGAACGTGCGGGCCAGCGTCTCGGACGAGAGGAGGTCGGCCGCGCTGCGATCACCCATCTTGCCCGCGGGGATGAACATCAGGTTCGGCATCGCGGTGGGCTGGATGGCCGACTCCAGGGTCGCCTGACCGCGTAGCATATCTGCCAGTCCGGGCGCTCCCGGCTGGTTCAGCAGTCGGGCCAGGGAGCTTCGGCGGAAGTCGCCGTCGATCACCAGCACTCGCAGGTGCTGGATCTCGGACAGGATGAGGGCGAGGTTCAGCGCGGTGACGCTCTTGCCTTCCCGGGGGACGGCGCTGGTGACGGCGAGCACCTGGGGCTCATTGCCGGGATTCATGCTCAGCAGCCGGGTTCGCAGGGAGCGATACTGTTCGGCGATCATCGAGGACGAGTCGTAGTAGGCCACCAGCGCTTCGGACATGCCTTCCGAGACGGACCGCACGGGACGCACAGGCTGCACGTCCGTCGCAGCCGCCGTCGGATGCGGGGTCGGCTCGGGCGGGGCTTCCGGTCGCGGGGCTGTCGGCGTCGACGGTCCCTCCGTCGACGCGATCTGCCGTTCCCGTTCCGCTTTCTTCAACGCTTCGGCGATGCGTCCCATGGCATTCTCACGGTGCGACGGGCCTTCGGGGCCCGCGGTCGGGGTCAGCGGTCCTTGTATTGGTCGTGCGCATTCATCAGGCCCGCGGGCAGCGCGTAGGCGTTCACGACCGGGCTCAGCGGGAACAGCACTTCCTGGATGCGCAGGCCCACCCACCCCAACGGCGTCGGCGGCACGTAGACGATGTCACCCGGCTCCAGCAGGACGTTCAGGCTGGTGTCGCCCTCGGCAAACATCTTGTCCACGTCCACCGTGATGACATGCCGCCCATCGGCGCATGGGTTGGCCCGGATGACCTTGACCTGGCTTCGCCAGGCGATGAAGCTCAGGCCGGACTCCGCCAGCGTGTCAAGCAGCGTGTTGCGGCCCGTGTAGGGAATCGCCCGGGCGTTGCCCTGGTTGGCCGTTCCCCCGCTGCCGTGGCCGCTGCCGACCTGTCCGAAGGCGTAGACCTTCTTGCTGCGGTACGCGGCGATCCGCACCTGCACCTTCGGGTCTTCGTAGTACTCGTGCAGGAGTTCCGTCAGTTTGGCGGCGATTTCGCGGGCGGTCATACCGTCCACGCGCACCTCGCCCAGGAGACGAAGCGTCAGTTTGCCGTCGGGTTGGATGGTCTGCGTTTCGCCGTCGATTTCCGGAACGCGCGGGGCCGTGATCTGCAGGGTATCCGGGATGCCGACCCGGTATTCGAAGGACGAGTTCGGCTGCTCATACGCCATGAGCCAGTTGTGGATCTCCGGCTGGTTCGACGCGCATCCGCAGGCCGACAGCAGCGCGATCAGCAGCAGCGTCCCCGTTTGCGTAGGTTTCACGGCTCAGCGCTCCGTTTTGCCGGGACCGGGACAGGCGCCCGACCGCGGGAGGCCGCGGGCATTCCGCGGTCCGCCCCGGGGCCGATCCGCGCGGCGGCGGACCGGTCCGGCTGTACGTACGCCCGTTTTATCGGGTTTCGAGCCGACCACCTGAACGAACTTGATGCCGGGAAAATGACCGGACCTTGTGGTTTTCGGACGTTGCCCCGGGCCCGTTCCGCGGCGTGACGCGCGGCATGATCCGCCGCATACCTCAAGTGCGCCCCCGCCGAGCCCGATATTCAGCAGGACAACCGGACGTCCACGCCCACACTGTGACAAGGACGGGCTGATCCTGTGTACGCCAATCATTTCGGCCTGCGTGAGCTGCCGTTCAACAACACGCCCGATCCGCGCTTCTTCTACCCCATGCCCGATCACGAGGAAGCGCTGGCGACCCTCATCTATGCCGTGGGCGAAGGAAAGGGATACGTCCTGCTGACGGGCGAAGTCGGCACGGGCAAGACGCTGATCTCCCGGCTCATGCTCCGCCACTTTGACGGGCAGATCGCCTTCGCCACCGTCAATCACGCGGTAGAGTCGGCCCGCGACCTGCTGCACCTGATCTGCACCGAGCTGGAAATCGACGTCCGCGGCGACGAATCCAACGCCCGGCTCATCCGGTCGCTGCAGACGTTTCTGCTGGACCGGTTTGCCGCGCGAATGCCGGTGGTTCTCGTGCTGGACGAGGCCCAGAACCTGCCCCGCGACGCCTTCGAGCTGCTTCGCACCATCGGCAACCTGGAATCCGACGAGGCCAAGCTGCTCCAGGTCGTGATCCTGGGCCAGCCCGAGCTGCGCACACGCTTTCAGGCGGCGGACATGCGGCAACTGCGACAGCGGCTCTTCCGCACGTTCCATCTGCCGGCGCTGAGCCTCGAGCAGTGCGGCGCGTACATCCGCCACCGCCTCCACGTCGCCGGCGCGACGGCGGACATCTTCGACGAGTCCGCGGTGGCGGCCATTCATCACCACGCCGGCGGGCTGCCGCGGCTGATCAACACCATCTGCGACAACGCGCTGCTGAGCGCCTATTCCGCCGACCGAACGACGGTCGACGGCTGCTTCGTGCAGAGCGTTCTCCGCCAGATGATGCCCATCGACGGTGGAACCGCCGGAACGTCCGCGCCGGCGGACCGCAGGCCCCAGACGCCGGAACCGGCTCCCGCGCTGCACGAGGACCCTGCGTGGAGCACGGACCCCGAGCCAAAGACGCCAGATCACGATGCACGATACGTGCTCGTGCCCACCGAGGAATGGCAGGCCACGCTGGCCCGTCTGGACGAGATCGCACGAGCCCAGGCCGCCCACGCCGAGGCCCAGCGGTCGGCCACCACCGCCACCGCCTCCGGGCTTGACGAGGTGGCCCATAAGCTGGCCTCACTCGAACAGGAGATGGCCGGCATACAGGAACAGGTTGCGCAAGGCACAATTGCAGCCAGCGACACGGCCCGCCAGGTCGGCCACCTCCAGAAATATGTCGCCGAGAGTGGCCGTCAGTACGAAGAAGCCATTGAAAAGCTTGTGCCGAAGTCGGCCGAACAGGACCAGCGAATCGTCCGGTTGGAGCATCTGGCCCGCGCCCTGCGTGTGGCTCGCCAGGCCGCCGGCGACGCGTTTGCCCAGGCCGTCGGCGAACCGGGACAGTCCATTCCCGACATCCTGGACGCCGCGCTGCTGTCGGCGCCCGCGGTGGCCGCGCCGGCCGCGCCCGCTCTGAGACCGGATGAGCGCGTGGGTCAGCTCATGCAGCGGATCGCCGAGACGGAACGGCACATCGACAACATCGAAGCCTGGCTGACCGGCGTCATTCGCCGCGGCGACGCTCAAACGGCGGCCATTCAGAATCTGCACGGCGCGACTGGCCGCGCCCGTCGCCTGGCTCGCAAGGCGTTTGAACGAGCCACGCGGGCCCACGGTCGCGTGTCGAACCTCGCCGACGAGATGACCGCCCTCAAGGCCGTTTCGGATCGCATGGCGGAGGCGCAGAAGTCGATGCTGGCCCGCCTGGGCACGATGAACCAGTCCGCCACCCACGCCCGTCGCATCGCGGATGAGGCGATGAAGGAGGCCATCAAGACGGCCGGCCGATCCAAGCGGATCGGCGATGAAGTCGGCATGGTGGTCCGCCAGATCGAGCAGGCCGGCCCGGCCGACCCCCCGCGGACCCGAACAGATCGGCTTGCCCGTTCCGCCCGCCGCGACACGAACGAGCGTCTCCGGCTGATCCTCGAGCGTAGCCGGACGTCTCTGGGCGACATGCGGGATACGCAGGACGGGTCAGACTCCACCGTCTCTGCCGCCGTCAACACCACGGCGGGCGAGGCCCTCGCCCGCGACCTGACACATCTGGCCGGCATGCTCAACGGCTGACGCACTCTCACCGGTCGCCCGAATTCTCACTGCCGTAAAAACGGAAATCGCCAGATCGCGACTTACGCCCCGATCTGGCGGCTTCCCTCGGAGGAGGAGGAAGAAGGAGGTCTTGGCATTGGATATGTCGAATTCGCTTCGCCCGGGGGCAAGCGAATTCCGGTTTTGCCATAACATTCTGGATAAAAACGGGTTGTGGTACCGGCCGGCCCGGTTGCCCGGCGGTGGCGCGACCGATACACTGTGTGTTTTGTCGAAACGTCGCGAGAGATTATCATCCAGGCAGCATGGGAATGTGAGCATGGCAGACACGCAACCCCCTGGAAAAGCGGGTAGTTACGATTTTCGGACCATCGAGGCCCGATGGCAGGCCTACTGGGAAGAGCACAAGTCCTTCGCCGTGGCCAACCCCGGCGATCCCGGCTTCGACGGCACCAAGCCCAAGTGCTACGTCCTGGACATGTTCCCGTATCCCAGCGGCGCGGGCCTGCACGTGGGGCATCCGCTGGGGTACTGCGCGACGGACATCTACTCGCGATACAAGCGGATGCGCGGGTTCAACGTCCTGCATCCGATGGGCTATGACGCGTTCGGGCTGCCGGCGGAACAGTACGCCATTGAACACGGCGTGCATCCGGCCATTACCACGCGCCGCAACATCGAGAACATGCGGCGGCAGCTCAAGATGTTCGGCTTCTCGTACGACTGGGACCGCGAAATCGCCACCTGCGATCCGGAGTACTACAAGCACACGCAGTGGATCTTCCTGCAGATGTTCAACAGTTGGTTCGACGACGAGTTCGATTGGACCGACCACACCGGGCGGCCGTACAAGGGAAAGGCCCGGCCCGTCAGCGACCTGGAAGCGGCCCTGCGAAACGAAAGGCTCTTCGTGGACGATGCGCTGAAGCTGGTGCGCGACCCGAAACAGCCGCACCGAAAGTGGAGCGAGCTGTCACCCGTCGAGCAGCGGCAGGCGATCAACAACCAGCGGCTGGCCTTCATCGACGAGGTGCCGGTAAACTGGTGCCCCGCCCTGGGCACCGTGCTGGCCAACGAGGAAGTCACGTCCGACGGCCGCAGCGAACGCGGCAACCACCCGGTGTTCCGACGCCCGTTGCGTCAGTGGATGCTGCGCATCACGAAGTACGCCGAGCGACTGCTGAATGATCTGGAGCTGCTGGATTGGCCCGAGCCGATCAAGATCATGCAGCGAAACTGGATTGGCCGCAGCACGGGGGCCGAGGTGGACTTCCCGCTGGTTTCCGGCGGGGCCGCGGCGCCGGTTACGCCGGATCCCGGGCAATGGCGGGCCGCGCGGCGCTCGGGCGGCTACCCGGCCCGGCCGGAGCCGTTCACGATCCGCGTGTACACCACGCGGCCGGACACGCTGTTCGGGGCGACCTATATGGTGCTGGCCCCGGAACACCCGCTGGTGGACCAGATCACCACGCCGGATCAGCGAGCCTCGGTGGAGGAATACGTCACGGTCGCTCGCCACAAGTCGGACCTGGACCGAACGGCCGACACCAAAGAGAAGACCGGCGTGTTTACCGGGGCGTACGCGCTGAACCCGGTCAACGGCGAGCGTATCCCGGTGTGGGTGGCTGACTACGTCCTGATGGGATACGGCACGGGCGCGATCATGGCCGTCCCGGCGCACGACACGCGGGACTTCGACTTTGCCAAGGCGTTTGACTTGCCGATCGTGGCCGTGGTTCGCCCGCCGGGCGAGTGGCTGCACGAGCAGATCATCCGTGGGGCCATCGACGAGAAGTACTGCGCCCGGAAAGGCCGACCGAGCCTTCGGCAGGAGGTGCTGGACTCGGCCACGCTTGCGGCGGGCACCGTGGGAGGCATCACGGCGCAGAACGCCATGGCGTTGCTGGACGGGGACAGCGGCTGGCTGCAGCAGGTGGCCCTGCCCGTGTTCGCGGAGGATCCGGGGATCTTCGCGGAGTCGTTCGTCGGCGAAGGCGTGAACCTCAACTCGCCACCGCGAGGGGGGGCCGGGCTGCCCCGCGACGTATGCACGATCAATGACCTGCCCACGCCGAAAGCCAAGACCCGGATCACGCAGTGGCTGGAGCAGAACGGGCTGGGCCAGGGGGCGGTGAACTACAAGCTGCGCGACTGGGTGTTCAGCCGGCAGAAGTACTGGGGCGAGCCGTTTCCGGTTCTGCACGGCGAGGACGGCGAGATCATTCCGTACGACGAGAAGGACCTGCCGGTCGCCCTGCCGCCGATGGAGGATTTCAAGCCGACGCCGGTCGCGGAGGGCTCCGACGCCCTTCCGGAGCCGCCGCTGGGCCGGGCGAAGGACTGGGTCACCGTGCAGCGGGACGGGACGACGTGGCGTCACGACCTGAACACGATGCCGCAATGGGCCGGCTCGTGCTGGTACTACCTGCGCTACCTGAACCCGACGCTGAGCTCGCGGTTCTGCGACCGCATGGCCGACGACTACTGGATGCCGGTGGACACGTACGTGGGCGGGGCGGAGCACGCGGTGCTGCACCTGCTGTACGCGCGGTTCTGGCACAAGGTGCTGTTTGACCTGGATTGCGTCTCCACCTGCGAGCCGTTCATGAAGCTGGTGAACCAGGGGATGATCCAGGGCTTTGCGTTCAAGGACGAACGCGGGGCCACCATCACGCCGGACCTGGTGGAAGAGGTCTCCGAGGGCAAGTTCCGCCACAAGCAGACGGGCGAGCCGGTGGGGCCGGTCATCGCGAAGATGAGCAAGTCGCTGAAGAACGTGGTGAACCCGGACGATGTCATCGGGCAGTTCGGGGCCGACACGTTCCGGCTGTACGAGATGTTCATGGGTCCGATCGAGGCGTCGAAGCCGTGGAACACGCGGGACGTCCCCGGCCTGTTCAAGCTGCTGTCGCGCATCTGGCGGCTGTTCATCGACGAGGAGACCGGCCGGCTGTCGCCCGCCCTGGCGGACGAGAAGCCGGACGCCGAATGTCTGCGCGTGCTGCACAAGACGATCAGGGGCGTGGGCGACGACATCGAGCAGCTCAAGTTCAACACGGCCATCGCGAAGTTCTTTGACTTCGTGAACTTCATGACGCCGCGGAGCAAGCGACCGCGTACGGCGCTGGAGCCGTTCGTGCTGCTGCTGGCCCCGTTCGCGCCGCACATTGCGGAGGAGCTGTGGCGGCGGCTGGGGCACGAGCAGTCACTGATCGGCGAGGCGTGGCCGGCGTACGAGGAGACGTTGGCTCGCGACGAGTCGGTGGAGATCGCGGTGCAGGTCAACGGCAAGATCAAGAGCCGGATCCACGTGCCTGCCGACGCGGACGACGCGCAGATCGAAGCGCTGGCCCGCGCCGACGCCAAGGTGGCCGACGCCATCGCCGGCAAGACGGTCCGCCGCGTCATCGTGGCCAAAGGCCGCCTGGTGAACCTGATCGCGAACTGAGTGGGACACCGCCCTGCCAGACGGTGATTCCAATCTGCCCGTGATGGCGCGCAGCGGTGTCCAGGGTCTCGGTCCCAACGCATGCCACTGCCTCTCGCGCAGTGCTCCGGACCCCCATTTGCCGCTGCTCTTGATCAGTACCTCGTCGCAGGAACACAGCGGGGAGTTGCGGAACGAATTGCGAATGGCGAACGATGAATTGCGATTGGCGGGACGAATTGCGAATTGCGAGTGACGAATTGCGAATGGCAAGCGGGGGTGGGGAACTATGAGTAGATCGGCCCCCAACCCGCCCCCAAAGGGCCGTAGGCCAGGACGAGATGAGCCCGCGGTTCTCAACCGCGGGTCCGCGCCGCCCCATCCCAACCTGCCGGTCCTGCAGGGACCGGATGAGTGTATGTGCCGCTGCTCTTGAGCAGTGCCTATCTTCCGCCCTCGGTCCCAGGCCCGTTCACGGGCCTGAAACCGCTTCGCCGTTGCGACGATCGAATGGGTGCGCGAGCAGAGATGGAAAAGGGGACGTCCGATTGGCAAGGTTCGGTTCGCGTGAAATAGTGCGGCCGGATGCAGAGCCGTGCAGCCCGGCTCAGCCAAGTCCTGTTCTCAGGACCGGTTCCCTGAGAACAGGACCTTCAAGAGAGGCTCGCAGGCAAGCCACGTCCCGGAGAAGTAATCAAGAGCCTGCTTCGAGTGCAGGATGGGGCAATCGAGTGAGAACGCGGCCCCGAAACCGACCTGAAGGTTGGACCGCTTCGTCGCCAACGAAGCGTATGTGGCACGGAGCCATTGGGGTTGCGACTTCACCGCATCTCCACTCCTGCGTCTCCTGCCGTGGGGGACGGCCGTTCGCAGATCGAATTCGAGTCTTGCGTCCTCAATCGGAGCGGAACGCTGCGTCGGGTAGTGCCGCTGACATACGTCCACCCACGGCTTGGCGCCGTTGGCCTTACGAAACAAACGAACCAGGTTCCCGCAGATCTGCATGGCGATCCCACAGAAGCCTTCTTCGCCCAATGCGAGAAGGTTGCGGCGCAACGGAGCCCTCACACCGTTCGGAACAGTCACAATGACGAGCACCCGCGTGCTCTGGATGCCCATCGTAAGGTGAGGATATGCGGTGAAATTCTGCGCGCGCGCCGCGTATCGCAGTGGAAGGAAATCCCAGACGGCCGATCCCTCCCTGCCTGTGATGGCGGGGCGTCCCGCGCCGGACGGATCCATTCCCAGCCGGACAAGTCGCCGATCGGCGCGGAGTTGATCCAACGCGAGTCGCAACAGGCGTTTGGCCTCGCGATAGCTCCACGGGTTGTCCGGACCGAAGCGAATTCCGGAGAAGGTTGTGAGACTCCCCCTCTCAAGATAGCCGGTTGCGGTCATGCGTGACTCCACAGACTCCATGTAATGCACCAGACGGCGAGCCCATTCGGAGCCGATCCGCCGCCGGAGGAACCATTCGTAAACCTGCGACCAACGAACATGGCGTGCCCCCGCCAGCGAACGATCCGGCGGCGTTTCGGGTGAAATCACGATGAGAGAATGTTGAATGAACCCGCGTCGAGTCGCTGTCGCACGGTGCCGGCTGATCTGAGCGGCGTTGACCGGCGATCGTACCTTGTTCTCGATGATCAGGGACCATTCTCCGTGGTCGTGGATCCACAGGTCCGGGAGACCCTGTTGATCCGTCGGCTCCTCAGCATCTTCTTCCTCTCCCGGCAGGGTTTGTTCGACAACTTCCAGGGTGCAGCGGCTTGGAGGCCGTGGGCGGGCCAGCCAGTCTGCAAAGGAGCGAAGAAGACCCCTGTCCTCATTCAGACAACACGCCAGCGCGTGTGTCAACTGGTTTTCGGGCTCGTTGTATTGGTCAAAAAGGCTTCGCACCACGTCGGCTCCGTCCTGCAGTGTATCGTGACTCGTCAGACTTTCGACCGTTGGAACTCGGAATTGCGGGGTTCGGGCCTGCGAACGGCACGGACCAGTGTAGTGGATACAGTCGCAGAACGTGGCCCGCGAGGCGGATGCCATGGCAACGGGCCGCAGAGGGGTCGTCACTCCACGGCGGGTTCCAGCAGGGTGAGGGTCAGGGCGGTGGCGTCGAGCTCGGCCAGGACGCCGAGCGGGAGCGTGGCGTTGTCCCGCACGTGGCCGACGGGGAACTGCGCGACCACGGGATACGGCGCGTCGCTGAAGTAGTCGGCGAAAACCTCGTCCAGGGTCATGCTCTTCTCCGGATTGTCCGGGACGCACTTGTGCCAGCGGCCGAGGATCACGCCGGCGACGCCGTCCAGCAGGCCGGCGTGCTTGAGCTGGCGAAGGAACCGGTCGATCCGGTACGGTTGCTCGCCGACGTCCTCGAGGAACAGGATGCGCCCCTTCGTCTCGATTTGCCACGGGGTACCCATCAGGGCACAGACCAGCGAGAGGTTCCCGCCAACCAGGCGTCCCCGCGCCCGCCCCGGGCGGATGGTTGTCGGGGCCAGGGTCTCCGGCTCGCAGAGGGACAGGTCGTACCGCAGAAGGTTGTCGGGGGTGGGCCGCGTCAGGGCTTCGAAGCCGGGCACCGGCTCACTGGAATCGGGCTTGGCCGAACGGGCGACAATTGATTCTAACGTATTGGAATCGCAAAGGTTGCGCCAGAGATGGACGGAGGCGAACGGCGTGAGGTTGCGGTCTTCGCTGCCCAATCCCCACATCAGGTTCGGACCGTGGAACGTGACTTGGCCGGTCTCCTTGTGGATCGCCAGGTGGAGGGCCGTGACGTCGCTGAACCCGAGCAGGATTTTGGGGTTGCGGCGGATGGCATCGAAATCCAGCCGTTCCAGGATGCGGGTGGTGCCGTAGCCGCCGGTGCCGCAGAAGACGGCCTTGACCTGGGGGTCCAGGAAGGCCGCCATGATGGCCTGGGCCCGCTCGGCGTCGGTGGCGGCCAGGTATCCGCGGCGGGTGTAAACGTCGCCGATGACGCAGGCCCGGAAGCCCATGCCCTCGAGTCGGCGGACGGCCCGGTCAATCCGGTCGCGGTCCAGCGGATGCCCGGGGGCGACGATCCCGATGGTGTCGCCCGTCCGGAGGGCTGGCGGTCGGAGCGGTTGGCGTGCCCGGGAACTCATGGTGTTCTCCTCGGCCACGGCGGCCCCGGCCAGGATGAGAGCGCCCATCCCGGCCACCCTGACCCACCTTCGCACAACTGCGTCACGCATCGGTTCAGCCTCCTGTCATCTGGGCAGTCTGAATGCTACCGCCTCGCGGCCCGGCACAGAAGCGGGACGTGGCGGCAATCTCGGTCGCCGGAGGTGACACGGCGCGGGCCGGCCCCTATAATGCGGGCCAGCCGTCCGCCGCGGGGTGGGGCGGTGGGGAGGCGTGATCGAACGAACGCTGGAAGCGCCTGTAGCTCAAGTGGATAGAGTGGCTGGCTTCGAACCAGCAGGTTGGAGGTTCGAGTCCTCCCGGGCGCGGTGCAAGCGGGGAACCTTTATGGGCCCCCGGCCGTCGCCCGCAGGTTGCCCCGCGTTCTCCCCGGTGCAGGCGGTCACGCTGGGGCGCCGGTGCTAGTGACTATTCTGGCGAGCAGGTCCAAGCCGTGGCTGACGAATCCAAAGAGACGGACATTAAGCCAAAGGAACAGCAAGGCGAAGGCGCAGCGTCCGGCAGCAGCGCGGCGCGGAAGAAGGAGCCGCCGGCGTTTGCCTGGAAGCTCACCGGGTATGCCGACGGGCTGACTCTGACGCTGCTCAAGTGCGTCGAGCGCAAAGACGCTGACGCGCAGTTGGCTCGGCTCGAGAAGGAAGGCTATTACACGGGACTGCTGGTCACCCCCCTGACGGACTCCGTGCCTCCGGCGCCGAGTGTGAAGAAGAAATGGGAGCCGACGCCGGCTCGCGTTCTCGATGAGGACATAAGAGCCCGCGCGATCAAGGCCCGCCCGACCCCACCGCGGCCAGTGGAGAAGGTGGAAGCGGTCGCCTCCAAACCCCTGCCCAAAACCGCGACGCGTCCGGTTGCGAAAAAAGCGGCGACCGCCAAATCGAAAGCACCCACCGGCCGGAAGGCATCGGCCAAGGCCACCGCCGCCGAGAAGGCCCCCAAGGCAGCCAGGGCGGTGGCCAAGGCGAAGCCCGGCCCAGCCAAATCCGCAGCCAAAGCCCCCAAAGCCAAGAAGCCCAAGGCGCCTCGCAAGAAGAAGTGATCCGGGCGCGCCGGGCCGGCTCCTGCCGCCGCGCTGGACGCATCGTCGCACTTTACGTCAGGAGCGGCGCCTGTTGCCGATGGAGGCACCCGGCATGCCGACCCTGTCGAAAACCCGTGACCCACGTCGCCGGGCCGCGATGCTGAACGGGCTTGTGGTCTTGGTCGCCAGCGTGTGGGTAGGCGCGATCCTTGCCACGCGGGGGACGGTCGCTGCGGGGATGCTCGTCTCGACTCCGTTGCCGATAGTGCTGCGCGCGGCGGCCATGATCGGCCTCCTGCTGACGCTGCTGGCGCAGGTTCTGTTGTGGGTGGACCGAACGCATCGGATGCCGGCCGCGCTGACCATGATCGTGGGCGGCGTCGCGCTGCTTCCGATTGGGATCCTGTCGATCCGAGCGGCCGTGTTGTTACTGAGACCGGATCGGTCGGCGCCATCGGCGAGAGGCACCGAGGACGACATCCGCTGTCTCCGGTGCGGCTACCGCCTCCAGGGCCTTACCGTGCCCCGCTGCCCGGAATGCGGCACCCTGCGCGGCTTCAAACAGAGCTTCGAGGAACTCGGCATCCGCAAAGAGGAGCTCAAGGGCAAAGTTGTGCATAAAGGGGACGAATCAAGCTCTTGAGCCTGTCGGAATGGGGCAGGACGGATCGTCGCCAACCGGGAGCGGTGGATACCGCCACCCGAAACTCCGCATCCCGAAGCGCCGCATGGTTCATTCCGCAGACTCATCGTGTGCCAATGGTCTCCAAGGACGTGATCCAGTCGTTGAAGTGTGGACATCTTGCCCGGAGCGTATCCAGCCCGATGCTCGCGAGGATGTTGACCACCGCCGAGGCCTTGCGCGCACCGTACTCGGGAACGTGCCTGATCAGCCGGACAGACGGTGCCGAGTGGGGATGATCGTTGATCTCTTCGGGTGCAGTCTCGCCGAGGCTCGCGACCAACTGATTCACCTCGGCCTGCCTTTCCGGGAATTCCGTAGCGACGGCCCTGGGCTCAGCCAGCACGAGCGACTCCAACTCGTATATCTGAATATACGGGATGAAACGCTGGCGGTCGAAGTCTGCGATCGGTGACGCCGTGATGTCGTCCGTCAATGCGACCTCCACATGCGCTGCCTTCTGGCTGTGGGGAAGCCCGACGCTCGTTTGTCGTCCGGGCCAGTCCATCGGCATCCGGTGTTAGTCAAACATGGTGCTGACAAAGACGGGATACGTCGGGCGGTCCATCTTGAGGAATCGAACGACGTCGTTTCTGACAGAGGCCCAGCGTCTCACGCCTCCCTTTCTTCCCGGCTTGCCCACCAGAACGGCGTTCACATACACGCCCCGCCGCACCAACGCTGCTGCGACCACTTTTGTCAGGAAACCCTGCTCGCCCTTGCCTTCCACGACCACGTAGACGTTACTCATGCCGGGGACCTCCCCCGATCACGCTCTTCTCCCACAGCTCGCCCGTGGAGTACTCTTCGAGCCAGTCGGCAAACGCTTCTCGGTCGAATCGGAGAACGTGAGACGCTCCCTCTCGATGTTCCACGACCCGGATCCAGGAAAGGTCAAAGTGGGACACCAACGGCACTGATTGCGTGGCGAGGATGATCTGCGAGTGCTCTGTGACGCTCCCGATCAGGCCCGCGAGCAGCGACAGCGCGTGCGGATGCAGGCCCAGTTCCGGCTCGTCAATCACGATGACGCGGGGCAGCTTCTCCGGCGGCTGCAGGAAGACCGTTGCCAGGGCGATGAAGCGAAGCGCCCCGTCGGGCAACTGGTGTGGTCCCATCAGGTAATCCGGATGGTGCCTTTCAAACCAATTGAGAAGGATGTAGGAAAAGTTGCGCTCCGACGGCTCCAGACGAAAGTCCCCGAATTGAGGGTATGCCTGCTGGATCGTACTGATGATTCGCCGGTAGTAGTCCGGCCTGGTGTCGCGCAGTGCATAGAGAAAAGCAGCGAGGTTGCCTGCATCACTGCGAAGGTATCTGTTATCCTCAATGTATCCCGCCTTGCGGATCTTCGCCTCGTCCGAGGTGTCGTGCAGATGATAGGGCCTGCAACCGCGGAGGAGGCTCAGGACGAACTTGCACGTATTGTCGCCCTCGTTCGCACATTCCTCCAGCCGGCTTTCCTTGTGCCCGCTGCCCAGGGATTTCCTCAGAGGATTCCCGTGACCCGTCGCTGCGTATTCGATGGACTCGTCCAAGAAGATCAGAGTGTCGGGAGAGGCACCGGCCAGTCGCATTGAGTAGACGTCTCGCACGCCGCTATCCGTGAACTCAAGCCGCGCCTCCAACACCGGCGTCCGCGACGCTCCGTAGTGGAGGATTGATTCCGCGTAGCCGCACCGGCCGATGTACTCCTGCAACGCCCCGGTCGAAAGAAACGCCAGCATCCGGAAGAAGGAGATGACGTTACTTTTGCCCGCACCATTCGCTCCCAGCAGGACGGTAACATCACCAAACTCGATCCGTCCTCCATCATCGTGAATACCGTTTCCAGACGGCGGGCGAGGATTCGTTCCGGAGGCAAAGGACCTGTAGCCGTTCAAAGTCAGGCTTTCGAGTTTCAGCATGATTCCTGTCTCCCGGGCCGCCGCTGCCGCGGGCATGAGCATCTGTCACGAGGATGTATGCCCAATCGACCGGTTATCTGCCCGCATCTACCGCTCCGCACCCCAGGTTTCTCGGCTCGCGCGGTCCTAAGGCGCCGCCGGACGGCACCCCGGTCGTCGGGCATGGTAACCGAAGCGCCGGTTCCTCCGCTACGGCCTGATCCCGTTGGAAGGGCGTCCATCCTTCCTTCACACCTATGAATGACGATGACGCGGCCGATCGTGCATGCGAATACGTCGGACCCATGTGCATCCCACGACGGTACGTCGGCTGCCGTCCATATGCAATCCGCGATTCGCAATTAAAAACGCCACGGAGTGGCCCCTGCGCCGCCCCGTGGCGTTTGTGATTCACCCATTCCCGCGGGGCCTCAGGCCTCCACGCTCTCCTTGCTCTCCTTCTTCTCCTCGCGGAGGGCGGCCTTGCGAGACAGTTTGACCCGGCCCTGCTCGTCGATCAGCAGCACCTTGACCTTCAGAATGTCGCCCACCTTGCACACGTCGCCGACCTTCTGCACGTAGTCGTCCGACAGCTCGCTGATGTGGCACAGACCGTCCTGGCCGGGCACCACCTCGACGAACGCGCCGAAGTCTTTCACGCTGGTCACGCGGCCGGTGTAGATGCGGCCGACCTTCACCTCCTCGGCGATGGCCTCGATCATGGCCCGGGCCTGCTCGGCCGGCCCGTAGCCGCCCAGCGACGAGATGTTGACCGTGCCGTCGTCCTCGATCTCCACCTTCGCCCCGGTGGTCGCCTCGATGCCGCGGATGCCCTTGCCCGCCGGCCCGATGACCTTGCCGATCTTCTCCGGGTTGATCTTGATGGTGATGATGCGCGGCGCGTAGACGCTGATGTCCGGCCGCGGCTTGTCGATGGCCTTGAGCATGGTCCGCAGAATGCCCAGCCGGGCCTCCCGGGCCAGCTCCAGCGTGGAGCGGATTTCCGGGTGCGACAGGCCGCGGATCTTGATGTCCAACTGCACGCCGGTGATGCCGCGCTGCGTGCCGGCCACCTTGAAGTCCATGTCGCCGAAGTGGTCTTCCTCACCCAGAATGTCCACGATCAGCGTGACCTTGCCTCCGCAGCTCATCCGGCCGATGGAGATTCCGGCTACCGGCTGGCTGATCGGCACGCCCGCGTCCATCAGGGCCAGCGTCCCGCCGCACACCGATGCCATGGAGCTCGAACCGTTCGACTCCATGATGTCGGACACCACCCGCACCGTGTACGGAAACTTGTCCGGCGACGGCAGCACGGCCTCCAGCGAGCGTTCGGCCAATGCCCCGTGCCCGATCTCGCGGCGACTGACCGCCCCCACGCGCTTCACCTCGCCCACGGAAATGGGCGGGAAGTTGTAGTGCAGCATGAACTTCTTGCTGTACTCTTCCTGCAGCCCGTCCACGATCTGCTCATCGCGACTGGTGCCCAGGGTGGTGGCCACCAGGGCCTGCGTTTCGCCCCGGGTGAACAGGGCCGAGCCGTGGGTGCGCGGCAGCACGGCCACCTCGCACAAGATGGGCCGGACTTCCTTCATATCGCGCCCGTCGGGCCGGATGCCCTCGCGCGCGACCATTTCCTGGACCACCTCGGCCTCGATCTGGTCGAGCAGATCACGCACGACGTTGCGCTCAAACTCGGGCGCTTCGGCATCCTCCGGGCAGAGCGTTTCCAGGGCCTCGTCCACGACGGCCTTGACGGCATCGTTCCGCTCCAGCTTGCCCTGGGTCTTCTTGGCCTCGCGAATGCGGGCCTTGTACGTCTCTCGGAGGCGGGCCTTCAGCTCGTCCGTCGGTTCCGGCGGGGTCCAGACCTTCTCCTTGCCCGCCTTGGACACGAGCTCGTCGATGGCCTCGCAGATGACCTGAACGTGCTTGTGCCCAAACTCGATGGCGTCGGCCAGGTCGGATTCCTTGATCTCCCGCGCGCCGACTTCGATCATGGTCACGGCTTCGTGATGGCCGGCCACGATCATGTCCAGGTCGCTGAGCTCGAGCTGCTCCGCCGTTGGGTTCACCACGAACGCCCCTTCGACTCGACCCACGCGCACCGCCGCCAGCGGGCCGTCAAAGGGAATCTGCGAAATGCTGAGCGCGGCCGTGGAGGCGTTGATCGCCAGCACGTCGGGATCCACCTGCGGATCGGCCGAGAGCACCATGGCCTGGATCAGCACCTCGTCCTTGAAGCCGGAGGGGAACAGCGGCCGGACGGGCCGGTCGATGTTTCGCATGGTGAGAACTTCTTTGTTGGTCGGCCGGCCCTCGCGTTTGAAGAACCCGCCGGGGAACTTGCCCGCGGCGTAGATCTTCTCGCGGTAATCCACGGTCAGGGGGAAGAAGTCGATGCCGGGGCGTGGGGGGCCCGTGACCACCGCCGAAAGCACCACCGTGTCACCATACGTCACGACCACTGCGCCCGCGGCCTGCTTGGCCATCTTGCCGGTCTCGAGGCGAAGCACGCCCGAGCCGATCTGTCGCTGCACTACAATCGGTTCCATCGCAATCCTGTCTTGTTCCATCCTGCTATCCAATACGTGCTCGCCGTTTGCGCGGCGGGCGACAACAACTCCATATCCACCGGCATCGCCGGTGAGAATGACTGAATACCCAAGAAGATGGTCCGCACCCGGCAGGGCATGGCTGCGCACCCGATGGGGGGTATGTACGGCTTGTGCGGCAACGGGGCGGTGAACGATGGGGGCAGAACACCCCGACAGAACCGGCTACTTCCGCAAACCGAGCCGACTGATGACGTCCTGATACCGCTGGCGATCGGTGCCGCTGAGATACTTGAGGAGCTTGGATCGCTTGCCGACCAGCTTGAGCAACCCGCGACGGGAGGAATGATCCTTCTTGTGCGTCTTGAGATGCTCGCTCAAATCCGTGATCCGCGAAGTCAACAGCGCAACCTGGACCTCCGGCGAGCCGGTGTCCTTCTCATGCTTCGCGAAACCCTTGATGATTTCCGTCTTCGACTCCAACGTGGTCACCATCCGCCAGCCACTCTTCCTTTTGCCTAACCCTGCGGCTGCACTCTCTTTCCGAACATTCCATCCACTCTTCTGCACGAACGGTACCGGGAGAGCCGGTCTTTTGCAAGTGGCTCGCCCCGAAATCCGGGACGGACCCGACGCGGCGGGTGCCGTCAGCTCAGCAGCTTCGTGGCGGATTCCATCAGCCGGTCCATGCGAAACGGCTTGTTGAGATACACGTCGACGCCCCGGCTCTCCGCGAACGCCTGGTGACGCTTGCCCTGGTTGCCGGTGATCATGATGACGAACGGCCGGGTGCCTCGCCTGCCGCCCTTCTTCAGCTTCTCCAGCACCAGGAAACCGCTCATCTTGGGGAGCATGGCGTCCAGAACCACCAAGTCTGGGTCCTTCTGGCCGGCCATGTCCACGGCCGCACTCCCGTCCGTCGCCGTGTGGATCTCCGCACCCGTCTCGGCGAACAATGCCTTGAGGGACTCCAGAATGTCCGCGTCGTCGTCCACAATCAGAATACGCTTACCGTCAAACTCTTCAGCCACGGGATGTTACTCCGAGTGTTCCAGCCCCGGGACAGTCTCCCGCATCGCAGGATTTCACACGGATTGTATCCCTGCAGCCGGTCGCACGCAACCGGCTCCGATCTCCTTCAGCCCGGGAAACTGATGCCCGATCTACCATTCCAGGGAGTACAATGAACTGCAGGCCGGACGGGCCGCCTCATCGGCCTTCCCGGAAAAACCGATCGGAACTCCTTTTTTGACATTGAATTACGAAAACCTCCGGTCCGCACTGGCCGCCGCCCCCCACCCCCCGGCGCGGGACGCTCGGCATCCGTGCGCGGTGTGCCTGCCCCTGTTCGATCGGGGGGAGACACACATCCTGTTCATCCAGAAGGCAGACACGGCCGGGTACCACTGGCGGAATCAGATCGCCCTGCCGGGCGGCCACATAACGCCGGAGGATCGCAGCATCACCGACGCCGCCCTGCGGGAACTGCACGAAGAGGTGGGTATCCACCCGCAGGAATTGGATGTTCTGGGGTACCTGGGACACTTCCAGACCGCCACGTCTGACGCCGACCTGGGCGTGATCGTCGTCCGCTGGACCGGAGGCCGGACGCCGGCATTCGACCCTCGGGAAGTCGCCCGAACTCTGCCGATCCCGCTTCAGACCCTAGTGGGCATTCACGCCGCGGAGGGTTTCGTCGGGCAATCCGTGAGAGACATCGCCCGGCGGCTGGAGTACCAGGCGGCGGGCGTGCGGATTTGGGGGGTGACCGCCCGCCTTCTGCACTTTTTCCTGGAGCTTCTGCACTCGCCCAAGACGGCCGAAGTATGGTCCGCCCCCGGGGAGGGGGAATGCGAGACCTTCCGCGGCTGACTGCCACCGAAGGGTGGCCCCGGTGCGTCCTGCACCGGTCGTCTTGAGGTCCTCAATCCAGACGAACCGTGACGGCCCCGTTGGAGGTCGTCGCCTCCACCCGGCCGGGACCGCCGCCGTTCGTAATCGCCTCGACCTGCGTCCGGCTCTGTCGCCGAATCTCGACGGGAGTCTGGCCGAAGTGGGCCTGGGCCCGGCCGTTGCTCGTGCGCAGACGCAGTTCGGCCGTCATTGCACCGGGCAGGGTGGCATCGATGGGGCCGTTGCTGGATCGCAGAATTACCCGGCCGTCGGGCGGTGGGCTGATTTTCGCGTCGATCCGACCATTTGACGTTTCCGCGAGCACCTGGCCCCGGACGTCGTGAGCGCGAATGTCTCCGTTGGACGTCTGCAGCTCGCAGCCACCGGTGATGGTTCGAGCATTGATGGCGCCGTTGGCGGTCTCGGCGTGAAGGTCACCGTTAATGTCCTCGGCCACGACCGCCCCGTTTCTCGTCTCCAGCCGCGCCGGGCCGACCAGTCCCACGGCTCGCACCTGGCCGTTGCGGGTCCGCACCACGGCGGGGCACGGCTGTGGGACAACGACTCGTATGGTCGCCCCGGCCGAGTATGGCGGCCCCCAGTCCGGGGGATCGAATGCAATGACGAGCGTTCGGGGTTCGCCGTCGGCCGGCCCCACGGTAACGTCCAGTTCTTCCAGAAGCCGTGACGCCTGGTCGTGAGTGGCCGCCGAAGCGTACAACTCGCCGGACACCGTGACGTCCGTTCCCGACCCGACCTTCAGATCGACCGCGCCGTTTCGAGATCGAACGTCAATTCGCTCGTAGTCTCCCCAGGGCGCGGTGCGATCGAATGGCCGACGTGCCTGCGCGGCCCCGCCGGCAGAGACAACGCATCCGCCCACGCCTATCACCAGTAGAATCAGGACCGGTACCGCTGTTCGCCTCATGTGTGAATCCTCTTATTCGCGCTGTTTCGGATTGCAGCTACGTCACCCTCCGGAAGGGACGGAGACCTCGTCTGCCACGGTATTCGGTCGGCCTCGTCCGGTATTTTCATCGCGCGCGGACCGGCAACCTGGCGGACGAACGCTTGACGAACCGATTCGTACTCGGTATCCGCAACGTCATGCAAACCCGAGTGACCGTCGCCATCATTCCCGCCGCAGTGGTTCTAACGCTGCTGGGGGCATGCCGGAGGCCAAACGTGCCACCCATTGAGCTTCACACCACCCTCGCACCGGGGGCGACCCTGGTTCAGGAATACGCCGACAACCGCTTCTTCGAAGGGCCGACCTGGAGCCCCACGGAGGTAAAGCTCTACTTCACCGCGTTTGGCGAGCATGGCCAGCAGTTGCTCCGGCTGGAGCACACCGGGCACGTGACCGTCTGGATGGACCGGACCGAGGGTGTCAACGGCACATTCCTGGCGCAGGATGGGCGACTGCTGGCCGCGCAAACGTACGGCCACCGTGTACTGGCGCTGCCGCCCGGAGGGATTCGACCGGCGGAAGTGGTCACGCTGGCCGCCGATCCCGCCTGGAACCAGCCGAATGACGTCTGCCAGTCCCCCACCGGCCACATCTACTTCAGCGACCCGGACTTCAAGACCCGCACGAAGAGCGGCGTGTATCACCTGGCCCCGGATGGTCGGGTGGGCAAAGTAATCTCGGACATGACGCTGCCCAACGGCCTGGTGGTCTCGAACGACGGCCGATCGCTGTACGTGGCGGACAGCCACGAGAAGCATTGGCGGGCGTATCCCATCGGCGAGGACGGTTCCCTCGGCGCCGGTCGCGTCTTCTTCAACCCGGACGTGCCCGACCAGGCCGATCCGGACGGCATGACGATCGACGAGCACGGTCGGCTGTATTTCACCGGCCGGGGCGGCGTGTGGGTGGTGCGGCCGGACGGAACGATGCTGGAGTTCATTCCGGTGCCGGAGTTCTGCTCGAACCTGACGTTCGGCGGGCCGGACGGCCGGACGCTGTACCTGACGTGCAAGCACAAGGTGTACAGCCTGGCCATGGCCGTTCGCGGCGGGCCCAGCGGGGGGCATTGGTGAGCCGGACGGGTTCGGCGTTGCCTGCACACCAAGGCAGTGGTATAGGGAGAGACGCTCGGCGTCCGAGGTTCTGGTCGCCTTGAGGGCGGCTGGGGTTGTTCCTGAAGAAAGGGCGGAGTTGATGTTTCGGCGTCTGTGCCTGACGGGGATGCTCACAATTGCGGCCTTTGGCCTGTGGGTCGGCTGCTCGCTCGATCCGGCCGACTGCGTCATCTGCCAACTCAGCAATGGCGGAAGCGGCGGGCAGGATCCGACGGGTGTTCCGGCCGGAGAATTAGGGGGGGGCTGCCTGGCCGATGGGACCTGCGCGGACGGGCTCGCCTGCGTGGACGATACCTGCGTGCAGGACACCTCATCCGACACGCTGCTGATCTTTCACAACAACGCCGGCCCGATGTGTCTGGCGGCCCTGGAGTGGCTGGAGGAAGCGCAGGCGGATCATGCCGCCCTCATCGTGGAGGAACACCTGACGACCGAATCGGGCGAGATAGACCTGTTGCACCGACTGGAGGACGAGTACCCCGGCAGCGAGGGGGTTTCCACGACCTTCGGGTACCTGCCCATCATCTTCTTCAAAGACCGGGCCTTTTCCGGGTTCAACGACGAGGTGAAGGCAGCGCTGGACGCACTGGTTGGGCCCGAAGATGAGGAGATGCCGTAGTGAAGGAGATTCAACCATGACGCAGAAGAAGTTGTATCAGGCGTTTGTGCCGGCGATCCTTGCCGGCGCGGTGCTTTGGGGCTGCAACGCGACCACCCCGCCGACGGGTGAGCCGACCAACGGGCAGACGGAAACGCCGTCTCCCGTCCTGCAGAAACCCCAGGCGTTCATGCAGCTCATCGAGTTTCATGAGGACATCCAGGGCCTGCGAAACTGGGCCTATGAGCTGGAACAGAGAGGGCTGAAGGCGCTCGTCAACGTCCGGATGTCGATTTTGGAGGACTATCCCGACGATGTCCGCTGGCTGGCGGACCACGGGCACGAGATCATGGGCCTGCACACCGGCGGTCCGCTGTGGGACATCCCGTACGAGGAGCAGCTCCAAAGCATGCAGGAAGCGAAGACCTTGATCGAGAGCGTAACGGGTCGCCCGATGCGTGTGTTCAGCAGCGGCTACTTCGCGTATGACGAGAACACGCTGAAGGCGGCGGATGCGCTCGGCGTGGAGTACGTCCTGGCCCGAGGGATCGGTGACGTCGAAGCCCTGATCTACGAGCCGGACGAGTACAACTGCAAGATCATCTCGGTCAGCAACGTGACGTTCGAGGACATGGGCCGCGGCAGCCTGTGTGATTACTCGCTGTGGGCACGCGGGGCCACGGGGCCCGAGTTTGGGCAGATTCTGGCGGAGACATTCGACAAGCACCCGAAGCGTGTGATGGTCGTGTCCCACGCCTATCTGGGCGGAATGAAGAAGGACTGGTGGGAACCGTACGAGGACCTGCTGGACAGCGACGAGGTCGACTGGGTCACGAGCTTTGACGAATGGGTGAAGCCGGAATACGGCGTCAACATCGGCGTCCCCTACAGCATGGTCCCGGACAACCGCGAAGTGCAGTACACAACGCCGACCCCGGCGGTTCCCCTGGAGGAAGAGGAAGACGTGGACGAGATGCACAATCCCTGCGCGGCGCCGTAGGGGTTGTCGCCGGCCCGGTCTTGACGGCATCGAAACCCCGTGCGTGCTCCGTCCGTGGGGAGGGGTCTTTGCGCCGCGCCGGCGGCAATGTGTGAGACATCCTTCAGAATGGCGAAGATGAGACGGCAGGCTATGCGTGCGCCGCAGGGGCCGCGGGCAGCGAGATCGTGAATGTGGTCCCCACGCCGACTTCGCTCTCGACCCGGATGCGACCGTGATTCTCCTGCACGATGTCCCGGCAGACGGCCAATCCCAGGCCCACGCCGCAGCGCCGCCCGTTTCCGTTCGAGTCTTTCGAGGTGAAGAACGGCTCGAAGATGCGCTGCTGCAGCTCCGGCGCAATGCCCTTGCCCGTGTCTCGCACGGCGATCGACACGTGGTTGTCCGACGTTTGTTCCGCCGAAACGACGATCCGGCCGGCCGTGCCCTGAAGCGCTTCCCGGGCGTTGATCAGCAGGTTGAACAGCACCTGCTGCAACTGCTCCGCGACGGCCTCCACAAACAACCCGTCCTGCACGTCGACCTTCAGCGCAATGCCGTCCTTGGAGAGATCCCGGCAGAGGCAGGCGATGGCGTCATCGATTAGCTCCCGCACGTCCACCCGACGGCCGGGGCGGACTTCGTTGCTGGCCAGGCCCAGGACGCGGTCGCTCATGGCGCAGGCGATGGCCGTCTGCTTCAGGGTCATCAGCAGCGCCTTCTTCATCAGCTCCATGTCGCCCGAGTCGGCGGCATACTTGGCGTAGCCCACCACGGGCGTCATGAGGTTGTTGAACTCGTGTGCGATCGTGGCGGCCGCGGTGCCCAGAACGGTCAGCCGGTGGAGCTGGCGCATCTCGTCTCGCATGGCGCGCAGGTGATCGGCATCATCCGCGTGGGGAGGTGGCGCGGCAGACTCGCCGCTTCGGCATCGCTCGTGGGCGATTGCTTGCGTCACGTGGACCTCCGGAATTGGGCAGGTACCATACGGTGGTCGCCCTTGATATCGGCACCCTGGCCAGTCGGACTTGAAGAGGCACCCGAACGAATGGACCAAACTGCGCAACTTGAAGAGATTCTGAGCGTCTGTGATAAGCTGGGGGTTTTGGTACGGTTGGCTCCGCTGGGGGGTGAAGGCGGTGGGCTGTGTCGCATCAAGGGTCGAACCGTGTTGTTCGTGGATTCCGCGGCGGACGTGGGCACGCGCCTGCAGCGGGCCGTGGAAGCGGTAGCCGAGTTGGACGGCATTGATGAGCAGTACCTCCCGCCCGAGCTGCGGGAGGCCATCGACAGGGTCCGTGCAGGACAGGGGGGATGACGGGGGGCAGGGGTCGGGTGCTGTGCGGGGGTGTTCCACCACGAGACCGGCTGGTCTCCGCAGGCGACTCGCCATGGCGAGAAAGCCGGTCCCCCACCAGACAGGACTGACCGGCTGGAAAGCCGGTACCACAAAGGGAGCCGGTCCCACAGCGGTGGCGGTCGGATCGAGCTTCTCAGCGGACAGCTCGGTTCCCGGGGTAGGCGGAGCGATGTCTTCATCGGTTTCTCTTCCGTGCGGCGGATTCACGGTTCAATTCCCTTGGGCGGAGGCTCTGCTGCGGGCTGGGGGGAGCTGTCTGAGCGCGGCAATCTCTGGTGCAAGAACATGGCGGGCGCTCGCTTGGGGGCGGAAGGGGGGACAGGCACCCCGGCGCGCCGGGGCAGGCTCCGGCACGAAGAGTAATGACGCCGGCGGTGGCCAGCGACGATTCCGTGAGACGCAGACGAGGAGGTGGGGAGGGCGTCGGCGAGAGGGCGTACGTCGAGTCCGGATGTGCCGCGAAACGGCAAGCCTGGGGATGCGGTCCTTGGGGGCGGGGGCGGGGTTTGGGCGTGCGGGGGCTTGTGCTACACTTCGCGGGAGCGGTTTGTGACTGGGCGGAGGGGGATGGGCGGCGCCGGCGCGCCGGGACGCGCCCTGCGGACGGCTGGGCGGAAGAGCGGGGCGAGTCGTATGGGAAGGATGGTCGGCGAGGCGCAGCCGGGGACGCTGATGACAGGATGATGGCACCATCGATCGAAACGGGCGACTGTCCGCAATATGTGGGGTCAAACGCCCGGCGTGCCCACAAAAATCATCCTTTTGTTGGCGGCGAAGGTGAAGGCGCGGAGAGCGGCACGCTCTTCTCTGTACGGTCCGCGCCGCGGACCAATCCTATCTGATTTGCTCACATCTCGATCTTTCGCGAGTGTTCCAGGCTGATCGGCGCCTTGCGTCGTCATCCGGTCCGCGTGTACGATGGAGTGCCATGGAGATCGACGTTTTCCAGGGAGACATCTGCGACGCACCGGCTGAGATCATCTGCACGTCAACCAACCCGCATCTTAATCTGACCATCCGGACGGGCGGTGCAGTGAATGCCCGCGGGGGGGGGCGACGGTGCAGGCGGAGGCGCACGCCGCCATCCGGGCGATTCGCGGAGAGGCCGGCCCGCGATACCTGCCGGCCGGATCGGCCGTGCGCACGGGAGCAGGCGCGCTGCCGTTCCGGGCCGTGATTCACTGCGTGGCGATCGACGCGTTCCACGACTCCTCCGAGGAGATCATCGCGGCGTGCATCCGGAGCGCGCTGGAGAGGGTTCGCGAGATGTCGCCGCCGGCGACTTCTCTGGCACTGCCGGTGCTGGCCACGGGCGGCGGAAAGTTCAACTTCGACGCCGCACTGGCCGTGATTGTGCGGGAACTGTCCGCCGGCGCACCGGAATCGCTCAACCGCGTGCTGATCGTCACGCCAGACGCCGGCATGGCGGAGGGAATCGAGCAATACCTCAACAACCTCGACAAATAGACTTGTCAAAGAAGGCAGGTCAGAAGGAAGAGGTGTCACCCATTCGCTCCCCGCTCGTCAAGTCGAAGAAACTCCCGTAGGCGATTCTTCCTTCTTCGGACGAACGCCGGATTGCACCGACCTCCGCCGGCACCGCGCGGTACGCGCACCGGTCTTCACGACGTTGGCTCTCGTGCCTCCGCGGGCAGGCGCCAGTCACCCATCTGGGTCAAGGCACAGGACGGCCTGCCCTCGAAACCATTCGGGTCAGGAATCTCGTCGGATGCTCCGTTCGGTGAGCGTGCGAATTCATCGCGATGCGAATTGAATCCGACCCCGGCGGGGTCGGGGCGGGTAGCCGCGGGTGGAGTCCCGATGACAATCAGGGCGAAACCCGTGGATGAAGGCGCGCTCCCCACCCCTATCTCGCCCCCGGATGGGGGCGGAGGGCGACGTGCCGGAGGAGCGGACGGGGCTCCCCGACCGGCTCAATCCGCCACAGGCGGAGCCGTGACACAGGTTGGCGGTTGTGGGCGGAAGCCGTTATGCTCCGCACGTTGCGACAGTCTAACAGGAGGTGCAGACCCATGAGGACCGCAAGTGCATTCGTGTTGACGATTCTGATTGGCGCGGCGTGCGGGCTGACCGCCCGGGGCGAATCGCTCCAAACGCCGGGGGTGTACATCCTCCCGCGGCCGGTTCACCTGGAGGCCCGGCCGGGGTCGTTCACCATGACCCAGGAGATGCCCATCGCGGTCGAAAAGGGCCTGGCCGACGGGCTGCGGGTGGGCCGGTATCTGGCGGATACGCTTGGCCGGAGCACGGGGTTGGAGTGGAAAGTCATCGAGGTGGGCTCGGACGACCCTGTGCCGGCCGGTGTTCTGCTGACCACCCAGGCGGCCCGGCCGGAATTGGGGGACGAGGGGTACGTGCTGGAGGTCACGCCGGCCGGCGTCGTGCTGCGGGCGACGGGGGCGAAAGGGCTGTTCCGAGGCGTGCAGACGGTGCTCCAGTTGCTGCCGCCGGCCGTGCTGGCTCAAGCGAAGGTTGACGGCGCGGCGCCGCCCTGGGCCGTTCCGTGCGTGCGGATTGAGGACAAGCCGCGATTCGGATGGCGCGGTCTGATGGTGGACACCAGCCGGCACTTTTTCACGAAGCAGGAGCTGCTCGACTTCATCGACGTGATGGCGCTGCACAAGATGAGCACGCTCCACTGGCACATCAACGACGACCAGGGCTGGCGGATAGAGATTCGGAAGTATCCGAAGCTCACGGAGATCGGCGCGTGGCGCGACGGCATCGGCTGGGACCTGGACCCCAAGAGCAGCACCGCGTACGACGAGAAGGGGCGGTACGGCGGGTTCTTCACCCAGGCAGACGTGAAGGAGATCGTGCAATACGCGGCCGACCGGTTCATCACGGTGGTGCCGGAGATCGAGATGCCCGGGCACTGCGTGGCATCCTTGCGGGCGTACCCGGAACTGGCCTGTGACGACCCGCCGAGCACGGCCGATGGACAGGAAATGGTGCAACACAAGGGGTCGTACTGTCCCGGCAAGGAGAGCACGTTCGAGATCCTCCAGGACATTCTGGACGAAGTGATTCCGCTGTTCCCCGGCGACGTCGTGCATATCGGCGGCGACGAGTGCAACAAGGATGCCTGGCGAGTCTGCCCGCACTGCCAGGCCCGGATGAAGGCCGAGGACCTCAAGAACGAGGACGAACTGCAAAGCTACTTCGTTCGCCGCATCGAGAAGCATCTCAACGCCAAGGGCAAGCGGCTGATGGGCTGGAGCGAGATCCGGCAGGGCGGCATCGCGCCGAACGCGATGCTGATGGACTGGATCGGCGGCGGCCTGGAATCCGCCCGCGCCGGCCACGACGTGGTGATGTCGCCGACCACGCACTGCTACTTCGACTACCATCAGGCGCTCCACGGCGAGTTCCGGTTCGTCGGCCCGTATCTGCCGCTGCACAAGGTGTACACCTTCGAGCCGATTCCGGCCGGGCTGGAGCCGCAGTTCACGAAGCACATTCTCGGCGTACAGGCCAACCTCTGGGCGGAGCACATCGCGAACTATCCGCGCCTGCAATACCAAGCGTATCCTCGCGCCTGTGCCATCGCGGAAATCGGCTGGAGCCCGGCCGAAGGGCGGGATTGGATGGACTTCCAGTCACGCCTGCAGGCCCATGCCGCCCGGCTTACCGCCCGCGGTGTGAACTACCGCCCGCTGGACACGGTGATGCCTGTCGGCACCTGGAAGCCCGAGCAGGTGTCCGAGCAGTTCACGATCCTGGAGTGGGACGTCACGCCGGTCATCCGTGAGGCACGCACGTACGCCTTCGAGTTCCTGTACGAAAGCGGCGATTGCCGGCTGGACATCGAATGGGCGGCCCTGTTCGAGAACGACAAGGAGATCAGCCGAGACGCGCATCCCGGATCGGCCGGTCGGAGATCCAGAGACATCGAGTACACCCTGACCGTGGAGGACCACGACCCGAACGCCCGGTACATTCTGCGGGCCAACGTGCGCAGCGACGGCGGCACCGACTCCCGCGGCACGATCTGGATGCGGTGACTCAACCTCCGCGGATTGCCGGGGAGGCACGGCGGTCTTTCGCGTCGGCGCGGGCGTGCGGGGTGATTCTCCGCGCCAGCGGCTGTCGTGCAGACCCGCCCTGCTGGAACACCACCGACTGGTGGGTTACCGCCATCTGAAGAAGGCCGGACGGCAGGGACCCTTCCAGGGGCTTCGCTTACACCAGGGCGGCGAGGAGGGCGGCGTGGCCGGTGGCGGCGCCGTCGCGGCGGAAGGAGTGGAAACGCTCGTCGCAGATCGTGCACATCTCGGCCACGTCGATGTGTTCCGGACGGACGCCGGCGGCGGTGAGCTGCCCGACGTTCGTGCTCCGCAGGTCAAAGAACGTTCGTCCGTCTCGCTGCGGGAAGAACCTCTGGTACCCGTCCCAGCGTGCGGCGGCCAGGCGGACCACGTCTTCCTTCACCTCAAACTCCTCCCGGCCCGCGCACGGCGCGATGGCCACGCGCAGATCCGCGGCCTTGGAGCCGAAGCATCGCTCCATGACCCCCACCAGCCGCAGGGCGATGCACGCGATGGTCCCCCGCCAGCCCGCATGCACGACGCCGATGGCTGGCCGGGCGGGATCGTACGCCAGGAGAATCGGGCAGTCGGCGGACATGCCCATCAGGGTGATCTCCCGGGTGTCGGTGACGAATCCATCCACGTGCGGAACGGGCGGGACGGTGCCGTCTCGCCCGGCGCCGGCCAGTGTTTCATCAACGGGGATGATCTCGGCCCCATGCACCTGGACCGCCCCGGTGAGTTTCGCGAAGTCCAGACCGAGGGCCTGGCAGAGTTGCTGACGCCGTCTGGGCGTGCCCGCCGGGTCGGGACCGGATTTCAAGGACATATTGAAGCCGGCCAGGGTGAATCCGTGAATCAGCGCCGGCGCCTGGGCCAGCATCGCCGATCTTGCGAGCGAGCTCCCCCCAACCTCCTCGATTCGCCACCCGCGTGTATCATCCATGATTCGTATGCGACTCCGTTCACATGCCCGCGCCTACAGCCGACAGCCTGCTTGCTCATCGTGGATTGATGCGCAGCAGCACCTTGATATTCCTGGGATCGGCAGCGGCCTCCAGGGCCTCCAGTCCTTTTTCGATCCTGTACGACCGGGCGACCATCAGGCCGACCTCGATTTCCTTGCGGGCCAGGGCGTTGATCGCTTCCGGGAACGGGCCGCAACGGCTGCCCACGATGCTCACCTCGTTGACGACGGCCGGGGCCAGGTTCAGCGACCCGGTGTCGGCATAGGTGCTCTTGAGCACGATGGTGCCGCGCGGGCGGATCAGGGCCAGCGCAATCTTCATGCCCTCCGGGGCGCCGGTGCATTCGACCACGAGGTCGTGATCGTTGCGGGGGACCAGATCTTGCACGGACACCGACTGGATCTGCCGCTTTTCGCAGAACTCCAGCGTGTGCGGGTTGCGGCCGACCACCTGAAGCCGGCAGCCGGTGCCGGCCAGCACCTGGGCCGCCAGCAACCCCAGTCGCCCGCTCCCGACGACCGCCACGGTCATCCGCGCATCCACCGGGCACTGCTTGATGATCTGGTAGGCGGCGGCCAGGGGTTCCACGAAGACGGCTTCTTCATCCGAGACGGCGTCGGACAGGAGATGCAGGTTCCGCTCGGGCACGGCGATGAGGTCGGCAAAGCAGCCGTCGCGCCCGGCGATGCCGATGGTCGTTCGGTTGCGGCAGTGGGTGGGCAGTCCGGTCCGGCACATGTCGCACCGGCCGCAGACGCAGTTGATCTCGCAGGCCGCTCGAGAGCCCTTCCATCGGGCCGGACCTTCCACGACCGTGCCCACGAACTCGTGCCCCAGCACGCCCGCGAAGCCCATGTACCCGCGGAGAATTTCCAGGTCCGTCGAGCAGATACCCGCGGCGTGGACCTTCAGCAGGCACTCGCCGGACGCCGGTCGGGGGTCCGGGTGGTCGCCGACGAAACGTGGTTTCGTGTCAAAGGTGATGGCTCGCACAGCGGGGCTCGATTACTGTCCCTTGGGTCGGTACGACGCGAGCGAACGGCGCGTGGAATCCCAGGTTCGCTCTAACCAGTTCGGCTCCCTCCGTTCCAGTTGCGCGTCCAGCCGACCGGCGTCGGCGAAGGGATCGGACGCCTCGGCCAGCCAGGCGCGCCACGCGAGCGGATCGTGGTTGTGCGAGTGGCCGGTCATTCGCATGAGTGACCGCTCGCATTCCAGTACGACGCCGAAGTCGCTTTGTTCCAGGCCCGACACGAGGGTGTCCAGCGTTTCCCGGTCCGGCAGGTGTCCCAGCAACTCAGCGGCCCGCATCCGCGTCTCACGCGACGGATCGGACGCCAGGGCCTGTATTGCCGCGGGGCGGATGGCGGTTGCGTGCCGGGAGACGTTCACGCCGTCGTGGATCAGGTACAACAGCGCGCCGGCGGCCTCGCTTCGCACCGTGCCGGTGGCGGGCCGCGCGCGCGGGTCGTGTTCCTCTTCCTGGGTCAGGATCGCCACGAGCGTCGGCAGGGCCTCGGCCCGGCCCGACTGGGCCAGCCCGCCGATGGCCGTCCGCCGCACGACGTTGCTGGTGTCCGTCTCGGCCACGCCGCACAGGCCGCGGACCACCGTGTCCTGCGAGATGTATTTCGTGCGACGAAGCTGGACGATCGCCTCCCGCCGGTCGTCCGCGTTCGGCGCTTCCATCGCCTGCTGGAGGAAGGCCGCTGCGTCCGACTCGGTGATGAGGCTGGGGTGCTTCTGAGGCTTTCGGTGCCCGCTGCAGCCGGGGGCGAGCAGGAGCAACAGTAACGCCGGGCACGGCGCACAGACCCACAGGATTGCTCGCAGAGAAGTCACTCGCATGGCGAAAGACTCTACCACGCAACGGTGCGTTTCTCAACGTCCCCGATCACAGATGGAAACCGGCACACACGCTTCGTAACGGGGCCTTTCCGCACAAGCGGGCGCGGTCCGTCCTCTCGCTATCCGATCTGCCGGCCCAGCAGGCGAGCCGCCTCCACAACATCCTTGTCTCCCCGCCCGGAGAGGTTGATGACGATGATCCGGTCCCTGGGCAGCGTCGGGGCCAGCTTCACCACGTGGGCGATGGCGTGGGCCGGCTCCAGGGCCGGAATGATGCCTTCCGTTTCGCTGAGCAGGGTGAAGGCCCGCAGGGCCTCGCCGTCGTCGGCGGCGACGTACTCGGCTCGGCCGCTGTCTTTCCAGTACGAATGCTCCGGCCCGACTCCGGGATAGTCCAGCCCGGCCGAGCACGAGTGCACGGGCAGGGTCTGGCCGTCCTCGTCCTGTAGCACGTACGTGAACATGCCGTGCAGTACGCCCGGCTGACCCGCTGCCAGGGTGGCCGCGTGCAACCCGGTCCCCACGCCTTCACCCCCCGCCTCCACCCCGACCATCCGAACCGATTCGTCCTTCGCAAACGGGGCGAACATCCCGGCCGCGTTGCTGCCGCCGCCCACGCAGGCCACGAGGTAGTCCGGCAGTCGTCCTTCCGCGGCCATCACCTGCGCCCGGGTTTCCCGGCCGATGACGGACTGGAAATCCCGCACGATCATCGGGAACGGGTGTGGCCCCATGACGCTTCCGATGACGTAATGCGTGTTGTCGGAGGTGGCCATCCAGTCGCGCATGGCCTCGTTGATGGCGTCCTTGAGCGTTTTCTGGCCGGTCTCCACCGGGACCACGTGCGTGCCCAGCAGCTCCATGCGGAAGACGTTGAGTTTCTGCCGTCGCACGTCTTCCGCACCCATGTACACCACGCACTCCAGGCCGAAGCACGCGGCGGCGGTGGCGGTGGCCACGCCGTGCTGGCCGGCCCCGGTTTCCGCGATGATTCGCTTCTTTCCCATGCGGCGCGTGAGGAGGGCCTGGCCCAGCGTGTTGTTGATCTTGTGGGCGCCGGTGTGGTTGAGGTCTTCGCGCTTCAGGTAAATCTTCGCGCCGCCCAGCCGTTCCGTGAGGCGGGCGGCGAAGTACAGCGGGCTCGGACGTCCGGCGTACGTTTGCAGGTAGTGGTCCAGTTCACGCCAGAACGCGCGGTCCTGCCGGGCTTCCGCATAGGCCTCCTCCAGGCGATGCACGGCCGCCATGAGCGTTTCCGGCACGTATTGCCCGCCAAACGCCCCGAACCGCCCCCGGGCGTCCGGCACGCCCGCATCCGCCGGTCCCGATTCAACCGCTGCGCTGTTATGGCTCAATACCACGTGCTGCTCCATTACTCCGTTGCTGCATCCGCGTCGGAACCGACGGAATCAAGGTGATCGCGCACGCGTCGGGCATACTCGATCACGACATCCATGGCCGCCTCCGCGATGCCGGCCGCCCCCGGCGTTGGCGAGCAGGCTGCGATCCGAGAGCCCTGCAAGACCAAGCCGAACGCGGTCGGCTTGTCGGCCAGAACGGCGAGCGTGCGCTCAACCGGCGCGCATCCGGACGGCCATGCCGCAGTAGCCGTGTCATCAAGGACGTGCCTCCAGACCCGCGTCGGGCCCTGCTGCGTCCACTCCGTTGCGTCTTCTGAGACGAGGTCCGACCACACGTCCGTCGCCCCGTCCCGGTCGTCCGCGGGCGTGAGCACGAGAAAAGGCAGGTCACACTCCGTTTCCAGAACGGCCAGCATCCATTGCCGGACTTCGCGGAGGCCCCCGGAGCCGATCTCGTACGCCAGACGGAAACACGTAACCGACCCGTACGGCGTGGCCCCGGTGATCACGTGCCCGGTTCGCCGGTTGTGCCCTTGCCGCACCAGCGGGAGCTCGTCGAAGCGGGCCAGCAGATCCAGCCGATCCTCCGGAGTGTAGTGCAGCTTCAGGCGCCGGGCCAGCCGGGCCATGTCCCGGCGAAACCGGCGCTGATGATGCACGCTGGCGGCCCCGGTGAGGCCGGCCAGTGCGACCGCAATCAGCAATGCCCACTGTACGATGCCCACGGGTATCCGGGCTGCTCGCTACTTGGGGGCCGGGGGCGCGGGTGGCGCCGGGGATACGTCGATCCCGTACTCGGGAGGAACCACGCTGAGCATGTTGATCCAGCGGAGGATCCGCTCGTACTTCGGGTCTCGGTCGCTGCGGTACACCGGATCGATGGGAACGGGATGCACGCCCGGCGTCAACTCGTTTACCATGGGGTTTTTCAGGCCGTAGAACAGCAGCAGCGAATGGTGTCCCATGGCTCGATCGATCAGCTTCTCCGGGCCTTTCCGCCCGTCCTGCGCGTAGCTGTTGAGGATCAGATAGTTGGTGTACACCTGGTTCTTGGACAGCCGCCGGCCCGTGAACAGGCGGAAGCCCCGGGCGTTCTCCCCGCCATGGCACTGCGCGGAGGCGCAACCGGCCTGGATGACCGGGAGCACGCCTCGCTCAAACTCGGCGAAGACTTCCGGATCACTGTTGATCTGGATGTACGGTCCGTAGCGCCGGGCGTGCTCACGGCCCGGCTGTGACAGAATGAACCACGCCCGTTCCGCAGGGATACGCTTCATGAATGCGGCCCGTTCCTGCCGATTCGCGGCAAAGAACTCGTCGGCGAAGGCGGTGTCGGCGGTCTTGGCGACATCCGGAACCGTGAGGAACCGGACCTGCACCCGGTCGGGCCGGCCGAGGCCCAGTTCGATCCGGCGCATCGTCTGGATCTCCTCGTCGGTGACGACGCGGGCGAAGTCCGTGGCGGCGCCGGCGCCGTCGGTGGGAGCGGTTGGATCGGCCGACGGCGTTTCCTCCTTCTGGCCCAGCTTGGTCCGGGCCAGTTGCAGCAGGAGCCTGGCCTGCTGGTGTTCGGGAACCAGGCGCAGAATGTGCGTGCATTCGTTGCGAAGCAGCGTCCACGCCTCCTGGTCCCTGCACCAGAGGGCCAGTTGGAGGTGCCCGTCCACGTCGTCCGCGGCCAGGGCCTGCACTCGCCGCTGATACTCCGCCTCGACATCCGCGGCCGGCACAAGAGCCGCGGCGGCAAACAGACTCAGCAGCAGCACGGCGACGGAAAGTCGCCAGGTGTTCGGTAGGGCTCTCCATGCCATGGCTTGTCCTCCAGGGTTGCAGAGCACGGCAACGCCGTTGACGCTCCGAAGGCAGTGCCCATACTATATCCGTGCCTGGCAGGGTGTTCAAGGAAGGTGGAAGCGCTCCATGGGTCCCGTTCCGCAGGATGTGCAGCCGTTGGTGGACCAGCGTGTCGTGCTTGATACGTTCGGCCCCATCGTGTATCTGGGGACCCTGGTGGAGGCGACCGAATCCGGCGTCTGGCTTGCCGGCGCCGACGTCCACGACTGCCGCGACGGGCACGCCTCCAAGGAGCTGTACGTGCTGGACGCCAGCCGCGACGGCATCAACCCCAATCGGCAGCGCGTCTACGTGCTCTGGGCGGGCATCGCGAGCCTCTCCCGCCTGGACGACGTGGTCGGCGGATGACCGAACCTCATGCGGAAAGGCATGCATCCATGAAGTTGTTGGTAACCGGCGGCGCGGGGTACGTGGGGAGCTTCTGCGTACGGGGTCTGTGCGATCGCGGCCACGAAGTCGTCGTCTGGGACAACCTGGGCGCCGGCCACGCGGCGGCGGTCGATCCGCGGGCCACGTTCGTGCTGGGCGACCTTGCCGATGCCCGGGCGCTCGAGACCCTCATCCGCGACGCCGGCTTTGACGGCGTGCTTCACTTCGCCGCATACCTGAACGTGGGCGAATCCGTCGCCGAACCGCTGAAGTACTACCGCAACAACGTGGTCCACACGATCACGCTGCTGGACCTCATGCAGAAGTACCAGGTTCTGCGCCTGGTGTTCAGTTCCACCTGCGCGTGCTACGGCATACCGGCCGCGGTTCCCATCACAGAGTCCATGCCCCAGGCCCCCATCAACCCCTACGGAAACACCAAGCTGGCGATGGAGTGGGCCATGCGGGATTCCGCCAGGGCATGGAAGCTCGGCGTGACGTGCCTGCGGTATTTCAACGCCTGCGGCGCGGCCGCCGACGGGAGTCTTGGGGAAGACCACGATCCGGAAATCCATCTGATCCCGGTGATTCTCCAGGTTGCCCTCGAACAGCGGGAGAACGCCCAGATCTTCGGCGTGGACTATCCCACCCGGGATGGTTCCTGCATCCGTGACTACGTTCACGTGGACGATCTGGTCGACGCCCACGTCCGGGCCATCGAGACGCAGGAGCCGGGAGAATTTCGCGCCTATAACGTGGGGACCGGAGTGGGCACCTCCGTCAAACAGGTCCTCGAGGCGGCGCGAGAGGTTACTGGACACCCCATCCCCGCCAAGCCCGCGCCCCGCCGGCCGGGCGATCCGCCGGAGCTCTATGCAGACCCCGGCAAACTGATGGCCGAACTGGAGTGGCAGCCCCGGCACACGGACATTCGGGAGATCATCGAAACCGCCTGGGCGTGGCATCGATCGCACCCGCACGGGTATGGAGACGCCTGATTCGCATCCATGCGCTTGATCCCCATAAGCCGTTTGACGACCGATACTTAGGCCTACTTCTCCATTGGCGCCCAGAAACGGCCGCAACCTTCGCAGCGGCGGTTGGTTACAAGTGGGGAGTCTTCCGTATAATGGGCCATGAGACAAGAGCTTATGGCGGTCGCCCGCGAATCCTCCTTTATTTCTGGAACACCTGCGGATAGACTCTGGCACATGGCGCGGGGCAGGTGGTTCCGGCAACGGCCCGCAACGGGCCGGCCCGAACGGAGTTCTGAGAGCGACACATGAGTAACCAAGCCAATACGACAACGGCGGGCGCCGCCGGCCTGGGGGCGTCCAGCTATCTGGAGTTTGAGAAGCCGCTCCTGCGCATTCAGTCCGAAATTGAGGAGCTGCGCCGCCGGGAAAAGGAATCGGACCGCGATGTCTCCAAGGACATCGAGGAAATGACGTCCCGGCTTCGGTCCATGACCAAGCGCATGTACTCCCACTTGACTCCCTGGGAGACCGTTCTGGTCGCCCGGCACCCGCAACGCCCGCTGTTGACGGATTACCTCCGCCTGATGGTCCGCGACTTCTGTGAACTGGCCGGTGATCGATGCTTCGGGGACGACCGGGCGATCATCACCGGGTTCGGGCGGATCGGGCCGCACAAGGTGATGCTTGTCGGACACAACAAAGGCAAGGACACCAAGGAACGCATCGCGTGCAACTTCGGCTGCGCCCATCCGGAAGGGTATCGCAAGGCCCTGCTCAAGATGAGGCTGGCGGCCAAGTACGGGGTCCCGGTGGTCTGCCTGATTGACACGCCGGGCGCCTACCCGGGCGTGGGCTCGGAAGAGCGCGGAATCTCGTACGCCATCGCCGTGAATCTGATGGAAATGTCCCGGTTGCGCACGCCGATCGTCTGTGCGGTGATCGGGGAGGGGGGCAGCGGCGGCGCCCTGGGAATCGGCGTGGGGGACAGTGTGGCCATGCTCGAGCACTCGTTCTATTCCGTCATTTCCCCGGAGGGATGCGCGGCCATTCTCTGGCGCACCGGCGAGCAGCGCAAAAGGGCGGCCGAGTCATTGAAGCTGACGGCCAAGGAACTCAAGCGGCTCGGTCTGGTGGATCAGATCATTCCGGAGCCGTTCGGCGGGGCCCACCGGGACCCGGCCGCTGCCGCCGCCAATCTCGAGTCGCACATCACGGACACGCTTCGTGATTTGAAGCGATACAAGATCGAAACCATCCTCAAGAAGCGGTACGAGCGGATTCGCAGCCTCGGCAGCTTCTTTGAGTCGACGCAAAACACCGTGCAGGCTCGGGCCCGCAAGGCGACCGCCGCCGCATCGCGCACGCCGGCCCGAACGCGTCGGACGACCACCCGACCGGTGGATCCGATCGACGCCACCGGGTGACCGCCGCTTCCATCGCCAATCGCCGTAGCCACAAGTGGTTCGGGTGCTTCCGGCCGACCGGTTTCGGATCGGCACGGCGCATCTCGATTTGGTTGGGAAGGGGACCGGCGAACGACCGATAACGGGGGGAGGAAGCGAGAAGATGATCAGACGCATAGCCATGATCGTGAGTACCGCGGCCCTGGTGGGCTGCATCCAGGCACGGCCGGCCGCCTACACCGGACAGACACCGCCCCTGCCGGCGGTGCGGGCGCTGCTGGGCTACTCCGTCGAGGGGCGTCCGATCGAATCCTTCACGTTCGGCCACGGGCCCGCGCCGGTGCTGGTTCTGGGCGGGTTCCACGGGAACGAGCAGGCGAGTGTGTACGTGGCGGAGGAGCTGGTCTCGATGCTCAACGGCTCGCCGACTCTCCTGGCCGGTCGGTGCGTGGTGGTGGTCCCGAACGTCAATCCGGACGGCTACGTCCGAGACACGAGAAAGAACGTCCGGGGCGTGGATCTGAACCGCAATTTCCCCACGGGAAACTGGGTGCCCAGCGATCCCCGGGACGGCTCCCACGGCGGCCCGGCGTCGCTCAGTGAACCGGAATCGCAGATCGTGCTCGATCTGGTGCGGCACCTGGAGCCCGGCCTGATCATCTCGATCCATTCGATTTCGCGAAACCGGCAGTGCAACAACTTCGACGGCCCGGGCGAGGCCGTCGCCGCCCTGATGGCGACCCACAACGGCTACCCGGTCAAGCCGTCGATCGGCTACCCCACGCCGGGCAGCTTCGGCACCTGGGCGGGCCGTGAGCTGGGGATCCCGACGATCACGCTGGAATTACCGCGTCCGGCGCCTGCCGAGGAGTGCTGGGCGACAAACCGCGAGGCGTTGGTGGCGGCCATTCAGCATGAGCCGGCCCAGTCGGTCGCGCTGGGCAAGTAGGCCCGCACGATCCATTCGGCTCGCATCGCGAGAAACGGCCTATCCGGCCCGGTCGGGGTGGTCCACCCGCTCCGTCCGGGCCTTTGTTTTTGGGGGTCCCCGACCTTCCGCCGTCTGCAATTTTCCCCGTTGGGGCGTGTAGAAAACACCGGCGTGCGGCCCCTTCCGCGCGGATGGGAAGCCCGGGGGGTGGCAGGTTGACGTAAGTGGTTAGTTTGGATAGGGTAATGGTGCGTGCTTCGACCGATAACTCAGCCAGTGCGGCGGCCATGACCATGGATGGTCCGACGGCCATACAACATCTTGTGGCTTGGGTGGGAACACACCGACTCGCTCCAATGCGACACACAGTCTGCACGTGCCCGAATCGGGGTCCGGGGAATCCGGGGTAGAGAACGGATGCCAAGCTTCACGTACAAAGCGGTGAACGAAGCCGGGCAGGCGGTAACCGGGGTGGTGACCGCGGAGAACCACCAGGTTGCGCTGCGCATGCTGGACGAGCAGGCGCTGTTCCCCATCCAGGTGGAGGAGGGAACGGCGGTCAGCAAGTCGAAGCTGACCGGTTCGCGTCGTCGGGTGAAGCTGCGGTACATCACGGTGTTCTACAGCCAGTTGGCCGACCTGCTGCGGGCGGGCGTGCCGATGCTGCGGGCCCTGGACGTGCTGACGCGGCAGAATGCCCACCCGGTTCTGACGGAGATTCTCAAGGAGGTTCGCGAGGACGTGTCGGGCGGTCGGACGCTGGCGGACGCGATGGAGCAGCATCCGCAGGTGTTCAAGTCGCTGCACGCGGCGATGGTGCGGGCGGGAGAGCGCGGCGGGTTCCTGGAGGACGTGCTGACGCGTCTGTCCATGTTCGCGGAGCGCCAGGACGAGCTTCGGAACAAGCTGGTCGGATCGCTCATTTATCCGGCGGTGCTGCTGTTGGTCGGCACGACCGTGGTCACGTTTCTGCTGACGGTCGTTGTGCCGCAGCTCCGGGGGTACATCCCCCCGCAGTCGTACAACTTCATGACTCACATCGTGTTCGGGGCCACGGATGTGCTGCGCGGGCATCCCTGGCTGATCCTCGGCGGCTCTGCGGCCCTCTTCTTCGGCGTGTACTCGCTCGTCCAGACGAGCTGGGGCAAAGCGGTGTGGGCGAAGTTTCAGCTTCGGGCCCCGGTGCTGGGCAAGATCGTCACGCTGGTCGCCGTCTGCCGGTTCTGCCGAATTCTGGGCACCATGCTTCACAACGGGGTGCCCATTCTGCAGGCGATCAGCATCTCCAAGGACTCGGCGGGCAACGCCATCCTGGCCGAGCAGGTGGAGCGGGCGGGCGAGGCCGTTCGCAAGGGCGAGGGCCTGGCGGCCCAGCTCGGCAAGAGCGGACTGTTTCCCGTGGACGTCATCGACATGATGGCGGTCGCGGAAGAGAGCAACAACCTGGAGAACGTGCTCATCCAGATTGCAGATGCGAACGAGACGCGCACGGCCCGGCAGATTGACCTGGGCGTGCGGTTGATTGAGCCGCTGTTGCTGCTGGTGATGGCGGTGATTGTGTTGTGTATTGCGGTGGCGCTGCTGCTCCCGATCCTGACCATGAGTGCGGCGGGCCTGGGCAAGTAGGGCGGTACTCGCGATGAAGCGAATGGATCGTGACGCAGGAACAGAGCAAGGAGATGGTGGCATGAGACGCGTGCGACGAAACCGAGGTTTCACCCTGATGGAGATTCTGCTGGTGGTCGGCATCCTGGCGCTGCTGGCGGCGTTTGTGGTCCCCAGCCTGATCACGGCGGGTGACCAGGCCAAAATCGACATCGCCCGAGCGGCGATCGGGGGCAACGGGATCATTGCCACGGCCCTGGGGCGGTACCGGATGGACGTGGGCAGTTTCCCGGAGACGGACGAGGGGCTGGCGGCCCTGTTCGAGAAGCCCCGCAGCATCGATGAGGAACGCGAGCGCGAGATCTGGAAGGGCCCGTACCTGGAAGGCAGTCCGGAGGACCTGCGCGACCCGTGGAAGCGCGAGTACCGGTACAAGAGTCCCGGCGATGTCAACGAGAAGTCATATGACCTCTGGAGCGTGGGACCGGACGGCAAGGACGGTACCGACGACGACATCAAGAACTGGCGAGACAAGTAGCCGGCTCGCTCGCGTGAGGCCGAAGCCGGCGGGTCCGCGGCGATCCTGAGGGGTCCGATCCGGGTTCTCCCTCGCCTCCGCATGGGGCGCAGAGAGCCGGGGGACGGCAGTGTGGCAGGTGGCCATGAGACGTACGATCCACGACATCCGGGACGGCTTCACGCTGATGGAGATGCTGCTGGTCACCGGGCTGCTGGCAATCCTCTCCGCGCTGGTGCTGCCTCCGATGATCCAGGACATCGAGCGGTCCCGGCTGCCGGACTCGGCCAACCAGATGCGGTCGCTGCTTCGCCTGACCCGCGGGTACGCGGTCATGGACGGCCGGCGGTACCGCGTCCGCTTTCTGGAAGAGGGCGAATCGGCCGAGCCTCGCGACGCGAACATCGTCTACGACCCGCGTCAGCCCGTGGTGGAATGGGAACCCGAGCCGTTGAGTGAGCCGGGCACGTTCGTTCCCGTGCTGGCGTCGTGGGCCCAGTCGGACGTGCTGCGCAAAGGCGTGCGCTGCCTCGAGATCCGGCTGGGCAAGCCCACGGTTGAGTCGCTGCGGAAGAACGACACCGAGCGGCACGAGATGCTGGTGGAAGACCTGCTGGGCGAGGCGGACGAGCGGTACCCGCCGCTCTACTTCGAGCCGGACGGCTCCACGGAATGGGCCACATTCGTTCTGACCAGCGCCCCGCCGTCGGCCGGGGAGCGGGCCGATGAGATCGACCCGCTGGAGTACCCGGTGATCGAGGTGATTCTGGACGGCGTCAGCGGTTTGGCCTGGCTGCAGCGGCCGCTCCAGGACGAGGAGCTGGACATGCTCGAGGAGAACAACTGGCCGCCGGTCTTTCGTCGCGACTTTCTGAACGAGCGCGTGCTGACGGAGAACGACGTCATCGAGATTCAGGAAAGCCTGGTGCGCAAGAGATGAGATCGCACCCGACCCATCCCCTTCGGCCCGTCGATCGGCGCTGCCGCCGCCGGACTTTCGTTCTCATGGAGGTCCTCGTGGCGCTGGGCGTGCTGATCCTGGGTCTGTCGGTGCTCGGGTCGCAGATCCACACCGGCCGGCAGGCCTCCCAGCTCATGGAGCGGGACTACACCGCGCTGCTGCTGGCGGAATCGAAGATTGCGGAGCTCGACACGGGCCTGGTCGTTCCGGATGACATCGTGGAAGGCGACTGGGGCGAGCTGTTTCCCCGGTTCGGATGGCGGATGACCATGGAGCCGTCGGGCGTCCCTCTGCTCACGGCGATCCGGTTGCAGATTCTGTACGACGGGCGCCGCTGGAATGTGGACGAGGAGATGGACTACGACAACGCGGAGGTCCTCCAGACCGTTCATCTGCTGCGGGCCACCCCCGCGCGCATCGACCTGACCCGCGACTTCGGCATGAAGGCGGAAGACGCGGAGAATCTTGCGGAGCAGCTATCCGGCGTGGGCCAGGAAGGGCTCAATCCCTACGATCTGGATCCGGCCCTGTTTCGGGATCTGACGCTGGAAGAGCTGATCGAGGTATTGCCGGCGCTGCTCCAGGCCTTCGGCATGAGGCTGGAGGACGTGTTGCCCATGCTGCCGGACGACCTTCGGCAGCTTATGGACGGTGCTGGCGAGGAGGCCGACTTCGACGACGAGGATGACGGCGCCGGCGCGCCGTCGGACGCGCCCGGCAGTCGGGGTCAGCCGGGTCCGGACGGTGTCGGCGGACCCCCGCAGCCCGGACCGCCGCGCCGCGGCGGGGAGGACGGACGTGGTGTTCGGGACGGTGACGCGCGGGACGGCTCCGGTGGGGACCCGAGCGCGGGCCCGCCCCGTCGCGGAGGACGACCGCCCGCCGACGCCATTGAGCCGGCGGACGGCGGCGGCCGACGCCGGGGGCAGGGCAATCGAGGCGGCGATCGAGGGACCCGCCGCGAGGAGATTCAGGCGCAGTGAGACGTGGAACCCGGACAACCCGGTCCGCCTTTACGTTGATCGAGATGATCATCGCCACGGGCCTGCTCGTCGTTCTGCTGAGCACGCTCTACTCGTTCTACTCGTCGTCGCTGGTCGCCCGTGACGACGGCCTTCAGCGGACTCGCGACCTGCAACTGGCCCGCGTCGTGCTGGACCGAATCGCCGAGGAGGTGCGAACGGCCACCGGCTACACGACGGGGTACGGCACCGGTCTGATCGGCATGAAGAACGCGATCTCGGTCTACACGCTGACCCTGCCGAGCAAGGAACTGATGCGGCGGCGGCAGATCACGGATCAGCCGCTGGCCGGGCAGTTCGACCTGCGGGAGGTGCGCTACTACATCGCGTGGGACGAGGAGAACCTGGACGAAGAGGGCAACCCGCGGCCGCTGGGTCTGGTGCGGCGCGAGACGCAGACGTTCAACCAGGCGGTGATCATCGAGGGCGACGAGGGCACCGACGAGTACGCGGCGATCAAGGAGGAGTTGTACGCCCCGGAGATCAAGTTCATCGAGTTCCGGTATTACGACGGAGCGACCTGGTGGGACACGTGGGAGATTCAGGGGGGAAACACGCTGCCGCAGATGGTGCGGATCACGGTGGGGTATACGGCGGTGCTGCCGGAGGAGTACCGCGGCCTGCAGATCGTGGACGACGAGGCGAACCTGGAAGGCTACCAGCTCCGCGAGCTGTACGAGGATCGGTACGTGGTGATGGTGCGGATGCTGCAGGCCGATCCGTTCTTCGGATCGAGGATCACGCGGGAGGCGTCGTCGTTTGAGGAGGCGGAGAGCGCCCGGTAGGTCGGTATCATGAGCCCACGTGCGAACCTCCATTTCTGCCGAACGCAACCGCCCGCGGGGCGGGTGCGCCGGAGTTTCGTGCTGCCGGTGGTGCTTCTGGTGCTGGTGCTTGTCGCGCTGCTGGCGGCGAGTTTCTCCTTTGAGATGAACGCCGATCTGGCGGTGACCCAAGGCGCGTTTCACCGGTTCCAGGCCCGCCAGGCGGCGGATGCGGGCATCCAGCGGGTCATGCTGCTGCTCCGGGAACGCCGTCTGGAGACGGACGCGTGGTACAGCAATCCGGACGAGCTGCGCCGCGCCCTCGTCTGGCGGGGCGATCTGGAGCCCACGGAGCTGGGCCTGCCCGATTCCACCGAGGTGGAGAACGACCGGCGGCCCGCGTTCCTCTTCAGCATTGTCGCGGATGATCCGGCGGATGACCAGAATGTTCGCTACGGACTGACGAACGAGGCGGCCAGACTGAACATCAATGTCGCCAGCCGCGACCAGCTCCGGACCCTGATCACACAGATTTTTCCGGAGGCGCCGGTCGAGGAGCTGGTGGACGCCCTGATGGACTGGCGGGACGAGGACGACATCCCGGGTGAGCACGGGGCCGAGTCCGCCTACTACGCCACGCTGGATCCGCCGTACCGGCCGAAGAACGCTCCGTTTGACACGGTCGAGGAGCTTCTCATGGTCCGCGGCTTCACCGGCCAGATTCTGTACGGCGAAGACTACGACCGGAACGGGCTGCTGTCGGCGAACGAGAACGACGGCGACCTGTCGTTCCCGCTGGACGACGGCGACGGCGAGTTGAACCGCGGTCTCTATCCGTACATGACGGTCTACTCGCGTGATTACAACACGGCCAACGACAACAAGCCGCGGTTCTACATCGGACAGGGGATCGATGGGATTCGCGAAGATATGGCGGAGTACTTCTCGGAAGAGGAGCTGGACTTCATCGCCGCCGCCCTGGCCGCGGATTACTCCGACGAGGCGAATTCGAACGGGACCGGCGGCGAGCCGTCGACTTCCCAGCCCGCCGGCAACCGCGGTAGGAACACCCGGCGCGGCGGAACGCGGGTGCGGATGACCACCATGTACAGCTTGGTTGACCTGCTCAAGCCCGTGCCCCAGGGCGGCGGCCAGTGGCTTCCGAGCCCGTTTGGCCTGGAGGATTTCCACCGCATTCTGGACCGCCTCTCGCTCTGGATTGAGCCGGAGCAGGTCGGGCTGATCGACGTGAACACCGCGCCGGCGGAGGTGCTGCGCTGCGTTCCGCACCTCACGGCCCAGATGGTGGACGACATCGTGACGCAGCGGGCTGCGCTGGACTCCACCGCCAAGCGCACGCCGGCCTGGCTCCTCATCCACAACGTCGTGGACGAGGAGACGATGGCCGAGGTGATTCCGTTCGTCACCACCCGCGGGTTCCAGTTCGAGGTGGAATCCGTCGGGTTCGCGACGCACGTGGGCACCGTCTCACGAATCCAGGCCGCCCTGCAGATGCGGGGGCCGGTGGCCCAGATCATCTACTACCGTGACCTCACGCCGCTGGGTGTCGGATACCCGTTGCGGCTGGAGGATGAACGGAAAGGAGGGCAACTGGGTGTTGCCAGCGCTCGTTGAAAAACAGTTCCTCGCCCTGGACTGGGACGATCACGACGTACGCGTGGTGCATGCGGCCGTCCGGAAAGGCCGCAGCCGCATCCTCCGCGTCCAGTCCCTTGCCATCCCGCCGGACGTCAGGCCGGCCGATCCGCAGGCCTTTGGCGGTCTGCTTCGCGAGTTTCTGGACCGCGAGCGCATCCGGACCCGCGACGTGCTGATCGGCCTGCCGCGGGACCGCGTGACGGTCAAGCGACTCCGCGGCCTGCCGCCGGCAGCGCCGGAAGATCTGCCCGGGGTCGTCGCCATGCAGTTTGAGCGAGAGCTGGCGTTCCCGGCGTCCCAGGCGGCCGTCGACTACGCGGCCCCCGTGCCCGATGGCGAGCGCGGCACGCTCAGCGCCGTGGTCGCGGCCGTGCGGCTGGACGTGCTCGATTCGTACCGGGCCATCCTGAAGGCGGCGGGTCTGAAGCTGATGCGGGCCGGCCTGCGGCCCCACGCAAACCGCCTGGCCGTCAATGCCGTGCTGGACGCCGGTCGCCACGAGCGGGTGCTGTTCGTGGACGTGGGCAGCACGTTCACGGAAATCGACGTGATTTCCGGCGGCCAACTCACGTTCACGCGGGCGGCTTCCGTGGCGGTGCCGAGGGAGTCCGAACCGCACGCCCGCGGGGCATCGCGGACAGAGCCGCCGTCGACGCCGGATGAGGGACTGTCCCTTCGCCTGTCGGGCAGCCCGCCGCCGGCTCGCGGTGACGAACGGTCCGCGGCGTTGAACGCCCTGGTGATGGAAGTGGTACGGTCCGTCGAGGCGTACCGCTCGGAAGAGCCGGGCGTGACGATCAACCACGTGGTGATCGGAGGCGATACCGGTCTGGAAGAGCGGCTGGCCGAGGCCCTGCGCGACCGTTTCGACATGACCGCCGAGCTGTTCAGCCCGGCCGTTCACTTCGGCTGGGACGGCGATCGGGGTCGGGAGGCCTGCGGCTTCGCGGCGGTGCTGGGGCTGATCGAGGCCCAGACGTCCCGGCCGGAAGACCACATTGATTTTCTGCATCCCAAGAAGGTGGTGACGAAGACGGAGCAACGTCTTCGCAAGCTGCCGATCGTGGCCGCCGTGGCGGCGCTGTTCCTTGCGGCGGCCGGCGTTCTGTATTTCCAGACCGTCACGCCGCAGAAGCGTCAACTGGCGGAGCTGGAGAGGCAGATCGAGGAAGCGCGCTCAAACCGGAGAGAGATGGACCAGTTGAGCAGCCTGGTCGGGGCGGTTCGCGACCTGGAGGAAAGACAGATCATCTGGATTGACGAGCTGCACGACATTCTGGCGTGCTTGCCAGGCACCGACCAACTGGTGCTGGATGACATCGCCATGCAGCAGAAGGATCAGTTGATCACCCTTCGGGTGAAGGCGACGGTGCCGCAGGTCCTGACGGAGCTGGTGAATCGTTTGCAGGAGTTCCGGGTGCAAGGCGCACCGGGCCGCCACTACGAGGTGAAGCTCGGGGCCACCAGCACCGCGGCACACGGAACGCACCCTGTGTCGGGCAAGCTGGACATTACCGTGGTGGGCACGCGGGGGCGGCCGGATTTGGCCCGGAGGAACGGCGGCACGCCGCCCACGCGAGGCGACCGCGGCTGAGAAGACGGACGGACGATGAAGGCAAGCGAGAAGAAACTCCTGATCGGGTTTGCGGTGGTGACGGGCGTGATCGTCGTCTCTCGCGCGGCGCCGGGCCTGCGCCGCGCGTTTGACTACACGACGCGGATCGCCGACGCCCGCCAGAAGCTGGAAGACCTCGAGAAGATTCAAACCCAGTTCCAGGATGACCAGGCCCGGTACGCGGAATACGTCGACCGAACCGGCTCGACCGACCCCGGCGTCGTGGAGCATCAGATCAAGCCGCGCCTCGACGAGTTGATTGGCGCCTCCAACCTCGACCGGCCTCGCGTCGCACCGAGATCCACCCCCGATCCCCGGACCGGAATCGTTACGATCCGGTTCTCGATATCCGCCGAGGGCACGTGGCCCGATGCCCTGCGGTTTGTGCGGAACCTGCACGAGCTGCCCAGTGTGGCGCAGTGCACCAGCCTCAAGCTCCTGCCGGCCAGCCGCCGGCTTCGGGAGGACAAAGTCAAGATCGACGCCGACCTGGAGGTCGCCGTGCTGCCCCGGATGAAGGCGGCCGGTCCGATCAAACCGGGCGAGCCTCCCGATGCGATCATCAAGCACAACGATCCGGACCTGCTGGCCATGGCCGAACCGCCGTTCTGGCCGCCGGTTCCGCAACCGGTGCCGCCACCGCCCCCCGTCGTCGTGGTGGACGTGGAAGCCCCGGGACCCCCTGAGCGTCAGCGGAATTTTGACCCGCTCCGCGATGAGAAGTTCATCACGATGGTCTGGAGGTACGGGGGGAGCGACGTGACCATCGGCAGCCGCGTAAACAGCACGCTGCGTGAACAGAAGGGCATTGGGGACGACCTTGACGGCGGCACCATCATCTGGGTGCATCCCCTGGGCGCCGTGACGCGTACAGAGGACGGAGAAGAATACTTCTACCCCACCGGCGAGCGATTGGCAGACTGCGTGCCGGTGGAAACCGCGACTGCCTATCCCGAAGTTCTGGTCGGCGTCGCCAATCTGAAGGCCCTGGAAGACCCGGTCGGACCCCTGGTGCCGTCGAGACACGATGCCGGCGAGGGCGCGGACGACGAACCCGACCGGGGACTTGAACCGCAGCCGGCGGAAACGCCGGAGGACGAAGAGTACCCGATGGATCCGGACACGAACGGCATGGACGAGATGAATACAAACGGACCGGACGGACCGGCGGTGGAGACGGCGCCGGCCGTCACCGGCGCGGACGAGGGCGTGGGTTCCCCGTCCGCCCGTCCGATGGGAACGGCCGGACCAACGGCGCGCGGGGAGGGTGTTGTGCGATCGGCGTCGGCGTGATCGCCGAGACCGATCCGGCCCCGAGACCTTGAGGCGGGACGCCAGTGGAGATCCCGCCGGACAGCGAGGACAGAACGATGATTCGCAGCAGTACGCACAAGACGGCGACATACGGGGCGGCACGGGCTGCCGCGATCTGGGCCTGGGCGGCCTGCCTGGTCTGGGCGCAACTGGCCCCGGCCGGTCCGAGCGCCGACCCGCCCTCCAGCAACATTCGCAAGTCGAACACTTCTTCGACGGGCGTGCAGCGGCGCACAACCCCGCGGAGTGCGCCTCGCAACCCGGAGCCGCAGGACTACATGGGTCCGCCCGCCGAGCGCTCCGCCCCGGTGTCCGACAGCGTGATCGTCAGCCCGGACAACCTGGGCAAGCCGCCGGAGGAGCGGAAGTACGAGTTCAGCATCAAGGACGGCACGTACGCCGACCTGATCGACGGGTTCCAGCGGGCCACGGGCGTGGCCGTCCTCGGCGAGCGGCCCCCGGGCGGCCCCGTCAATTTCGTGACCACGGAAGTCCTGGACTACGAGAGGGTGCTGAGTCGGGTCCGCAACCTTCTGTTCGCTCACCCGCAGCAGTACTACATCCAGAAGGAGAAGGACGGCTTCGCGGTTCGACGGGTATCGGACATGAAGCGGTTTCTTCCGCAGGGCCGGATCTACGTCAAGGAGTCGCTGTACCGCGAGGCCAATCTCGACGAGATGGAACTGGTGATGGTGCTCTACACGCCGGAGAGCGGCACCATCGACGACCTCACGCCCTTTCGGGATTTCCTGCCGGACTACGTCCTGACGTCTCAGTTCCAGCAGACGAACTCCATCACCATCTTCGCGCTGGCCCGCGACGTGAACAAGTTCATTGAACTGGTGAAGAAGTTCGCCGAAGGCGGGCAGACGCCCAACCCGACCCGGCTGGAAATCCTGGAGGTCCGGTACGTGCCGGCCACGCAGGCGTTGAACACCCTCAAGCAGATGGTCAGCGGCTTCAGCGATGCCGCGGTGAACCGCCCCCAGGTCCGGCGCGGCGCCCCTCAGCCCACGGCGGCGGACGCCTGGCCCATCGACGCGTACGCCGACGACGCGAACCGGCGTATCCTGTTCCGGGCCGTGCCCGAGAAGATCCAGGAAATCCGCGAGTTCCTGGCCCTGATCGACATTCGCGAGTCCCGCGATTTCGCCCCCGTCGTCATTCAGCTTCAGCACATTGCCGTGGAGGACTTCCTCTCCATCGCCAACCCGATCCTCACCGGCGCCCCGGGTGCGCCCGCGGCGCCGCAGCGCCGCCCGCCCCGCCAGCCCAGAGCGGCCGCGCCTCCGGCGAACGTAAACGCTGACAACCTGACCATCATCCCTCGCCCGGACCAGAACCAGCTCATCGTCGTCGGTGACGACGAGCAGGTGCAGCAGGTGCATGACCTCGTCGCCCAGTTCGACGTGGTGCAGCCGGACCCCTACCGGCGAGTGGAAATGGAAAACACGACAGACCTGGAAAAGCGGGTCACCGAGGCCCAGACCCTGTTTGACATCATCCACGGCGACGGAAGCGGGCTTCGCTTCGTGGCCGACCCGTCGGGCACGTCCGTCATCATCGCCGGTGGCACCGCCGCCGACATCGAACGGGCGGTCACCATCCTGAGGGAACTGGACGTGGCCCAGGATGAGGAAACCCTGCACAAGGCCCGGCTGCGGCACGCCAGGCCGTCCGTGGTGGCCAACATGCTCAAGGCCCTGGACGCGGGGGCAGCCCCGACGGCCCCGGCGGCCGCCGCGCCCCGCAGAGGCAGGCAAGCCCCGCGTCGCCCAACCGCCGCCGCGCAAACCGGAGAGAAGTTCCAGGGCGATGACAGCACCAACATGCTCTACGTCCTCTGTTCGGACGACGAGTGGAACGATCGCTACTGGCCGCTCATCCAGGACCTTGATGCCGACGCGGAAATCCCGATCGAGTGGCAGCGGGTTCCCGTGGCGCACGCGGAGCCTCAGCAGATCGTGGAGACCCTCCAGCAGATTCTGACCCAGATGGGGCTGGCCGAGGCCGTCAAGCTGGCGGCCGACGCCGATGCGGTGCTCGTCGCGGGCGCTTCGCCGGCCCAGATGACGCGGCTGGAGGAGCTGGTCGCCCGGTATGACATCGACGCATCCCTGGAGCAGCGCACGTTCAGGCTGAGGTACATCGCGCCGGCCGAGGCCCGTGGCGTGATTCAGGCCCTGATCCTGGATCAGGCTGGGCCGCAGGCACCGGTCCGCCGCCCGCCGCGACGGCCAGGCAATCAGCCTCAGGCGCCGGTGGCGGTCAGCGTTTCCGGCAGCGACGTCAAAATCGCCGAGATTGGGAACAGCCTTCTGGTGATCGCCCCGACGGAGACCATGGGCAAGATTGCCGGCCTGCTGGAAGAGCTGGACGTGCCGCAGGCGGGCGACGCGACCCAGGTACGCTTCTTCGAGCTGGAAAATGCCGACGCGAACCAGACCGCCCAACTGCTCCGGAGCTTTCTGGACATGAAGTACGCCGAGGCCGTCGCCTCGGGGGCGCTCAAGGCGGCGGCGCCCGGCGGCAAGGGCCCGGCCCAGGCGAGCCTGCTGGTTGAGCCCGACGCGACCAAGGGCCGGCTGTTGGTGGTTGCCCCGGGCGTGCTCATGGCCGAGGCGGAAATGATGATCGCCGAGCTGGATCGCGTGGGTGACGGCCCGCGGGTCATCCGCACGGTGAAACTGGAGAAGGCCGACGCGACGGAGATGGCCAACACCATCAACGCCATGCTCAGCGGCGGCACGCGGACGGCCGCGATCCGCCGGCCGGATCGAGGCGGCGCTCGCAGGGGCGGGGCCCCTGGCTCGCCTCCGACGCCCACGCCGGCCGCTTCGCCGGCGGGCCCATCCGGTCAGGACGTGACCGTGTTGCCCGCTCCGGGCGGCAACGCCCTGGTACTGGCCGGCCACGCCGAGCAGGTGAACGAGGTGGAGGGCTGGATTCGGCTGCTGGATGCGGAAGCGGACACGGGGGCGTCGACGAAAGTGTACACGTTGCGGAATTGTGCCCCGGAAGACTTCGCCGACATCGTGTTCACTTTGGTGGACTCCGGGGGTCTGCCTCCGAAGCCCAAGACCGACGACTGGTTCGCGCCTGTGGGCGGTCCGCGCAAGGGCAAGGACATCGCCCTCGTGACGGACACCTGGGGCGGCACCATGGTCGTCATGGCCAGCCCGGCCAAGATCGCGCAGATTGACTCGCTGCATGCGCTGTACGAAGGAACGGAGGAGGAAGAGCCGCAGGTTGGGTCAACGAGCTCTGACCATCTTCCCACCAAGATGATCGAGCTAATGTGGGCCGATCCGTATGACGCGGTGTTTCAACTGGAGGGCATGATCGACCAGTTCTACGAGGAAGGTAAGGGTCCCAAGGTCGATTACATCTCATTCACCAAACTCCTCACCTTGCGCGGTGATCCCGGCACGTTCCCGCAGGTGGAGGAGTGGATCCGGGAGTACATCGACAAGCCGTCCAGGGAACAGACCGCGTTGAAGACCCTGGCGGTGCCGATTCCCCGCGTGGGCCTGTCCGCCAGGGAGATTGCCCTGATTCTGCAAAGCCGGTTTCCGGGGGTTCCAATTGATGTGGACGCCGCGGACCCGAATGCCATTGACTACGAGAGCCTGGTTGAGCAGGTGACGCCGCTGAGTCCGGCGGACACGTCCGGCATTGAGGAAAGCCAGACGCTCCCTTGCGTGCTGCCGGCCGGCCTGGTTGCCGACCTCGATGTACTGGTGGCCGCGACGGCAGCCCTGACCGACACCGACGAAGAGAAGAAGCCGCCGACCACCCAGCCGGCTGACGATTCGCCGCAAGCGACAGTCGACGACGTACGTCGCGCGATGGTCGGCCCGGACGTCCCCATGGAAGACGCGACGAATGCCGAAGCGGAAACCACGGAGCCGGAGCGGGTGCCGGTCAAGATTCGGTACGACAATCAGACCGGCGTCCTCATCCTGGAAGGGCTTGGCCGGGACCTGACGGACATCCGCGACATGCTGGACAAACTCGGGACCGATCTGGGCGACGTCCCGCTGCCGCCGGACATTCGCGTGTACCGGATGAAGTACGTGGACGTGCGAGTCGCCGCGCAGCTTCTGGAGGCGATGTTCAATATCCCTCAGCAGCGAATTCCCACGCCGCGCACGCAGCGGGGTCAGCAGCCCGGCGGCCAGCCGGGCCAGCCCGGTCAGCCCGGTCAGCCGGGCCAGCCGGAAGGGGAAAGGGGCGGTCGACGGCCCGGCGAACCCGGCCAACCGACCCCGGAACAGCAGGCGCAGCAACAGGCGCAGCAACAGCAGCAGATGCTCCAGCAGCAGATGGCGGCGATGGCCGGCAACATCCGGGTGGTGCCCGATCCGCGGACGCGGACGTTGGTCATCCGCGCCGCCACGCAGGATTTCCCCAGCATCGTGAAGTTGCTGGCCACCATCGACCGCAAGAGCGAGAAGCAGGAGGATTTCAAAATCATTGAGCTCAAGAAGCTCAACGCCGGCGAGGTGGAGGCGCTGCTCAAGTCGCTGCTGGGCATCGGCCGGGGCCGGACGGGGGGCACGCGACCCACGCCGCGCGGCGGGGCCACTGCGGCGGCCGCTGCCGCGGCGGCCGCCCAGATGGGTGAGCAAATCATCGAGATGGCCGGCGCCGAAGAGGCCGGCATCAACGTGGCGGAGGACATCAACCTCACCAGCAACCCGGCCACGAACACGCTGATGGTGATGGGCCCCCCACCGGCCATCAAGCTGGTGGAAGAGCTGGTGGCGAAGCTGGAAGCCCAGGATGTGCCCCAGCGAGAGTTGCGGACCCGCGTTCTGAAGTATGCGGACGCCAAGAAGATCGCTCCGCAGCTCGAGCGGCTCTTCAAGGCCGGAACGACGGGCCGCCGGCAGGCGACCAGCGGCTTCGATCCGTCCGGATTGAATGAACCAACCGTCATTGTAGACGAGGACGGCAACGCCCTGGTTATCAGCGCCCTGAGCATCGACTTTCCCCGGATTGAAGAGCTGATCGAAACGCTCGACCAGCAGATCGACGCCCAGGTCATGGAGTTCCCGCTGCCGAGCATCCTGGACGCCACCCGCGTCTCCAAGGCGCTCGGGACGGCCTACACCTCCAGGAGCAGCGCCGGCGGCGCGAAAAGGGTCGTCATCACCGCCGAATCGGAAACCAACACCCTGTTTATTGCGGCCCCCGTGGAGCTGCGTGAGGAGCTCGCGCAGCGCATCGAGAGCATGAAGACCAAGGCCCTGGAGGAGAGCAAGCCCAAGGTCATCCTCGTCAAGGAGGCCACGCCCACCGTGCTGGCGGAGAAGCTTAAGACCGCCCTGGGCCAGACCGGCCGCGACGCGGTGATGAACATCGTCGGTGACGACGACACCATGCAACTGTTCGTCAAGGCGCCGGATGAGCTGATGCCGCAGATCGAGTCGATGGTGGAGATCCTCGACAAGCCGATGACGCTCATCGACATGAGGATCTACAAGCTCAACTACGCCCGCGCAACGCTCGTGTTGGATCAGATGCAGGCCATGGTACGCGGTCTTGCCGGGGGGAGCCGGCAGGCGCTGTCCAAGATGGACGTATTCAGCGCCACGGCGGACGCCCGGACGAACTCCATCATCGTGATGGGCGGCACGTCGACGTTCCGCCTGGTGGAGGAGGTGCTCAAGACGATTGACGTCCCGGACGCCCAGCCCGTGGCGATCGAGACGGTCGTGTATCACCTGGCCCGGGCCCAGGCGGCGGACGTGGCGCGGAACATCAACAACCTCTTCGGGGGAAGGACGCTGGACGGGCTCGACCCGCCGCGGGCCGAGGCGAACCTCGCCACGAACACCGTGCTCGTCCGCGGCACCCGCAAGCAGCAGGAGGAGATCAAGGGCCAGGTCATCGACAAGCTGGACGAGTTCGCCGGCACGCCGACGATTCCGCTGATCACCGAGACCATCCAGCTCGCGTACCTGAACGCGGACGACGCGGCCGCGCAGATATCCCAGGAGTTCGCGAACCGGCAGAAAGCCTACCGCGACGCCCAGGTGCAGAACGTCAACCCGGCCGAACTCACGGTCTCGGTGACGCCGCGCGTCTCCAGCAAGCAGATCGTCGTCCTGGCCAGCCAGGCCAACGTCGATCAGATCAAGACGATGGTTGCCGAACTGGACAAGGAAGGCGCCGGGATGCTCACCGCGCGGGAGTCGCGCACGTACTCGCTCGAATGGCTCGACGCCGGCGCCGCGGCCAACGCCATCAACACCATGTTCCGCGTCTCCGGCGTGCGGATGGCCGAAATCGACCAGGTCAGCACCGCCGTGGTCTCCACCACTCAGATGGTGGTGACGGCCAGTGCGGACAACCACGAGGTGATCGCGAACCTGCTGAAAGAACTGGACGTGGACAAGGGCCAGGGCAAGGTGCAGCAGTTCTACACCATGAAGAACGCCCGGGCCTCCGACGTGGCGAACACCGTCAACCAGATCATCGGCGTGCGGGGTCGCACCCGCACCGGCCAACTGCCGGTGACGGTTGTGCCCGATGACGCGATGAACCTCCTGGTCCTCTCCGGCACGCCGGCGGAGATCGAGGAGGTCCAGCAGATCATCGTCCAACTGGACCAGGAGCCGACCAACCTGACCGGGCGGATCGTGGAGGTCTACGACCTGAAGTATGCCGACCCCGGCTCCACCATCAACGCTCTGAACGCCGCCTTCCCGCGCACCCGCGGGCAGCGGCTGGAGGACGAGGTGGCGTTCGGCTACACCTGGGGCACCAGTGCGCTCGTCGCGACGGCCTCCCCGCAGAACCAGACCAAAATCAAGGAACTGCTCGAGAAGATCGACGTCGAGGGCACCCGCCGCACCACGCACACGATCGAGTTGACGGAGGCCAACGCGGACGAGGTCGCGCAGAGACTCCAGCAGCTTTTCCGGCAGACCACACGCACACGCCAGGGCGATACCACCATGCAGATCATGTCCGATTCGCGGACGAACTCCCTGCTGGTGTTCTCCACCGAGGCGGAGTTGGAGCAGGTCAAAACGCTGGTGGCGACCCTGGACGTGCCGGCCAAGATGCAAACGGAACGGACCCTGCGGTCTTATACGCTTGAGTGGATCGACGCAAGTGCCGCGGCGAACGCGATCAACACGCTGTTCCGCGTGTCAGGCACACGCCTTCCTGAGAAGGACCAAGTTATGCCGGCTGTCGTCTCTTCGACCCAGTTGGCCGTGACGGCCAGCCTGGACAACCATGCCAGGATCGAAGGCCTCCTCAAGGAGCTGGACGTCGACAAGGGGCAGGGCAAGGTCACACACTTCTACACGATGCACAAGGCGCGAGCGTCGGACGTGGCCAATACGGTGAACCAGGTGCTCGGGGCGAAGGGCGGTCGAACTCGGACGGGTCAACTGCCGGTTACCGTCACGCCGGACGACGCGATGAACCTGCTGATCATGTCCGGTGCGCCGGCCGAGATCGAGGAGGTCGAGCAGATCATCGTTCAACTGGACCAGGAGCCGACGAACCTGACCGGGCGCATCGTGGAGGTCTACGACCTGAAGTACGCCGATCCCGGCTCCACCATCAACGCCCTGAACGCCGCCTTCCCACGCACCCGCGGGCAGCGGGCGGAAGATGAGGTGTCGTTCGGCTACACGTGGGGGACCAGCGCCCTGGTGGCAACGGCCTCTCCGCAGAACCAGGCGAAGATCAAGGAACTGCTGGGAAAGATTGACGTGGAGGGCACCAGCCGCACCACGCACCTCATCCCGCTGAAGGAAGCCAACGCCGATGAGGTCGCCCAGAAGCTCCAGACCCTGTTCCGGGCGACCCAGCGGGCCCGGCAGGGTGATACCACCATGCAGATCCTCGCGGAAACGCGGACCAACTCCTTGCTGGTGTTCGCCACGGAGGCGGAACTCATGCAGGTGCAGGCCATGGTGGAAAACCTGGACGTGAAGCCCACCGGCGATGCCGAGCGGACGGTCCAGGTCTATCCGGTGCAGTTCGCCGATCCGAGCGGCATCGTCAACGCCATCAACGCCCAGTACAGCCAGTACCGGGCCAGCCCGCGAGACCAGGTGACCGCGGTGGTGGAGCACGGCACGCAGTCGGTGGTCGTGTCCGCCTCGGCCAAGCGTCATGCGGAGGTGGCCTCGCTCATCAAGGAAGTCGACGTGGAGGGCAGCCAGGTCCGGGCCACGCGCGTCGTCAAGATCGAGCACGCCAACGCCGAAGACCTCGCCCGCACGCTCAGCGCGGCGTTTCAGCGGGTCAGCACCCGCCGCGGCGAGCAGATGCGCATCTCCGCCGACCCCGGTACGAATGCCCTGGTGGTCTTCGCCAGCGACAAGGAGATGACGGAACTGTCTCCTCTCATCGAATCACTCGACGTCGAGCCCGACCTGGAGAAGGACCGGCAGTTCCGAGCCTTCAAGCTGACCTACGGGATGGTCTGGGACGTGGCCGAGATGATCACCCAGTCCTTCCGGGGCGGCCGGACAGCCCGGGACCAGGTGACAGCCGTGCCGGACTGGGGCTCCAGCAGCATCTTCGTGACCGCCTCGCCCGAGAACATGAAGCGGATCGAGGAGCTGGTCAAGCAGGTGGATACTAAGAGCGACGTGGCCCAGCAGGTCCGCATCGTGCAGATCAAGCACGGCGATGCGGACAACATCGCCCAGACCCTTACGGAAGTCTTTTCCGAGGGGGGCGGGGGCGGGCGGCGGTCCTGGATGCCCCAACGCGGCGGCATCTCCATCACCCATACCCCCGGCACGGACACTCTTCTGATCAAGGCGAGGGACACCGAGTTCGAGGAGATCATGGCCGTCCTGGAGCAGTTGGACACGCCGGAGCGCGGCCCGGGCGAAATCCGGACTTTCGCGCTGAAGTTCATGGACGCGACGGAGATGCAGGGCATCCTGGAAACGTACCTCCAAAAGCCCGGCAGCAGTACTGGCGGACGCCGCGGCGGTGCCGCCGGCGGCCTCAGCGGAGACGTGAGAATCAGCGTTTCCAGTGCTACGAACTCGCTTGTGGTCTCCGGCGGCAAGGACCAGCTCGACCGCGTCGCGGCGGTCATCGCGGAGATTGACGTGGAGATTCTGGACGGCGGTAACCGCCCGGAATTCATGAAATTAAAGTACGCTACGCCGTCCCTGATCGAGCCCATCCTCACCCAGATGTTCGTCGACACCGCGCGAGGCCGGGGCGGCCGGGGGGCGACGGCCACCCAGATGGTCCCTGTGATCGTCGCGGACGATCCGTCAGACCAGCTTATCGTTCGGGCGAACCCGACGGACATGTCATTGATCCGGACGATGGTCGACACGCTCGACACGGAGGACGCGAGCCTGGAGACGGGCATCAAGGTTGTGCCGCTTCAGCCCGGTGTGGATGTAACAGAGCTGGCAAGCATGTTGCAGGAATTGCTGGACGCCGACGCCAAGGTCAAGGAAAGCATGAGTTCCAGCCGCGGCAAGGCCCAGGCCGACCGCGTGGTGCTCAGCGCGGACCGGCGGACGAACAGCATCCTGCTGGCCGGTGCGCGGTCCCGGTTTGAAGAGGTGGAGAACCTCATCCGGACCCTCGAGAAGCAGGGGCCGGTGGGCGGCCGGACGGCCGTCATCATTCGTCCGAAGAACATGAGCCCGGACGAAATCAAGGGTGTTCTCCAAGGCGTCATGGAGGATAATACGTCCGGCAGCGGCACACGAGGCGGCGCCCGGCCACGTCGCCGGTAAGACCGGGTGGCAACCCTGAAGGTGTGCTCCGCAGATGGTGATGGATTTGGCGATCGCGGACCGATTGCAGATTGTAGGGCGCGCCCTGGCGAGACCGGCTGGAAAGCCGGTCCCACAGGGAAAGACCGGCTGGAAAGCCGGTCCCACAAGGATGAAGTAGGGTCCGCCGTGCGGACCGGGAGTCGGGAAAAGCTGTAGGGTCCGCCATGCGGACCGGGAGTCGGGAAAGCGGCCTTGAGGATGAGGCGGTCGGTCGGGCGTTGCGTCGGTCCGCCGGCAAGGAAGGATAGACACGCTATGAAACGCGTCCCCTGGATTCTGACGAGCGTTCTGATGCTGGTGAGCCTGTGGGCCTATGCCGATCCGCCCGCCACCGAGCCGGCCCCGGCCGACGGTCTGACGGCAGAGCGGATTCTGGAGCAGAGGATGCTCGAGGCCCTGGCCCGGCAGGCGGAGCGAAAGGCTCAGCCGGCTCCGGCCGAATCGAGTTCGCCCAACGACAGCGACGAGGATGCGGACCCGTTTGCCGAACAGGTCCGAGCCTTGCTGGCCAGCCTGGAGTCATCCGTGCAGTCCACGGCAGGAACGCCCGCACAGGAGGATCCTCCCGCTCCCGCGCCGGCGCCGAAGAAGCCCGCCCGTGCCCGACCCAAAGACAAGCCGGCCGACGATGCGCCTGCCGCAGGCCAGGAAGGGCCCAAGCCCGACGGCAAGCCCGCCGCACCGGCCGGCCGATCGCCCCGCGGCGCGGATCGGGCGGAACCGCCGGCCCGCGAGGGAAAACGCCCGCCCGCCGAGACGCCGCCGCCCCCTGCAGCGGAGGAACCGGCCCCGCCGACGCGAGTATCACTCGGCAGCGCGCCCACCACCCCCGCGACCCCGCGCGGCGCCATCGACTTCGGCCAGATCCAGCTCACCGGCGGTGACATCACGATCGAGACCGTCGGCACCGGGCTGCTGATCCTGGGCCACCCGGATGACGTGGCCATCATCCAGGCCCTCATTGAGCAGTTGGACGAGGAGATCCCCGCCCGCGACCTGCAGATTCTGACGCTGAAGTCGCGCAAGGCGGCGGATGTCGCTCAGGGCGTGCAGAAAATCCTGGACGACCTGTACAAGCGGACGGGGACCGAGCGTCCGGAAGAGAAAGTGACGGTCTCGGCCCTGTCCGAGAACATCATCCTGGTGGCCGCCCCATCGCAGAAGATGGAGCAGACGGTGCAGATCATTCAGGCCATCGACGCCGTCCCGCCGAGCATCCCTGATTTTGAACTCATGACGTTCGAGCTGCGATACCGCAAGCCCAGCCAGGTCGCGGAGCAACTGACGGACATCCTGCAGAAGCTGCGGGATCGCCAGGGCGCCACCGGGCCCGACTTCGACGTGCAGGCCTTTGACGACACGGGCCGGATCACCGTGTTCGGCCCGGCCGGCGAGCGAGACAAGATCCAGGCCATCATTAACGAAATCGACGCGGAGCCGCGCGAGGGCTTCGGCCAGATCAAGCTCGTCCTGTTCCCGCTGCTCAACAACAAGGCCAAGGACATGGCCGACACGCTCAAGGAGCTGCTGGCCGTTGACACGGGCAAGGACGCGGCCGCGGAAACCATCCGCCGATTGCAGATGCTCAAGCAGAAGAGCGACGGCACCCGCGAGGAGCTGCCGCCGGTCGACCTGCAGAAGCCCATAAGAATCATCCCGGACGACGGGACCCAGTCGCTGATTGTGGCCACCGCAGAGGAGAACATCGAGCCGCTGGCCGCCCTGATCGATGTGCTGGACGGCGTGCCGCTGGCCACGGAGATGGGCCTGCAGATCTTCAATCTCAAGTACGCCGACGCGGACACGGTCCGGAAGCTGCTGGAGGAGATGTTCAAGCAGGGCAAGGACCTGCCCAAGCCCGCCCCGGGCTCGGAGAGCACCCACGCAGTGCCGGAAGGCGTAGTCGGCGAGGCCCTGGTTTATAACATCGCCATCAGCGCCGACCTGCGGACGAACACGCTGATCGTCACCGGCCGGCCCGGGCAGGTGGCCCTGGCCGCCCGCATCATCGCCGAGCTGGACCAGGAGAGCAGCGAGATCAAGTTCCCCCTGCAGATCGTCCCGCTGGAGCACAGCTCCGCCAGCCGGCTGGCCAAGGTGATCGACGAGCTGTTCACGGCCCGGCTGGAATCGCTGGAGAAGCGGGACGCGGGCAAGTCAGCCATCGAGCGTGAGCGGGTGTACGTGACGAACGACGAGCGGACGAACTCGCTGATCGTGTCGGCCTCGACGGAGAACTACGCGGAACTGCTGCGGATCGTGGAGCAGCTCGACACCCCGGCCGAGGAGCTTTTCGAGCACATCCGCCTCATCACGTGCAAGAACACTTCCGCCGCCGACCTGGCCTCCAAGATCGAGGACCTCTGGCAGCGCAAGGCCGACATGCGGAAAGAGGCCGAGCTGCCGGAAGACCTGCCCATCGTGGTGGCCGACCAGCGGAGCAACTCGCTGGTCATCGCGTCGTCGCCGGATGATTACGAGGCGATCAAGAGCCTGGTGGACCGGCTGGAAGCCCAGCCGCTGGCCCCCATCGCGGAGATTCGGCTGATCCAACTCCAGCACAATGACGCCGGCGAGGTGTCGGACATGCTGCAGGACCTGTTCGAGGAGCGGCTCCAGCAGCGGCTGGTCAAGGGCCAGGAGGAGGACCCGACGGACCGCGTCGCCCTGGCCACGGACGCCTCGACGAACATTATCCTGGCGGCCTCCAGCAAGGCGAACTACGATGAGATGGTGCGCATCATCCAGGCCATAGACGTCGAGCCCAGCCTGGAGGGCGTGATTCGCGTGTTCACGCTGAAGAACGCAGTGGCCAAGGACGTGGGCGAGAAGATCTCGGACCTGTTCGACCAGGGGCTGTACCACCCGCAGAAGGGCCTGGAGAGCAACCTGATCGAGGCGCGCCAGGAGGTCGCCCTGGTGGACGACCCGCGGTCCAATTCCATCATCGTCAGCGCGTCCAAGCCGAACCTGACCATCATCGAGCAGCTCATCGGCCAGATGGACGTGGAAGAGCCGCTGAACGTCGACAGCAAGACCGAGATCTTCACGCTGAAGTTCGCGGACGCCATCAAACTGGCCGACACCATGGAGAAGATGTTCGAAGGCGTCCGATCCAGCGCCAGTGAGCCGGACCTGTTCCCCGAGCCGACCATCATTCCCGACGCTCGGAACAACATTCTCATCGTGACCGGCACCCGCGACGCCCTGAAGCGATGCGCGAACCTGCTGGCCATCATCGACGTGGAGGCGGGCCCGCCGTCCGCCACCTTCGAGGTGTACCCGCTCGTGAACGCCTCGGCGGCGCGGCTGGCCCCCATGATGCAGGAGATGTTCGACAAGCGGGACGAGGGTCGCGACGAGAAACGCTCCCCCATCTTTATCCAGGCGGAGGAGGCGACTAACACGCTGATCTGCACGGCGGCCCGCGAGGACCACACGCTGATCGCCGGCCTGTTGCGGCTGCTCGACAAGCCGTCGGAAATCGCCAGGCAGGTCGAGATCTTCCCGCTCAAGGCGGCCAAGGCCGAGGCCGTGGCCGATCGCCTCGAGACGCTCTTCAAGTCTCAGGCGGGCACCCAGGGCGGCGCCGGCCGGGCGGACGTGCTGGCGGTTGAGCCCGACCCGCGGACGAACGCCCTGATCGTCTGGGCCGCGCCGTCGGAGATGGCCAACATCGCCGAGATCATCCACAAGCTGGATACGACCCAGCCCGGGCCGGAGATGATGGTGAAAGTCATCCGGCTTCAACGCGCCTTGGCCGAGGATTTCGCCCAGGTGCTGGATGAGACGCTGATTGCCCCGGGCGGCGGCGTGGGTCGAGATGAGCAGGCGGCCATCATCAGGTTCGAGACCACCCTGCCCGACGGCCGGAAGGAGGTTCGCAGCCTTGTGCGGCAGGACATCACCATCAAGGCGGACCAGAAGACGAACTCGCTGATGGTCATGGCCCCGGCGGGCAGCATGGAGATGCTGGAGAGCCTGATCTCCACCTTCGACCGCATGCCGCCCGTGCTCGCCGAAATCCGCCTGTTCCCGCTGGTCAACGCGGATGCGGAAGAGGTGGTCTCGAAGCTGCAGGACCTGTTCGAGGAGTCCGGCGGGCGAGGGACCGGCGATATCGACACGCAGTTGACCATCGGCAACCTGCAGTCGCTGGTGGCGGAAGGCAAGATCGGCCTGGGCACGAAGGTCCCCATGAAGTTCTCCTCGGACCGCCGGACCAACACCGTGCTCGCCGCGGGCACCGAGATCGACCTGCGAATGGTGGACCAGCTTGTACGCATGTTGGACGCGCCGGACGTGGACGAGCGCGTGCTCGAAATCTACGAAGCGAAGTACATCACGGCGGATGAGATCGCGACCGCCCTGACCTCGTTCGCGGATCAGGAGACCGAGCGGCTCCGCGATGTGGACGACGAGACCGCTGCCCAGCGCCGGGCGGAGCGGCACGTGACGGCCATCTCCGACGAGGGCAGCAACAGCGTGCTGCTGGGCGTCAGCCCGCGGTTCTACTCCCATTACATGACCATGATTTCGCAGATTGATCGGCCGCCGCCGCAGGTGATGATCCAGGTGCTGGTGGCGGAGGTGACCCTGACGGACACCGTGGGCGTGGGATTCGAGTTTGCGGTGCAGGATCTGAACTTCACGGAGAACGCGGTGGTCGGACCCAACGACACCGTGCAGGGACACGGACACGACACGGTCGCCGGCACAGACCTGGGGGCGGCCTCCGTGGCCGGTTCGCTGGGGGGGTTCAGCTTCTCCATCACCGGCGAGGACTTCAACTTCCTGTTCAAGGCGCTGCAGTCCAACGGCATCGTGGAGATTCTGTCCCGGCCGACCATCTTCGTGGCGAACAACTCGGAGGCGAACATCCAGATCGGCGACCAGGTGCCGATCGTCCAGGGGACGTCCACGTCCGACTCGGGGCAGATCTCGTCGACGGTGACTTACCAGGACACGGGCATCATTCTGACCGTGACCCCGCACATCAACCCGGACGGGTATGTGAACCTGGAGGTTGCGCCGGAGATTTCGCAGCTCAGTCCCTCGACCGTGCAGATTTCCGAGGGGTTCAACGCGCCCATCATCACCAAGCGCACGGCCCAAACGGTTGTCACGGTGAAGGACGGCGAGACGGTCGTGATCGGCGGTCTGATCCAGACCAACGAGTCGCAGACGGAGACCAAGGTGCCCATCGTCGGCGACATCCCCCTGCTGGGCGCGCTGTTCCGGGCGACCACCGTGGAGGCGCGCCGGACGGAGCTGCTGATCGTGCTGACCGTGAACGTCTGCCGCACGGAGGATGACGCGTACGCCATCTCGACGAAAATGCGCGACCAGTCCGACATCATTCCGGACCGCGTCAAGCGCCACCGGCTGATGGAAGGCCTGCGCATCCTCGCGGAGGAGGACGTCGGGCTGCAGCCCGTGGATCCGGAGGCCCAACCCCGGACGCCCGGTCGAAAGGAGCCGTCCGCGACGCCCCTGAAGGATCGCGACCTCTACGGCCCGAATCCGGACGTCTACGGCCCCAGCGTGCCGCAGCCGACCCAGATCAGCCGGGCCGTCGTAGAGGATAAGGGCGTGTACGGACCGATTCTGGTGGCCCACGAGGATCCGTAGCCGTGCCAAGGCGCGGCCGGCCTTCGCGGGTCCGCCCGGGTTTGTGGATTCTCCCGGAATGCGACCGTTGTGACCGCGTTCTCAGCCTCCGAAACGCGGCTGAAAGCGGCGGAAGAATCAGGGAACTGGCAAACTCTGGGCGGCCCCACCCCTGCTGGACGATGAAACAATGTGGAAACTCCGGTCCAATCCGCGAATTGCGTCTCATCTGCCCCGCCGAGCGGCCGTCCTTCTGCTGATCGGCGCGATTCCGGGTTGCGCCGAGCCGGGCCACGCCGAGCTTTTCGGTCCGGATCAGAGCCAGGCCCACCGGCTGCCGGGGTACTCCACCGATCCCGTGATGAAAGTCATTCCCTTCTTCCAGCCGGAGCCCGCATGTTTCCGGAGCTTCGATCCGGAGGGCGATCCCAATCCCGAGGGATTTGCCTTCACCCTGTATTTGCAGTCCGCACGGACCGGCCTGGGAATCCACCCGGAGGGTACGCTTCAGGTCAAGATGTACCGCCTCGAGCCTACCGCTCAGGGTATCGTGACCCGCAATCTGGTGTACGAGTCCAGGCCGGTTCCGGTACACACCCTGCCGCACTCCACTCAGCGAACGGCGCTCGGGTGGGGGTACGCACCGTCCTTCTACTGGGGGAATGCGGATGTTCTGGGGTACAGAGTCGAAGTCGTGGTTGAGTTCACCGGTGTGGACGGACGGGTGGTTCGCAGTCAGCCGCGACCGCTCAAGGTTCCGCCCCGTAGATCGTAAGCCGGCGGAGGCCGACGGGCCGTGCCGTCTCGCCCGGCTTGCCTGCATTCTCGCGATGGTCATCTGCCTTGGGACGGGCTGCGACCGAAAGCCGGGGCCGGCGTCCGCCAAGGGCTCATCCGGCCCGGAGGGCGTCGCCACACCGCGCCCCGACTGCATCAACACCCCGATCCAGACGGCCCGACACATACGGACCCTGCACGCACAATCCGCGGTGGACGCGCTCGCGGAGTACCTCCAGCCCGACCAGCGTGAGCCCGTCCTGGCCCAGTTGGCCGCGATTGAACGGCTGACGGCGGCCTACCTCGGCCTGAATCAGTTGCTTCAGGAGCGAATCGGGCCGGGAACAGCGAGTCTGGTGAGGGCGGATGACATCGCAAATCTGGCGGGCCTCTTCTCGCCTGACGTGGAAGTCTTCGACGAACGCGTCGAAGGAGATTTTGCGTGGGTGACGTACTCCGTGGCGGGCCGAATCCCGCTCGAGGAAGCGGCGTTCGTGCGCGGGGCCGAACGCTGGCGGCTCCGCACGGAACCCCCGGTCCCGGAAATCACGGAACAACTCCGCAAACTCGCGGACGCGGCAGACCGGGTGGCCATTCTGGTCCGCTCACGCAAAATGACGTTTGCGCAGGTGCAGCACGAACTCTCCATCCGACAGGGACCCATCCTCCGCCGCATCGCCGAGATCGAGGCCCGCAACCGGCCGAACGACTGACCCGCGCCCCTCCACCGGCCGCTCCCGCAATTCGCTCCTCGATGCTCCGCCCCAGCGCCGTCAGGCGTGTTGTTGTTGTGCCGCGTATGCCTTCAGCCACGCCATCTGGATGGCTTCCAGCCGGGCCTCATTCGAGGCGTCTGGAGGGTCGCCGAAGCCTGGCAGCGCGCAAACCCAGGCGTGCAGGTCCGTGAACCCGACCGACAACGGGTGAACCTGAGGACGCGATGCCAGCAGCAGCCGTCCGATGGATTCAGAATCCGTCCAGCCCAGCCGGAACCGCGCCCCGGGGCCCGTGCCCGTCACCTCCGCATGACTATCCGACTCCTTCGCCAGATTGCGGTTCCATGCCGGTACCTCCACCACAAGGTTGCTCGTTCCGTCGGGAACGGCCTGACAGGCCAGCCGACTGCGCGTGGTCAGCCCCGGCGCGTTGTCCAGCATGTCCTCTTCCTGGTCCGTGGCCGGGCGGAGGGACCCGAAACCCTCTTTCACGATCACGTGGCAGGTGCAACAGGCACATACGCCGCCGCAGGCATGGTCAATCTCCACGCCGTACGCCAGTGCGATGTCCAGCAGGCTTCCCGGCAAGCCCGTCCGGCCAAAGGGGATACGGTCCGGCTCCACCGTAACCGTCACCCCCATCGGCTCGAACCGGACGGCAAAGCTCCGGCCTGCCGGTCGATCATCCGATTTGTCAGAGGACGGCATCATTCCAGGATGTCCGTGGTACCAGCCCTTCCCATTTGGGACGGGCCCCTCTTGTGTGGGACCGGCTTTCTCGCCACCCCGGTCCCGACAGGTCGGGAGGACCTGCGGAGACCAGCCGGTCATCCCAGCCGGTCAACTGCTGCTGCTGCCGTCCTGCTTCGCCTTCAGGTCCGTAACCGCTGCCCGGATCGCCTCCTCGGCCAGCACGCTGCAGTGGATCTTCACCAGGGGCAACTGCAGCTCTTCCACGATGTCCGTGTTCTTCAGGGCGAGGGCCTCTTCCGGCGTTCGGCCCTTGAGCCACTCGGTGGCCACCGAGCTGCTCGCGATGGCGCTGCCGCATCCGAAGGTCTTGAATTTTGCCTCCACGATCCGGCCATCGTCTCCCACGCGAATCTGCAGCTTCAGCATGTCTCCGCACGCCGGCGAACCCACCACGCCGGTGCCCACGTGCGGATCATCGGCGTCCAGTGCCCCAACGTTCTGTGGGTGTTCAAAGTGCTGCAGGACCTTCTCACTGTATGGCATCGCGCATCTCACTCCGTATCGCGGTGGTCGGCCCTTGCGGATACCGACGACCCAATCTATCCCGTCCTTCGCTGCAAGCTGCCGGCCTGTACCGCCATCTCATACGTCGGGCTCATCGCCCGCAGTCGCTCCACCGCCCGCGTGATCTGGTCGATGGCCGTCTCCACCTCGTCGGCCGTGTTGAATCGACCCAGTGACAGGCGAATTGAACTCGGGGCCACGTCAGCCGCCACGCCCAGGGCCTTGAGCACGTGGCTCGGTTCCAGGGACGCGCTGGTACACGCGCTGCCGCTGGAGAAAGCCAGGTCTTTGCAGGCCATCATCAGCCCCTCGCCTTCCACGTAATGCACGCTCAGGTTCAGCGTGTTCGGAAGGCAGTGCTGTGGGTCCCCGTTGCGGGTGATGGGCTCGATCCGATCGTGCAGCCCCGCCCACAGGCGGTCGCGCAGGACGCCGATGCGCTCGGCGTCGGCGTCCATCTCCGCGCCGGCCAGCGCCGCCGCCTGCCCCAGGCCCACGATGCCCGGCACGTTCAGCGTGCCCGACCGGAAGCCGCGTTCGTGCCCGCCTCCGTGAAAGAGCGGCCGGCACCGGACCCGCGGGGCCCGCCGACGAACATACAACGCGCCGACGCCTTTCGGACCGTAGATCTTGTGGCCCGAGCAGCTCAGCAGGTCGATGCCCATCGCCTGCACGTCGATTGGCGCCTTGCCGAAGGCCTGCGTGGCGTCCGTGTGGAAAAGCACGCCTCGCGATTTGCACAACCGCCCGATCTCCGCGATCGGCTGAATGGTGCCGATCTCGTTATTCGCGAACATGATGGACACGAGGATCGTGTCGTCCCGGATGGCCGCCTCCAGTTCGTCCAGTCGGATTCGACCCCCCGAATCCACACCGAGGCACGTCACGGAAAACCCCTGTGTTTCCAGGTACTGGCAGGGGTCCAGCACGGCCTTGTGTTCCGTCCGTTGCGTGATGATGTGGCGGCCCTGCTCGGCGTACATGGTCGACACGCCTTTCAGGACGATGTTGTTGCTCTCCGTCGCTCCGCTGGTCCAGACAATCTCCTTGGGTGATTCCGCCCCGATCAGGCCGGCCACCTGCTCGCGGGCCTTCTCAACGGCCTCCTCCGCTTCCCACCCAAACGCGTGGCTTCGGCTCGCGGCGTTGCCGAACCGGTCCGCCAGGTACGGCATCATCGCGTCGAGCACGCGAGGATCGAGGGGAGTGGTCGCGTTGTTGTCCAGATAAACCCGGGCCATTCCCGAACTCCTAAGCCTTGGCCTCTGATACGCTTCGGTTCGTTCCTTCCGCCACGATCTCGCCGACGGAGACGCTTTCCAGAAACCGCTGCATTCGCTGATGGACCTTCAGCACGGCGGGTCGAACCGGGCAGTGTGAGATCAGCTCGCAGCTTCGACGGGGCGGACCGGAGTGGCCGCCGGTACATCGAACCAGCCGTGTCGGCCCTTCCACCGCGCGAATCAGTTGTGCCAGCGAAATCTGATGCGGATCCTGGGCCAGCCGGTAACCGCCCTTGGCGCCACGCTCGCTTACCACAATCCCACAACGGTTGAGCATCTTGAGCACGTTCGTCAGCACGGGCAGCGGAAGGCGATACTCGTCCGCGATCTCCCGCGCACTGGCGAGCCGGTCCTCCTCGGCCGCCAAGTGGGACAGCGCGATCAGCGCGTACTCGGTTTTTCGCGTCAACGTGAACATCCGAACGCTGCTCGAATCCTGACGGCCAATATATAGCACCCCTAAAGTACTATTTCAAGCTGGGGCGCGGCTGGGCGGGGCCGGGTGGCGGGTGGCTACGTCACAATCCGACAGCCACGAATTAAATCCTCAGGCAACTTCTCGCATTCTGGCTGTAATCCATGCCCAGGAATCAAGTAGGCCCGGCGGGGTGAACCGGGCCTTGGGGGGAACCAACCCATGGGGGATGGATTGGTGAGTGGGCTTCTCAATGCGAAACCTCGTGTGCGCGTCCATCCATGACGCATACTGCGAGGTTCTGGCAATTGTCCATTTTTGCACACACCCTGTCAAGTTTTTTCCGGACATTGGGGAATGTGGCCGGAACAGGGGCGCCCGGGAGCGGTGGTCGACTCGCAAGTCTGTCACATGCATATGGTTAGGCCTGCACACGGAAACCGGAGTCGCCAAACCTGCCAGGCGCGGAGTGGAAATTGCTTGGGACGCGAGGGCGGTAGGCGGGGGCAGGGCGTTACGCAATCAGTTGAATCCGCAGGGGGTGGCGGTGTACGATAACTGCACACGTGCGAGGTTCTGCTGCATAGATCATGGTGGATCCGTGCAGAGCCACGGCATGCCCGCCCCGTTTGGCTTCAGGAGGTCACCCTCATGCCTCGAACCATGGCAGCCGCTTTGGCCCTCGTGTTCTGGTTGGCCGCAGCGGCCGACGCCCAGACGACATCCGGCACGCGTGTCAAGAATGAGCGTTCGTCCGCGTCTCCTCCGGCGGGGCGCACCGCACCGCGTGTGAGGACGCGAATGGATGCCCCTGTGGTTCAGCTTCTCAAGCTACGCGTCGACGCGATCAACTGGGAAGACCAGACGCTCGGCAACGTCGTCGAGTGGCTGGAAAGTTTGGCGCCGGTGAACGTGGTGGTGTCGTGGCGTGCGTTGGAAACCGTGGGAATCGACCGGGACACCCCGGTGACGCTGCGTCTGCGGGGCGTGACGGTTGCGTCCATTTTGACGGCGGTCCTGGAGCAGGTGGGGGAGGGAGACACCGTGCGCTGGCGCGGGCAGGGCAATACGCTGAAGATATCCACGCGGGAGGAATTCAACCGCAAGCTGCACACTCGCGTGTACGACGTGGCGGACCTCGTGTTCCCTGTGCCGGACTTTCCGACCCCGAACGTCGGTCCCGCGGGCGGAGGCGGCGGATTCGGCGGCGGTGGCCTGGGCGGAGGCGGCGGATTCGGCGGCGGCGGTCTGGGCGGCGGCGGGTTGGGTGGAGGAGACCTCGGGGGAGGGAGCTTGGGCGGCGGCTTTGGCGGGGGCGGCTTTGGCGGCCAGGGAGGAGGGGGAGCCGGCCAGGGGACGGGACAGGAAGGCAGCGTCGAGGAGAACCTCGAGAAGCTCGTCGAGCTCATCAAAAACACGGTTGAGCCGGAATCCTGGGATGATGCCGGCGGCAAGGGCACGATTCGCATCTGGCGCCAGTCGCTGGTCATTCGGAACAACATCGAAGTGCATGAGAAGATCGGCGGCCCCTTCTACGTGGAAGACTTCTGATTCCGCCGCGCGTCCGCATGTCCGCCGCGGGCGGCCCTTCGGATTGCGAGTGGCGGTCCGCAGAGCTACACTTTCGGCCGCGGTCGTTCGCGGTTCGGACGGCCGGTGAGTGCGCCCGCAACGGGCGATGGAGTTTCACAATGGCGCGATGGATCGCTGCGATTCTGGCCTTGGCCGGAGTTACCTGCATCATCGGCTGCACGGAAACCACGTTCTCGCGAACCGTCTCAGCGCCGTTCGCGGCCAAGCCGCTCTTCCTTACCGGCGATCCGGTTCGGATCGGTATCGCCGCTCCCGACGAGTCGTCGGACTCGGTGCTGAATCCGATTCGCTGGCTTCAGTTGGAGCACCCGCCCTGGTACGAATTGGAGAACCAGCTCTCGCGGAAGCTGAAGCGGCCGGTGGTGGTGGAGCCGATGGAGCCGTTCCAGATCGCCGCCCACCTTCGGTCGGGGCGCATCGATTTCGCGTGGCTGCCGGCCGTCGATTACCTGGAGATGCTCAAGGACGGCGAGGCGGGCCCGGTGCTGGCACTCTCGGAGGGCGGCGTACGCCGAGGCCTGATCGTCACGGCCGCGGCGTCTCACGTCCAGGGCATCGGCGACCTGAAGCAGCGGCGATTTGCGTTCGGCCCGAAAGGGGACCCCGTGCTGGACCTCGCAGCGCGTGAGACGCTCCTGAAGGCGGGCATTGCGGAAGCCGATCTGGCCAAGGAACTTCTCCCGCTGCCCGGAAGCCTGCAACACCACGTCAGTTCCGAAGAGGCGGCCAAGGAGATCATCTACGGACTGAACCTCGGCAACCTGGGCACGGCCGCCGGCGTGATCGAGGAATCCGAGTACATGGCGTATGCGGAGACGGGCGGCCGGCTTCTGCCGCTGCCGCGCTTCAGCAAGGATCAGTTCCGCATTCTGGGCCGTACGGAGCCCCTGCCGATTCAGTCCGTCGACGACGGCCCGGTCGTGGCCGGCAAGGAAACGGACCGGGAGCTGTCGGCCGCGGTGGCGGCGTTCCTGCTGGCTCTGCACGACAAGCACCGCGATGCAACGCATGATCTGGGCGTCGCGCGGTTCCACGCCCCCCCGGACGGTCGCAACGCGTGTCTGACCCGCCTGTGCGAACTGGCCGAGGGCCAGATCCCCCGCCCTGCGCCGGAGTAGGCGCGGGGGACGACGGGCACCGGCAGTGGCCGGCGACGACTGCTCGAGGCGCGGGCTGTGTCCGCAACCCAAGCGACGGAGCGACGAAGCGGCAAAGTCGTGCAGGGTCCGCCTCGCCGACCATCCGTTCGGGTCTCCCGTTTCTTCTGTCTGGCCGACCCTTCGAGGGCCGGTCGATCGGCCGTAGGCCGGCGCGAGGATAGCCCGGCCTTTGAAGGCCGGTTTCGCCGCCCAACACCCCCAATCTTCTTTCCGTCCCGCAGGGACAGGATGGGTCCTCCGCGTTGTGTTCAGGCCCGTTCACGGGCCTTCCCCGCCGCGGCGGGCTTGTAGGCCGGGCCTTCAAGGACCGCTTGCGGTGCCCCACGCACACCAACTGCACGCTGTACGGCAATGCGTCCGTGGCCGGTGACGTTGCTCTGGGCGGTGGAGTGTACGTGGAGAGCGCGACGGCCAATGTGACGAATGCGATTGTCTGGGCCAACAGCACGACCTGGAGCTCCGGAGAGACGGCCCAGATTTACACGTGGTCGCCGGTGTCGTTCTCGTTGACCTACAGTTGCGTGGAAGGCTGGACGAGCGGTGGGCTGGGCGGCTCGTACAACACGGCCAGCGACCCCTTGCTGGCCGATCCGGACGGGGCCGACGACATCCTGGGCACGGAGGACGACGACGTGCGGCTGACCTCCGGCTCCTCCGCCATCGACACTGGGTCGAACGCCGCGGTTCCGGACGATACGTTTGACGTGGACCGGGACGGGGACGCGGATGAGCCGTTGCCTCTGGATCTGGCCCGGGGGGATCGGTTCCTCGGGACCGGCCCCACGGTCGACATGGGCGCCTACGAATACCTGAACCCCGGCGACGGCCTGGGCGATCCCGAGCCGCCGCCCGCCGGGGCGCCGGCCCCGGAACCCTCCGGCACGGCCTACATCGCCTTCACGTACGATGCTTTGGGGCGGCGGATCGAACGAATCGTCGATTCCGGGGGTGCCAACGTCGAAGTGACCCGGTACTATTACGATGCGCAGAACGTGGTGCTCGAAACCGACGCCGACGAGGCTCCGCGTCGGAGCTTCGTCCACGGCAGCCAGTATATCGACGAGCGGGTGCTCCTGCGGCTGCCCAACGGCCAGGAGTACTACTACCTGCCGAGGGAACTCTACAGCGTGGCCGCCCTGACGGACGAAACCGGCACGATCGTCGAAGCCGCGACGTACGACACGTACGGCAGAGTGGCGATGTACGATGGCAGTGCCCAGGCGGTCGAGAATTCGCCCGTCGGCAATCCCTACTACTTCACCGGCCGTCGTTTGGACCTACTGCCGCTCGCGGGTGGGCTGAAACAGACCTACCACTACCGGGCGCGGGGTTACGATCCGGGGAATGGGCGGTTCATGCAGCGCGACCCACTAGGGTACACGGATTCGACGAGTCTCTACGAAGCGTTTGGCAGTGCGGCAACGACGAGAACCGACCCACATGGAACGCAAGCCGCCACTCAGCCGGCCGGCGGAAACTGTGGCGCTGATGTGACGTACTGGCTGGTGGATGAGCTAAACATCAACGGGGACACTAAGCCTGTGTCGGGCATGCGCTTCTGGTGCTGCAACTCTTTTTCGGCTATCCAAGACTGTGCCTGTGCATTGCGCATCGGACAGTGGCTGAACAAGGTGAAGCCAAATGGCGAATGGGACTACAAGGTCAGACCGGGGTTTGGCGCATGCCCCACGTGCGGAACAGGGACTTGCGGTTTTACGGTTACGCTCTGCGGACACTGCGTCGGGCGCGACGTGCCAGGGAACATCAATTTCGGATTTACGGGTACCAAGGGTTGCTTTGACCCCAAAGGGCTCTTGAGTGGAGCAGATGCGGAAAGTCCAGGGGGCAAAGACTCACCAGACGACAAAGCCGCTATCAGCATTGGAATCGCCCTTGGGTCTAAAACGTTCGTCACCAGGTCGGACCTGTGCGCTCAGGTGAATGACAAAATCGATGCGCTAAAGACGCCCGGCACTGCGGGCTGTTCGCCGAGTGATCAGATTTACGATGTTGAACCCTGAGCCAAGACAAAGGCTCCTCCTGATCTTGTGGTGTGATATGGACAAGCTCTCAGCCTGTTCGCTCAACAAGAAACGCGTTGTGCTTTGGTCGGTGCTGTCGGCTCTGCTGGTTCTTTTCGTGGGAGGCGTTTTGCTGTGGATAACGCCATCACGGCTACCCCAATGCGTGCCGACTTCATCTCTTCCCCAAGATGGTGAATTACGGCAGTTATACGATCGCCATGAGCAGGTTTTTTGCGCGTTGCGCAATATGATAATGGAAGAGCGAATTCTGCGTGGCATTGGAGAGGACTTTCTTTGCGCTCTTCGAGATGAGAATGATTACCGCATCCGATGCTACTGGAGAGAGGGCGCTCAGTGGTCGGGAGATGATCGATCATACGCACGGTCTCCAGTAGCTACCGATCGCGTCCTGTCCTGTGTTGGGACTACGACGAATCGGTACGACAAGTATCTTTCGCTACTGCGCACCGTAAGCGCGAAACGCGTGACTTACGAACAGGAGTGGACACCTCATCCGTTCATTCGCGTGTCTGTCTACGCATCCGGTATTGTGCCCAGTAGTGTGTATAAAGGGATCGTCTACTTTCCTAAAGGCATCCCAGCGCATTACACCATCGTTGAGTGTACAGACAACGTGGTGGTCGGTGCCGGGGTACCTGGCGATTCCGAATGGTTTGTTCCATTGGGAAATGGTTGGTATATTTGGCATATGCGTTCGTAAGCACGGGGATGCTATTGTGCGGAAATAAGGCCGGTTGGTCCAGGGCGGTTGCCTGCCCTGGGCTCTTACAGATCTCCCGGCACACCGAGATGCACGATTCATGTACCCTCGGCACGGCCGATGACGATGTGCGGCTGACCTCCGGCTCCTCCGCCATCGATGCCGGGTGCAACGCCGCGGTTCCGGACGATACGTTTGACGTGGACCGCGACGGCGACACGGATGAGCCGCTGCCGCTGGATTTGGCCCGGGGGGACCGGTTCCTCGGGACCGGGCCCCCGGTCGACATGGGCGCGTACGAATACCTGAACGCCGGCGACGACCTGGGCGACCCCGAGCCGCTCGGGGGGGGGGGCGAAACGTACGCCGTCACACCGCCACGTACCGCTTCCGGCGGGAAGCGTTCTTGTGGACACGACCATCGTCGCCCCGCCTGCTCGCCGGTTTCGCGTGCCGATCCAGCCAATCCGTCATGGCCGCGACCCGTTCGGGGTCGGTCAGCGATAACGGACGGATCTCCGGGGCGGATTCCAGCAGGTGTTCGATGGACAGCTCCTTCCCGGCGTGGAACGCGAGCTTCAGGCCCAGGGTCGCGACCTCCTTCACGTCCGCCCCCGTGTAGCCCTCCGTGGCTTCTGACAGTGCCGCCAGGTCGAACTTCAAAGGGTCCCGGTTCTTGAGCCCCAGGTGAATCCTGAAGATGTCCACGCGTTCCGGCTGGGTCGGCAGGCGGATCCCGTAGATCTCGTCGATCCGGCCTTTCCGCGTGAACTCCGGGCGCAGCTTCGACACGTCGTTGGCGGTTATGATGACGT
>CAZPHH010000005.1:0-92816 GCA_964586145.1 uncultured Phycisphaeraceae bacterium | reverse complement strand
AGACAAGCCGGTCCCACAAAGACAAGCCGGTCCCACAAAGACAAGCCGGTCCCACGGCTCAGAAGCTGGTTCTACAGGATCGGTCCCACAGGATCGCTGCCCTTCAGGGAAGTGGGTGCAGGGCTCGACCCCACTCAGCAAAGTCGGCCAAATCCACGTCGCCGTCGTTCTCGATGTCGTACACCTCGCATCCGGCCGCGGGCGGGCCGGCGTCCGGGCCCGTCATGCAATCGGCGAATCCGGCGTAGAGATAAACTCCCACGTTGGTGGCAGCCCCCGCGCCGGTAGCCAGATCCCCGGCCACGGACACCGCTCCGATGGCCGGGTCGTGGTCGTACGCCTTGCCCACGCTGTTCTCCAGCACGCCCAGAAGGGTGCTGCCGGCCGGGATGCGAAGGACCGTGTCATACGCAACGGCGGCGCCGGTTCGGTTCGTGAACGTGTGTTCGGCAGAAGCGTTGTCTTCCGCACACGTAACGTCGATCCGGTGGCTGCCCAGGGTCAGGTTCTCGAACGTCATGGTGGACCAGGCCGAGGGCAGTTTGGGCCGGATGCGGAGCGTGTTGCCCGGCGCGTCGGGCGTATAGTCCAGGAACATCATCACGGCATCGACCAGGAACGACATGGACTCCCAGGCGTTGGGCCAGGCGGCCTGGAGCAGGAAGTCCATCTGTCCGGGGTAGAGCAGGCTGTTGGACGGCGCGATCTGTTCCGCGCCCAGGCCGATCGGCCCCAGCCGGTCGAGCAGCAGGTCGAAGCGGTACTTGTGGTTGTCGATGTCTCCTTTGCCCGGGTTCAGGTTCTGGCGCTGGGCGTAGTAGCAGCCGTACCAGAGGGTGGTCAGGAACCACGGGCTGCCGTCGGGGTTCGGCCCGCTGAAGTTGTGCCAGTACGTGTCAGCCCAGTACCGGTTGACCAGGCCCTCCCACTCGCCGTGCGAGGCGAAGTTCATGATGGGGTGGTTGTTTCCGAAGGTGTCGGTGGCCACGCCGTTCATGCGATCCACGAGGTGAGCCACCAGCGGGTCATCCGCGGCAAACACGTTGAACGGGTACACGAGCCCCAAATGGGAGATGTCGGTGTTTTCTCCGTCCCAGAGGAGTCGGCCGATCTGGCCGCTGTGGATGGCGTCTGCCCGGGCCAGGAACAGGGCCTTGTCGTTGTGGTAGTTGCAGGCGCCGGGCCCGCCGGGGCAGACGTTCTGGTCCATCACGTCCGCGATGGCCGCCGCGTCGCGCAGGCCGCGCTCGACGGATGCGTTGGAGTAAAGGAACTCGCCCCAGGCGTCTTCCCAGAGGTTGTTGGAGTACATGAGCTGGTACGTGTCGTTGTAGTAGAGCCGGCTGTCCACGGTGCTGTCCTCGCTGGACGCCCGGGCCGCTTCGTACACCGTGACGTAGTGATCCGCGAGAAACTGGACGTCCCCGGTGACGTTGTAGTGGTAGTACGCGCCCCAGGGGAAGACCGACGTCTCGTCCACCTGCGGTGCGTTCCAGACGATGTAGCCATCCGTGGTGTACTTCTGGTACCACCAGCCCTTACGGCCGGGCTCTTCCTCGGCCCGATAGGCGATGTCGCGCAGGTATCGGTAGATCTCGGCGGCCTCGGCGGTGTGGCCGGTGCGGTCCAGCGTGACGGCTGCCCACACGCCGTCCCGGGGCCAGACGAAGGGGTACGCCCCGTTGTGCATTCCGGCGATGATGCCGCCATTTCTGCCGTCCAGGTGCAGGGCCGTGGCGAGCAGGCCGCGTTTGAACGTCTCGTTGTACGCGTCATCCGGGGTGTCCACGACGACGCCCTGGGCAAGCCAGTCCGTCCAGTGGCTCTCCGTCGCGGCCTGGGCGGCGCTCATGTTTCCCGCCAGGAACCAGTCAATCGCGTTGTCCATCTGGTAGTCGTAGGTCCCGGTCGCCCCGGCGAAGGTGTCAAACCCGCCGACAAACGCGACGTTGATTTCCTTCGTCACCCCCACCGGCAACTCCACCTCAATGCCGATCCAGCCGCGGTCGGTGTCGCTGCTGGTGTCGCTCCAGAAGTCGGTGGCGGGGGTCCCGGCCGCTCCGCCCACGGTGTCCAGCCGCTTCATGGCCGTGGCGAGGTAGATGGAGACGTTCTTGTCGTAGTCGCCGGTGGTGGTGGGGTTGTATTCGCCGCTGGCGCTGGTCCAGCGCTGGGTGTTGTCGTAGGCGACCATGGTCCCGCGGGCCGCGTCGGCGAACATGCTGTCGTAGCTGTCGCCGCCGTTCAGGGCGTAGTCGGCGTAGTAATAGAAGGCCGCGGTCTTGGGTTCGGCGCCGTTGTTGGTCAGCAGGTATCGCTTGACGTAGATCCCGCGGTTGGGGCTGTCCCCGTCATCCGTGGGGAACGCGATTCCCTTGGGGCAGAAGTCGTACTGCTGGACGAGGATGTTGTGGCCGGCGGCGGTCAGTGTGGCGGAGGTCTCGATGACGTTCGTGTCCGGCACGTACTGCTGCGACACGTTGCTGTATCCGGCGCCGTCGGGGTTGCTCAGCCAGTACGTCATCCCGTCCACGCGGATGCCGCCCATGGCCTGGTTCAGGTTCATCTGACCGCGGTATCCCGGGGGCAGGCCGGGCGGAAACGTGTCCAGCCCGTCGACGTATCCCTCGTTCTTCGTGCCCATGCCGAAGACGCAGCCGGCGGACGGATAGTATACGTCGTAGACCGTGCCGTTCTGGTCGAGCATCACGTTGATGTAGTTGTTGCCGACGACGCCCTCTTCCTTCCAGAAGGCCACGTCCGGGTAGCCCTCCTGGGGCGTGGCCGAGCCGGCGCCGGCGCCGGGCCAGGGCAGGGCGGCCGTGCCGCCCACCGTGTAGGTGAATAGGGCCGGCGTGCCGGCGGGGTCGTCACAGGTGCCGTCGGCGCAGCCGGTGTTGTTGGCAAAGGCTTCTATCCCGCCGCCGCTGTGCCAGGCGCCCACCTTGTATCGCACCGTAACGCCGGACGACTGCACGCCCGCGGGCAGCGTGGTTCGCCACCAATCCACGGTGTTGTTCGGCGGCGCGTCGTTGCGGACCCAGTTGCCATCGGCGGCGACGGACGTGGTGCCCGACGGCGTGCCGAACGCGCCCTGCGGCGCCGAGCCGTCGGTCGTGTAGTAGACCGCGACGTTCGTGTAGTAGAAGGAGAACCCGATGCGGGCCCAGATGTCGATGGACTGCCCCGGCTGCGGCGCTTCCGGACTTCGCATCGTCGTGCCCGCGGGCTCGCCGTACACGGAACTACTCGGAAAATGCTCGACAAACTCCGGCGTGGCGATGGCCACACCCGCCGCCGAGAGAAACACCATCCACGCAACGATTGCACGCGATCCAATCGAGTTCGACATCGTTACACATTCCTTCAGCGCGAGACTCGTGTCGTCCACATGGAAGGCCCCAGCGCATCGGTAGGGCTTCTTCCCCATTGGGAGCTACTATACCAGTTTGAATCGCCCATTTCACCTCAGTTACGGCTTTATCGGACGCCCCCGGGGAACCCCCGAGATTGCAGGATATCACTCATTACCCTCGCCGCGGCAGATGCTCACCGGGACACGTCCGGTAAGCAGCGGCCTAACTAAAACCCCCCATCTTCCGGACCGATACGTCGGTAAGGGCCGGAGTCTCCCGGTGTTGGCCGACCCGACCCTGGACGGGCCGCGAGCCGGCGCGATGCCGAATTGCCCCTGATTGCGGGAGTTGCAGCCGCATCGGAACGAGCCGCACGCATGACGACCCTACAAGACGCACCGGCCACCACGGTCATTCGCGATTCGCGTCGCGGGATGGACGTGGAGTCGTTGAAGCGGTCCTTCATCAACCACATTGCGTTCACCCAGGCCAAAGTGCCCGGCTACGCGTCCGCGAATGACCGCTACATGGCCCTGGCCATGACGGTGCGGGATCGCCTCATCGAACGCTGGATCGCCACCCGACGGGCCTACTACAGTCGCCCGGACATCAAACGGGTGTACTACCTCTCGCTCGAGTTCCTCATGGGCCGGACGCTGGGCAACAGCCTGGTCAACCTCGGAATGTACGACGAGGCGCACCAGGCCCTGTTCGATCTCGGCCACGACCTGGAGGAGATGCGGGAACTGGAGGAAGACGCCGGGCTGGGAAACGGCGGTCTGGGCCGGCTGGCGGCCTGCTTCCTCGATTCCATGGCCACACTGGCGCTTCCGGGGTACGGGTACGGCATCCGCTACGACTACGGAATGTTTCACCAGGTGATTGTCAACGGGTACCAGGTGGAGCGGCCGGACGACTGGCTGCGCCTGGGCAATCCGTGGGAGATCCCGCGGCCGGAGCACACGCTGCGCGTGCGGTTCTATGGCCGGGTGGAGCACTACCGCGACGGTCGCGGTCGCGACCGGGCCCGCTGGGTGGACACGCACGACATCATGGCCATGCCGTATGACGTGCCGGTGCCGGGCTATGGGAACCACACGGTCAACACGCTTCGCCTGTTCTCGGCGAAGTCCACGAATGACTTCGAACTGGACTACTTCAACCACGGCAACTACATGCAGGCGTGCGAGGACAAGCTTCGTACGGAGAACATCACGAAGGTCCTGTATCCCAAGGATGATTGCGAACAGGGTCGGGAGCTGCGGCTCAAGCAGGAGTATCTGCTGGTCTCGGCCTCTCTGCAGGACATCCTCGACCGGTTCTGCGCCCAGCATCAGGACTGGCGGCTGCTGCCCGAGCGGGCGGCCATCCAGCTCAACGACACGCACCCGGCCCTGGCCGTTCCGGAGCTGATGCGGTTGTTGACGGACGAACAGGGGCTGGATTGGGACGAGGCATGGGACCTGACCCAGCGTACCCTCGCCTACACCAACCACACGGTGATGCCGGAGGCGCTGGAGAAGTGGCCGGTGAAGCTGCTGGAAAAGCTGCTGCCGCGGCACCTGGAGATCGTCTACGAGATCAACGGCCGCGTTCTGGAGACGATTCACCGGCGGTATCCCTACGACGCGGCCCGCGTGCAGCGGATGTCGCTGATCGAAGAGGGAGGCGAGAAGCGGGTGCGGATGGCGCATCTGGCGGTGGTGGGCAGTCATTCCGTCAACGGCGTTTCGGCCCTGCACACGCAGATCCTCAAGGATGACGTGCTGCACGACTTCCACGAGCTGTACCCGGACCGCATCAACAACAAGACCAACGGCATCACGCCGCGCCGCTGGCTCCGCAAGGCCAACCCCGCCCTGGCCTACCTGATCACCGACGCGATCGGCGAGGGCTGGATCCGCAACCTGGACGAATTGCGGCGGCTGGTCCCGCTCGCTGACAATGCGGAGTTCCGCCGTCGATGGCGCGAGGTCAAGCGGGTCAACAAGGAACGACTGGCCTCGTATCTGCGGACGGAGCAGGGCCTGTTGCTGGACGTGGACACGCTGTTTGACGTGCAGGTCAAGCGATTGCACGAGTACAAGCGGCAGGCTTTGAACCTGCTGCACGCCATCACGCTGTACAACCGCATCAAGTCCGGCGCGGAGCCGGACCCCGTGCCGCGGACCATCCTGCTGGGCGGGAAGGCCGCCCCGGGCTACCTGCAGGCGAAGCTCTGCACAAAGCTGACCGTGGCGATCGGCGACGTCATCAACCACGATCCGGATGTGCGGGGCCGGCTGAGGGTGGCGTTCCTCGAGAACTACCGGGTGTCCCTAGCGGAGCGCGTCATTCCCGCCGCCGACCTCTCCGAGCAGATTTCCACCGCGGGTATGGAGGCCAGCGGAACGGGAAACATGAAGTTCGCATTGAACGGCGCCCTGACCATCGGCACCCTGGACGGGGCGAACGTGGAGATCCGCGACCAGGTGGGGCCGGACAATATCTTCATCTTCGGCCTGACCACCGACGAGGTGCGCGGCCTTCGCGCCCGCGGATACAACCCGCGCGATCGCTACCTCACCGTGCCCGAACTGCGAACGGCCATCGACCAGATCGCGCAGAACCATTTCTCCCGGCAGGAGCCGGGCGTGTTCCAGATGCTGGTGCATCGGCTGCTGGACGAGGGCGATCCGTTCCTGAACCTGGCCGACTTCACGGCCTACGTCGAGTGCCAGAAGAAGGTCAGCGAAGCCTATCGCGACGAGGAACGCTGGACGCGCATGTCCATCCTGAACACCGCCAGCATGGGCGTGTTCTCCAGCGACCGGACCATCCACGACTACGCCTGCGACATCTGGAACGTGCAGCCCGTTCCCGTGAACCACGTCAGCTCGGACGACATGCTGAACTGGCACGACGCCTCCGGCCTGGCCGACGGCATCCACATTCCTCACGACGGCGGATAGACCTCGTTACGCACGTGAATCAGAGAAGCTGCGGATCCCACCGCGCCCGCCAAGTACGAATTGCCGGCCTGATTTGCCGCATTTCGCCGCGTTTGTGATTGCATCGCCGACCCGTGGCCGGGTACACTGCGCGTAATCCCCGAACCGGCCGACCGTCGGGGCCCGCCGGTGCCGGGTCCATTCCAGGAGCTTCCATGCGGCCGACGGCCACCCCCTGTGGCCCTTACAACGAGGGGCTTCCCAATGCGCACCACCACGGCTTGCCTGATCGCGTGTGCGGCAGTCGCGCTTCTCAACGCGGACTCCACCTTGGCCCAGTGCAACCCGCAAGACCTCGCCAAGCTGATCGCCCTCGACGGAGCCGCGGATGACCGCTTCGCCGGGGCCGTGGCGATCGACGGCGACACCGCGATCGTCGGGGCGGCCTACAACGATCCTTCCGGCTTCACGAACGCCGGGGCGGCATACGTATTCGTGCGCTCGGGCGACGAGTGGGTCGAGCAGGCCAAGCTGACCGCGTCCGACGCCGCAACGCTCAACTTCTTCGGCTGCGCCGTGGCCCTGGACGGGGACACGGCCGTCATCGGGGCGTTCTGGAACAGCCATTTGGGTTTCACGGGCGCGGGGGCGGCGTACATATTCGTGCGGACCGGCAGCGTCTGGACGGAACAGGCCAAGCTGACGGCTTCCGATCCGGCCCAGGGAGACCAGTTCGGCTATGCAGTGGCACTTCATGGCGATACGGCGGTCGTCGGGTCGCCGTCGGACGATCACGCGGGCGGCAGCAACGCCGGTTCCGTGTACGTCTTCACTCGCTCCGGTCCCGGCGAGCCGTGGACGCAGCAGGCAAGGCTCAGCGCGGCCGATGCGGACGCGGACGATCGCTTCGGCTACCGCGTGGCCATCGACGGAGACAGCGCCCTGATCGGCACACCGGTTGATGAGCACTCGGCCGGCGCGAATGCCGGCTCCGCGTATGTTTTCGTCGGCGCCGGGAGCAGTTGGACGCAGCAGGCCAAGCTGATTGCGCCGGACGCGGCGGCGGGGGATGCCTTCGGCGGCGCGGTGGCGTTGGAGGGTGACACCGCGGTGATCGGCGCATCGACGGACGACCACTCCGGCCGGACGAACGCCGGTTCGGCATACGTGTTCACTCGGGCGGGCGGGGCATGGGGCCAGGCGGTAAAGCTGACGGCCTCCGACGGGGAAGACTACGATGCCTTTGGCTCGGTCGTGTGCATTCGTGAAGATGCGATCCTGATCGGCGCTCCGCACGACAGCCACGCCGGCGCCGGTACCGCCGGTTCGGTGTACGTATTCACTCGCTCCGGCCGGGCGTGGCTCGAACAGGTTCGCCTGGCGGCGCCGGATGCGGGCACGGGCGATGCGTTCGGGTGTGCGGTGGCGCTGGACCGCGACGTGGCGGTGCTCGGGTCACACCTGGCCGATGTCGGGGGTGCGGCGGATGCGGGCGCGGCGTACCTGGTGTACCTGGGCTGCGATCCGGACGACGACGACGACGGCACGCCGGACGATCTGGACAACTGCCCGCTTGTCTACAACCCCGACCAGTCGGACGTGGACGGCGACGGTGTGGGCGACGTCTGCGACAACTGCCCGGACGACTACAACCCCGGCCAGGAAGACACCGACGGCGACGGCATGGCCGACGCCTGCGACCCCTGCCCGTACGACCCCGAGAACGACCCCGACGCCGACGGCGTCTGCAACGACGTGGACAACTGCCCGACAGTCAGCAATCCCGACCAGACCGACAGCGACGGCGACGGCGTGGGTGACCCCTGCGATCCATGCGCCGCGATGGGTGTGCTGACCTGGCTCACGGCCTTCGATGCCGCTGCCTTCGACTGCTTCGGCAGGTCGGTCGCGGTAGACGGCAACATGTTGATCATCGGCGCCCCTGAAACAGGGCCACAGTCAACCCGTGTGGGTTCCGCGTACGTATTCGTTCGGTCAAACGGCCTTTGGGTCGAGTCGGCCAAGCTGACCGCCGCGGACGGCGCACCGCAGGATGCCTTCGGTCTTTCCGTCTCACTTGACGGTGACACGGCCGCGATCGGGGCCCCTGGGAGCGGAAGCGCAGGTGCGGTATACATCTTCACTCGATCCGGAGGCGGTTGGACGCAGCAGGGCATGCTCATCGCTTCGGATCTGACAACGGATGTGCAATTCGGCTACTCCGTGTCTCTGCATGGGGATACGGTGCTTGTCGGAGCGTGTAACGACAGTCCGGGCGGCATGGTGTACGGCGGCTCTGCATACGTATTCACTCGCTCGGGCGGCGTCTGGACGCAGCAGGCCAAGCTCACGGCGTCCGACGCCACTATCGACGATCAATTCGGCCGTTCCGTCGCAATCGAGGGCGATACCGCGTTGGTTGCTGCACCCGGCAACGATCATACCGCCGGGGAGAACGCCGGGGCAGTTTACGTTTTTGCTTGTTCCGATGGCGTTTGGACGCAACAAGGCAAGTGGACGGCCTCCGATGCGGCTGCCTACGACCGCTTCGGCAGGTCCCTGGCCCTCAGCGGCGACACAGCCCTGGTCGGCGCGCCTGGCGATGACCATGCAGGGAATGAGGACGCCGGCTCGGTCTATCTTTTCGTCCGTTCGTCCGGGGTTTGGACCGAGCAGACGAAGCTCGTCGCGTCAGACGCGGGGCCGGATCAGGGCTTCGGTAACTCACTGGGTTTGGACGACAATCGGGCGATCATCCATGCCTACTGGGTTTCCCCGGTTACCGGGACTCGCTCTCCTCCCTGGACCTACTCTGCCGCGTACCTGTTTGCCTACGCGCAGGGAAACTGGACGGAACAGGCCAGAATCCCGCTTGCAGACCTTCCGACCCCGTATAGTGGATACTGCTCTACCGCTGTCAGCGGTGACGTTGGACTGCTGGGGCTGTATCTGCACACCTGGTCGGGCCTCTATGGGGCGGGATCGGCCTACGTGTTTGATCTCCATTGCGGTCCGCTCGCTGGCGACCTCGACGCCGACGGCGACGTGGACCTGGACGATTTCCTTCTCCTGGCGGCGTGCCTGACGGACCCCGGAACGGTTTATCCGCCCGGCTGCGAGGCGGCTGACCTGAACACCGACGGCATCGCCGACCTCGCCGACTTCAGCCTGTTCCAGCAGGCCTTCGAAGCAAGCGCGGGAGCGCCTTGAGAGGATGGCGGGTGCCGATAACTTGGCACTTACAGCAGAAACCGACGGCCGTCCTGGCCATCCGGATTGTGCCTGGCGTTGCAGCACTCTTGCGACTGGGCGAATCGGCCGGGGTTCCCTTCGACCCTCATGCGACCGGGCGAGGTATCGCGACACATCACGGAATACGGGTTCTCCGCGACGTGAGGGAGCGGTTCGTGGGGCGGCCCGCGCGTGGAGCCATCCACGGCCCGGATACGCGGGCGGCGCTGCCGGACATGCGTTCAGTCCGGACGGCAGAATCGGGCCAGTTGCTGCGCGGAATGGCGCAGCCACAGCGGTTCCTCCACCTCCTTGGCCGTCATGATGTACGCCTTGGCCGGTGATGCGTTGAGGGCCTCGGCGAACTGCGCTTGCTCGAAAACGGGGTACCACGTCGCCAACAACCGCATGGCGACCTGCTGCAGGTCCGGGTTCGGGTCGCCGGCACAATCAATGAGAGCGAGAATGGCCTCGGAGCAGGCGGACGGTTCCTTCGAGACCTCGCGTCGGAGGCTGGTATTCCGATCCAGCAAATGCTGCACGGCGGCTTTGCGAACCGTCACGCTATCACTCGTGAGAGCCTGAAGCAGTGCTCCCGATTCGGCGTTCTGCACGTGGAGAAGGTGTGTCAGGACTTTCGCCGCCGCCAGGCGGGTAGCGGCATCAGGCTCCGCGAGCTTCAAGAGATAATCCACGCCGCCCACGGTCACGAGGGAGCTCAGCAGCGCCGTGTCGTCCACGCGGCCGGCACAGAGATCCAGAATTTCCAGGGCGTACTGGCGATCCTGATCCTGCAACGGCCCAGTGTCCCGCTCAGACTCAACGCGTTCGAGCGTGCAGGACGCCCATTCCAGCGCAATCTCGGGCGCATCCCTCGCCCAGCCGTGCGGGTACTTCCCGCGACTGGCGAGCCGTAGAAGCTCGCGCTTCTGCGGCTCGTCTGCGGTCCGCAGGAGTTGGAGAAAGAATTCTCCCGCGGCTGCGTCTCCAGCGCAAAGCTCCCTGATGATTCCACTCGCTTGACTACGAAGGGGCTGCTGGGCCATCGACGCCTTCAAGATCTCGTTGATCGCGGCTTGAGCGCCCTCGGTACGGAAGAAACGCCGTGCGTCGCGCAGATACCTCACCTTGCCAAGGCTAGCCAGGGCGGCCGCCCGGACCCGCTCTGAGTCGTTCGCCATGCAGGCCGCGAGCATGGGTATGGACGACACGCTCAGCTCCCATGTCGGAACCTGGAGCATGGAAACGAGGACATCCTCGGGCAGTCGCTGCAGTCCCCGCGCGGCATGAAACGCTTGCCATTTCGCCTCGTTATTCAGCATCCCGCGTCGAACGATCAACGTCGCACTGTCGCGGATCGACGGGTCGCCATCCTCCAGGCAGCGAAGCAGCTGGTCCATCAGTGCTTCCGCGCGCGGCGGCGAGGGCGGCCATGGATTTGGTAGTCGCGGGGAGCGTTGCTCGATGCGCTCCAATTGGGCCACCACGCTGGCCAAGGCATGGGCGCGTACGGGCGGTTGCTCATCCTCGAGGACACGAGTGAGGATCTCGGCCGGCGTCCCCTCCAGTCCGACAATCGCGTGCCACGCGGGCGCGGCCGAACCGCGGGGATCATCGGTCCGCCCGCCCCTCCTCCGGGGCGGGGAGACCTCACGAGGCGTCTCGGCCTCGTTGACAACTTTCCAGCCGTAAAACCGCACCTGCGAGTCCATCCCGCGGCCAATCACGCCGCGATGGTTCAACGAGCCGTATCCGACGGCGGCGGCGACGGCCAGGCAGGCCGTACTCAGCACACCGGCGATTCGGCTGAGCCATCGCCTGGGGGCCTCGGGGATATTCCGATCCACGGCTGGTTCGCGCGTCCCGTCTGGCGAACGTGCGCCGGCGGCATGCAACCACACCAGGCCGACCAGCACCGCCCCGCCGACGAACAGCAGCGTCGGCAGATCGAGCACGTCCGAGGTTTGCGTTCCCAGGGGCACGCAATGGCGCATCGCTATGCCGGCCAGGTTGTAGGCTGCGTGGAAAAGCACGGCGTACCACACACTCCTCGTGTAATACGCGATGCAGCCGAACACCAGACCTCCGACGAACAGCGTCGGGATGCGAATCAGCGGGGCGTGGCCGACAGCGAATACCAATGCGGCGGTCGCTACCGCGATCCACGGCGACAGCTTGAGGAGCAGGGTGCGGAGCAGGAATCCTCGAAAGAATATCTCCTCCGCGACGGCCGCCATGACCGAGGTGATCATTACGACACGCAGCATCGCGATGTCCAGGTCGTTTGGAGTGCCTCGCAGGTGCGAGAGGGTGAAGGGCATATTCAGGAGAGAGGCCATGAGCCCGTCGAGTTGCAGGCCCAGAATCCAGGCGGCGACTCCAAGGACCAGAACGTGAGGCAGCAGCCGCAGGTTAGGGCGGTCGATTGAAAACAGCTCCAGTGCAGACCGGCGCAGGACGGCCACGGGCACGAGTAGGAGGATAACGAGTTCAGCCACGGCCAGCGCGGCCATGTACTCCGGCGGGGCCAGACGCGGCCGCATGGACACCAGAATGACCGCGGCCACGAGATAGCCGCCGACGCACGCCGACGCCAGGAGGAGCAATGTACGGAAGCCAGTTCTCGGCGTCCGCTCCGCCGGCGACGGATCGGGCGGTGAGCCGGGCCGCTCCAATCCGAGACCCACGGTGGACAATTCCTTTAAAACGCTCCCACACCGGGAGCAGACCTGTTGCGCACGGTTTTCCTCGCCCTGCTCCGCGCCGCATTCCGGACAAACACGCATGGTTCGCTCCTCCCCTGGAATTGGCAGCACTCGCAAGGGGCGTCCCCGGCTTCGCCGAAGCGTATCCCGATCGAACCAGAATTCCGCCCAGGCGAACGGTGGTCACCTGAACTGGCACGCCGAGGGCGCATGGATAAGTGCGCGGAGCATACACGGTCGGGGGATCGTTGGCAATCGTCTACGAGCCGATATCGAGGGGGCTCCCGCTCTGCACGACGATTCGGTGAGGAATTGGGGAGGCGGGCATCCACCGGCGCTGCGGAATTGCCACTGCCGAAGACGTGCTCGCCCAACTCAACCCGCAACGGCCCTTTCAAGGAAATTGTTTGCGCCGAAGTGCTTCTGCCGGCGAGCGAGACGGATTGCACGCACCCTCTCGTGTCCAGAAGGGCCGATGCCAGGCGTGGCGGGGTGAGCGATCCGCCAGGGCAGTGGCCATGGGAACACGCAGATGAGACGGGGTGGCCACCAGGGCGACGTCAAATGAATCGCGCAGGGCGTCGTCCAGACTTGTGTAGGCCTGTTCCACCACGTACCGTTCACCGGGTTTCTTCTTGGGGTCGATCCGCCGATTGGTACCCGGCCGGTTGCCGTACTGGAGCGGCGTAACCCGGGCCTGGTGCTTGTCCTCGCGCCGAGCCGTTTCGGCTTCGGTGGGAGAGAAGAGGGCAGCATCGATTCGCCGTCCTGTGACGTACGGCCGAATGACCTCGATGGCCCTCGGGCCGAGAGACACGATCCGCGTTCGGCCGCGATGTGCGGTCTTGTGATGCGCAGGCCTGTACACCCGCATCGCGTTGTCGTTCATGTCCAGGTCAGCGGGGCGGAGTCTGCACACTTCACCCGGTCGCATTCCCGTGTGCAGCTGTAGACAGATCATCCCCCACATTTGAGCCGAGACGTGATCTTCGATCGCATCGACGTGGGTGGTTTGCACCGGGCCGATGGCTTTCGGCTCTGGGACAGTGCTGCGGCCAGCCTTAAGGTTCTCGACCGCTCGGAGCGTATCGTAGACGAAGATGGGCAACAGCTGCTGGCCGGCAGCCCAGCGAAACATCTGTCGGAGTCGGTTCACCTGAAGGTTTACGGTCTTTCGTGACCACGGCTTCCGAGGCGGCTTCTGCTCGGGATCGCCTGCGAGCATTCGGTCGCGAACAGCCCGCAGGGCCAACGGCCCGAAATCGACGGCGGCGGTGGAGCCGAACAAGCTGCAGAGAATGTCGAGGCTGGATCGCACCATGTGCTGATGGCTGAATCCAAAGTGGACACCCTCGGCGTTCCACCACGCGTCCACAAGCCCGTCAATCGTGAGAACATCCTTGGGCGTATCGATTACGGCGTCCGGAATCCGGCCTTCTCGGATCGTCCACTGGGCGACGAGTCGGGCGTACGCTTGATGGCTTTCCGGAGACCCATACGATCCGAGCCAGAAGTCCTTCGTCCGATGAGTGAATCGGTCTCGAAGTGTGGGATAGGCACCCGCCTGGCCGCGGATTACGCGACGACGGTACAAAGGTGGGGTTTATGGCCTTGGCATCGGACGTTGCGCGGAGCGCGCTCCGCGCTTTCTGCCGTTCGCTGTCTCAGGGCCTTACGTCGGCTGCGTTCGCAACTGCCGACGTTCCAAAGTCTTGCGCGACTGGGCCCACGAGGATTTGAACCTCGGACCTCATCGTTATCAGCGATGCGCTCTGCCAACTGAGCTATGAGCCCTGCGTCTGTTTCAGGAACAGTACTGTAGCCCGGCGGCGGCTGGTGTCAACTCTGCGCCTACCCCGCGGTCCGACAACAAGTTAGATGCAGACGACGACGCCTCTCCCCACAGTCTGGCCCGCGTCCGGCCGTGGGACCGGCATTGTTTCCCGCGCCGACAACGCAAGCGTGCGTCCGGCTCGCGACTGGCCGTGGGCCAGACGCAACGCCCCCGACCGGTCGGCCCGGAGGGCCGCAAGCACAAGGCCTGCCCCGGCCGTTTCGCCGGAGTATCCGAAACCGGAGATGTGGCTATACTCTGTTCGATCGGCCTGGCGCGGGGGCGCGTCGGCCGGCGCCGTTTTTCGAGTGAGATGTAGTGCGCGGCTCCTGAGACAGGTCCATCGTCGCCGATGCTGAATCCGAGTCTGACTGAAACGCTTCTTTCGCCGGACGGGGATCGGCTCCTGTACTTCCTTCGCGACGCCTTTTACACGGAGACCCGGCAAGGGGTCTTCCGCATTGACGGATCGGACGATCTTCGCCGTGCGGCCGCGCTGGCGACTGATCTGGGGCTTCTGGAGCCGCGGGCGGCGGGCGCGGCGCGGCTGACCGCGCTCGGATACGAACTGGGGAACGTGGCCAAGGAGTACTGCAACTGGCTCGACACCGGCCGCAGCCTGCCCAAGCCGGTGCAGCCGGAGCACGTGGCCGGCCGGCGGGTGCTCGACGTCGGCTGCGGGTTCGGGCGGTTTCCCATCACCTTTGCCCGGCACGGCGCGGACGTGTGCGGCGTGGATTTGCAGCCGCATTACCTGACCCTGTCGCGTGTGCTGGCCCGGCGGGAGGAGGTTCGCCCGCCGTTGGTGGCGCTGGCCCGGGCGGAGGCGCTTCCGTTTCCCGATGGTGCGTTTGACGTGGTGCATTGCCGGCTTGTGCTGAACTACACGGACGTGTCGACGGCGATCGGTGAGATGCGGCGGGTGCTGGTTCCGGGCGGCCGGCTGTTTCTGATGATGATCACCCTGGGCCCTTTTCTGCGAGAGCTGTTCCAGTTGTCGTGGTGGTCGAACCGCAAGGCGGTGGTGTGGCGGCTGTTCGCGATCGCCAACACGCTGTGCCTCCAGACGACCGGCCGGCAGGTGCGATTGTCTGCGCGAGGCCGGATGCACCGGTCCCACTCGCCGACGTATCCGACGCAGGCGTGGATGCGAAGACACCTGCGCCGGGCAGGATTTGCGATCGAGTGGGATGCGGTCGGCATGTTCCAGGCGGTGCGGACCGGCCCCGCTCCCATCTGACCGATCCCGCCGGCACCCCTTTCCGCGAAACGGACGGCGAACGATGATCGAGGTCTGTACGGTTTGCACGCGGCAGCGGTGCGAGATGGTCGACGTGACGCGGGAGGTCGCGGATGTGGTGCGATCGTCCGGCGTAGACGAGGGACGCGTCATTGTGTTCGTTCCGCACACGACGGCCGCCGTCACCATCAACGAAAACGCCGATCCGGACGTGCAGCACGACGTGCTGCTGACCCTGGCGGAGCTGATCCCGGAAGGCCGCCGCGGCTATCGGCACGGGGAGGGCAACAGCGACGCGCACGTGAAGGCGTCGCTGCTGGGGGCGTCCGAAACCATCCTGGTGCGGGAGGGACGGCTGCTGCTGGGCACGTGGCAGGGCATCTACTTCGCCGAGTTCGACGGCCCCCGCACGCGGCAGATGCATGTTTCGGTCAGCCCGGGCTGACCCCTCCGCAGGCCGTCGTGTCCGACATCAGCGATCGGTGCGTGCCGACCGGTACGCACGCCACAGGGACAGCGAGGCCAGCAAAAGCGCCGTTCCCACGCCGGCATACAGGAACCCCACTGCGATCAGCGGAATGGAGTGGGCCTGGATCAGCCGCCCCGCGGCGATCATGGCGAGCACGAGCAGCCACGTGGCCGGCGAGAGGAACCCGCCGAGGCAGCGATCCTCCCCGCGCGCCCGGATGCGATTCACAATCCGGGCCGCAGACTTGCGCAGCACGAAGCGGAATTTCAGGCAACCCAGCCCGATCGCCGACACCGTCAACAGCGCGGGCAGCCAGCCGGGAGCGGTCAGAATCCAGCGAATGCCGAAGAACAGCAGCCCTGCGCCCACCGTGGTCCAGAGGGCGGCGGCCGCCAGCAGATGCGTCCGTCGCGACGCCGCCGGCTTCAGCGTGTGAATCCAGCCCGGCATCGGCACGCTCCAACGAAACCGGGGGCCGACGGTCCGCTCCACCCGACGGGCGGAAACCTGCGCACGAACGGCCCGGCCCGGGGGGTCCGGACCCGGTCGGGAGAATGATTGCAAGAACAATGCCAGAGCCGACTGGAAATGGCCGACGGCTCCGGCGACCCTCCGAGCCGAACCGGCGTCAGGCATCCAGGGCGGGGATGCGTCCGTTCTTCTCCAGCAGGCTGATGATCTGGACCGAGGCCTCCTGGGGGGAGACCTTATCCGTGTGAATGACCAGCTCCGGGTTCAGCGGCTCTTCGTAGGGGTCGTCGATGCCGGTGAAGCCCTTGATCTCGCCCGCCCGCGCCTTCTTGTACAGGCCCTTGGGGTCGCGCTCTTCGCAGACGTCGATGGGAGCGGTCACAAAAACCTCGATGAACTCGTCCGGCTGGAGCAGGGCCCGGTTGGCGTCGCGGTCGCGGCGATACGGGCTGATGAACGACGTGAGCGTGATGATGCCCGTGTCCACGTAGAGCTTGCCCACCTCGCCGATCCGGCGAATGTTCTCCATCCGGTCCTCTTCGCTGAAGCCGAGGTTCTTGTTGAGCCCGTGGCGCACGTTGTCTCCGTCCAGCACGAAGGCCAGGTGGCCGCGCTGGACCAGGGCGTGTTCCACGGTGAAGGCGATCGTGCTTTTGCCGGAGGCACTCAGCCCGGTCAGCCAGACCAGGGTGCCTTTCTGGTTCAGCAGCGTCTCCCGCTCCTGCCGGCTGACGTGTCCTTCGTGCCAGGTGATGTTCGTCGCTTTGATCTTTGTCACGGCCAGTAGCTCCCTATCGTTCCGCGGGTCGGTTTGCGCGGAGCGGGGAGTATAGGGACGACCGCGTCGGGTCACAAGTCGGCCGCCGGGGGGTCGGGACGGACGTGCCTTGCTCCCCCCGGGATCAGCCGGTAGAAATCCCGGCATGAACAGGTCCGGGTTCACTGCCGCATGGTGTCTGTGTCTCTGCGTTTTGACCGCGGTGGGGGGGGTGGTGGAGAAAGCCGGGGCAGCCGATCCGCCGCCCGGCCAGCGGCTTGTGGACCGCGCCCGCAGTTTCGCCCTCAGCGGCTCGTCCGATCCGACGCGGGCCGAGGCGGAGTATGTGCTCTGCTGGCTCCAGGCGGCCGCACGGGTCTCGCCGGACCTGGCGGACGCTTACCTGTGGCAGTTTGACCTCCTGCACCGCCTGGGCCGGATCGACGACGCCCGATCGGCTCTGACGACGTATTGCCGACTCGAACCCGCCAACGTGGCCGCCCGGCTGGATGCCGTCGACCTGGAGTTCAACGCGCGCCAGACCCTGGAATCACGGCAGGAGTTCTGCCGGACGGTCCTGGAGCGTTCCGACAACGCGCCGGCCGTCGTGAGCGACCTGCACCGGCGCCTGGCCGAGCTGGCGCACCGCTCGGGCGACAACGAACTGGCTCGGGTCCACGCACGACGGGCCGTGGACGCGCTTCCGCAGAACCTGAACGCGCAAGCCCTGCTGCTGAGCCTGGAAGGGCGGACGGAGGATCCGGCGGCGCGGGTCCGACTGCTGCTGAACACCATTGCCGCAAACCCGGCCCGCGGATTGCCGGTGTGGGAGCTGGCCCGGTATCTGGACGATCTCTCCATGCACACGGAGGCGGTGGCGTGGTATCGCTGGGCGCTGGACCACTTCCGGCGTCGGCATCCGGAGACGAAACCTCCGCTGGAAGTGCTGCTCGACCTGGCGTCCAGCCTGTGCGACGGCGGACAGCACGACGAGGCCTTCCAGGTCTGCAACGAGGTGATGGCCGCCGATCGAGGGCTGCTGGAGGCCCAGGTGCTGATGATTCGCATCGCGCGGCTGCGCGGTCTCAGGGAAGTGGCCGAGAAGCAGCGGGACATGGTGACATCGCAACTGCTCCAGAGCGAGCCGGACGTTCTGCAGCGGGAGGACGCCGTCGCCGCCGCCCGGTCCGCCTGGTTTCACATCGAGCACACGTCCGACGCGGCCCGCGCGCTGCGCCTGGCCGCGTTTGCCGCGGAGCGGCTGCCGGACGACCCGGCCGTGCAGCGCGTTCTGGGCTGGGCGAAGCTGAACAACGGTGACGCGCCGGCCGCCGAAGCCGTGCTGGCGCCGCTGGCCGAGGACGACCCGCACGCGGCGATCGGCCTGGCCCGGGCACGCCTTGCCCAGGAGAAGAAGGCGGAGGCGGTGCAGGTCCTGCGTCAGGCGGAGTCCGTACGGTACTCCGGGCCGGCGTACGATCAGGCCGTCGAGTTGTTGCGGGAGCTGGGTGAATCGCCGGCGAGTCGGCCGGACCGGTCGGCGGTGCGTGGGGAGCTCGACGCGTTTGACCGGGCCGTGCTGCGCTTCTATGACGAGCCGGGCAAGGCCCTGACGCTGGAGATCACTCCCGGGGCCGGCGTGGTGTCATTCGGCGACTCGATGCGCTGCACGTTCACCCTGACGAACATCGGCCCGTATCCCGTGACGCTGGGGGCGGACGGCATGGTGGACGGGCCGCAGGTGCTGGTCTCGGTGAAAGGCACCTGGCCGGGGGCGCCGGTGGCGGACGCCTACCTCACCGTGTCTTTGATGCGGCAAAGCCTGCTCCTGCCGGGCGAGGCGATATCCGTTCGAGAGCCGCTCGCGCTGGGCGCGCTGGATGCGTTCCTGGAGTCCGAGCCGCAACGGGAGATCACGCTGGAGTTTTCGTTTGTGTTTGACCCGGTCCTGGACGCCCGGAGTGTCTGGACGTCACGCCTGCCGGGGGTCCAGGCCGAGCCGGTGCGGATCACGCGCAGGCCGGTGGACGCCACGCCGCCGGGTCTGAAGAACTGGTTTGCGGAACTGCAGTCCGGCACCGAAGCCCGGCGATGCCGGGCGGCCCACGCGCTGGCGGCGTTGCTGGGTGAACGGCACCGGGCGGACGCCGGCGGTATCGGCTACACGGCCCGCCTCATCGACGTGGCCGCGGTTCGTGAGGCCCTGTTCCGCGCGCTGGACGATGCAAGCCCGCTGGTGCGCGCCGCCGCGACGGATGCCCTGGTCCTGGTGCCGCTGGACGACACGGTCATCGGGGCCGTCGCGCCGCGACTGTCGGACGGGAACTTTCTGGTGCGAATGATGGCGGTGGACCTGCTGGCCAACGCACAGGGCCCCGTTTTCGCGCCCGTGCTGGATCGCCTGGCCCGAGACGACGCCGATCCGCTGGTCCGCCAGTTGTGCCGGCTGTACCATGCCGTGTCACCGACGTCCCGGCCGGTGGAGCCGTAGCCTCCGCCGTCTTCTTCAGGAGGACATCGTCATGCAGGTTCGAAAGTTTGCCGCACCGGGTCTGATCGTTGTCTGTGCGGTCCTGGCCGGTTGTTCGCACACCGCGATCGACGGCGAGGGCTTGCGGCACGAGCAGTTGATCCAGGGCACGGTGGGCATCAAGGGGGAGGACAACGACATCCGGATTCTGACGGGTTCGGACGTGTCCAAGCTGTCCATCATGGGCGAGGACAACCGCGTGTTCGTGGAGGACGGCGCCTGGGTGGGCAAGGTCGAGATTGTGGGCGAAGACAATCAGGTGAGCTGCCCCGACGGCATGGCGGTCGAGTTTTCCTCCATCGGGGAGAACAACCGGTTGATCTACCGGCGCTGACGCGCCCGGGCCGCAGCGAGATCCGGCGGTGACGAAGAACGCGGCGCCGCGGGTGACACTCCGGTCGCACCGGCGCGTTCCATCTGTTTGCCGTGGGGTCGTTACTGTCTGCCGCGGTAGACGATGCGGCCCTTGGTGAGATCGTAGGGCGAAAGCTCGACGGTCACGTTGTCGCCCAGGGTGATGCGGATGTAGTACTTTCGCATTTTGCCGGACAGGTGAGCGAGCACCTCGTGCTTCTCCCCGCCGAGGTTTACCTCAACGAGGAAGCGGGCGTTGGGCAGCGTCTTGATGACCGTGCCCTCAACTGTCATGCTCTCCGTGGCCATCCACACCTCATCCTGTCAGATCACCGCCGCGGGGGGTCTCCGTTGCCGCCCGCCGACGGGTCGTCGCGCCCTGCCCACATCACGCGAAGCCAGGGAAACCGGCAGTATAGCCCCGCCCGGCGGCCAAGTAAACCCGGATTTGTCCGAACGGCCGGGCGGCCGGGCGCTGCCCCCCGCGGCCGCGTCGGGCCCGGGTTCATCCCGCACCCCAACCCGGGGGCGGGGCGCCTGCTTGACCAGACCCGCCCCCTACGTCTACCCTTATCGCCCAGGAACACACGTCCGAGTTCACTGAGGGAAATCCATGAATCCGAAAGAAACCTGCCTGCCTGTTTCGGCGTGTCAGTGGGCCGCGCTGGTGTTGCGGCTGGCGGTCGTCTCTCTCTTCCTGGCTGCGGTGGTGCCCAAATTCTCCGCCGGGTTCCAGTCCGTGCAGGGAACGGTGCATTACTTCCAGACCCAGTTTGCGACCACGTGGCTGCCCGGTCCGCTGGTCACGGCGCACGGGTACGTCACGCCGTTCGCCGAAGCCCTGATCGTGCTGTGGCTGCTCACGGGTATCCGTCTGCAGGCCGGCTGGGTCTTTGCGTCTGCGTTCATGGTGTCTCTGGCGTTCGGGCAGATGGTGCTGCGCGAATACGCCGCGGCCGCCGCCAATTTCAACTACGTACTGCTTTGCTGCGCGGGCTTGTATCTCAGTCCGCACGACCGTCTCCGCCTGGACGTCCGGCGACGTTGAGCGGGCGATCTGCGGATGGCCGCCCGGTCAGGACGCGGCGGCGGCAGGCTCGGGCGTCGCGGCGCCCTGGACCACCTTCATCGTGACTTCCACCGCGAAGCGACCGAGAGCGCTGTCGCAGGGCAGTCCCAACACAGGCTGTTGCTTCGAGTTCAGCACGTTGAGCTTCTCCCCCACCACTACCCGCGGGAGGGATACGGAGATGTCCAGGCCGTGGAGTTTGGCCTTGGCCTGTCCGGCCACCATGTTGGCCAACTCGCCGAGCGCGTCCGCGAAGTCCGCGTCGTCCTTGGACAACTCCACCCCGGCGAACTTGCTGGCGGTGGCGACGGCGGTCCGCATCGGAAAGCAAAGGGCTACGCTGCCCACCGCTCCGCCGGTGAACCCGATAATCGCGGAAACGTCCGTGTTCCGGTCGTCTTCGGACTTGAGATAGGGCTTGCTGATGATGATCTCGGTCTTCAGCATCGTCGTGAAGACATGCTGAACCGCGGTGATGAAAGGATTGATGAATCGTACATTCATGGCAGCCAATTCGGCCCTCCCGCTCGCGCAGGTGCCTTGCGGACTCGCGTCCCCTGAGACGACACGCCAATCGCCCCCGAAGCGGGCTTCTTCCTTTATCGTCCAGCCGCCCGAGCGACCGTAGAACATCGGGCGATGCCATGATTCCCCGTACCGTCGGCCACCCGGCAGCAGGGCCGCCCGGGCGTTCCAATTTCGGGCCCTGTTTCTCATCGAATATCGGCCCCGGCTGACGGAAAATACATTCAGGAAGGCCGTTCGCCGACCGTGACAAGGAGACGTGGCCATGCGTTCGATACCGGTAGCCTACATCCTGTGGTTCTTCCTGGGGCTCCTGGGCGTTCACCGGTTCTACTGCAACCGGATTCTGAGCGGCCTGCTATGGCTGCTGACGGGCGGCCTGTTCGGGATCGGGTGGCTGGTTGACCTGTTTATCGTTCCGGGCATGGTCCGCAACGCCAACGCGGAGGCCCGGCTCCACCAGGGTCTCTGCCGCGTGCCCGTGTATGACCTTCCGCCGGCTCGTCCGGTCGAGGGCGCGACCAGGCGACTCACGCCGACTCCAGGGCATCGCGTCCTCTTCTGCACCGATTGCGGCGGCCCCATGCAGGTGCCCGTGCGGGACGGCGGGCGGCACTTCGCCTGCCCGCGTTGCCATCACGTGATGGTGGCCCCCGGCTGACACCCCGGACGGCCGCTCGCCCCGGCCGCGAACGTCCGAAAACACTATCACCATGCGGTGTTCCGGGCCGCCGGCCCGTCTTCCATGCTCGGATCGACCGTGCTCGTTGACGTGGGTCCACCGCGGTGATACCGTCAAGAGGACGGGCGACAGGGTGGGGGTCGCCCGGCGCCGACGGTCGGGCCGGCGCAGTCTCATCTTCAATCCGAAACGAAAGTTATGCCCCCGCCGAGAGCATGTGTCATGAAACTCGTTGCGTACACTCTGGGCGTTCTGGTTCTGATCGGGGTTGTCACGGTCGGCTGCACGGGCGGGGCGGGCTTGACCGCCCTGTTCGGGGGTGACGGCGGACGATCCGTCGGCGATGTCGCGGCCCCGGGGGTCACCGAGCCCTCGGCGGGTCGGCCAGTGGCCAGCGGGGCGGCCATCGGGGTGCAGGTGCGGAACCTGAGCGCCACGTCGGCCGACGTCACGTTACGCTTCTTCCTGAACGACGTCGTGGTGCATCTGACGCTCCTTCGTGTGCCGCCGACCAGTACGTCTCTGGTCATCGGGCCGGATCGCGCGGACCGGTTCACCGCCGGGGGCGTGGACGAGGACGGCAATCCGCTGCCCGAGGGCGAGTTTTTCGAAGGCATGGACTTCGGCGACGGGACCCAGGCGGTGTACCAGATCGGTGGTGATCCGAACGAGCCCTCCCCCGGACAGGACCTGCCCGACGGGACCCCGGTCAATGATGACGACGTGGAGGACACCCCGGGGGCCAACGACCCGCCGCAACTGGTGTTCCTGGAACCGGCGGAGGATCAGACCGTGCCGCTCGGCTCGGTGGTGACTCTCGTGTGGCGAGACGCCGATCCGGATGACGACGCCCGAATCCAACTTCTGCTGCGGTCGGTCGAGCCGGGCGGGTCGACGATCCCGCTGGCGCCGATCATCGCGGAGGACCCCGACGGCGTGAACGACCGATTGCGGGTGGTCATCGAGAACGTCAGCCCGGGCGAGTACGAGGTGGTCGGCATCATCCGCGACCGGGTGGTGGCCGTGGAAGCGGTTGCGCCCGGGCGCCTCTCCGTGATCACCGACCCGGACAACGAGGCCCCGACGCTGACCATTCTCCAGCCCGCGACGGACATCACCGTCTTTCAGGACAGCTCGCTGGCCGTCGCCTGGTCGGACGAGGACGACGGGCCGGCCTACATCACGTTCTATCTGGACGGCGACGGTGTGGCGTTCAACGCGGATGACATTCAGGTTTCGCCGCCCATCGCCGCCGGGCGGAACGGGCCGGGCGCGGATTCCGGTCGGCTGGCCATCGGCAACGTCCCCGTCGGCACGTATTCGCTTCTGGGGGTCATCAATGACGGCGAGCTGTTCGGAACGGCGCGGGCCGCGGGCCGGGTTCGCGTGGTCGCGCGGGTGAGTCCGCCGTCTCCTCCCTCGGGCGGACAGTGCACCTCGGACGAAGACTGCCAGGACTCCCTGTTCTGCAACGGGCTGGAAAGCTGCTCGGATGGTCGATGCTATCCGGGGCTCCCGCCGTGCAGCTTCGGCGAGACGTGCAGCGAGGCCCTCGGCTGCGTGCCGGTGACGTCCACCTGCAGCACGTCGGAGGAGTGCGACGACGGCGTCTTCTGCAACGGCGAGGAGTTCTGCGAGATGGGGTTGTGCTTCCCCGGTTCCCCGCCGTGCGACCTCGGGCTCCTCTGCGATGAACTGCATCAGCAGTGTGTGGAACCGGTCCTGGTCGTCATCCGTGCAACTTCCGCACCCGCGCAGCCGGGCGTCGTGGACGTGGGGTCGCCCTACTGCATCCAGTACACGCTGTCCAACTACGCGCCGCTGGAGGACGACCGGATGCGGTTTTTCGCCGTGCCGCTGGTCTCCGGGCCGACTGTGGAGATCGAGCCGCTGGAATCGCCGTCGATCGACTCGAACGGCGTCTACCACGTGTGCGTGAGTTTCGAATCCATCGACGGCATTCTGCTGGATTGCGACACGTTCGAGCCGGGCTCCACGTCGGTGCTCGTGGAGTTGCGCCTGGAGCGCCAGGTGGGCGGAGTGCCGATGATCGTCTCCACGGGCCGGGTCAAGGCGTCCTTCTCGCCCAGCTCGGCGGACTTCATTCTGGGGGTGCGTTGCCCGCGGTAGCAGTCGTGCGAATGGCGCGTGACGCTCCGGAAAGCGCCCCGACGAGACCGCGGGGCCGCGACGTACGCTATGCCTCCAGCTTTTGTGCCGCCGCTCGAATCAGACGCGGCAGATGGGCCAGGTAGAGCTGGAGCGTGGGCGTGTCGGCGGGGCGAACGATGCACACGATGTCCAGGCCGGCGGGGATCTGGTCGCGCGTCAGGCGAAACGCCTCGCGGACCAGGCGCTTGAGGCGGTTGCGGGTCACCGCGCCGCCCACCTCACGGCCGGCCCGGAGCCCCATCCGTGAAAAGGACAACTGGTTCGGCGCCACGTAGACGACCAGCAGCCGGTTTCCCGCCCGGCGGCGTACCGAGAGCACACGCTGAAAATCACGCTGACGGCTCAGCCGATTGCACTTCGGGAACGTCCTTCGGCTTGTCATGATCCTGCCAATAGGGCCGGGTTTGACCGGCGCCCCCCCGCATTTGGCCCCCGACGAGCGTGCGTGCCACGAAAGAAGCCTTTGGTGCAGCGCGGGCTCGGGGCCTATAATACACAGTGGGTCCCGAATCGGGTATCCCGGAGAGGCTGCCATGAACGTAATCCGAACCGCGGCCTGGTGTGCAATGGCGGGGCTGGTGATCAGTCTGTCGGGGCCGGCGGCCGGGCAGCAGGTCCGTCCGCTCACGGGCAACGCGATCGACGCCAGCAACCAGATCGGCTCCGGAGGGATCAACCCCGCGACCCCCACGTTTAACTTCAACGCGGCGAACCTGTTCGTAACCGGCAACGTCTCCGGCGGCCGGCAGTTTCGTGGCTTCTCCCCGATCCGGGACCCGAGCAGCCTGTTCACGTCCATGCCGTCCGGGGGGATCGGCTCCTTTCAGGCGGACGCGATCTCCGTGCAGGATGTGCTGGCCGGACGGACCAACTACAGCTTCTCGCCGTACTATGACCGCTCGCAGACGGTCCTGGGCGCCGGGGCCATCGGTCGCGGTCTGAACGCGCCCGGCTCGTCCATTCCCCGGACGACGTCCCTCTACGGGAGCGCCACGCGCGGCCTGGGGACCCGGATGGGCGACCCGCTGCCGTTCGCCGGAACAGACATGTACAGTCTGAGTTCCCCGCCGCTGGATACGTATCCGTGGCCGTCTTCGACGTTCAACCCGTACTCCTCCGTCCCGCTCAACCCATTGGAACCCAGGGAAGGAATGAGCGCCGCGCCGCTGACCCACAGCCCGCTGTTCGCCCAGTCGGCGCTGCAGCAGCTTGCGGCGACGCCGGAAACACCGGGCCTGCTGTCGCCTCGGCTGGACTCCGGGCTGCCGGGAACCTGGCAGCGCGAGGACACGCAGATCCGGCTGCCCGCGGCCCCAAGCCTGCTGGGGGCGGATCGCGACCTTCTCGGCGCGTCGGAGCTGGCCCCTCGCATCTTCGGTGAGACCGGCTTCATGGGGGAGCGGATGGACCCGCTGCAGCCCAGCATCGCGGCCGTACCCATTGTGCCGTCGACGGTCCCGCCTGCCTCCGCCGACGAGGGGTCGGAAACGGACCCCGCCCGGCCCTTCACCCCAACCGGACTCAGTGCCTATGCGGATTTCGTGGGCGCGGCAGAGTGGCTGGAGCGCGTTCGTGAGATGGGGACCGTGGAAGGTGTGATCTCGGCCGACGTGGAGGCGGCGACGGAACGGGCCCGCGCCCTCGTCGGAACCACGCTGCGGACGTACGCGGGCGACGTGGAATCGGGCGTGAACCGGCTGATCGTGACGGCCGAGCTGGAGGCCCGGCGCGGTGAGTTCTATCGCGCGGCCGACCTCTACGCCGCGGCGGCGCGGATCGACCGCCACAACCCGCTCATCCGACTGGGGCACGGGCACACCCTGCTCCTTGCCGGGGATTATTTGTCGGCCGTGTTCCATTTGACGCGGGGTCTGCAGATGTTCGAGATGCTGCCCTACTACGACGTGGATCTGGCCGTCTTCGCCCCCGACGCGAACCTGCTGGACATACGGCGGGCCGACCTGGAACGCCGGCTGGAGCAGCAGGAGAACTACCGCCTGCGCTTCCTGCTGGGTTATGCCGAGTACTACAGCGGCTTGAAGCCGTTCGGTCTGGCGAACCTGCAGAAAGCCGCGGACGAGGCCGGCCGGGCCCTTGCGACAGAACGGTTGGACGCCGCCGACCGGCTGACCGCCGAAGTCATCGCCGGCCTGCCCGACCGCCTGGCGCAGAGCCAACCCCTGCCCGCATCCGAAGACTAGCCCCGGTACGATCCGCCGTGCGAACCGTCTCGGCTCCCACGCCCGCGATTCTCTGCCTCCGACTGCCGCGCCCGCACAAAGCGGGTGCGTGACCAGGCGTGTCAGTCGTGGCGGAAGGCGACCTTGACGGGGTGGGTCGCGGCCCGGCGGGTGAGCGTGGCGAAGGCGGTCCGGTACTCGCGGAGCGCAAATGTGTGGGTCAGCAGGCCGTCGGTTCGGAGCCGGCCGGACGCGATCCAATCGAAAACCAGTTCGTACGTGTGCCGGGGCGGCCCGTCCGCCTGCTCCATCTGCCGCCCGTAGCTGCCCACGACGGTCACTTCGCTGAGCCACAAGGGCGTCGTATCCACCACGCTGATCTGGGACGTGCCCAGCTCGACGACGGTGCCGCGGGCCCGGGCGAACTTCAGGGCGTCGGTCAGGCTCCGTCCGGTGCCGATGCAGTCGTACACCACGTCGTAACCGCCCAGAAGCATCTGGTTGCCGAACGCAGCCGGAACGCGCCGGCCCCTCACCCGGGCGGCGATGTCGTCGTAGCGACGGGCGTCGCCGGCCGACCGAGGCCAGAGAATCACATCGTCCGCACCACGATCGAGGGCGAGCGTCTCCTGGTAGCGGTGACGCAGGGCGATGGTCACGTGGCAAGCTGCCGGGCGGGTGCGGATGCAGCTCAGCGCGGTCAGGCCGATGATTCCGCCGCCGACAATCAGGACTCGTTCGCTGGCTTCCGGCGGCCGGCGCAGTACGCCGTGCAGGGCGCTCGCGAGGGGATCGACCAGAACGGCCTGCTCATCCGTAAGGGCTTCCGGCACGGCGTGAAGCTGCGACTTGTGCGCGACGAAGCACGGCGCCCACGAGCCGGAGGTCTGCCGGTTCGTGCCGATCATCAATCCCGGGGCCAGGCGGCCGTCCAGGAAATGCTCACACAGGCAGAACAGTCCCTCCCGGCATGGACGGCAGGGAGGGTCGATGCCTCGCGGGATGCATGAAAGCGACGACTCGACGCACACCCTTCGGCCGATCGGCCATTCGGACGCCTCCGGGCCGACGGCGTCGACTACGGCCACGTTCTCGTGCCCCAGCACGGCCGGGAAGCTGTTGAGGGATCGCAGGACGGTGGCCGGATGGTGGCGAAGGAACACCAGGGCCAGGTCCGTGCCGCAGATGCCGCCGAGCCTGGTACGCAGACGGACCCAGTCGGGACCGGGCAGCTCGGGCACGGGCAGCTCGCGCAGTTGCAGGCCGGCCAGTCGGCCCCAATACGCAGCGGGCGTGAACCGGCCCAGGGCTTTGCAGGCCAGCCAGCGGACGGGACCGATGTCAAAGATCAGCGCTTGCATGGCAGGAAAGCACCCTATCGCGACGCGACGGCAAACGCCAGCAGATTGTATGCGATGTGGAGCCCGGCGGCGGGACCGTACCCGCGATACACGAAGACCGTGCCGAGGTACACGCCAGCCATGGCCCGGAAGGCAAACCCGGACCAGACGAACGGGTCGCTGCCGATGGGGGCGTAGTGGTGCGCGGCAAACAGCCCGGCGGCCAGGAAAACAGCAGCCCAGATGGTCGTCCGGTCGGGGAGCCGGAGAAGGTCGGCCCCGATGATGACCAGGACCGAGATCAGAACCAGGCGAAAGAGAAGCTCTTCGAAGATGCCGGCGCCGATGTACAGGGTGGTCTCCGTGATCCAGGGGTAGCCGGCAGTCTGCGTGGTGGCGGCGAACGGGTGGGAACCCTGTATGAGCAGACTCAGAAGCACGAGGGGCATGGCGAGCACGACGGACTCGACATACATCCACGCGACGGCACCGCGGTCCACCTTCCACGGCTCTCGCGATGCCACGTGCGTGCATAGGAGAATCACGACGACCGCCAGGCCGGGCATGATGACAGCGGTCGTGCCGAAAAGCTCGAAGAACAGCATCAGCAGGTCGATGGCGACGACCTGGTCGCATCCGGGAGTGGCCGTGCGGGGCGGCAGCACGAGGAGGGCAATCTGGTAGAAGAGGATCCAGGGCAACAGGAAAACCAGGGTGTCCAGCGGACGGGCGAGGGCCCCGCGGTCGCTGGCGGCGGCCGTGGCCTTGCGGGGCCGGCGCGGCCCCCGGCTGGACGGTTTGGGGCGTTGGGATGATTGTCGCCTGCCCATCGGGCTCGTATGGTGACGACTTTTGGAGTCCATGCAAGCGGGGAAAGACAGAGCGACCCCGGCGCGCCGGGGCAGGCTCCGCGACGGGGTGACGAGGAAGAGGAGTTTCGGCGGTTCCGGCCCGGGAGTCTGAGCGAGGAGTGAGGGAGTCGATGCGAAGTCGGTCGCGGTACTCACTGAAACGCCTGTACGACGTGCTCTGGGAAGCGTATGGGCCGCAGGGGTGGTGGCCCGCGCGTACGCCGACGGAGGTGGCCGTCGGGGCGGTGCTGACGCAGAACACGTCCTGGCGGAACGTGGAACGTGCGATCGCGGCGTTGGGGGCGGCGGACCTGCTGGATTTCCGGCGGCTGCACGAAGTGGAGGAGGAGGCGTTGGCCGAGTGCATCCGGCCGGCGGGGACCTTTCGGGTGAAGGCCCGTCGGTTGAAGGCCCTGGCGGCGTGGGTTTGGCGTCGGAGCAGCGGGTCGCTGGAGGCGGCTTTGCGGGGGGATGGCCGGATCCTCCGGGCGGACCTGCTGAGCGTGCCGGGCATCGGGCCGGAGACGGCGGATGCGATTCTGCTGTACGCGGGGAACCACGCCACGTTCGTGGTGGATGCCTACACCCGGCGCATCCTCATCCGGCACGGCTGGATCGAGCCGGGGGCGCGGTACGAGGTGATTCAATCGCAGTTCGAGCGGGTCCTGCCGTCAAGTGCCGAGATGTTCAACGAATACCACGCCCTGCTGGTGGAGCTGGGCAAGCGGCACTGCCGGGCACTGGCACAATGCGAAGGCTGCCCGCTGGAATCGTGGCCCCACGACGCCGACGCCTCGTAGCCCGCGCTTCGGGCGTGCGCCTTTCCCTCGCCTCAACGACGGATGCGGGAGGCCGGCAACGGAGACAGGGCCCGGGACCCGAGCGGACAGCCCTCGATGAGAACCATCGGTTGCCAGGACGAGATCAACCGCCCTGCTGTTTCTTCTTAATGACGATAAGAACAATCACGACAATAACCAGACCCACGATGAGATACCAGTTAAACTCCATCGCTAGCATCCTCCTTCTTGATTCCTGTTCGTCCGACGGGGACGCCTCCCCGGCGTCGGTCGACCTGCACGGCCGCACTCAACCTGGGTGTCTCACGGGATTGCGAGACCCATTGCCGCGCCGGGGGCGGAGAATAACCCAAGGGCAATCCGGACGCAAGAAATTTTGAGGGGGGGCGCAAGGGCCGACCCGGGCCTTCCGGCCGGGTCCCGTGACAGCCGTCGGGACGGGCTACCGACGCGCGAATCGGCCGCCCGGAAGCCGGCGGACCGCCCCCTTGAGTTGAAGGTGCATCAGGGCGGAGGTCAGACGCGGCACGGGAATCCGGCAGACGCCGGCCAGGGAGTCCAGGTCACGCTCTTCGCCGGCCAGGGAGTCCAGGACGGCCTGTTCATCCGGCGGCAGGTCGAACAGCGCGGGGGCGGGCGGCGGGTCATCGGGTTGTGACCGGGCGTCCGGGGGAATGCACCTCCGTTCGACCGCGGTGAGTTCCTCCAGGATGTCTTCCAGGCACGTGACCAGCCGGGCGCCGTCTCGGATCAACTGGTTTGCGCCGGCCGCCTGCAGCGTGTCCACGCGTCCGGGAAGCGCGAAGACCTCGCGGTTGTAGTCAACGGCCTGGGCGGCGGTAATCAGCGCGCCGCTGCGCCGCGGGGCCTCGACGACCAGAACGCCGACACTCAAACCGATCACGATCCGGTTGCGGCGAGGGAAATTCCCCGTCTCCGGAGCGGCACAGAAGGGAATCTCGCTGAGAACCGCCCCGGCGTCGGACTCGACGATCTGGTCGGCCAGCGACCGGTGCTCCGGCGGGTAGACCTCATGCAGGCCGTTGCCCAGCACGGCCAGGGTTCGGCCGCGGGCCTGCATGGCGCCTTCGTGCGCCTGGGCGTCGATGCCCCGCGCCAGGCCCGAGACGACGGTGAAACCGGCGCCGGCGACCAGCGCGGCGAACCGTCGGGCCTGCTCGGCCCCATAGTGGGTGCAGCGGCGTGTGCCGACGATCGCCAGGGCGGCCGTGTCCTGGGGGTCCAACCGGCCCCGCACGTACAGGCAGGTGGGCGGATCGGGGATGCTTGCGAGGCGGGCGGGATAGTCCGCGTCGGTGAGCCCGAGGATGCGGATGCCGAGGCGTGCAGCCTGTTCCAGCTCTCGCTCAGCTCGTTCGTCCGTTCGCGCGTCGAGGATTGCCTGGGCGGTGGCAGGCCCGACGCCTTCCACTTTCTGCAACGAGTTTCGGGACGCGGCCAGAACGTCATCGACACCGCCGAAATGCGCGAGCAGCCGGGCCAGCCGGATCGGTCCCACCCCGTCGGCCATGTGAAGGCGCAGCAGCTTGCGGGCGGCCGGCGAGGCCAGGCAATCGTCGATCTGAGTCATGGGCTGTCGCTCCGGTTCGGTGGGGCGCCCTGCCGGGCAAACGACTCCATCTGCTGGGCCATTCCCATCAGAATCCGGGCTTCGGCGTTCGTCAACGCCGCACGGCCAAGCACGGCCCGCAGAGGGAACAGCAGGTGCTCCGGATTCTCCGGATGCAGGTAGCCGATCTTCAGCAGGGCCGTTCTGTACTTGCCCATGAGACGGTCCAGGGTCGCGGCGTCGGCCCTGTCCACGGGTGCGGCGGGGGGGACCGGCCTTTCCGTGTCGGCCGCGGCGAGGAACAGTTCGTAGGCGACGATCAGGACGGCCTGGGCGAGGTTCAGCGAGGGGTAGGCGGGGCTGCTGGGGATGCGGACGACGGCATCACAGTTCACGAGGTCTTCGTTGGTCAGCCCGCTGTCCTCGGGGCCGAAGAGGATGGCGGCTTGGCCGATCCGGGCCCGGGTGAGGACGCGGGCGGCCATGTCGCGCGGTGTCACTTCGATCTGCATGCGATAGAGCCCGCCTCGGCAGCTCGTCGCCACGGTATAGGTCACGGACTCCAGAGCGTCGCGGAGCGTTTGGACGGTCCGTGCGGCCTCAAGGATCGCTCCCGCCCGAACGCCGGGTTTGCGCGCGTCCGGGGAAAGCGGATCACACTGGGGGGCCACGAGACAGAGTTGTTGCAGATTCATGTTCGCCATGGCTCGGGCGACAGCCCCTACATTGCCGGCGAACTTGGGCCGAACCAGAATGATGCGGATGTTGCCGAGGGGGTCGACCATGACCATCGATGGTACCCCCGGGCGAGGGATCGGGAAACGGAAGGGCCGGCCGTCGCCGGAACCAAAGGGCGGCGTATCGGTCCAATCGGACGGACCTCCGGCCGGGGGCGGATCGTTGATTCCCGTGAAGCGTCGCGTTATTCTTTCCGGGGCCGCCGGGCGCGGGGTGGCGAAGCTGAGCGGGTTGGAACGTGCTCGCCGCGTGCAGGAGAAATAGCGATGAAACGAACGCTTGTCGTTCTGTGTGTGTTGTTTGCCGTTTCCCCACTGGCCTCCGGGCAACCGGGCGAACCGACCCAGCCGGACAGCCCTCCGCCGAAGGAATCGGCCGATCCGGTCCCTCCGCCGGTCGAGGCCAAGGTCCCCGCCACCCAGCCGGCGAGCAAACCGGTGACCAAGCCCCGCGTGCTCATGGAGACCACGCTGGGAGTGATCGTTCTGGAGCTGGACGCGGAGAAGGCCCCGATCACGGTGGAGAACTTCCTGAAGTACGTCAACGACGGGTACTTCGTCGGCACCATCTTCCACCGCGTGATTCCCGATTTCATGATTCAGGGCGGCGGGTACACCGTGGACATGGACATCAAGAAAGAGGGCCTGCGGCCGCCGATCAAGATCGAGTCGAACAACGGGTTGAAGAACGTGCGCGGCACGATTTCGATGGCGCGGACGGGGGACCCGAATTCCGCCACGTCCCAGTTCTTCATCAACGTGGTGGACAACACGAAGAAGCTGGACTATCGGCCGGGGCCCGGGCGGGAAGGGTACACGGTTTTCGGCGAGGTGGTGCAGGGCATAGACGTGGTGGAGTTGATCCGGACGACCAAGACGCGCATGCACCCGAAGTACGATCCGCGGCAGGGAGAAGTTACGCCGGTCGAACCGGTCGTCATCAAGAGCATCCGGGTGATGAAGGAAGGGGAGGAATACAAGCCGCCGGCCCCCGAAACCAAGCCCGCCCCGCCGCCGGCCAAGCCGGTCAGCACGCCCCCGCCGCCTCCGCCGCCACCGGAACCCAAACCGGCGCCCCCGCCGCCGCCACCCCCGCCGCCTCCACCGCCTCCACCGGTGGAGGAGCCGGTTGAGCCGGCGGATCCCGAGGCCGACCAGGCCCAGGAAGAGGAAGGCGTCGAAGAGGAGGACGCCGACGAGGAAGAGGAGGAAGAGGAGCAAGAAGAAGAGGATCTGGAGGAGGAAGACGAAGAGCAAGAGGAAGAGGACGACGAGGAGGAAGTGGACGAAGACGCCTTCGATTGACCGGGTCCTTGTCGTAGATTCCCCAGACGTGTCCCCTGCAGGACCGGCCCGTTTGTCGCGCCCGCGGCGATGGGCCGGTCCTCAGTTTCTTCTGACGCGCCTGGGTCCGGCCGGACAGGATACGTTGACCGACGGACCCGGTTGGGATACCACTTCGGCATGGCCGTCCGGTTTGTCATTGGCCGGGCGGGGGCGGGCAAGACGGCGCACTGCCTGGCTTCCGTGCGGCAGCACCTCAAAACGTCCGCGGAGTCGGACGAGCGTCTGATTTTGCTCGTGCCGGAACAGGCCAGCCTCCAGACGGAACGGGCCCTCCTGTCCCATCCGGACGTGGGCGCCACGCATCGGGCCGAAGTCCTGAGTTTCCAGCGACTGGCGTTTCGCATTCTGCAACGCGGCGGGGTCGCCCGGCGGCGGGCACTTTCTTCCGTCGGACGTACGCTGGTGTTACGGCACCTGCTGGGAGAGCTGCACAGCCGTCTGACACTGTACCGGCGAACGGAGCGGTGCCCGGGACTCGTGCAGGAGTTGGCCCGGGCCGTAAGCGAGTTTCTGGCGGAGGCCGTGGAGCCCGATGCGCTCGACGGGTCCCGTGCGATCGACGCCCGCGACCCGCTGCTGCGTCACAAGCTTGATGATCTCCGGATTCTCTATGCGGCGTACCTGGCGTTCCTGGGTGACGACAAGCTGGACCCCTCGCTTTCTCTGGCCCTGGCCCGAGAGCATCTTGACCAGTGGCCGGAGTTGTCCTCCGCACGCGTGTGGGTGGACGGTTTCGCGGGCTTCACCGGGCAGCAACGGCGGTTGCTGGTGGAGTTGGGCCGCCGGGTCCGGGGCATGGAGGTCACGGTCATGGCCGACCCGGAGTACGCGGTCTGCGCCGGGGACGTCGTGCCGGTCGAACCGACGGACCAGTTCGGCAAGATCCAGCGCATGCACCTGGAATTGCGGGCGGATTTCGCGGCGGCGGGCGTGGACGTGATCGCACCGCTTCTGTTGCGGCCCGATCCGCTGCCGCGATTCGCCCGCCGTCCCGCGCTGGCCCGTCTGGAGCGATTGTTGTTTGCGGAGGGTGACGCCGCGCCGTCCGGGGCGTCGCGCGATGTCACGCTGGTGACCGCGTCCGATCGGCGGGCGGAAGCGGACTACGTGGCGTCATTGATCTGTCACCTGGTGCGAGAGGGGCGCGGGGCAATCCGGTATCGGGACATCGCCGTCATCCTGCGGGACATGGGACCCTACCACGACCTGCTGTCGGCCCTGCTGGCCGAGCGGAGAATCCCGTTCTTCATCGATCGTCGCCGCCCGACGTCGCACCATCCGGCGGTGGAGCTTCTGCGCGGGCTGATCGCGATGGTCGAGCGGCCGTTCCGGCTGTCCGCGATGCGGCTGCTGCTCAAGACGGGGATGCTGGGGATTGACGATGCCGCCGCGGATGCCCTGGAAAACTATCTGCTGGCCTGCGGGCTGGAAGGCCCGGAGATCTGGCGGCAGGCCCAGGCCTGGCACACCCCGGGCACGTCGCCGCTGGACCGGCCGGACGACGTACTGTCGCCCGCCGCGGCGGATCGGCTGAATCGGATTGACCGGGCTCGGCGAGCCGTCGTGGAGAGACTGGCGGCCTGGTATGACGCGGCCGCCTCGGGCGCATGCACGGGTGCGGAGTGGGCGCGCCGGCTGAAGGATGCGCTGGACTCGCTGAAGGCGGCGGATCGGCTCGCCCAGTGGGCGGACCGAGCGGACGCGGACGGCAACCTGGACCTGGCCGAGGAGCATCGGCAGATCATCCGTGACATCGCGGGGTTCCTGGATGACCTGTGCGCCTCGCTCGGTGACGAGCGGATGGACGTGTCGCGGCTGGGGGAGGTGGTGGAGGCCGGGCTGAGCGAGCTGACGCTGGGGCTGGCCCCGCCGATGCTCGATCAGGTGCTGGTGGGGTCGATCGAGCGGAGCCGGCACCCGGAGATCCGGATTGCCATCGTCATGGGGTTCAACGAAGGCTCGTTTCCGCACGTCGGCTCCGAAGACGCCATTCTGAACGACGAGGATCGCGATTGGCTGCGGGAACAGGGCGTGCAGGTGGGTGTCACGCGGCGGCAGCGGGCCCTGGAGGAGTCGCTGCTGGCGTACACGGCGCTGACGCGGGCGTCGGACCGGGCGTACGTCACCTACGCCCTGGCGGACGCGGACGGGCAGGCGCTGCGGCCGTCACCGTATGTGGTGGCGTTGCGCCAAGCGTGTCCGGACCTGCGAGAGCTGCACGTGGATGACGGGTTTCGCAGCCGCCGGACGTGGAACGTGTGGACGTCACGCGACCTGGCCGGCCGGCTCGCCTTCGAGTTCCGCCATCGGCCGGCCGTGGCCGCGGAGGCCGACGCGGACACCCGCGATTTGTGGAACGACGTCTACGAGGCGGCCCGACGGGTGGAGGACCTGCAGCGTCCGCTGGCGAAGGTCCTCGCCGCGCTGGCGTATCGCAACGACGCCCGGCTCAGCGGCGCGGTGACGCGGCGCCTGGTGAAGGAGCCGCTCCTGGCGAGCGTGTCTCGGCTGGAGATGTTCGCGGCCTGTCCGTTCCAGCATTTTGCCTCGTACGGTTTGCGCCTGGAGGAGCGAAAAGAGGCGGCGCTGGCCGCCGTGGACGTGGGCACCATTCATCACGCGATCCTGGAAGAGTTCGTGCGGGAGGTGGCCTCGCGCGGGCAATCGCTGGGCGCCCTGGACGACGCGACGATGTGGGACCTGCTGGAGTCCGGCCGGGCCACGGTGGAGGCGACCGTGCGCGAGGCCGGCACGGAACTGGGCCCGCGCGACCTGTACATGCTCCGGCGCAGCGCGGCGGACCTGCGGCGCGTGCTGGGGGGCCAGCGACGGGCCGCCCGGGCTGGCCGGTTCCGTCCGCGGGCGGCGGAGCTGGCGTTCGGGCTGAACGAGCCGGGCAGCCTGCCCGCGCTGGACATTGTCACGCCGAAAGGTCGCAAGGCGCGTCTGCGCGGGTTCATCGACCGGGTGGACCTCGCGGAACTGGCGGACGAAACGCTGGGCGTGGTGATTGACTACAAGCGAACGCGCGACAAGCGGCTGGATTTATCGAGCGTGTACCACGGGCTGTCGCTGCAGTTGCCGGGCTACCTGCTGGTGCTGGCGGATCGGGGTCGGACGCTGGGCGGCCGGGCGATCCAGCCGGCCGCCGCGTTCTATGTGAGCCTGATCGAGACGTATCGGGCGGTGGACCATCCGTCCGACGCGGAGGAGGCGGACGCAGACGCAGCAGGCGTGTTTGCCCCGCGGGGCGTGCTGAACATGGACCGCATGGAGGCGCTGGACGCGGATTTTGCCGGATCGGGCCGGTCGGAGGTGTATCATGCGGCGCGGAAGAGGGACGGCGGCATCGCGCGCGTCGATGCGTCCGACGCGGCCGAGGCGGACGACTTCCGACGCCTGCTGGAGCACACACGGCGCCGGCTGGGCGAATGGGCGGACGGCGTGCTGGACGGAGAGGTCGCGGTGCGGCCGTACCGAATGGGAGACTTCTCCCCGTGCGGGTGGTGTAAATATGCGGCAGTGTGCCGGTTCGAGCCTGGCCGCACGCCGGTGCGCGACCTGCCGGCGCTGAAGCGATCGGAGGTGTTCGATCGGCTGCGGGCCGCCGAGGCGCCCGCGGGAGGGGGGTAACGAAGGCGTGGGTCGCATCACGTTCACAGACGAGCAACGGCAGGCGGTGGAGACAATCGACCGCAGCGTGGTCGTGACCGCGGCGGCCGGTTCGGGCAAGACCGCCGTGCTGACCGGCCGGTGCGAGTACCTGCTGTGCGACGCCCCGCCGCCGCAGCAGTGCTCGGTGGACTCGCTGCTGGTGGTGACCTTCACGGAGGCGGCGGCGGCGGAGATGCGGTCGCGCATCCACACAGCCATCCGCGGCCGGCTGGCCGACCGCCCCCACGATGGCCGGCTGCGGACCCAGCTCGGGCTGATCGAAACGGCGCAGATCTCCACCATCCACGCGTTCTGCCTCTGGGTCATCCGGAGATGGTTTCACCTGGCGGGGGTGGACGCGGCGGCCGTCGTGCTGGACGAGGACGAGGCCCGGCTGCTCCAACAGGGCGTCATCGAGGGCCTGTTCGCAGAGCTGTACGAGTCGGACAAACCGCTGGGCGAAGGCTTCCGGCAACTGGTCGAACTGTACGGCCTGGGACGCGACGGGGCCCTTGCCATTCTCGTGCGGAAGCTGGCGGCGTACGTGGGCAGCCAGCCGGAGCCGGAGGAATGGCTGAAGGCCGCCGTCTGGGGGGTTCGACAGGGCGCCAAGGAAACCATTGACATTCTGCGTGAGCACCTGGGCGCGGAAATCGTCTGGCAGGTTGCAGAATGCGAGAAGCTTGCACGCCGAATCGGCGAATCGCCGAGCGCGGCGGCGTTCTACGGCGGCCTGATCGCCGACTACCAGCAGGCCCTCATCGAGTGGCGGGACGCCCTGGATGAAGACGCGGCCTTCGACGAGGTGCAGGAAACCATCAACGCCTTCACCTTGAGCTCCAAGGGCGCGCCGACACTGGGCAAAAACGCCGATCCGGACGTGCTGGCGGCGCGCGACCTCGCTCGCGAGCACTTCGCATTCGCGAAAGACAAGCTCTTTGAGCGGCGGCTGCGGAAGCGATTTGCCCGATTCACGTCAGACGAGCTGGTGGAGGGGCTGCACACGGTGGCCCCGCACGTGGAAACGCTCGTCACGCTGGTGCGGCTCTTTGTCGAGCGGTACGCGGCGGAAAAGCGCCTGGCCGGGGCCCTGGATTTCGCCGATCTGGAACGGCACGCATACCGCCTGCTCTGCCGGCGGGATGAGAGCGTGAGCCGCGTGTTGCAAGAACGATTCCGGCACGTCCTGGTGGATGAGTACCAGGACATCAACCCGCTCCAGGATGCCATTCTCAAGCGCGTCAGCCGGGAAGGCCGGCCGGGCGAGGCCGGCAATCTCTTTACGGTCGGCGACGTGAAGCAGAGCATCTACCGATTCCGACTGGCCGAGCCGCAGCTTCTGCTGCAGCGGGAAGTCGATTTCGATGCACCGGGTGCGGCCGGCCTCTGCGTGCGGCTCCAGCGAAACTACCGCAGCCAGGCCACGATCCTGGAGGCCGTCAACCTGCTCTTCCGCCCGATCATGCGCAAGGCCGTGGGCGGCATCGAGTACGACGACCGGGCGGCGTTGCGGCCCGGCGACGATGCGCGGCAGTCCGGCGGCAAGCCCGTGGAGTTGCACGTTCTCGACCGAATGGCCGCGGCGTCGGACGAGGAAGCGGAGGGCGCTGGCAAACCCACGCCGCCGCGCTTCGTGGACGTGGCCGATCCGGGCACCTGGAGAGACGCGGAGCGGGAAGCCTTTCTCATCGGCCGGCGAATCCAGGACGTGGTGCGCAGCGGCGAATTCCGCTACGCGGACGTGGCGATTCTGCTGCGATCGGCGGCGTATACCGCGTCGGTGATGGTGGAGTTCCTGGCCAAAATGGGCATACCGGCCTATGCCGAGGGGCGCGGCGCCCTCTTCGAGACACTCGAAGTGCGCGAGGTGCTGTCGCTCCTGCAGGTGCTCGACAACCCGCAGCAGGACATCCCGCTGGCGGCCGTCCTGCGCTCGGGCGTGCTGGGTGACCGTTTCAACGAAGATGAACTGGCGACGATTCGCCTGCACGATCGCGCCGTGCCCTTCCACGAGGTGGCGGCTCGCTACGCCCAGGACGGCGCGGACGCAACGCTGGCGAACCGCCTCCGGGCCACGTGGCAGGCAATCCACCGATACCGGCAGGACGCCCGGCAACGGCCGCTGGCGGACGTGTTGTGGCGCATACTCCAGGAAACCGGATACCTGGCGTATGTCGGAGGGTTGCGCGGCGGGGCGCAGCGGCGGGCGAACCTGCTCCGCCTGCACGAACGGGCGCGGCAGTTCGGCACGTTCCAGCGACAGGGGCTGCACCGGTTCCTGGCGTTCATCGAGTCGCTGCGCGAGGAAGACGGGGACTTCGGCCTGGCCCCGGCCCTGGGCGAGTCGGAGAACGTCGTCCGCATCCTGACCATTCACGCAAGCAAGGGGCTGGAGTTCCCCGTGGTGTTCGTGGCCGGTCTGGGCAAGGCGTTCAACCTCCGGGACGCCCGCGGGCGCATGCTGTACGACCGCCAGGCCGGCGTCGGCCTGAAAGTCATCGACCGCGAGCGGATGATCGAATACCCCTGTGCGCTGCACCACCTGGTGACGGAACAAGTGGAGTCGGCCACGCGGGCGGAGGAAATGCGACTGCTGTACGTGGCCCTCACAAGAGCAAAGGAGCGTCTGATCCTGGTCGGAACCACCGCCCTGACGGGTGTGGAGGCGGCGTGGGAAGATCGCGACTCGCAAGAGCCAATCACTCCGCTTCGCATCGCGTCGGCCGGCTCGGCCATGGACTGGATCATTCCCGTGCTGGCCGCGGCGCCGCCGGATCAGGTCTGCCGGTTGACCGAAGCAACTCCGTCGGGAAACCCTGAGGCAACACTGTACGAAATGCACCTGCACACGTCGGAGGCCATGTTGGCGTGGCGGATCGAGGAAGCGTCGCCGGCGGCCGAATCGGGCCTGTTGACAGCCGTGGCCGGTCTGGGGCCTCTGCCGACCGATGAGCCGGTCGGAGGACAAGTGTCGAAGGCGGACGAGATCGTGGAGCGGCTGGATTACGCCTATCCCCACTTGGCGGAGTCTTCGATCCGAGCCGTGGTGGCCGCCAGCGAGTTGAAGCGGCCGTTTGACGCACTGGGCGATCCGGACGACCAGCCGCGGGAGCGCATCTCGGCATCGTTGGCCTTTGACGTGCCCAGCCTGGCGGGAGGGGGCGAACGACCGATTACCGCGGCCGAACTGGGGACCGCCACACACCGGCTGCTGCAATTCATGGCGCTGGACGCGGCGGGCGGTCCGGCCGCCGTGGCGCGGGAGGCGGCCCGGCTGGTGGACAGAGGCGTCCTGACCCCGGCGGAAGCCGCGGCCGTGGACGCGGACGCGGTGGCGTGGTTCCTCACCACGCCGCTGGGCTGCCGGGTGCGGCAGGCGGGTGCATCCTTCCGCCGGGAGGAGATGTTCCTGTCGACCGAGCAGGCGGACGTCTTTGACCCGACAGTGGGCGACTGCCCGGTGCCCGTTGTGGTCCGGGGCATCGTGGATGGTGTTCTGGTTTGCGGGGACGGATTAGAATTGCTGGACTACAAGACGGACCGCATTGCGGCCCACGAGGTGTCCGCGCGAGCGGAGACCTACCGAATGCAGATGCGGCTGTATGCCCGGGCCATGGCGCGGTGTCATGGCCGGCCGGTGCGGCGGTGCTGGCTGGTTTTTCTGCACCCGCGTGTGGTGCATGAGCTCACGGTGGATTGAAGACCCCCATGCAGTTCTCCCAGGCGCATGAGACGCGCTGTCGCGAAGTCGGGTACGAAATCTTCAACCGGGCCCGGTCGGCTATGCCCTGGATCTGGCAGGTCGACTGGTGGCAGGAGCGGCTCAACCAGTTCATGATGGCGCACGAGGCGCTGAAGGTGCAGACGTTCCGGTTCGTGGACGTGCTGCCCTCGCTCATCGACAACGCGGACATCGCCCGGCACCTTCGGGAGTACCTTGACCCGGTGTGGGACAGCGTGCCGTTGCCGGGGCGGCTGGGATTGGCCTACCGGAATCCCGAGTCTGTCTGGGGGCGGACCGTGGGCGCGTGCTCGCGGTTTGGGGCCTCGCTGATGGCCCGGCGGTACGTGACGGGCACCAACGCGGACGAGGCCATCGCCAACGCGGAACGCCTCCGGGCCGGGCACATGGCGTTCACCATGGACGTGCTGGGCGAGGCGACCCGCAGCGACGCCCAGGCGGATCGGTACGCCGCCACGTACGTGGAGCTGATCGACAAGCTCTCCATCGCGTCACGGGCGTGGCGCGAGCATCCCGTCATTGACCGCTGCCGAACCGGGCCCATGCCCAAGGTGAACATCTCGATCAAGCTGACCTCGCTCGATCCGCACTTCGACGCGATCGATCCGGTCGGCTGCCGCAAGCGGGTGTTCGCACGGCTGCGCCCGATCTTCCGGCTGGCCCGCGAGCGCGGCGTGTTCATGAACATCGACATGGAGTCGTACAAGCACCGCAACCTGACGCTCGACCTGTTCGAGACGCTCATGATGGAGCCGGAGTTCCGCGACTGGGACCAGATCGGCATCGTCCTTCAGGCGTATCTCCAGGACGGCGAGCAGGATTTGACCCGCCTGCTGGGCTGGATCGAGCGACGCGGCACGCCCGTCGCCGTGCGGCTGGTGAAAGGCGCGTACTGGGATTCCGAGACCGTGCTGGCCGGGCAGTACAACCAGCCCCCGCCGGTCTGGACCCGCAAGTGGGAGTCCGACGCCACGTACGAGCGCATGGCCCGGCGGATGCTGGAAAACACTCGCCTGCTGCGCCCGGCCTTCGCCAGTCACAACGTCCGGTCCCTGGCGTCGCTGATCGCTTCCGCGAAAGAGCTGGACCTCACGCCGGCGGACTACGAAGTGCAGATGCTCTTCGGCATGGGCAATCCGCTCAAGAAGTCCATGGTGGACATGGGACAGTGCCTGCGCGTGTATTGCCCGTACGGCGACCTGATGCCCGGCATGGCCTACCTGATCCGCCGACTGCTGGAAAACACGGCGAACGACTCGTTTCTCAAGCAGGGGTTCGCCGACCGCAGCCGGTACGAGGAGCTGCTGCTCGATCCGACGGTGGCCTGTCCGCCGAGTGCCCCGCTTCCCCGATGGGACTTCCAGGATCCCGATGAGGAGTGGCCGATGTTGATGTTTGAGAATGTGCCCCCGTTCAGTTTCAACACGGATGAGAACCGCAAGAAGATGCGGGACGCCATCGCCTACGTCCGGGGCCAACTGGGCCAAAGTCATCCGCTGGTCATCGCCAACGAGCCGGTATCCACCACGGAGTGGATCGAGTCGCTGAACCCGGCGGCCCCGACGGAGATCATCGGGTGCGTGGCGTCGGCCACGCCCGCCCACGCCGACCAGGCCGTGGCCGCGGCGGAACAGGCGTGGGATTCCTGGCGGCTGCTGCCGGCCCGCGAACGCGCCCGATTCCTGAATCGAGCCGCCGACCTGATGCTGGACAAGCGGCTCGAGCTGTCGGCCTACGTCATCCTGGAGACCGGCAAGCCCTGGCGAGAGGCGGAAGCCGACCTGCGCGAGGCGGTGGACTACATCCGCTTCTATTCCGAGTACACGGTCTGGCTCGATGAACACCCGCGCGTCCGCAGCATTCCCGGTGAGAGCAACGTGCTGACCTACGAGCCGCGCGGCGTCTGCGCCGTGCTGGCGCCCTGGAGCTTCCCGCTGGCCATGCTGCTGAACCAGACCGCGGCGGCCCTGGCCGCCGGCAACTGCGTGATCATGAAGCCGTCCAGCAAGGCGGCGGTGGTCGCGGCCAAGGTGTTCGACATCTTCCGGCAGGCCGGTCTGCCGGCCGGCGTGCTGAACTTTTTGCCCGGACGCGGCGAGGCGGTGGGCCGGCACCTCGTCGATCACCTGGATGTGCATGTGGTGAGCTTTACCGGGTCGGTCGCCCACGGGCTGGAGATCATCCGGCAGGCGGGCAACGAATCCCCCGGCCAGCGGCACATCAAGAAAGTCATCGCCGACATGAGCGCGAAGAACGCGATCATCGTCGATCATGATGCGGACTTAGACGGCGCGATGGGCGGCATCATCGAGTCGGCCTTTGCCTACGCCGGGCAGAAGTGTACGGCCTGCTCGCGCGTGATCGTGCTGGCCCCGGTCTACGACGAGTTCTGCCGCAAGCTGGCCGAGGCGGTGCAGAGCGTGGCGGTGGGGCCGGCAGAGGAGCCGGGCACGCTGGTCGGGCCGGTCATCGGCCGGACGGCGCGGGACGGCATCCTGGCGGCCGTTCGGCAGGCGAAGAAGGAAGGCCGGGTGCTGGTGGAGATCGACGTGCGCGAGCTGTCGGCCGGCGGCGGCTATTACGTGGGGCCGACGGTCATCTGCGACGTGGGGTCGGACGCCTCGGTGGCCCAGGAGGAGATTTTCGGACCGGTGCTGGCCGTGCTGAAGGCGAAAGATTTCGATGATGCGCTAAGCATCGCCAACGACAGCAAGTACGCCCTGACCGGCGGAGTGTACTCGCGCTCGCCGAAGAACCTGGACCGGGCCCGGCGAGAGTTCCACGTGGGCAATCTGTACATCAACCGCAAGATCACGGGCTCCCGCGTGAACGTGCAGCCCTTCGGCGGCTACAAGCTCAGCGGCATGGGCACCAAGGCCGGCAGCCCGGATTACCTGCTCCAATTCGTACACCAGCGCACGATCACCGAAAACACCCTGCGCCACGGCCTGACCTCCGCCGAAGAGGCCAGGCAGCAGCCGGTACACTAAGCGTACCGACGTCGCACGCGCGGTCCCCGCCCCGAGCACGGCCGGCCAGACGACTGCAAAGCACGAGGCCGCCCGGCGCTGGGTTCAGGCCGTGAACAACGCGCGGGAACACGGTCGCTGGGCGTTCCACGTCTGCCGTGACCCGCAGATGCTCGAGCGCGAACTGGAATGGTTGCTGCGACAGGAGCAGCAGGAAACCGACGCCGCCTGATCGCTCCGTACTACAAACGTGCGATTTCTTCTCGCCGCGCGCTGCTTCTGTTTCTGCGTTTCTCCGCACCCCCCCGTTCGCTTCTCGCACACTCAGCAGCGAACACTACAGACCCCCTCACCCCTTCCCACGACCCAGACCCCGCAGCCTCCCATCCTCACTCCGTCCCTTCGTCCCTTCGTCCCTTCATCCCTTGGGTTGCGGGCGCAGCCCGCGCTATGCCTTTCGTCTGCGCAGGATCCGGCACCCGTAAAAAGGGAACCCGCCCGCCACGGGGGCGAGCGGGTCTGTTTCGCGGTCGCGATTCGCGGGGGCGCTAGGCTTCGATCTCCTTGAGCAGCGCCTCCGTCTGATCGAGCAGGCTCTCAAAGAGTTTCATGGCGTCTCGGATGTAGTCGGGCGTCATCATGTCCACGCCGGCCCCCCGGAGCAGTTCGACGGGGTACTTGCTGGACCCGCCCTTGAGGAACTCCAGATACGCCTCCACGGCTCCCGGCTCGCCTTTCGTGATGCGGGCGGCGATGTTGGAAGCGGCGCAGTAGCTGGTGGCGTACTTGTACACGTAGAAGTTGTAGTAGAAGTGGGGGATGCGGATCCAGTAGGTGTCCACCAGGTCGTCGTGCGTGTAGTCCGGGCCGTAGTACTTCTTCATGATCTTCCCGTACTCGGCGCTCATGCTGTCGGCGGTGAGCGGCTCGCCCGCCTCGGCCATTTCGTGAATCCGCTGCTCGAACTCGCTGAACATGGTCTGGCGGAAGATCGTGCCCCGCATGCCCTCCAGGAACTCCACGATCAGGTACAGCTTGACCTTCGGGTCCGTCGTGCGCTCCAGGATGTAGTTCTGCAGCAGAATCTCGTTGCACGTGCTGGCGACCTCGGCGCAGAAGATGTCGTAGTCCGCATACACGTACGGCTGCGTCCCGCGAGAGAAGTACGAGTGCATGGAGTGGCCCATCTCGTGGGCCAGTGTGGACATGTCCTCGTAGCTTCTGTGGAAGTTCAGCAGAATGTACGGCTGCGTGAGGAACGTCCCGCTGGAGTACGCCCCGCTGCGCTTGCCGCGGGTCGGGAACACGTCGACCCATCGGGACTCGAAGCCCCGGGTCATCGCGCGGATGTACTCGGGGCCGAGCGGCTGGAGGGCCTCAGTGATCCGCGCCACAGCGCCCTCGTACTCCACCTCGTACTTCTGCCCGATGATCAGCGGGGCGAACAGGTCGTACGCATGCACGCCGTCCTCCAGCTTCAACGCCTTGCGGCGAATGGACTGGTAGCGGTGCAGCAGGGGCAGGTTCTCGTCAACCGTCTTCACAAGGTTGTTGTACACGTCAACGGGGATGTTGCCCCCGTCCAGCGCGGCGGCCAGGCAGCTTGGATACTTGCGGGCCTTCATGTTGAAGACGTGGCTCTGCACCGCGCCGTTGAGAAGGGCGGCGGCCGTGTTGCGATACTTGGCGTACTCGCCCACGATGGCCGTGTAGGCGTCCCGTCGGACCCGCCGGTCCGTGGAGCGCATGTGCAGATAGAAGGCGGAATCGTCCAGCTCCACGTTCCGGCCTTCCTCGTCCTGGATCGTGGGGAACTTGATGTCCGCGTTGCTGAGGAAATTGTAGGCGTTGCCCGGCGCGGCCCGGACCTCGCCGGCCATCGCCATCAGTTCCTCCTCGCGGGCGGGCAGCACGTACTTCTTCTGCCGGAAGACGTCGTCAAAGTACTGGGCGTACAAGGCCAGGTCCTTGTTCTCCTTTATCCAGCCCTTGATCGTATCGTGTTCCATCGCCGTCAGTTCCGGCATGAACCAGGACATGAGCTGGGAGTATCCGACGTACATGGTGCGGGACCGGGACTTCATGGCCTGCGTTTCGCCCACCCGGGTGTCCTGGTCTGAGAGGAGCGACGAATAGACGTACACGCGCGCGATCCGCGGTTCGATCTCATCCCGGAATGTCAGGGCGGCCAGCAGCGATTCCGGGTTCCGGGCCAGCGTCCCCTTGAATTCCGTAACCTTCTGCATCCGCTTCTCGACCTCGGCGTACTCGGCCTCCCACGCCGCCTTGTCCGGGAAGATCGTCTCCGTCGCCCAGAGATACTGCTTCTCGATCTCGCTGCGCTCGGGGACCGGTTTGGCCTCCTCTCCCGACGCGTCCCCGGTCAACGCCAGCATGATCCCGAACACCATCATCCGCCTCCAACTGCCTCGAACCTGCGATTGCATGGCCTGTCCTCGTGACGGGATACCGGATGCCGGCCCCGGTGGCCGTCCCGCCGTTCAGCCGCCGGACTGCCGAAAGATCGTCCAGCGTATCGACCGGGCTGTCCGCGGGCAACCCCGTATCGTTGTACAGCCGCCGCCGCACCGAGTACGATACTCGCCCGGCCGCAGCCGATCGTACGGACGACCGGACACCGGGCCGACACATTCTGACAAGGTGGAGACCATCAATGGGGTCAGGACGCGTGTGTGCAGGGTTCGGGGCGGGCGTGTTGAGTGGATTGCCCCGCCTGCGGGACTATCGAAGCAAGCGGGCGAGCAGCTTCGACACCACCGGCGGCAACCACGACTGGTACGACATCCAGGCCGGAGCGGCTCGGGACCTGGCCACACTGGACGGGCCCGGCTGCATCAAGCACATCTGGATGACCATCGGCGGTCCGGAAGGTGAGCCGACGTTCATGCCGCGCAAGGTGGTCCTCCGAATGTTCTGGGAGGGCAGCCGCGAGCCGAGCGTGGAATGCCCGGTGGGCGATTTCTTCGGTCTGGGCCACGCCCTGTACCGCAACTTCGTTTCCGCGCCGCTGCAGATGAGCCCGCAGGAGGGCCGGGCCTGGAACTCGTGGTGGCCGATGCCCTTCAACAAGAAGGCCCGCATCGAGGTGGTCAACGAGTCGGAGAAGCCGATCGGCGTCTACTTCTACATTGATTACGAGCTGTATCCGGCCCGGCAGGACGACATCGCGTACTTCCACGTCCAGTGGCGGCGCGAGAACCCGACGCAGGGCTGGGGTGAGGAGTATGGCCGGATCAAAGGCGGCCCGGACGGCAACATGGACCTCTTCTGGCACGGCAAGGACCCGCGTTCGCTCAACAGGACGGGCAAGGACAACTACGTGTTTCTGGAGGCCGAGGGCGACGGCATCTGGTGCGGCGCCCACCTGGACGTGGACGTGTTCGCCCGCCAGATCAACGACTGGTACGGCGAAGGGGACGACATGGTCTTCATCGACGGCGAGTCGTGGCCGCCGTCGCTGCACGGCACGGGCACGGAGGACTGGTTCAACTGCGCCTTCTGTCCGCAGCAGGAGTACAACGCACCGTATCACGGCGTGATCCTGTACAACGGCACGAAGGAGTGGCCCTGGAAGGGCAAGCAGACGGTCTACCGGTACTACATCGAGGACCCGATCCGGTTCCGCAAGAGCGTCGTGGCCGGCATCGAGCACGGCCATGCCAACAAGCTGACCAACGACTGCAGCTCGACCGCGTACTACTACCTTCGACACCCCACGCGCGGCGGTACGCCGATTCCTCCCATGGAGGCTCGGCTGCCCCGTCCGACCGAACCCGAGTTTGATGCGGAGAGGATCCGCAGGGCGCAGGCGTCGTCTGCGGCGTCCGGGAAGCCGAGTCGATCGAAGAAGCCTGCATCGGCGAAGAAGAAGCGACGATCGTGAGGAGGGGCTGTGGGGCTGTAGGCTACAGGCTGTAGGCTGTGGGCTGTAGGAGCAAGGCAGTGCGTTCGTGTGGTCGTGAGAATACGCGTGGGGCGCGAACCGTTTGGGCGGCTTCAGAATGACGGACTCCGTCGGACTGTTCGGAGGCAGCTTCGATCCGATCCACCACGGGCACCTCATCATCGCCCGCGCCGTGGCGGAGCAGGTCGGGCTGCACCGGGTCATTCTGCTGCCCTCCGCCACGCCGCCGCACAAGCAGGCCGAGGCCCTCACCGCGCCGCACCACCGGGCCGAGATGGTCCGGCTCGCGATCCAGGGTGAGCCGCTCTTCGATAGGAGCGACCACGACCTGACGCGTACGGGGCCGACGTACACGGTCCAAACCGTGGCTCACTTCCAGCAACAGATGGGCCCGGGCGTCCGGCTGGCCTGGATCATTGGCGCCGACTCGCTGGCCGAGCTCCACACGTGGTACCAGGTCGCCGATCTGGCGGACGCCTGTGACCTTCTGACCGCGGTGCGCCCGGGCTGGGAGCGGCCGGACCTGTCGGCGCTGGAGGCGGCGGTCGGGCCGGATCGGCTGGCCCGGATCGAAGCGCACGTACTGCCCACGCCGCGGATCGACATTTCGTCGACGGACATTCGGGCCCGGGTCCGCGCCGGTCGGTCGGTGTCGTATCTCGTTCCGGCGTCCGTCGCGGCGTACATGGACCGGCACAGACTCTACAAGGGCTGACAGTCTGATGTCCGTGTGTGTTCAACCCGTTGCGGTTGCGACACATAGCCGCGGGCTTCGCCGTTGCGGACCGATCGCTTCCGCGTTGACAGGGCCGCGGGATGGACGGTAACGTAGTCCGTGTTCGGGCAGCTCGCCGCGGTTCATGGCGGCGGGCAAGGAACGACTCGGCCGGGCTCGGAATCCGGCCGGGCCGTAGCGAGCGAGGGTGGCGCGGATCGGCCTGGAAGCCTCGCTGCGGACGACGGACGAATCTTCGAGAAACAAGGACGAGACAGTCGCGATGCGTGACCAATCCCATTCTCGGCCCTTCGAAGACCGGCGGCGACTGTGCCTGGGCATCGACGTCGGGTCGATCGCCTGCAAGATCGTCGTGACGGATTTCGAGGGGGACCTTCTCGATCACTCCTACACGCGCACGCTCGGCAAGCCGATTCAGTGCGTCGCTCGGGACGTGGACGCCATGCTGGCCCGCCACGCCGGAGCGTCGTTTGACCTGGCCGTCGGGACCGGCTCCGTGGGCCGGCTGCTGTGCGAGCTGCTGGGCATCCCGTCCGTCAACGAAGTGATGTGCCAGGCCGTGGCCGTCAAGCGGCTGCGGCCCGAAGTTCGGACTCTTATCGAAATGGGCGGCCAGGACAGCAAGCTGCTGTTCCTGCCGGAAGGGGACGGTCGCGAGCAGCCGCTGCGCGATTTCACCATGAACACCAACTGCGCGGCCGGCACGGGGAGCTTCCTCGACCAGCAGGCCTCGCGCATGCGCATTCGCGTGGAGGACGAATTCGCCGCCCTGGCCCTCAAGAGCACGAATCCGCCGACCGTGGCCGGCCGGTGCAGCGTGTTCGCCAAGAGCGACATGATCCATCTCCAGCAGAAGGCCACGCCCGACTACGACATTCTCATGGGCCTCTGCGTGGGGCTGGCGCGGAACCTCAAGAGCAACCTGGCCCGGGGCCGGGACGTGGACCGGCCCATCGCCTTCTGCGGCGGTGTGGCCTCGAACGCGGCCGTGGTGCGGGCGTTTGAGATGGTCTTTGAGTTGCCCGAGGGCGGCCTGATTGTCCCGCCGGAGCACGCGGTGACCGGCGCCTACGGCGCCGTTCTTCTCACGCTTCGCAACGGCGGGGCCGTCCCGCTTCCCCACAACGCGTCCGACATTCTGCATTCCTACGCGATTGAGGAGCAGGCGGTCGGCTACCGGCTCAAGCCGCTCCACCGGCCGGAACGGGGCTACCCGGACAACCGCATCTGGCTGGATGAGATTCTGCGAGAGCAGTGCAACGGCGACCCGATCGACGCCTACCTCGGCCTGGACATCGGCTCCATCAGCACGAAGATCGCCGTCATCGATCGAAACAACCGCGTGCTCGCCAAATCGTATCTCATGACCGAGGGCCGCCCGCTGGAGGCCGTACGCCGCTGCCTGCGCCTGGTGGGCGAGCAGTTGCCCGATCGAGTCCGCATCCTCGGGGCGGCCACCACCGGCTCCGGGCGATACCTGACGGGCGATTTCGTCGGGGCCGACCTGGTCGTCAACGAGATCACGGCCCAGGCCCACGCCGCGGCCCTGATCGACCCGAACGTCGATACCGTCTTCGAGATCGGCGGGCAGGATTCCAAGTACATCAGCCTCTCCAACGGCGTGGTCGTGGATTTCGAGATGAACCACGCCTGCGCCGCGGGCACCGGCAGCTTCATCGAGGAGCAGGCCGAGCGGCTGGACATCAATATCGAAAGCCAGTTTTCCGAGATGGCGCTGGGCAGTACCGGCCCGGTGCGGCTGGGCGAGCGCTGCACGGTGTTCATGGAGTCGGACCTGCTGAGCTGTCAGCAGCGGGGAGCCCGGACGGAAGACCTGGTGGCGGGCCTGGCCTACTCCATCGTCAGCAACTACATCAATCGCGTGGTCGGCCGGCGGCAGATCGGCGAGCACGTCTTCTTCCAGGGCGGAACGGCCTTCAACAAGGGCGTGGTGGCCGCGTTCGAGGCGGTGACCGGGAAGCCCGTCACCGTGCCCCCGCACCACGAGGTGACCGGCTCCATCGGGGCCGCGGCCCTGGCCCGCAAGTACCAGGAGGAGCACGGCCGGACGGGGTCCAACTTCCGCGGCTTCGACGTCTCCACCGTGGATTACCACATCCGCTCCTTCGAGTGCGAGCACTGCAGCAACGCCTGCGCGATCAACGAAGTCACCATCCCCGGCCGCGAGCCGCTGTATTACGGCGCCAAATGCGACCGCTACGAAGTGAACCGGAACGCCGCCGAGAATGACACGATCCCGAACCTGTTCAACGAGCGGTTCCGCCTGCTGAAGAAGCATGCGAACCTGCCCGAGTCGCCGCGCTCCGGCGCCCCGACCGTCGGCATTCCGCTCGCCCTGAGCAACCACCAGTTGCTGCCGTTCTGGGGCACGCTGCTTGGCCGATTGGGCCTGAACGTCGTCCTCAGCGGGGCCAGCACGAAGAAGGTCATCCGCCGTGGCGTGGAGGCCGTCCAGTCCACGCCGTGTTTCCCCGTGAAGGTTGCCCACGGGCACGTGCTCGAGCTGATCGACAAGGGCGTCGACTACATCTGGATGCCCAGCGTCCTGAGCATGTGGCAGGACGATCCGGCCACCGACCGCAACCAGCTCTGCCCGTACGTGCAGGCGATTCCGTACCAGGTGTCGGTGGCGGTGGAGCCGGAGCGCAAGGGCGTCAAGATGCTCAAGCTGCCCGTGCGCTTCGGCGACGGGGAGGCGGTGCTGCGGGCCTCGCTCGAGCCGCTCTGCAGGGAGTTCGGCGTCAGCGGCCGGCAGCTTCGCGATGCGATCACCGCGGCCGACGCCGCGCAGCGGGCGTTTGAAAAGGACTGCATCGCCCGGGGCCGGCAGGCGCTGGCCGACCGGCCGGCCGGGCAGCGGGCGGTGGTAATCATCTCCCGGCCGTACAACGGCTGCGACCCGGGCGTGTCGCTGGACCTGCCGAACAAGCTTCGCAAGCTGGGCGTGCTGCCGGTGCCCATGGACTTCCTCGATCTGCTCGGCGAGGACGTGGGCAACGACCACGTCTTCTCGAACATGTACTGGAAGTACGGGCAGCGCATTTTGCGGGCGGCCCGCATCGTGCGGCGAAACCCCGGCCTGAACGCGGTGTTCCTCTCGAACTTCAGTTGCGGCCCGGACTCGTTCCTGCTGAGCTATTTCAAGCGGATCATGGCGGACCGGCCGAGCCTGGTGCTGGAGATCGACGAGCATTCGGCGGACGCCGGCGTGGTGACGCGATTGGAGGCGTTCCTGGAAAGCCTGGCCAACGCGAGAACGGCGGCCGGCGGCTCCGCCCCCACACTTTACGAGCACAAGCCGGTCGCCTGCGACCAGCGGACCATCTACGTGCCGTGGATGAGCGATGCGGCCTACGGGCTGGTGGCGGCCTTCCGCGCGTGCGGCCAGCCGGCGGAGGTGCTTCCGCTGGCAACGGACGAGTCGCTGGAGCTTGGTCGGCGGCACACCACGGGCAAGGAATGCCTGCCCTGCATCGTGACCACCGGCGACATGCTGCTGAAGTGCCGGGAGAGGGGTTTCGATCCGAACCGTGCCGCGTTCTTCATGCCCGGCGGCAGCGGTCCGTGCCGATTCGGGCAGTACAACTGCTTCCACAAGATCCTCTTGAACGAGGCCGGCCTGCCGGATATCCCGGTGATCGCGCCGAACCAGGACAAGCAGTTCTATCGCGACTTCAGCCAGTTCGCCCAGGACCCGACGCGGCTGGCCTGGATCGCCATCAGCGCCATTGACACCTTCACCAAGGCCCTGCTGCACATTCGGCCCTACGAGGTGGTGGAAGGCGAAACGGACCGCATCTACGAACGGGCCCGCGACGGGCTGTGCCGGCGGATCGAGAGCAACCCGCCGGAAGAGGAGATTTATCTCCTGATCGACGGCATGGCCGAGATATTCCGGGCGATCGAGGTGGATCGATCCCTGCCGAAGCCGCGCATCGGCATCGTCGGCGAGATTTACGTGCGCACCCACACGTTCAGCAATCGCGACCTGGTCCGGCAACTGGAGCGGCTGGGAGCGGAGGTGGATCTGGCCTCCATCAGCGAGTGGATGTACTACACGAACTTCACCCGCAACCGCACCTCCTGGCGGGAGCGCTCGCTGCGGCTGTGGATTTCCAACAAGCTGACCAACCACGTGCAGAAGCGGATCGAACGCCGCATCACCCGGCAGTATCGGTCGTTCCTGTCGAACGCCGTGGAGCCCAACGTGGTGGACGTACTGAAGCTGGCCGAGCCGTACATTCACCACAGCTTTGAGGGCGAGGCATGCCTCAGCATGGGAAAAATGGTCGAGTACGCTGAGCACGGCTGCGACGGCCTGATCAACGTCATGCCGTTCACCTGCATGCCCTCCACCATCGTGGCCGGCCTGATGAAGATGCTCGGCGAGGACCACCAGGGCATCCCGGCCATCTCCATCGCCTACGACGGCCAGGCCGACCCGACCCTGGACACCCGGCTGGAGGCCTTCGTCATGCAGGCCGACGCCTACCGACGAGCCAAAGCCCACGGCGCCGACCGCCCCCGCCCGGTGGTCCACGCGTAGGGCCCGCCCCGCGGGCCGGGTCTGCGGTTACCGCGCGATCCGGCCCTCCGCCGCCAGCTCGTCCAGCGCGGCCTCGAACGATTCGCTGTCTCCCTCGAACCGTTCCGCTCCCAACGCATCGCGCAGAAACAGGTACATCAGCCGCTGGTACAGCTCGCGGGCCTGCCGGTCATCCCCCCCGCATGCGAGCGGGCACAGCGAATCGCTCGGGTTTTCCGGCGAGCAGTGAGACGCGCCGACGATGCGGATGTCCTCCACGACCGCCGGCAGCAGGGCCAGCAGATCCCGAACCTTGCCATCCGCGTTGCACGAAGACGGCTCGGACCGGAAGCTCGCCAGGGCAATGGCCGGAAACTCTGCGGCCCGGTTCAGGGTGCGACTCCACGGGACGGCGTCCAGCAGGCACACCGCCTGAACGGGGAAGTCCAGGTTCTCGCCATCGATGGCCGCTTCAAACACGATGGCGCCCCCCGCGCTGTGTCCGGCCAGGCCGATCCGCGCCACGTCGACACGCTCGAACAGGGAATCCCCGGGCGTCTCGCTTCGCTGCTGCAGCCAACGCACGTGGTCCACAGCATTCGAGATGTTCCGCCGTTGCCCCGTCTCACCGCTCAGCAGGCTCACCCCGTCGGGCGTCAGCACCACGAACCCCCGCGAGGCCAGATGCACGGCGTTGTACTTGTGGAACCCCTTGTCCCGCGCGAACCCGTGCATCAGCACCACCGCCGGCCGCGGCGGACCGGGCATACCCTCCGTCGGTTGCGGCACAAAGAGCGTGTACTCCACCCGGTCGCCGGTGGGGGTCTGCCGCGCCCCCCGCTCCTCGCGTACGGCATACGCGCCCACCCGCAGCACGCCCGGATCCGCCGAACAGCCGACCAACGCGCCAACCCACACCATCGCCCAGGACGCCCTGCGATTCCGCATCGATCTGATCCTTCCCGATGGAGCCGCTCCGCCGACCTGTCGCCCCTTCACTCCGTGTGCCCACATTCTGCCCGACCCCGGACAGTCCGTCGACTGGGGGGAGCGAACCGGACGAGCAGTTGCAGATTATAACCAAGTCACGGAAACGCGAAGGCGCCACCCAGATGCCGTGTCGAACGGCAGTACACCAGCCGGTCTCGTCGGTTGCCGCGCCGGGCGGGGCGGGCTACCATGAGCAACAACTGGGTGAATCGTATGCGCACGACGGTGATCGGCTCGGCACGCCCCGGGTGGGAGTTCTCACGATGAAAGTGGTTGGTGTGGGTCTAAACAAGACGGGAACCACAACGCTGGGCGTGTGTCTCCAGCACTGGGGCTTCAACCACATCAGCTACAGCCACGAGGCGTTCGAGTTGTGGCGGCTGCACAAGTACGACGAACTCCTGGAGTGGGTGGGCCGGTACGACAGCTTCGAGGACTGGCCCTGGCCGCTAATCTTTCGGGAAATTGACGAGCGGTTTCCGGGAACAAAGTTCATTCTGACCCGGCGCAGGGACGCCCAGACCTGGTACACCAGCCTCTGCAAGCATTCGAAGCGGACCGGTCCGACCGACTTCCGTAAGCACATCTACGGCTGGGAAATGCCCCAGGGGCATCCGGAAGAACACATCGAGTTCTACGAAAAGCACCTTGAAGCCGTGCGATCTCACTTCTGCGGGCGACCGGATGATCTGCTGGAGGTCTGCTGGGAGGAAGGCGACGATTGGGATGCGCTGGCTTCGTTTCTCGGGCTTGAACGACCCGACATCCTCTTCCCGCACGCAAACCGATCTCCGAGGCAGATCGGCCCTATCGAGAAGCTGGCCAAGCGCATCAAGGGCCGGCCGCCTCGTCCTGCTCCGTAGCGAACGGGTGAGCGTTCCGCTGCTGTTCGCCATCGCGGCGCCGGGATACAATGGCGTCTCCTCGGTATCGGAGATTGGAGGAAACTGCCCCATGCATCCCCGCGTTGACAGCCTGCCGGTGCCCCGGCCCGACTTCCGCACCTTCCTGGACGCCGTCGGACGCCGGAACCGCGGCCGGATCCCGATGATCGAGCTGGCGGTCGATTGCAGCGTGGCCGCCGCCCTTCTGGATGAGCCGGTCCCGCGCCCCGGCGGCGAACTCTCGCACGCCCGGGCCGTCGCGCAATCGATGGTCCGGCTGCACCATCGGATGGGCTACGACGTGGTGAAGGTTTCGGCGCCCATCCCGTTCGACGTGCCCCGCCTCAAGGCGGCCGCCACCCAGGACGCCCGGCAGTGGCAGAATCCGCACCAGGGCGTGGTCCGGACCGCGGCCGATCTGGAGCGGTTCCGCTGGCCGGCCCCGACGGACGTGGACTTCGGGCCGCTGGAAGCGGCGACGGCGGTCCTTCCGGACGGTATGGCCCTCATTGGCTTCTGCGGCGGCGTGCTGGAGTTCACGACGGACATCCTCGGCCTGGAGCACTTCATGTTCGCCGTCTACGACGATCCCGACCTGGTGGCGGCCGTCCTGGACGGCGTGGGCCGGACGCTGTTGAGCGTGTTTGAGACCTACGGCCAGATGGAATCGGTCTGTGCCCTCTGGCTCGGGGACGACCTGGGCAGCCGCAACGGGACGCTGGTGAGCCCGGACTGGCTGAAGGAAAACGTGTTCCCGTGGTACCGGCGGTTCGTGGAACTCGCCCACCGGCACGGCAAGCCGTTTCTGCTGCACAGTTGTGGAAATCTCGAGGCCGTGCTGCCGTGCCTCATCCACGAGATCGGCATTGACGCCAAGCACAGCTTTGAGGACACGATCCTACCCGTCGAGCAGTTCCTCGACCGTTTCGGGGATTCGGTGGCCACGCTGGGCGGCATCGACATGAACCTGCTGGCCCAGGGCCCGGAAGACGCCATTCGCGCCCGCACGCGTCGTGTTCTCGAGCACGCCGCACCCGGCGGCGGGTATGCGTGCGGCTCGGGGAACTCCATCCCGAACTACATCCCTCCCGCGCACTACCTGGCGATGGTGGAGACGGTGGCGGACTTTAACGCGCCGTGACGCCGGGCGGCTGTTCGAGCCCAAGCCTGTGTTTGAGCGTCATGATGCGCGTGAAGGACTCCTCAATCCGCCCACGGCTCAGGCGGCCGGTTTTCACGTGCTCCATCAGCACGGCAAACGTCCGTTCGGCCGTGAAATCATCATAGGTGTCCACGTTGGCGTTCAGGACGATGTCCACGCCCGCCTCGACCGCCTGGGCCACCGCTTCCTCGTAGGGGAAGTTGCGCTGGATGGCGCCCATGTCCAGATCGTCGGACAGAAGAACGCCGCCGAATCCCAGCTCGTTGCGGAGCAGGTCGGTCAGGATGGGGCGTGACAGGGTGGCGGGCCGCTCGGCGTCGTACCGGCGCAGCAGCACGTGGGCGGTCATCACGCCGTCGGCCAGGTCCAGGGCGATCAGCCGGCGGAAGGGCCCCAGCTCGTCCGGCGACCAGGTGTCACTGACGTCCGCCAGGTCGAGATGCGAATCCGCGACGGTGCTGCCGTGTCCGGGGAAGTGCTTCAGAACGCAGCCGATCCGCTCGCGATGGTGTTCTTCGATCACGACTCGGGCGTGCCGCGTCACCACGTCCGGGTCGTCCGAGTAGCAGCGTTGCTTGGCGTTGAGGGCGCGGTTGTGCGGGTTGCGGTTGAGGTCCAGCACGGGTGCGAAGTTGAGATTCACGCCCACGGCTCTGAGCGTTCGTGCGAGTTGTGCGGACTGTTGTCGCGTCTGCGTCACGTCGTCGTGCGTGCCCAGCTCCTGGGCGGACCGGGTGGGCGGAAACCCGTACCGCTCCTTCAGCCGGATGACCTGCCCGCCCTCCGCATCGAGTGTCACGAACAGCGGAATGCGGGATGCCCCTTGCAGCGTCTGCGTGAGACGTCGCAACTGGTCCGGCGACTCGATGTTGCCGACAGTCCGGCCCATCGGCGTTTCGTTTTCGGAGAGGTAGACGCCCCCAATCCGGCAGTCGCGAATCCAGCGCAGGACGGTCGACTGCGGGTCGGCGGTCGTCCCGCGAAACCCCAGGAGAATCATCTGCCCGATCTGGTCTTCCAGTGAGTTCGTCATTGCCATTACCGGTTTCGGCATGCCGGGTCGGCGGCGAAACCGTCACGCTCCCACGGCGGCCGGCTGCGTGACCGGCGCCCGACGCCCTGCACGCTCCTGCTCCAACAGCCGGCGCTGCTCCGCCTCGTATGCCTTCTGCGCGGCGATGTTGGCTCGTTCCAGCTTGTCGTCCGGTTCCAGTTGCGGCTCCCAGGTGAACGTGCGATGCTCCCAAGTGAGCGCCTCGCCCTTGGCCCGGAACACCGTGTAGCCCGGGGGCGCCCCGACCCAGCTTCCCGCCCACCACGCGCCGCTGACCGCGGCGCTCGTCAGGTACCAGACGTCGTTCATGCAGTATTGCTCGATGCGGTGACTGTGGCCCTGGAGCAGGGCCTTGACCTTGTGCCGCTCGAGGATCGTGCGGAGTTCCTTCGTGTCCCAGATCACCATGTGGCCGTCCATGGCCTTGCGGTCCGGGTTGCCGTGGAGTTGCCCCATGTTGCAGAAGGCGGCGATGTGCGTGACGGCCACCTTCGGCCGGTCGCCCGCGGTGCCCAGGTCGTACGCCAGCCATTCCAGTTGTTCCTGCCCGATCCGCGGCTCGTACATCGGCCCGTGCCCCGCCTGGACCGAGTGGATGCAGTCCAGCACCACGAAATGCCACCCGCCGAAGTCGAAGCTGTAGTAGCTCTTCTCCCACTCCAGCCGGTCCATGATCATCTTCTTGCCGATGTCCGGATCGTCCGCCGGCACCTTGCGCCGGGCGGACCAGCCCAGCGCGTCGTGGTTGCCCATGCAGTTGTGGTACGGGATGCCGAGCCCGTCGCTGACCTGTTTGTACAGCCGGATCTGCTCCTCGAAGTCGGGCTTGGGCGTGTAGTTTCCGTCGAACGCCAGGTCGCCGCCCATCAGGGCGAAGGCCGGTCGGGGGTTCAGCGCTCGCACCGACTCCACGCACGCCGCGTAGCCCTTGTCGCCGCGCCGTTTCGGCGTGACGTGCATGTCCGTCATGTGAACGAATGTGAACTCCTGGGGCCCGATCGGCGCCGGCTTGCCCGCCCGTGCCCCCTGCATGGACCAGGGGCCGAGCGTGGCCGCCGCGCCCACGGCGCCGACGCCCGTCAGAAAGTCCCGCCTTCTCAGACCTGCATTCGCGTCAATTCCGTTTGTCTTGCTCATTCCGCGTTTCTCCGGTTCGCACGGCCCGATGGGGGCTGTCCGCCTTCTATCCTACTCGCCTCAGCGCATGGAACAATCCGACCGGTCGATGGCTTCGGCGAGGGGACTGGGAAGCGCGCACGGCATCCGATACACCCGCGAGGGGGAAGGCTGATACCCGGCCGAGAACGTCCCCCTTGACGCGAAGACGGAACGCGACGATCCTCCATCAGGAGTCTGACGTTTCTCATACTGGAGGCGCCGCCGTGGGTCCGTTGAGCCTGGCCGTGACGCTGGTGGCCGGACTTGCTCCCTCCGCGATGGAGGTGGAGCACGACGGTGTTCGCGTCCGTGTCGACGTGCATTCGCAGATCTACCGGTGGGAAGTGACGAATCTCAGCCGGGAGTCGATCATCGGGTTCGAGGTCGGTCAGCACCACGGATACAACTTCCTGGCGCCGGAGGGCTGGGTTGCGGAATTCGATCGCACTTCGTTCCGGGCCACGACGGATGTGGGGTATCGTGCCCTGTACCGCGACAGCACGCGTGAGTTCTCGCAACGGGTCAGCAGCAGCGGGGCGGTGCTCGGCCTGGTGAACGTGACGCTGCAAACGGTTCAGGGTGAGACCCTCGTGATCCCCGGCGTCTGGGGGCCGGTTCCGGAGCCGTGGAGTACCGTCGCGGTCGTGCCCGTGGTGCTTGTGCTGATCGCGATCGTTCAGACCCGGATCGGGTTGCGCCGCGATCGTGATTCCGCGCCGGCGTCCTAGCGGCGCCAGAGGTCTTCCCGGCGCGGAAAGTGCTCCGCGATGAGGACCGGCAGGACCTCCCGAATCACGGCCTCGCAGCGGGCCAAAGCGCTGTCGCTCCCCCCCGTCGTGCCGATGGAAGCCATCACTTCCACCTTGCTGAAGTACACGTGTCGGGCCCCGGGCCGGGCAATGATCCAGCGTGCCTGATTGCGGCCGGGAACAATGTCGCCATTGGCCACAAAGAGGTAGACGAGTACGCCGGATGCCCGGTCCTGCACCATCGTCATCGCGCGTGCCTGGACGTGCGGATACTCCGGGCCGAGGTCCGGCGTGGCGATCGTGATGGTCCGAAGGTTCTCGACGACGGTCCCCGCCTGGCGATAGCAGACGTCGGGCGTGTGCGGCACCTTGTCGTGCGGATCGCTGTAGTACGCGACGGTCAGAGACGCCAGGCCCCGGCCGTTGCGTTCTTTCAGCGAGCGTTGCAGCAGGTGCCGGGTGCCCAATGCTTCTTCAGACGCGGGTGCGACGGGAAACGAGCTGCCTGGCGGCGCTTCCAGGAATGAGGGCAGTCGTTCCAGATCGAACGCCTCCAGCGGCACGCGCAAGGCGATGGCCTCCTTGCGGTAGTGCTCCGCCAGGGCTGCCAGACAGGGTCGAAGAAGAATCGCGACGAACAGCAGCAGCACGACGGTGCCGATCCATGCGGCGGGCGGCCGCCGAAGGGTCCGGTCCGACTCACTCTTCATCGTCTCGCTCCGATTCCGAGGAGGCGGCATCCGCCTGGGCGGCGGTTCGCAACGAATCCAGCCGGTCCAGCGCGCCGGCGATGACCAGGAAGACAGCCCAGGCCAACAGCAACGACACGATGCTTGCGACGATGCGCGGGCCCGGGCTCACCGGACCGGCCGACCCATACATCGTGACGACCCCCCAGGTCAACATGCGCAAGAGATTGGCGGCCAGTACTACGGGCCCCGCAGCCAGCCCCATGAGGGCCAGCGCCCAGAGCGGGCGTATGCGCGAGAACGCCACAAACACGCCGACCACCGCGTAGGTCACCAGCAGGGCGGCGCCCCGATTGGATGCGCCCAGCGCGATCGTTCCCGTCCGCTCCCCTCGAACGAAGTGCAGATCCGGACCGTCCAGCGTGACCTCGACGCCCGGAATCGTGTCCAGAACGGCCCGGCTGGCGGCCATCGTGTACGTTTCGGGGCGGATGATCAGGCTGGCGTACATCCGCTGCCCGATGGGAAACGATAGCAGCACAATCAGGATCACTGGCGAGCACCGATTGAAGAACCGCCGGCCGCCGACGGCCCACAGGGCGGCGGCCAGCGTCATCACCGCGCCGACATCCGCCAGGTAGCCGAATCCCAGCGGCCAGATCGCTGAGGCGAACACGCCGACACTCGCCAGGAGTGCCAGCAGGCCGACCCAGGATCCGCGAGTCAGCGATCGGTGCAGTTCGACTCGGCGGCGTATGCACAATGCTCCCGCAAGGACCGGCGCGGCCCAGGCGTGCGACCAGTTGCTGTCTGACGCGGCGTAGCCTGCGGCACGGGAGACTTCCGGCCAGAACGCCCAGAGCCACAGTGCGAGCACGACCCCGAACCGAAGGGCCGGGTACGCCGCCTGCTCACTGTCCGGTTGGGTCTGCTGCGTCATGGAACGTAGTACGCCCAGGCCGTTCGCCCGGAGCTGAAAGCCTGCCAATGGTCAAACACCGTCTTCTCGGCAAACCGCCGCGCGGGAACGCGAATGAGCGTTCCGTCCCGCCAGCCAAGCAGGTCGCGGACGATCTGGTTCTTCTCCGCGCCTTCGAGCGTTGTGGGCCGCGTTTCGCCGGGATCGAGGCTCAGATCATACGCGAAGAGAGACTCCGTGTAGGGCCAGTACACCCATTTCTGGACCCCCGTCACACAACCCAGAGGGCTGTCCACGAAGCCCGAGTAAAAATACAGCCGCCGGTCTTCCGGGCCCGGCTCCAGCGCGTCCCGGCCGTCAAAACCCGCCCGGTCAATGTCAAAGCCCAGCAGGCTCAGCAGCGTGGGCGTGACGTCCATCTGCGAACACGGCCATTCAATCTTCCGGCCTGCCTCGATGCGCTCCGGCCAGCGGATGACCCAGGGGATCCGTATCAACTCCTCATACGGGACCCATCGGCCGAACCGATCGTGCGATCGGAGGCTCAAGCCGTGGTCCCCCAGCACGCACAGCACCGTGTTCTTCGTCAGTCCACGCTCGTCCAGCCGCTCGGACAGTTTTCCCAGCACGTAGTCCGTGTACTCCACGGAACGGCGATACGCCGCGGGACGGTCGTCGATGGGATCGGAGAACCAGGCGGGCAATTCGTACGGATCATGCGCCACGGTGGTGATCATGACCGCCAGGAACGGCCGGGGGCCTTCGTCCATCCAGGCAAACATCGGGTCGAGCGTCCGCAGATCGTCACCGCCCAGATAGCCCAGGTGGGCCGACGGGTCCTGAAGGTTCTCGCGAAACCAGGCCCAGTCAAAGCCCAGATTGGAGAACAGGCCCGGCGCGCATTCGAACGTTCCCCGCGACACCTCGAAGAAGCCGCTGCGGTAGCCGGCTTGCCGCAGAATGGAGGCCAGGCTTTCGTACGGGCGGTCGACGGGCACGGCCTCCACGAAGTCGCCCCAGGCGTCGGGGAGCGACCCGGTCAATGTGGACCAGTAGGCCTTGGTCGTCTGGGAAATGGGCACTCGCGTGCAGACGAACTCCGTGCCTTCCTCAGCCAGCGCGGCCAGCACGGGGGTCGTGCCGTCCTGTGGATTCCCCAGGCTCGTGATCTGGTGCGAGAGGCTTTCCAGCAGCACGATGACCACATTCGGCATTTCCGCGGCGGGCGTGTCGGGCAGGCCGATTTGTCGTTCGCCGGCACGCGGCAGCGATCGCGCCGGGGCCTGCACATCTTCAACGCCGTTGCCTCGCGGCAGCGCCACGCGCAGAGCGTACACGTGACTGCTGAACCCCAGCACTTCGCCGGCAAAGCCCAGGCCGGCGGAACGCTGGCACAGCCAGTCCACGGGATACGCGAGAGCCGCCAGCACGATCAATCCCGCGGCCCGGATGGCGTATCGACGCGGCCGAAGGACGATGGGCACGGGACGGACCGTTCGCAGCACCAACCACAGGAACGCTGCGATGCCCGTCAGGCCGATCGGGATCGCGAAACGCAGCCGCTGCCGCAGGTGGGTCTCCACCACCGGCCAGAACTGGGCCGGGTCGCGCAGCAGGACGGCCAGGATGCCCGGCTGGAGCTGAACGCCGGTGGCCAGCACCCAGGCCGCGTTCAGCACCGCCCAGGCCAGGACCAGACTGGCGACGACCAGGGTCACACGCGCCACCCACGGACGCGGCCGGCAGCAGTAGGCAACCGCAAACAGTCCGGTCAGAACGGCCGTGAAGGCCACGTCCGGCATCACCACATCCGCCCACGCGGCAAGGACACTGGCCGGGTCGTGACGCAGAACCGCCACGAGCTTTGCGGCAGCGGTCCACAGGAGCGACAGCAGCAGAAGGGTCGACTCCGGCCGGGGAAGCCACCGTCGCCATCCGCGCGCCGGCGGGGGCAGTGCCGTGCGGAGATCGGGGGTGGGCGCAGCCGCGGGTGGGTCGTGAGCATGCGCTCCTGTTTGACTCATGAGTAGTCTCTGGCCAACCGCCCTGCGAAACGTCTGGACCGACTCGCCTTGTGGAATTCGACCCGTCGAGTGCCCACCTGTCCCGGTTGTTCGCAGGACCGAGTGTACCTGTCGCGACCTGTGATTACAACGGAAGTCGAACGGCCGTGGCGACCGCGGATGCGGTGCTCTCGGTTACCGGTCCTTGCCTCGCGGCGTTCGGGCGGCATCGCCGCTCTCGCGTTCGTGGCGGTCGTTCGAAGGCGGGCTGGCCGGCGCGGTGGTCACCGGGGGAATCCTCTGTTGCAGCACAACCAGATGGTACACGCTCCGGCCGGGCCCCCGTGCGCGGGCCACCGGCGTGTAGTGCGTGTCGGACCGCTTCTGCGTCGATCCGGCCTGGTCGTCACTGAGAATGAAGTAGCTCGGTGCAGAGGGCGAGTCGTCAGACAGATCCCACGCGCGGACCGGGCGGTTGAGGTAGTAACACAGCGAGGAGCCACTGTCGCCGGCGTCGAGATACACCGTTACGGATTCGGGCAGATATGGGGCAAACGCCTCGGCCACCCGCCGCTCAGACCGCTTGGCGATTCGCCGGGGTTGGACCACGCCCGCATACACCCCCCAGTAGACCAGCGCGATCCCCAGCAGGACCACCGGCACACCCGGCCCCGCCAGCCATCGCAGGCGGCGGTCGCGTGCTTGTCGTGAATCCGACGCGGACCGCTCGTCGGCCGGCGGCCCGGACGGGCGGCTGGAAAGGGACTCCGCGGCCAGTCCGCAGAGGATCGCCGTGGGGACGACGAGGGGAAGGTAGTACCGGGTTTCGCAGTCGGAAACGAGCAGGAAGACGCCGATACCTGCCAGCAGAAACGCCCAGGCCGCACGGCCGATCTGCGGTGCCGGTGCCGGGAGCCTGCCACGGCCGGGGACCCGCCGCTCAACCACCAGGATCAGCGAAAACGGCAGGAACGCCACGAAGATCACGACAGGTCTGACTATCCTCTCGACGGTGCCGAGCAGACTCAGTCCGTGCGAGCGAAACGCCAGTTCCGTCAGCGGATCGACAAAGGCGGACCGCCCCTCGGCCCGGTACGCCAGGTACACGTAGACCAGCACGATTGCAGTGAACAGCCCGACCCCCGTCAGGTGCGCCGGGCGCAACAGGTCTCGAAAACGACCCAGAACCAGGCCGGCCACCACCAACCCCGGCGCATAGACGGCGATGGCCGGCACGCCCTTGGCCAGGAAGCCGAAGCTCAGTCCGGCGTACCCCAGCAGCCACCATCTCCAACTCGGCTTTTCGAATGCCAGGTTTCTACACACGGCAACGACGGCCACTCCCGTCCCGAGCGTCAGCGGCATGTCAAAAGTGGCCGCCCGCACCTGCTCAACGAACAGGCCCGAGGTCGTGGCGGCCAGCGCGCACCACAACCCACACTGTGGCGTGATCCACGTGCCCAGGCTCAGGCAAAGGGCCAGTCCCAGCGTCAGGCCGCACAATGCCGTGGGCAGACGCAGCGACAATTCCGTCTGGTACCCCAGCAGGGCCTCCGGAATCGCGGCCAACCAGTAGGCCAGGGCCGGTTTGAACGCATAGACCTCGCCATAGAGCTTCGGCACAATCCACTCGCCCGATTCGAGCATGTGCCGGGCGCCGAGGGCGATGATGCCCTCCATCGAGTTTACGTCGTCGTTCCACACGAAAAACAGGCACACCGGCACTGCGATGGCCAGGTACACCACGGCCGCGGCTCCCCGCGTTAGACGCATTCGGCGAGTTGCGATCATGGGGGCAGTCATCTCAGCGGCGCAGCAACGCCGGCACCACTGTCACCTCCACGGGCAGCCGGAACATTTCGCCGCCCACGTTCAGCATGATCACCAGCGCATACGCACCGCGTGTGGCGTGCGCGGGAACGTCGACAACGGCGACGCCGTCCACGAACTTCGCGGAACGGCCCCATCCCAGGGGCGCGACCGCGGCCGTCATCTTCGCGTCCGGGCCGGTTTCCAGACGGACTTCGACGGACTCGCCGGGATGGGCGGACGCGCGGGGCAGCGTCACCCGCACCGGCGGCGCTCCGCGAGAGATGTCCATCCCGTCCTTGCCGACGAGGAACACCGGCTCGTTCCGCTCCAGCAGCAGAACACGGTCCATCCCCTCCGGGGCGCATCGCGCCGGCAGGCCGACCATGTCGAACACCTCAACCCCCTCGCCGGATACGTGGAGTCGCACCAACTGTGTCGCTGCCGTCGACCACAACACCGCAATCCGCTGATCGCCGCGCCGGAAGACGAACGCGAGCAGGTCGTCGCCCAAAGACAGCTCCCCCTCGAAGACGGCCGAGCCGATCAGCCGGCCCACCGTCGCCAGCGCCCGATAGCCGATCTTGGGCGTCAGGTCGTTGCGCACCAGGCCGAAGTGGTGCTCGTTGTAGTACGGGTCCCACCCGTCCTCGCGGAAGTCGTACCACGCCACGCTGCGGGCCGCCCCGGAGGCCAGGGCGGACACGTACGTGCGCGACACGTGGTTCGCCTGGTCCCGCTCGCTCAATCCGCCGATATGCGACGGCCAGCCCATTTCCGTGATCCATACGTCACGCCCGCCCACCTGCTTCTGCACGTCGCGCAGCTCCTGCATGAACTTCTTCGGATCCAGGTGGCTCCGGTACGGATGAATGGTCAGGGCGTCGAACGGACTGCCGTGGTCCAGCACCATCTGGATGAACCCCGTGTCGATGCCCGCCGTCGAACAGCCCAGGACCTGCGCCTCCGGGTCCACCGCCTTGATCGCCTCGTACGCCCGCGTCAGCAAACGCGCGTACAGGTCTTTCGGCCCCGGCCAGAAGAAGATGTTCGGCTCGTTCCAGATCTCCCAGTGCTTGATGCGGTGCCCATAACGCTTCACCAGCGACTGAAGGTACGCGCAGTACGGCTCAATGAACTCGTCCGTCATGGGCGGGCCCGTCCATGCGGTGTAGTAACAGCAGAGGGCGTAGACGCTGATGCCGTGCTCCGCGGCCGTCTCAACCATTTGGTCGAAGAACTCGAAACGCTGCTCGCCCTGCACCGGCTCGATCCAGTTCCAGTGGAACTCCTCCCGCGTCCACTTCACGCCGGCCCGGGCCGCCAGGTCGCACATGCGGATCATCCACTCCTTCCCCTCGGGGTGCCCGTGGAAGCGGTAGAGATACATGCCCACGCCCATGCGACTGGCCGGATCGAGCGACCGGTCGGGCTCGCCCTCCGGCGGTTCCGCGATGGTCACGCTCGCTTCGGGCGTGGTCAGGCCGGCACACGTGAATTGGAAGCGGCCCTCCACGCAGCCCGGCTGCCAGGGCACAACCATCTGCTGCATCACGCGGCGACCCGCCGGCGGCAGGGTCAGCGGCGTGGATGTCGTCGCAGGGGCAGCGGACGTGCGGGATGGGACGGTCGTATGGAACGCACCGGCCAGCGGCGCGTCGGCCAGGCTCCGCAGGACCACGCGGAACTCCGCCTTGCCGTCCGCGTTTCGCTGTACGCTGGGCACCATGCTGACCGTCTCGCCGGCCCGCTCGTAGTCCGTGGTGAATTCGAGCTTCCGCGGACGGATCGTGCCGCGCTCCGTTTCACCCTTGCGGCTCAGGATCAGCGCGGACAGCCGAAGCGGGTATCGCACGATGCCGTCGTCCTCGCCTCCGAAGTGCCGCCATGTGGTCAGGTCGCCCATCGGCACTTCAAAGACCATCGTGCCGGTTCGGTCCAGCGTACCCAGCGATCGTTCGAAAAGCTGGAAGTGCGAGCCGAGCCGGGCGAGCAACTCGTGCCCGGAACCGTCGCTGTCCACGGTCAGCCGCAGAGCGGTCGGCTTGCCCAGGATGCCCTGCTCGTACGGCAGGGCGCTTTGCCCGGACGCCTCGGTCAGCACGTAGGACCAGGAGCCCGCCTGGAACCCGCCGCCCTCCGCCCCGGAGTACCCCCACGGGTCCGGCGCCTGAAACTCCGACTCGACGTACGTGGTGCGGGCCACGCCGTCTTCGGCGTCCAGCGTATGGACCCACTGCACGTCATCGATCCAGATGGGGCCCGCGCGGTCGCCGCCGTCGTTCTCCACCAGAATGTGAAAGTCCCGCGGCGGACCGCGGAACGTGCCGTCGCCGCCCCAGGAATACTCCCACCGGTCCAGCCGGATCTCGACCTGCTGCCAGTCCGGGTAGTGATACGAGAGATTCTTCTGAAACGTCTCGTTGTCCTGGTCCTTCGCCCGGACGATCAACAGGTTGCCCGCGGGTTTTTTGACCCAGAACCGCACCGCCTGCACCGGCGGCTCCGTCGGCAGCGGCACGATGGCCGCCACGTACTGCCCGCCGTTGCGGAAGTCGTAACGCAGCTCCAGGGAGCCGGCCCCTGCGTGCCCGACGTCCGCCGCCCAGGCCAGCGACCCCACCGCCCCCGGCCACTCCGACCCGTTGCTGAACGACCACTCCTGCACCGATGCTTGCGTGTCAAACGTCAGGTCCGCGGGAATCACCGCGGCTGGGCGCGTTTGGGGGCTTGTCGCGATCGGCCCCGCGGTTTCCGAGCATCCGACCAGCACCAGGACCGGAAAAGACAGGATAACGCGACCCAATCCACACCGGCGTACGGCAGATTCGTGCAGAATCATGAATTCATTCCTTGCACACAGGGTTTAACGTCCCGAGGGTGTCAACCTCCGGCGGCACGTTCGTTTCATCGGAGGTGGATTGTACGGGCAACGGCGGGTTGTGATAAGGCGGGCAATCGCGAAGCGAAAACGTCAGCGGATGACGCCTTCTTGACGACTGCGCGCTTCGCTCGCACGATGTTCAACCATGAGCGGCAAACCATGCCTGATCGACCTCTCCGGCCAATGGTCACTTAGCGGCTTTGACGGATACGGAGAGATGACGCACGTGCGGGCGATCCCCGCGGGGTTGGAGAACTTCGCTTGGGTGGAGGCGCGAGTGCCCGGATCCGTGTACCTGGACCTGATGCGGGCGGGGTGGATCGACGATGTCTACGCCGGATGCAACACGCTGGCCGCCCAGTGGGTGGAACAGCAGTACTGGTTCTATCGACGGCGGTTTGACGTTCCGCGCGATCTGCCGGCCCGGCGGCGGTGGCTGGTCTTCGACGGGCTCGATCTGGACGCCCACGTCTTTCTGAACGGGCAACACGTCGGCGAGCACCACAACGCGTTCCGCCCCTTGCGGATCGACGTGACCGATCGGCTCCACGAGCGAGACAACGACCTGCTCGTCCGCGTGGATGCCGGCCTGCTCGCCAACGCGGACCGGCCTGCCGGCGACTATTACCTGGAAGTCATCGCGTCTTCCACGAAGCGGCCGTTTCTTCGCAAGCCGCACTTCGCCTGCCGCTGGGACTGGTCGCCCCGGCTCATCAATGCCGGCATCACCGGGCCGGTTCGACTCGAAGCGTGCGACCTGGCCCGGCTGGCGCAGGTGACCGTCACGCCGGCGATGTCGCCCGATCACAAGCAGGCCGTGCTGCACGTTCGCGGATTCGTCGAGAACGTGACCGACGCGAGCCGGCCGCTCACACTGGTGGCCGCGATACCCGGCACAGACATCGCGACCCGCACCGAGGCGATGGTCGCCCCCGGCGAAGCGGAAATCCGCTGCGACCTCACCGTCGAGAAGCCGCGCCTCTGGTGGCCCCGGTCGCAAGGCGAGCCGCATCTCTACCCCGTTGAAGTGACACTGTTTTGCGATGGCCGGCCGCTCGATGCCTGGACCGGCCATACCGGCATCCGCTCCGTCGAGGTCCGCCAGGAGCCCGCCGAGGACCGCGGAACGCTCTTCCACCTCGTCATCAACGGCCACCCGATCTTCTGCAAGGGCGCCAACTGGGTGCCGGCCGACCTGCTCTGGCCGCGAGTGACGCGAAACGATTACGACGCGCTCGTGGCACTGGCCGCCGAGTGCGATTTCAACCTGCTCCGCGTCTGGGGTGGCGGGCGGTGGGAAGACCACGCGTTTTTCGACGCATGCGACCGCCTGGGCATCCTCGTCTGGAACGACCTGCCCTTTGCGTGCTGTCAGTACCCCGGGGACGATCCGGCGTTCTGTGCGGAAGTGGAACGCGAGGTCCGCCACAACGTGTGCGAGCTGTCCCGGCACCCCAGCCTGGCCCTCTGGTGCGGCAACAACGAGAACGAACTGGGCGTCACGGATGGTTGGATCGTCGGACGCGATCCCGCCGCCCGGCCCGACCGGGCCCTCTCATTCGAGTTGCTCCCGCGTGTCATCGCCGAGGAAGACAACTCGCGTCCGTACTGGCCGACCTCGCCGTGGTCGCCCGACGGCGCCCATCCCAACGCGCAGCACACGGGCGACCAGCACCCGTGGCACGTCGGCCTCGGCTCCGCCAAGGGTGACTTCTGGCAATACCGCGACGACGCCAGCCGGTTCCCCAACGAAGGCGGTCTGCTTGGGCCCAGCACGCCGGCCACGCTGCGGCAGATTCTCCCGCCGGAGCAGCGACGCGTCGGCAGCCGTACCTGGCTGCACCACGACAACACGCAGAACACCTGGCGCGGCGAGCCGATGATCGACAACATGCTGCGACTGCATTTGTGCGAATCACCGCGGGACCTCCGGTTTGACGATTACGTCCGCTACGCCGGCCTGCTGCACGGCGAAGCCCTGGAGACGGCCATCGACAACTGGCGCCGGCGCAAGTTCGAATCCGCATCCGCGGTGTTTTGGATGTTCAACGACACCTGGCCTGCCTGCACAAGCTGGACGCCCATCGATTATTACCGCCGCCGCAAGCCGGCGTTCTGGTTCGTCAAGCGGGCGTTCGCGAACCTGCGCGTCATCTGCGTGGAGCTGAAAGACGAGTGGGGCGTCTTCGTCGTGAACGACTTCCTGGAGCCTCGCCCGCTGCACGTCCGCTACGGCCTCTTTGCCCTCGCCGGCGGGCGGCCGGTGGACCAAGGCCTCGATCTGACCTGCCCGGCCAATGCCGCGGTGGTCGCTGCTCGCCTGCCGCTTTCGGATTGGGACGCGGCCGGTGTGGACACGCACGGTGCCTTCGCGGTGCTCAGCGATGCGACCGGCCGGGAGCTATCCACGCACCGGTTGTTCCGCGCCCGGTTCAGGGACCTGAAGTGGACCCCGGCCGCCGTGACCTGCAAACCCCACGCGGACGGGCTGCGGCTCCAGAGCGAATCCTTCGCGTGGTCGGTCTGCCTGGACGACACGGGCGAACACGCTCTGCCCGCGAACTGCGTGGACCTGATCCCCGGGATTGAACGCTCGCTGCCCTGGCCGTCGTCCCTTCCACCGCCGACGGCGCTCGCGGCGAACCCGCCCCAGGAAATCCTCCATCCCGGACGGGCCCCATAGACCGGCTGGAAAGCCGGTCCCACAGAAGGGAAAGCCGGTCCCACAGATTCGGGGTCCGCCGTGCGGACCAGGATCACTATTCTGCTTCTGCGTGCTGTCCCTCGCCCGGCGCTGATGCGGGTTGCGTCGTCGGTCGTTTGTCCGGCGGCACGAGCATCACGCCCAGGTTGTTCGCGACCAGCCGGGGCGGGCGGTCCGACGGCGTGTTCACGATCTTGTGTTCGCCCGTCTCGGGGTCTTGCAGCACCATCGTGGTGGACCCGCCGCCGTCGAAGTTCAGCGCCTGATGCGCGCCCAGGTCCAGGAAATACTGTCCCAGTTCGTGCAGCGTAATGCCCTCGCTGACGCCCTTCTGCCGTCCGTCAAAAACCGCCAGCCACAGCGTGACGCCGTCCTTGTCCACGCCCACCGCCGTTCGCGGATTGACGCCCACGAACCCCGGCGCCTGTTTGGACGCCGTCCGCTCCACCACGTCCCGTCCGTTTTCGACGAGCATGTGAAACCCCGACACGGCCTCTTCGACCTGCTCCAGGTCATACGGCGGGTTGCCGATCCGGATGCGGCCGTCCTTACGCACGATGAACGCTCCGAACCGTTCGTCCGGCGGCGAATACACCTGCCCCTCGCACGCGCCGAGGCCCACCACCTGCATCGGCTCGCCCGACTCCTTGCGAAACGGCCCGAACGCGCTGGCGTTCACCGCAAACTGCACGTTGCGACGCTTGGCAAAGTCCAGCGTACGCTCGCATCGCGTCTCAAACTCCGGCTGCACGTCTTCCGAGCCGCAGGTCGCCACAAGACGCACGTCCGGGTGTTTCAGGTCGACCCGGGCCACCCATGCCCGCAGCGGCCGCGGCTGCTCGTACCGTTCATACGTCAACTCCAGCGCCGGGTACGGGCGGGTCGTCTCCTTCTCCACCGGGTTGCGGAACGGGGTGACCGGTTGCGTTGCGGCCGGCTGCGTGGTCTGCGCCGACACCGGCGCCAACCCCATCCAGCAGAACACCGCAATTGCCGCATACCCCGGGACCCTGTGGTTGCTCATTCGTTGTCTCTTCTCGCTGTTCAGCAATGCCATACCGCTCTTCTCCCTTTTCTCCCGTTCGATCGCCGGTTTGCTCCGGGCACGCAGTATACCGGACGGCGGCAACCCCGGGGAGAACGTCTCCGAAACCCGGATCTCCCATTTGGATGGTGTGCCCGCCAATCGAACGGGCTGGGGCGATTCCCTCCCGGTTGCCGCGGCGGGCGTCGGCCTCACCGGCCGGCCCATGCTCAGGCTTCGGCCGGCCTTCCATCCGCGGCCGTCGGCGCGGCAGGACGGCGGGGACGTGGTGAAGTCGTGCAAAGCCTGGGAAACAGTCGTCCGAGGCTCTCGTCCAGTTGACGCATCGATAACGGTTCTCGCACAACCTGCCAGCCGTCGCCCGGTTGTCCGATGTCCTGCCCATCCCACGCCTTCGACAGGACCAGCAGCCCGCCGGGGCGCTTCAGGAGTGTTTGCACGGACTGGAGCCTCGCCTGCGTGGGCAGACCGGTGGTTGCGTCCACGACGCAGAGCGCCGTTGCGCTCGCCCCGCTGGAGGGGCCGTCCAGCGGCTCGACGAATGTCGTCAACCCGCAGGCATGCGCCAGCCAGACGGCCGGAAGGTGGACCGGGCACGGGTCACACGGGACATAGACGACGACGGGCTTCTCCGCGTCTGCCGCAAGCGGGGCCTTCTGCTCCTCGGATGACGAATCGTCGAACAGTCCCAACATGAGTATCGTCTCTCGCATCCGCTCCGCGAGGGACTGTCGCAGCGCCGCGGCGTCCAGGTTCGCCAGAAACGGCAAGCGCGAGAGGAGGGAGGCGGGGATCGCCGGCAGGTAATCCGCCAGGCCGCTGCGGAACCCGAACGCCAGGGCCAGGCCGTCCGCCAGTTGAACCCGAAGCGTGGCCTCCTCCGTGGGGTCAAACGGCTGCGTCTCGTCCCAGTGGCGGTGATGCTCCCCGACCGGCTCGATGATGGTCGAGGGCAAACCCCAGCGAAGCAGCATCTCGGCGCCCAGTTCCGCGTGGTTGTGCCCGAGCAGCGTTCCTTCATCCGCCAATCCGGCCGTCTCGGCCAGGGCCTGGATCTGCTCGGGGGCCGAGTCGATCACCATGAACTTTCCCACGTCGTGCAGCAGCCCGATGAGGTAATCGTCGCTGCCGACCCGCCGGCTGCGCTCGGAATCCATGAGCGTGCCGACCATCGCCGTGGCAAAAGAGTGTTCCCAGAGCCGGATGTACGCGCCGGACGCGTCCGCCTCCCGGCTCACCGTTCGCAGAATCGCCATTCCGGCGGCCATCTGCCGGACCGCGCTGAAACCCAGGCGGGCGACTGCTTCATCCACCGTCGAGATGCGCCCCCGCTCGACTCCGTGGCCGCACGAGTTGGCCAGCGCCAGCACGCGGGACGTCAGGGCCACGTCCCGCTCGATCGCCCGCGCCAGCTCGCCTCGATCCGCATCTCGGTTGCCGGCCAGCACCAGCACTTCACAGACGACGCTGGGCAGCGCGGTGATCTGGTTGACGCCGGCAATCCGGCCGCCCGCGGCGGCCGGTTCCGTTATGGCGACCCGAGCCGCCCGCGCGGGACGGGGCGTTGCCGTGCGGGGTGGGGTGTGCGGCTCTCGCGCGGCGGCCGTCGGCGGGCTGCGCAATGCGGCCGCGTCGGGCGGGGCCGGGGCCTCACGCTCAATCAGGGACGCGAAAAGCTCCGCCTGCATCCGGCTCGCCAACTGCACCACGTGCGCGCCAAACTGGCTGGCGGCACACTTGTGCAACTCGGCCACAATGGCGCCCGGCTCCATGCGGGGCCGGTGGGGTCGGCCGGAGTACATGGACTCAACGGCGTCCGCCACCGAGAGAATCTGGGCCGTCAGGGGAATGTCAGTGCCCTTCACGCCGAGCGGCCCGGTCCCATCCGCCCGTTCGTGGTGAAACCAGACCGTTTCCAGCACTGCGGGGAAGTCATAGAACCCCAGGCTCAGCAGTTGACCGCTCAGGCGGACGTGAGAGTCGGCCAGCTTTTGCTCGGCCTCGTCGAACGTGCGATCCGTCGACAGAAGCGTGTCCGGCACGCCGTGCAGGCCCACGTCGCAGTACCGGGCCCCGATCCGCAGCGCCATGATCGACTCCTGGGGAAGATCGAGGGCGATACCCAGACGCGTCGCGATATTCTCCACCCGGCCCGCCTTGCCGTCCAGGTACGGCAGGCGGCGCTCCAGCAACTCAACCATCTTGTCCAGATAGCAGCAGTCCTTGCTCTTGGAGCTGAAATCGCCCCACCCTCCGGAAGGCTGGCCCGATCGTGCGGCGGCCGGACGTGCTGTGATTCCGATCCGGGAATCTGCCATGATTGTCCCTTTCTATTCCGTGGTCGCGAACCCGACTGGCTACGCCAGCCGGGAGAGGTCGCTGGATCGCCCCCGGCGACGGTGTTCTGCTGTGGACCTTGGCTCCGAAGGGGACGGCGAGCCGGCCGTGTGGAATCACGCTGCGGACCTGCCGTCGCGCCGCGCCGGAGACGCCGGCGTGATGCATAGACTGTCCCCCTCTGTGAGAAGGCACCCAAACCCGAAATGACGAAACAGAACTCGGGATTCGCGCCGCCAGCCTACCGTGGCCGCACGACGCGCATCCAGCCTTCGATCTGAAGCAGGCTGATGCGGGTGTCCCTTCCATTGCTCGTGAACGGCAACTCGTTCACATTCATTACCCGCAACCGCCGCCCAACACAAGTCAAATCTGAGTTCCAGTTACCCTGACGAGCTTGCAGCGGGAACAGACGGCCGGGGGACACCGGCGTCCGGGTGGCTGAGACCCGGCTCCAGTCCGGTCACTGCACGCGCTTGTAAGGGCTGTAGTCTCCGCCGTCGGCCATTACGGGCTGAAGAACACACGCGGTGTGCGCAGGGACGGTGACGCGGATGAGGCCCGATTCGGCCTGGGCCTCCACGTCGCTCAGGGCGTCACGCACCTTGGCGAAATTCATGAGCTTCGAGTCGCGGACCGGCAGGACCTCCGTGACGGCCTTGCTCGTGGGGTTGGCGACCACGATGACCAGTTCGCCGATCCGGTCCGTCGACCGCTGGAAGGCCAGGAGCGTTTCGGAGTCCAGCCGGCGGAAGTCGCCGATCTGCAGGGCCCGGCTGCCCCGTCGCAGCCCGATGAGCCGGCGCATCCATTGCATATCCGGGTTGTCGTCAGAGACGAGGTCCCACCGCATGGGGCCGCGCATCTCCGGGTCCAGCTTGCCCTCCATGCCGACCTCCACGCCGTAGTAGACGTTCGGCGAACCGGGCAGCGTGAACTGAAGCACCTGGGCCATCCGCTGCGGCCACGCCGGCGGCAGAAGCGTCCTGAGCCGCGGCACGTCGTGGTTGTCCAGCACGAGCCACGCCTTGAGGATGGGGTCCAGCCCGGCGTCGGCGATCATGGTCTCCACCAGCCGGCCCGCCGCCGGTCCGGACAGGTGACCCTGCACCAGGTTCAGGATGATGCCGCGGGCGTGGAAGTTCATCACCGCATCCACGGCCGGGCTCCACTCCTGTGGATAGTTCCAGATCTCGCCGACCACCAGCGAGCCGGGCCTGGCCCGGTGGGCGGCCTCGGTCAGTTCGCTCAGGAAGCGGAACCCGATGTCATGCGCGACGTCCAGCCGCCAGCCGTCCACACCGTCGCGGAGGTAGCCCTGCACCACGGAGTCCGGATCGCCGTAGAGGCGAGCCCGCACCGCCGGGTTTTCCAGACGAAGTTCCGGCAGATTCGGCACGTTGGCCCAGGCCCGGTATCCGTGCTTGTACCGCTTGTCGATGAAGAACCAGTCACGCTTGGGGCTCTGCGGGTCGGCCAGGGCCTCCTGGAACCACGCGGAGTGCCGTCCCATGTGGTTGAACACGCCGTCCAGCACCAGCTTCAGGCCGCGCTCGTGGCAGGCGTCGGCCAGGGCCTTCACGTCGTCGCGCGTGCCATACTCCGGCGACACCGCGAAGTAGTCCAGCGCGTCATACTTGTGATTCGTGTACGCGTGGTGGATGGGGTTCAGGTACAGCACGTCCACGCCCAGCCCGGCCACGTAATCCAGCTTGCCGCGCAGGCTGGCCAGGTCGCCGCCCCAGAAGTCGATCTCCTGGGTCCAGACCTGCGCGTCGGGCAGAAACGTGCCGCGCTTCGGCGTTTCCGACCACGAACGCAGCCGCTTGGGCGCCGGATAGAGATGCCGCTTGGCCTCCAGGTCCGCCGGCGGGGCGAACCGGTCCACGATCACCTGGTACACGATCGCCCCGTTTCGCCAGTCCGCCTCTCGCGCCGCGAGGACCGGGCCGCGCTGGCGATCGTATTCACTCGCGTAATCGGACTCGCCCGCCGGCATCGTCGTCACCGTCCCCACATCCGCGTCGCAGCCGGCCATCACAGCGGCCAGCAGCACCACACCGAATCGCCTCACCATGTTCCGCGCCCTCCGCATCCTCCGGTCTTCCGCACCGGAGTGAGCGATTGTCGGGGATGGCGGAACGACGGGCAAGGGCGATCCGGAGTCTCGGGATCGGCCCGGTGGCGTGGCCGGGCCGGGTCAGCCGGTCGATCGGGGTCCCGTCGAGAGGTCCCCGCCGGTCTTGACGGCGCACACGCGTGGTTCTGACGGCTCGCCTTCCTTGGCTCACAGACGACACGTGGCTCCGGCTACCGGTGCGGACCGCTATTCCCGGACCAGCACCGCCGTCGCCCAGGACGACGGATCGGTGAACCAGTACAGGTCATCGCCTACGGTGAGATACTGTTGCCCGTGGTCCGTGTCCTCCAACATGTAGTGAAAGCCGATGCGCGGATGCTCAACCGGGTCCCAGCCGGGCAGAGCGCGGGCGTGGACGTGGACCTCGAGCGTATAGCCGGTGCGGGTGACGCGGGCGGCCACCGTGAAATCCGACGGACTGACCGGTGGCGCGTGCTCTCGGGCCTGCGTGAACTTGCCGGCGCCGGCAGTCGGCCGGTCACCGCGGGGCCCGGCGCCGGTGGGCAGGATGTAGACCTGCCGGCAGAACCGCGACGCGCGGCGGATGTTCCGGGCGTCCCGCGTGTCGATGCACAGCCGAAGATTGTCGCCCTGCCAATAGGCAAGTGGATCGCAGCGCAACGGCTGCCGCTTGCCCTCCACGCGGCAGGCCACAAACAGCCCGCTCTCGTGCCAGCCCGCCCAGACCGGCGCGAACGTCCGCGCGTTGTCCAGTTCACCCAGGTCGGGCAGCCGGTATGCGTCCGTCCACCCGGTCAGCTTGCCGTCCAGCGCCGGCGGCGTCACGAACCGCCGCAGCGGGAACTCGAAGTCAAACAGGAATCGGTTCGGCACAAGCTGAGTCACGGCCGACTACCCCTTGTGGGACCGGCTTTCCAGCCGGTCTCTCGCATTGTTGTGGGACCGGCTTTCCAGCCGGTCTCTCTCTCGGTCACCAGACCCATCGACGACCTGCCCGCACCGCGTCCGGCGCATCGAATCCTCCATTTGCCATTGGACATTTGACATTTGCCATTGCTCATTTGCCATTCGCCGCACCTTCCCCTCCGGCCAGTTCCAGGCTCGCCCGGACTACCAGGCCCAGCGGCCCCGCGTCCACGTCGCCGGTACGCTTCATCCAGAAACTCACCCAATCCATCCCGCGGTGGTTGCGAATCTCCGGCCTTCGGCCCAGTTGCTCGATCTGCGTAGGCGTCACGGCCCCCGTGGGCGTCTGAAACTCCACCCGCAGTCCCTGGGCCTGGTTTGTCACGATCCGGCCCAGCCGACACTCCACGCGCGGATGCCGCAGCATGACGGCCGTCTTCTGAGACCAGTCCGCCTCGATCCTCGGGGCCAGTTTCTTGAGCCGTCCCAGCAGTTCCACCAACGCCGTCGGTTGCCACGCAACGCGGCCCGTCGCACGGATCCCCTGCTGCGACAGGTGCCACGCCTGGCCGTCCGCCTTCCAGGGCTCGGCCGCGGCCGGGTCGGACCGGAGCTGTTCGATCATGCGGAAGTACGCGGCCGCCGCCTGCTTGAGCACCTTCGTCATCGCGGCTTTCTTCACGTCCTTCATGTCGTGCAGGTGCAGGCGAACGTCTTCATATTCCGGGCCGCTGGAGACGACATCCACGCGCGGCCATTGCCCGTAGGCGGGCACATCCTCCCGCTCGTCCAGCGTGCGGATGTCCAGCTTCTTCCGCAGCGCCTCCCCGTCAAACGAACCGGGCGGCACGCGCAGCGTGACGTCCAGCAGCCAGCGGCCCTGGGTGCGCGCGTGGAAGAACCACGGACCGCGGCTGCCCGGGGCGCGAATCTCCACCCGGGCCCGGTCGTTCCAATCCGTCGGGGCGAAGCCGCCGATGCCCTCCAGAACGGCCACCAGCCACTCCAACACCTCCGACTTCCACTCGATGGGCTTTCCGGTGTGGGAACGCCGGTCGCGCAGGTGCCACGATCGACCGTCCCGTTGCCAGGGCAGTCTGGCGTCTGCCTCCGAATCGGGGAGCGAGACCGGTTTGGCCAGTTCGGTTTCGGCCGCCGCCTGCTTGCGGGGGTCAAACACTTCCCGCACGGCGTGGGGGCTTGCCTCCAGGATCGGCCGCAGCGCCTGCCCAGTGTGCGACGACGCGCACCGCGCGAGCTTTTCCGGCGTGCCGGCCGCCACGATGAGCCCGCCGGCGTCGCCCGCCTCCGGCCCCAGGTCGATGATCCAATCGGCCGTTTTGATGACGTCGAGGTTGTGCTCGATGCACACCACCGTGTTGCCCAGATCGACCAGCCGATGGATCACGCGCAGCAGCTTGCGAATGTCGTCAAAATGGAGTCCCGTGGTCGGCTCATCCAGGATATAGAGCGTCTTGCCGGTCTGCGGGCGGCCCAGCTCCGCGGCGAGCTTGACGCGCTGGGCCTCGCCGCCGGAGAGGGTCGGCGCGGGCTGGCCCAGCGGAACGTAGCCTAAGCCCACATCGTCCAGCATCTGGAGCATCCGCCGCAGCTTCGGAACGCGGGCGAAGTGCTCCAGCGCCTCTGCAGCCCGCATGTCCAGCACGTCGGCGATGGATTTGCCCTTGTAGCGAACCTCCAGCGTCTCTGCCGTGAAGCGTCGCCCCTGGCAGTTCTCGCACGTCACCCAAACGTCAGGCAGAAAGTGCATTTCCACCCGAACCTGGCCCATGCCTTCGCACTTCTCGCACCGCCCGCCCGGCCGGTTGAAGCTGAACCGGTTGGCGGTGTAGCCGCGAACCTTCGCGTCGGGCAGGCGGGCGTACAGTTCGCGGACCAAGTCAAACACGCCGGTGTACGTGGCGGGGTTGCTGGACGGGCTGTTTCCAATGGGCGACTGGTCGACGTTGATGACCTTGTCCACGTGTTCCAGCCCGGCGATGCGGTCGTGCCCGCCCGGGACCACGCGGGCGCGGTGAATCCGCATGGCCAGCGCCTTGTACAGAATGTCCGTCACCAGCGAGCTCTTGCCGCTGCCGGACACCCCGGTGACGGCAATGAACCGGCCCAGCGGAAACGCGACGTCGATCTCTTTGAGGTTGTTCTGCCGCGCGCCGAGAATCCAGAGCCAGCGGTCCGGCACCACATCCGCGGGCTCCTCGCGATCCGCGTCCGCCTGGTATTCCCTCGGCTCCTTCACCGGCCGGCGGTTCGTCGGCACGGGGATGGCCTCGCGGCCGGAGAGATACCCGCCGGTGAGCGAGGTCTTGCGGGTGCGAATGCGGCCGGGCGTGCCGGTGGCCACGATTTCGCCGCCGTCCGAGCCGGCGCCGGGTCCGAAATCCAGTACAAAGTCGCCGTGGTCAATCACATCGCGATCGTGCTCGACGATCAGCAGCGTGTTGCCGAGGTTGCGCAGGTGTTTCAATGCCGCGATGAGCCGGCCGGTGTCGCGCGGGTGTAGCCCGATGGTCGGTTCGTCCAGCACGTAGAGCACGCCGGTCAGCCCGCTGCCGATCTGCGACGCAAGCTGGATTCGCTGCGCTTCGCCGCCGGAAAGCGTGGCTGCCCCGCGGTGCAGCGTGACGTAATCCAGCCCCACGTCCACCAGGAACCGCAAACGCGACGTGATCTCGTGCAGAAGCTCTCCGGCAATCTTCCGACGCCGCCGGTCCAGCCGAAGCCCTTCAAAGAACGACAGGGCCTCGGCCAGCGACAGCGCGCAAACCTCGTGCAACGTCCGCCCTTCCAGACGAACGGCCGCCGCGTCCGGCCGCAACCGCCCGCCGTGGCAGGTCTGGCACGGCACGTCGGTGACCAACTCCTCCAGCCGCTTGCGATACTGCCAGCTCACCCGCGTGGCCCGGTCAATCGCCGGGAAGAAACCCCGCCAGCGAAAACGCATTCCGCCCGAACCCGCCTGGATCCAATCGTCCCCCGTGCCGTGCAGCAGGTCGGTCCGCTGCCGCTCCGAAAGCTGATTCCACGGCCGATGGGGCTCAAAGCCCAGGTGATCCGCCAGCGCGCCAATGAGCCGGCCCAACGGACCGTCCGCGTCCACCTTCGTCCAGCCCGCGATCGCGCCATCCAGCAGTGATCGCGTCGGGTGGAGTACGATGGCCGTCGGGCTCGCCCCGAGCTGCGTACCCAAACCCTCGCACGACGGACACCAGCCCAGGCGGCTGTTGAACGAAAAGTGATGCGGCGTCAGTTCCTCGTAGCTCCGCCCGCACTGCTCGCACGAGTACAACTGGGAGAAGCGCAGATCACGCCCGGCGCCGCGCCTCTTCGATCGCTTGCCGGCTTTCTCATCCTCCAGCACCTGCACGAGCAGCACGCCGTTGCCCACGGACAGGGCCTGCTCGATGCTGTCCGCGATGCGCGACGCGGAGGTCGGTCGGATCAGCACACGGTCAACCACGACTTCGATCCGATGCCGCTGCCGCCGGTCAATGTCGATGACCTCATCCAGCGCCCGGACCTCCCCGTCCACGCGCACCCGCAGGAAGCCGCTGCTGCGCACGCGGTCCAGCAGGTGGCCGTAGCTTTCGGTGCCCGCCCGCTCCACCGGTGCCAGCAGCATGGCCTTGGTGCCCTTGGGCAGGGTCAGGACGCGTTCGATGATCTCGTCGGACGTCTGCGTGCCGATGGGCACCTGGCATCGCGGGCAGTATGCCTGACCCACCCGCGCCCAAAGCACGCGCATGTAGTCGTAAATCTCCGTGACCGTGCCGACGGTCGAACGCGGCGAGCGGACCGTGTTCTTCTGCTCGATGCTGATGGCGGGTGACAGCCCGGTGATGTGGTCCACCTTCGGCTTTTGCAACTGCCCGACGAATTGGCGGGCGTACGCGCTGAGGGATTCCACGTATCGCCGCTGCCCCTCGGTGTAGATCGTGTCCAGCGCCAGGCTGCTCTTGCCGCTGCCGGACGGGCCGCAGAAGACGGTGGTCTTCTCCCGCGGCAGCGCAACAGTCACGTTTTTGAGGTTGTGCTGGCGGGCGCCGGTGACGGTGATTTGCCTGGCCGAGCCGGATTCCGTCGTCTTCCCCCGGCGCCGGCCGCCTGTTGCCTTTGCCTGCGGCGGTCGTTCTTCCAGGCCCAGGACCGGGCGGAGCACCTGCCCGGTGTAGCTGCCCGCCACCGCCGCGACTTGCTCCGGCGTGCCCTCCGCGACAATCCATCCGCCGTCCTCGCCGCCCTCCGGACCCAGGTCGATGACCCAATCCGCCGTTTTGATGACGTCCAGGTTGTGCTCGATGACGACCACCGTGTTGCCGGCATCCACAAAACTGTGCAGGACCGCCAGCAGCCGGCGGATGTCCTCGAAGTGCAGCCCGGTCGTCGGCTCGTCCAGCAGGTACAGCGTCCGGCCAGTCGCCTTCTTGACCAACTCGCGGGCCAGTTTGATCCGCTGCGCTTCGCCGCCGGACAGGGTGGTGGAGGATTGCCCCAGCTTGACGTAGTCCAGGCCCACGTCGTGGAGCGTCTGGAGCATCGAGGCGATGGCCGGGACGTTCGCGAAGTGCTCCAGGGCCTGCTGGACGTCCATCTCCAGCACGTCGGCGACGCTCTTGCCCTTGTAGTGAATCTGGAGAGTTTCGCGTGAAAATCGGTGACCCTGGCAAACTGGGCAAGTTACCCAGATGTCGGCCAGGAAGTCCATTTCCACCCGGTTTGCCCCGTTGCCCTCGCACGCTTCGCACCGCCCGCCGCCCGTGGCGCCGGTGTGGACGTTGAAGCTGAACCGACCGGGGCGGTAGCCGCGGACCTTGGCATCCGGCAGGCGGGCGTAGAGGCTGCGGATCTGGTCAAAAACCTTGATGTAGGTGGCGGGGTTTGAGCGGGGCGTCCGCCCGATAGGGGACTGGTCGATGTCGATGACCTTGTCGAGGTGGTCGGCCCCTGTGATTTTCGTGTGTCGTCCGGGCCGGGCCTTCTCGGCGCCGTTCAGGTCACGGGCCAGTTGTTCGCGCAGGATGTCGTTGACCAGTGAGCTTTTGCCGCTGCCGCTGACCCCGGTGACGCAGACGAACCGGCCCAGGGGGATGTGTACGTCGATGTCCTTGAGGTTGTTGTGGGCCGCCCCGACGACGGTCAGCCACTTGACGGCCCCGTTCCCCCCGGCCTGCCGGCCCTCCTGCGTTTGCCCAACCCTGCGAGCCACGAGTGCGACGCCCCTGCCTTCCCGCAAAACCGGGAATTCTAGCCCGTTTCCGCTCGCCCGCCAACGCTTGCAAGAGCGGCGGGTTCCCGTACACTGCAGCGACCCTGGGCAGGTCCGCCGCGACGGCGCGGGCGGGCGGCGACTCGCTGAAAGACCCGGGGCGAGCCCGGAAAGCAGCGCGATCCGACCCATGCAGACGGGTTCTCCGAATCTTCACGAGCCGGACGCGGCGTTCTTCGAGCACCCGCCGGGGTATCGACTGCGCCGGTTCCGCAACTGGTTTTTCCTGGGGCTGCTGTACGCGTCGTACTACCTCTGTCGCTACAACCTGGGAATCGTCTCGCCGGAGCTTCGCGAGGAGTTCGGCTTCAACAACGAGCAGTACGGAGCCATCAACAGTGCCCGCGACGGCGGATACGCGGTGGGGCAGTTTGTCAACGGCCTGTTTGCCGACCGCCTGGGCGGCATCCAGTCCATGGCCATCGGAGCCCTGGGCACAATCATTCTGAACGTCTGCTTCGGACTCACCTCGTGGTCGGCCATTTCCTGGATGCTCGTGGCCCTGGTGACCATTCGGCTGTTCGACGGCTACATGCAGGCGTTCGGGGCGCCGGGCATGGTGAAGATCAACGCAGCCTGGTTCGTGCGTCGCGAGCGGGGACGGTTCGCGGGCATCTTCGGTGGCATGATCCAGCTTGGGGCCATCAGCGTAGGCGCGCTGGGCAAGTACCTGCTGATCGGCTTCACCATCCCGGTGATCGCGATTGTCGTGGGCAGGCAGGACTGGCGGATGATGTTCTTCGTGCCGCCGGCCATTCTCGCGTTCGTCCTGATCATCACGTGCCTGAACGTGAAGAACCATCCGGAGCAAGCGGGGTATCACATCCAGCACGACGACGAGACGGCGGACGACCGGCACGACGAACGCCTGCCTCTGGCCCTCGTGTTCCGTCGAATCGCCGGAAATCCGCTGGCCTGGATCAACGCCGGCGCGTACTTCTGCACGGGCTTCGTCCGACGAGCCATCGAGGCATGGTGGGTCCTGTACCTGGTCGAACAATGGAAAGCGGACAAGACGTCGTCGTACTACTCCGCCCTCGTCTGGCTCCTGCCCATCTCCGCGTTCGTCGGTTCGTTCAGCTCCGGTCTGATCTCCGATACGCTGTTCCGCGGACGTCGATCGCCCGTGGCGGCCCTGCTCTACGGACTTGAGACGGTGTGCGTGTTGATTGCCCTGGTGGTCCTGGGGTACACCGACCACGGCACTCCCCTGGTCGCTTGCCTGCTGTTCGTGCTGATCTCCCTCACTTGCAACTCGAGTCATTCCATCATCGGTACTGCGGCGGCGATGGACATTGGCGGCCGCAAAATGACCGGCTTCGCATGCGGTGTCATCGACTCGTTTCAGTACTTCGGCGCCATCCTGGCGGGATTCATGCTGGGCAGACTGATCGACGGCCACGGCTGGAACGCACTGTTCGCAGCCATGTTGCCCTTCAGCACGCTTGGGGCCATTCTGATGACCGGCATCTGGTGGAAGACCCGCGGCCGGGACGTTCGAGGCTCCTGACGCTCACACCGCACGCCCCAAGTAAGTGGCACTGTAACGGCGATCCCCTTCCGCGATTCGGCGAACCGACTCGACCGGCTCTGCGTAGTAGCCCCCCATTGGCCACGTGAAGGATTCGTCTTTCTGGGCTACAATGCCGCAAGGGCGCCGGGCACTCCCGGAGAACCACGCCCTTGCAGGGAAAGGGATGACGTAAATGCCTTTTCAGCCGCCATTACCGGCCGAATATCACAACCTGCCGCCGGACGAAATCGCTTGCCGGGTTCGCGAGCACAAGGACCGGTTCGGCCGCCGTCTGGTCATCCTCGGCCACCACTACCAGCAGGACGACGTAATCCAGTTCGCCGGTTTTACCGGCGACAGCCTCAAACTCTCCCAGATTGCCGCCCAGCAAAAGGACGTGGAATACGTGGTCTTCTGCGGCGTCCACTTCATGGCCGAATCGGCCGACATCCTCACGGACGATTCCGTCACCGTCATCCTGCCTGACCTGTCCGCCGGGTGCAGCATGGCCGACATGGCCGCCATCGACCAGGTGGAGGAAGCCTGGGACGTGCTCACCGCGGCCACGCCGGAGACGATCATTCCGATCACCTACGTGAACTCCGCCGCCTCCGTAAAGGCCTTCTGCGGCGGCCATCTGGGCGCGTGTTGCACCAGCAGCAACGCCCGCATGATCCTGGAATGGGCCTTCCGACAGGGGCGGAAAGTGTTGTTCCTGCCGGACCAGCACCTCGGGCGCAACACGGCCTACGTGCTGGGCATCCCGCTGGACGACATGGTGGTCTACGATCCCCACGAAGCACACGGCGGCCTGACGCGGGAACAGGTGCAGGCCGCCCGGGTGATCCTCTGGAAGGGCCATTGCAGCGTACATCAGCTTTTCAGTGCTGCCCAGTGCGATGCCGTGCGGGCCGCCGACCCGGACGTGCGGATTCTGGTCCACCCGGAGTGTGACTGGTCCGTGGTGCAGAAGGCCGATCTGGCCGGCAGCACGGAGTACATCATCCGAACGGTCGACGAGGCCCCCCCGGGCTCGAAGTGGGCCATCGGCACCGAGATCAACCTGGTCGAGCGGCTGGCAAAGCAGCACCCGGACAAGCAGATTCGATCCCTGGCGCCCATCCAGTGCCTCTGCACGACGATGTACCGGATCAGCCCGTCGCACCTGCTCTGGGCCCTGGACAGCCTGGCCGACGGGCGCGTGGTCAACCCCATCCGCGTCGATGCGAAGACCAAACACCTGGCGGTTGTGGCGCTACAGCGCATGCTCGCCAATGTCTCCGCCCAGCCCGTGGCGGCGAAGTAGGGTGCGCCGCCCGGCCGACGACACGCAGAAGGGCAAAGAAGGACGACCGGGCGGTTCCGATAACCCGATCTGGCCGCCGGCGACCATCTCGATATACTGAGTCGGATGGACCATGACATCGAGCGCATCCTCATATCCCGCGAGCAGATCGCAGCCCGAGTGCATGAACTGGCTCTCGAGGTCGTCGAATCGTATTCCGACCTCCACGATCGGATCACGATCGTAACCATCCTGTCCGGGTCGATCATATTTCTGGCCGATCTGATCCGGCATATGCCGATAAAGATGGAGATCGGGCTGATCACGGTCTCGAGTTATTCGGGCGCCGCGACGGAATCGCGAGGCGCCCGGCTGATGAAGGACCTCAACGTGGACATCCGCGATCGCGACGTGCTGATCGTGGACGACATTTTTGACACGGGGGGGACCTTGCGGCTGGTCAAGGGGCTGCTGGCCGAGCGGCGTCCCCGCTCGCTCAAGACGGCCGTCCTGCTCCGCAAGCGGGCGAAGAACCCGCCGGACGTATCGGTGGAGTTCGTGGGCTTCGACATCGAGGACCGCTTTGTGGTGGGGTACGGCCTGGACTTTAACGACCAGTACCGCAACTACCCCCACATTGCCGTGCTCAAGCCAGAGGTGTACGCCACAGGATGAACCCGGATGGTCCCGGCCTTCGTTGATGTTCGATTCGGGCCCGCGGCCTTTGCCGCGGCGGCCACGGCGCCGCCGCAGCGGGCGGAGGCCCTGAGCACACCCTCCCTGAGCCTTCCCGCCGACCTGCTGGACGGCGGGGAAGTCATCCTCTTCGCGATCAAGCCCTCACCGTGGTTCGTGTTGCTGGAGCCGCTGAAGTGGATTGCGGCGGCGCCGTTGGTGCTGGCGCTCATGCCGCACGTCTGCCCGCCGTCGATGCTGGGGCTGTCTCAATTCGTCTGGATCCAGTTCATTCTGCTGGGGCTGGGCGCCCGCATGCTGGTGACCCTGATGCGCTGGGGCTCCCGGTTCTACGTGCTGACGAACCGGCGCGTCATGACGGTTCGGGGCGTGCGCCGGCCGGCCGTGTGGTCGTGCCCTCTCGTCCACGTCCGAAACACGCGACTCTCCGCAACGGCGGACGAACAGCTTGCCCGGCTTGGGACAATCGAGTTCGTCCCCGATCAGGACCCCCCCGACGTCCGCCGCTGGACGCACGTCGCGCACCCCGCGGACGTACACGCCGAGATTCGCAAAGCCATTTCCCGCGCCCTGGATTGAGCCGGCGATGCCGGCCGAGCGTGTCCCCCGCGCGCCGATCCGACCCGTCCACGTGTCTGCGCACGCGAAGGGCTTTCGCCATTCGTGATTCGCGATTCGGGCGTCAGCCCTCGCCGATGCCGCGCTTGGCCTTGGCGACCTCCCGGCTGAGCGCCGCTTTCAGGCGGTCCAGCGCCTTGTTGATGGTGGCCTCGAACTGGTCGCCCTTCTCCGAGATGCGCACGCCGCCGGAGCGAAGTTTGACATCGATGCTGCAATGCTTGTCGTGACCCTTTTTGGCGGGCCCGGTTTCGTCTTCCAGACGCATCGCGACGTCCAGAATCCGATCCTCGAACCGGGCGAGCGCCCGGGCCAGCCGGCCCTCGGCAAACTCGCGCAACTTGGTCGGGTTCTCCACGCCGCGCACGGTGATGTTCGTTTCCATACGGAACTCCAACGAAAAGACGCGATTGCCTCTCCCCAGGCAAAGGGGCCGTCAGGCGGTCACCGGCACGGGGGCCGGGCGCGGGCCGGCCGGTTCCGGCTCCGCCGGCGGGGCCGACGCGGCGAACTGGTCACCTTCGCCGAAACGCACCAGCCGAGCGCTGTTGAAGATCACGATTGCACTGGCCACCGTATGCAGGAAGGCCGCCGGAAGCGGCGTCAACTGTCCCCAGATCGCCAGGATTTCCATGATCACGATGAACAGCACGCCGTACGTCAGATTCTGGTAGATGACCTTCGTGGTTTCCCGGGACAGCCCCACCACGAACGGCAGCAGGTTCAGATCGTTGTTCATCAGGACCACGGACGCGGATTTGACGGCCACGTCGCTGCCCGCCGCGCCCATCGCGATGCCCAGGTCGCCCGCGGCCAGCGCGCCGGCGTCGTTCACGCCGTCCCCCACGACGGCCACCCGGTGGCCCTTCTTCCGCAGGTCGTCCACCAGCGCCTTCTTCTGGTCAGGCAGCACCTCCGCCTGGACCTGGCTGCAGCCCATCTCCGCCGCCACCCGCTTGGCCACCGACCACTTGTCGCCGGTCACCACGGTCAGGTTGCGGATGCCCTGTTCCCGCAGCCGGTCGATGGCCCGCCGGGCCTCCGGCCGCGTCTTATCTTCCAGGCCGATCCACCCGATGCACCGGCCGTTGCGCGTGACGTACAGAATGCTGAGGCCCTCGACTTCCTGATAGTCCGGATCGTCCAGCAGGCTCATCTCCGCCCCGTGCTCCTGGAGCCACTGGGACCGGCCCACCATGACGCGGTCGCGATCGATGCGGGCGACCACGCCGCGCCCGATGCTTTCCTCAAACCCCGTCGTATCCACGGGGGCCAGCTTGATCCGGGCGCGATCGGCGACTTCCCGCAGCGCGCCGGCCACCGGGTGCTTGCTGAGCTGCTCCGCGGAGGCGGCGAGGTACAGCAACTCTGCGCCTTCCACGCCGGGCGCCGGCTTCATCTGGGTCACCGACAGCTTGCCCGTGGTCAACGTGCCGGTTTTGTCGAACACCATGGCGGTCAGCGATCGGGCATACTCCAGGTCGCTCACCTTCTTGATGAACACCTTCACCCGGGCGGCGCAGCTCAGAGCGGCCACCATGGCGGTCGGCGTGGCCAGGACCAGGGCGCACGGACAGGCCACGATGAGCATCGTGATGGCTTTGCGCATGCCTTCGGCCTTGTCCTGGGTCAGGAACACGACGATGAGGGCCAGCATGAGGATGGTGGGCGTGTACCAGCCGGCGTACCGGTCGATCAGCCGCATCAGCGGGATGCGCGTCTTTTCCGCCTCCAGGATCAGGGTTTGCACCTGGCCCAGCTTTGACTCCTCGCCCACCTTGGTCACGCGAATGTCCAGGGCGCCGGTAAGGTTCGTCGTGCCGCCGAACACCTCCTGCCCCACCGTCCGCTCGACCGGCACAGACTCACCGGTGATGTTGGCCTGATCCAGCGTGGACTCGCCTGAGAGGATCACGCCGTCGCTCGGGATATTCTGGCCCGGGCGCACCCGGACCACGTCACCGGTTCGCAGATCCGCCGTCTCGACTTCCTCCTCCTGCCCGTCCTCCAGGAGCCGGTGGGCGGACGTCGGGGTCAGTTTCATCAGTTCCTCGATGGACGCCCGGGCGCCCAGGGCGGTCCGTTGTTCGATCAGGCTTGAGATGATCATGAAGAACGCGATGACGCCCGCTTCCTGGTACTTGCCGACGGCGATGGCGGCGATGATGGCGATCGCCACCAGCTCGTCCATGTGCATTTTGCCGGCGATCAGATGGGCCAGGGCGTGCCAGCACAGCCAGGAGCCCAGCAGGATGGCCCCGACCAGGGCGATCATGTCGGCGTGGAAGCTGGCCGTCTTCCCGTCGACCCCGGCCGCCCCCGGAAACAGGTAACTGGCCAGAAAGGAGCTGGCGACCAGAATTCCGCCCATCAACGTGGCGATGAGCTTGAAGCTGGTGCCCCGGGTCCGTGTCTCGATGGACTTAAAATGATCGTGTGCCATGAAAGACTCCGCAGGGTGGCCTTCACAATTGCCTTTGTGCCCGTAGGTTATAACAGGATGGGGCCGCGGGCGTCAATCGCCCGGCGCGCAGCCTCTCCCAGACCCATTGTACGCCCGGCCGGGGCGGGAAGTTCGAGTCCGACCGCAAATGACGCACCGTACCGGGCCGCTCGGGGGCCTGGGAACCGCAACGCAGCAAAAGAGTGCCGCGCCCGGGCCGTTACAGGCGGTCCGGACGCGGCACCCCGGGGAGCGGCGATTCAGGCCCTCCTGGCTATCGATTCGTGCCGACGTTGCTTCCGTAGATCATGTACACGTCTCCGCCGTCCGTGCGGCGGCCGACCCCCGGGTCCACCGCAGGATCCGACGGGTCCTGGGGGAACGACCAGTCCACGAAGTCGGCCCGGGGGATGCCGACCCCGATGTCCGCGAATCCGTCGTTGTTGATGTCGCCGATGCCGGACACCGTCTCGATCGGGGCCTCATCCGGGCGACTGCGTTCGAACGGGCTGACCATCTTGATCCCCGGGAGCGCATCGGTTCCGACCTGCGCCAGCGTAAAAGTCCGGTTGTACAGGTGCGGCCCGCCGAAAATCAGGTAGGCGGCGCCCATGCGCGTGCGGCCCGCGTCGTCCGTCACGTACTCACCCGGCGCGGCGATCAGGATGTCGCCGTATCCGTCCCGGTTAAAATCGCCGGCGGAGGCGACGTCCCAGCCGGCCAGGTCGCCGGCCCGGGTGCCGACGAACCGGGCGCCCGGCAGTTGGCTGGTGCCGATCTGGCTGATGCTCCGATCGCCGTCCAGGCTGACGCCGCCGAACACGATGCCCACGAACCCGTTGTCGGCCGGGCAGCACTCAACGGACCCGCCGGCCGTCAGACAGTCCATGACCCGGCGGTCATCGTCGTTAATCTGCCGGTCGTTGTTGAAGTCAAACCAGGCGCCGTCCTTCCCGGCGTTCTCCGGGTCCAGCGGGTCCAGCTTGCACTCGTCGTTGTAGAAGACTTCGTCGCCGAACGTCGTCCGGCAGCCGTTGAAATACCCCAGATCGGTCTGGTCCACCCGGCCGTTCTTGTCCCAGTCGCCGTCACAGAACGCAGGCCTCACGCCTCCGAAGTCGGCGTACGGAGCGCCCAGGACAATGTCGTCAATGCCGTCGCCGTTCACGTCGGCCACCCGCTTCTGGACCCAGCCCACCCGATCGTACGGCTGCTCGCCCCGGATGCGGAGCATGGGGGCGCGAAACTGCTCGTCGTCCGCGTATTCCAGGAAGTAGTCGCCGTAGACGGTCCGGCCGTACAGCACGTACGTGGCACCGGTCTCCGGCAGGGTGGGGGAGCGGTCGTTGAACGGTGCGCCGCAGAGGATGTCCGGAACCGCGTCCTGGTTGAAGTCTCCCGCGTAGCTGCCGTCGTGCAGGAAGTCCTCGGGATCCTCGGCGTAGATCTCGAACGTCTGGAACGGCTTGATCATGCGACGATCCTCCGGATCGGTCTCGTCACACTTGCCCGGGTGATCTGGGTTGACAATGGGAATGACGTTCGCGTTGGAGTCTTCATCCTCCATGAAGTCCCCGAAGAGGGAACCGGCTCCGTCGATCACGATGATACTGCTGCCGAATGTGCGCCCCCGCACGTGCGTGGCGAAGAACCCGAACGTCGCCAGCGTATCGAGAATGTCCTGTTCGTTCCCTGGGGCGGACAGGATCATCTCCGGCGTGTTGTTGTTGTTCATGTCCGGCATGGAGGCCACATTCCAGCCCATCAAGTCCTGGATCGGGGGCTGATTGAGCAGGAGGTGATCCACGAAATCGTACACTCCCACCTGCACGCGGAGCCCCTCGAGCTTGCCGGACGGGGCACGAGCCAGAATTTGCGTTCCGCCCGTGCCTGCCGGGACGGTCGTCATGCCGGCGAATTCCAGGCCCACAATAGTGCTCTCGAGGCGAGGCGCGCCGGTGATGCTCGGGTCCGAGTCTCGATTCTGGCTGCCGACCAGGACCGCGCTGCCCATGGAATCCAAGTACGTGTCGATGCCCGGCTCCTGGGTCGCGAGGTTGTTCGGCAGGAAGTCCGGGTAGCACCCGAGTCCTCCGTCGCCGTCGCTCAGGTCCATGTCACGCTGCTGGTAGATGCCGTCCACGAACGGCAGGCCGAACATCAACTCCGGTCGACCGTCGCCGTCCATGTCGGGCATTACGCCCACGTCCTTGATGCCCAGGGTTGATCCGGACCGCGGAACGGGGGCCTCCACGATGGCGCCCGAAATCGAGGTGGACACGCTGTTGACGTTGATGCTCCCGCCGAAACGCCTCCCGTCCAGACCGTAAATGATGTACGCCTCGCCGATGTTCCCGAAGTTGCGCGGGTTCCCGAACTGCGCGACCAGGACGAAGTCATCCACGCCGTCGGCGTCGAAATCACCCACGCCCTCGATCGTGGTGCCCAGACGCGCGCCCGGGTTGAAGCCGACCCATCGCACGCCCGCGAGGGACCGGCCGACGTCCTCCAGGAGAATCGTCCCCTGCGCCGTCCGCGCTACGTTCACCGTGCCCGCCGCGTAGGAGTGGACCTGCGGGTTCTGACCGTCGTCGATCGTCGCGCGGATGTAATACGGCTCACCGTTTGCCCGAGGCGGGAGCGTGACCAGATCAACCACGATGGGCTCCTCGATCACCGCCGTCGCGCCGGCCTCCACCGTCCGCGTCCGCAGCACGATCACTTCATCCGGCTGGGGGTCCCGCACGTTGTCATTGGTCGGTTGGTTGTCCAGGTCGGCCACAATGTAGATGGTGGCCGTGCTGTCCGGGTCGTACGGAATCGTGGCGGGGTCGGTCTGGTTGGCCGGAAGCACGGGGGCCACCGTCACCACCAGCGTGTCGTCCTGGGCCACGCTCTGGTTGAACTCCGGCGTCACCACAACCACCTGGGGTGGGACGTTGGAGGGCGCCAGCCCCGGGGGCGTCACCGTGACCACAACCCGATTGCCCGCTCCGCCGGAGATGAGGGCGTACGTGACGTACGGCGCATTCACGGCATCCGAAATCGTGCCCCGGATGTAATAACTGGCCTCGGCCAGCAAGGTCGTGTCGATGATCCAGTTGTCCGGGCCGACGAGATCGTCTTCCTGGATGCCTTCAACGATGACGGTGGCCACGTTCGTCTGGGCGTTCACCATCTCCAGCTTGATGAGGGCGGAGGAGTCCGTGTCGCTGTCACGCCAGGTGACCTCGAACGAGTCGCCCCGGCTGACGGAGAAACTGCTCGTCGGCGAAAGAAACTCCATGAACGGGGCCTCGTCTTGGATGGTTGCCGGTCCGAGCACCTGGGTCGGCGACGACGCCGGGCAGGCCGGCGACAGCAGCAGACCGACCAGACCCAGCCCGAGGAGGGCGACGCGGGCACGACCCACGGAGATGCGGAACATCGACATCAGCTTCACTCCTTGGTGTTGCGTGCGGCGCCGCGCGGCGCGCGACGCAACGGATGCATCCCAATCCCGGACCACCCCTGCGATCCCCCCCGGGTGATCCGCAGCAACTCTGGACAGTGGCATACGGCGTGAACGGGGCAAGTTCGTCGACAACCGGAAGGCCCTTCTGGCCGGCGCACCCGCTTCGTGGTTTCGGCCGAATCACGCATTTCAGCCGCACGCCGAGGCACCCCTCGTGATTCGCCGGACGGAAGACGTTCCTCCGCCACGGCCCCCGCGCTTTCCCAGGGAAATATACTTGTGCCGCAATTGTCCCGTCAAGGCTCTAAAGGCCGCGGAGCCCGGACCTTGGAGCAGCACGCCGCACGCGGGCGCCACCACCGTCCGGGCGTCCGCAAGCCGCGACGGACCGACGGATTCCCACCGCCGGGCCGACCGCCTGCCAACCCGGCCGCACGCGTGTCCGCAAACGTCGACAGCCTCTTGTGCCTGCGAGGGTTGCGGAGTCTAATACGCCCGTCATGAGCCAGTTCCAACCCCCAGAGCAGGGCCCCGGCGGGGCCGAGCCGTGGTCCGAACCGCCGCCCGAACCGAACGCCTACTACGGACGCCCCCCGACCAGCAAGGCCGCGGTGACCGGCCTGGTCAGCGCCCTCCTTGCGTGCGTGCCCGTGCTCAGCCCCGTGCTGGGGCTGGTTTTCGGCGTCGTGGGCATCCGGAACACGCGGGGCGGCCGGATGGGCGGCCGCGGCCTGGCCATCGCGGCGGTGGTCGTGGCCATCGTGGGGGCGGGCCTCCAGGGTGTGGCAGGTGCCGTCGTTTACTACGGGTATCGCATGACCCGCGATTCCATGCAGATGGCCAGGGCCGCCGTCGAGCCGCTGAAGGTGAGCGTGACCCGCGTGGAGGAAGAGGCGCCGAAAGCGTATGTGCTTACATCGAATGCGTTCCGGCGGAAGGTCTCGCAGGAGCAGTTCAACGACTGGCTCAAGGAAGTGCTGGGCAGGCACGGCCAGTTCCAGACGTTTAGGCGCGGGCAGCGGCCCATCGGGACGGACACGGAGGGCATGCTCTCGCTGCATGTGATCGGAGAATTCCTCAACGGGGAAGCGGCGATCGATTTCCGAATCACGTTCACCGACGGCCGGCCCGAATTGGACGACATCCGGGTCGAGGGGCACTCCCCGATCCCGTAGCCCCCCGTCCGCCCACCGCCCCGCCGGCCTCGTCAGGGTTCCACTTCGTAGAGGACGTGACCGTAGGACTCCTCGTACTCCTCGGTGCCCGGGATCGGCTTCAGCCCACCGGCCAGTGTTGGCCCGTTGCCGGCTTGCACTCTGCGTAGAGACGAAGCGCGGGTCGGCTGGAGCCGAGTACGTGTTTAGCGTCCCTGAGCCGCCCGGATTGAAGTAAGAGTTTACTTGC
>CAZPHH010000004.1:40902-106183 GCA_964586145.1 uncultured Phycisphaeraceae bacterium | reverse complement strand
AGACCGGCTGGAAAACCGGTCCCACACAAGGCTGCCGGTCCCACACAAACCAGCCGGTGCTGCGGCGCCCGAGCCGGCGGGGGCGCGTGGCTCAGACGGTCATGAACAGGTTGTCGTGGCCGGGGATGATGAGTTCCGCAACCTCCACAATTTCGGCGAAGGACTGGCGTGCGCGGGCGGTGTCGAAACAGCGGTCGTGGATGCGGGCGTTCTGGTAGTGGTCGCGCGTCAGCACGGCGTCGCCGGCGATGAGGGTGGTCTGGCGTCCCGCCACGAGAAGGGCGCACGTGCCAGGGGTCACGCCGGGCGACGGAAACGTGTGGACCACCTCGCTCAGTCGTTCCGGTGCGGGCCGGGTCCGTCCCAGCAGCACAAGCTCCTGTTCGATCTCTTCAGTCGAGACAGTGTCGTCCGGCTGGCCGGCGGCGGATTCCAGGGATCGGTTCAGGTGGCCCAGCAGAGTGGATCGCTCCTGCGGATGGATGAGCCAGTCGGCGTTGTCGAACAGGCCGAGGCTGCGCCGATGCACGGGCAGGAAGCAGGTGAGGAACACGGTGGTGACCTGTTCGGGGCGCAGTCCGGCCCGTTCATGGAGCCGGTGCGCCAGGATTTCGGCCGGCAGGGACGGGTCGACGAGGATGGTCGATTGGCCGTCGCGCATGAGGGTGGTCGTGGCGTGAGAGGTGCGGACCGGCGTTCGCTCGTTCCAGAACGGGTTGTGGCTGAGTGTCCCGATGCTGATGACGTCGATGGTGCAGCTCATGGGGTTGCAGTGTAGCCCGTTCGGGTCACGGACGCGAGCGAGGTCGGGCCTCCGTGGCAGGCGCCCTTGACACCGGTCCGGGTTTGCGGGAAAAGCACCGCTCGCTTAACCTTTTGTTATGCCGACAACTTGGCAATAGAAACCACGGACCTGCTATGCTCGACATCAGGTGGATACGCGAGAAACCGGAGCTGATCCGCGAGGCCGCCGGCCTCAAGAGAATCCCGTGCGACGTGGATCGCCTTTGCGCGGTCGATGAGCGCCGGCGGGCCATCCAGAAGGAGCTGGACGACCTGCGGGCGGAAAGCAACGAGTTGGGCCCGCAGATGGCCCTGTTCGGCAACCCGAAATCCGACTGGTACAAGCGGGCGGTGGCGGAAGGCCGGACGCCGCAGGACATCCAGACACTGGCGGCGCAGACGCGTCAGAAGCTGTCGGACATCAAGGCCCGGATCAAAACGCGGGAGGAGGAGGCGCGGGCGATCGGGGAGGAGTTCGATCAGCTTATGCTGACGATGCCGCAGCCGGCGGCCCCCGACGTGCCCATCGGCAAGGACGAATCGGAAAACGTGGTGCTTCGTCATGAGGGACAGGTGCCGCCGTTTGCGTTCGAGCCGAAGGACCACGTGGCCCTGGGAACGGAGCTGGGAATCATTGACATCGAGCGCGGCGTGAAGCTGGCGGGCGCGCGGAATTACATCTTGCGCGGGGACGGCGCCATGCTGCACTACGCGGTGCTGCGGTTGGCCCAGGACCTGATGATCTCGTGCGGTTTTACGCCGATGGTGGTGCCGGTGCTGGTGCGGGAATCGGTGATGTACGGCACCGGGTACTTCCCGATCGGACGAGACCAGGCGTACCTGTGCGAGCGGGACGAGATGTCGCTGGTGGGGACGGCCGAGGTGCCGCTGACCGCCTACTATACGGACGAAGTGCTGGAAGAGGACCAACTGCCGGTCAAGAGCGTGGCGCTCAGCACGTGCTTTCGGCGCGAGGCCGGTGCGGCCGGGAAGGACACGTACGGGCTGTACCGGATTCACCTGTTCGACAAGGTGGAGCAGGTGGTGGTGTGCCGCAACGACGAGGAAGAGAGCATCCGCTTTCACCACGAGATTCTGGCAAACGCGGAGTCGGTGCTGCAGGCGCTGGGGCTGCCCTACCGGGTGGTGAACGTATGCACGGGCGACCTGGGGCAGGGCCAGGTGCAGAAGTTTGACATCGAGACGTGGATGCCCTCGCGCAACAGCTATGGGGAGACGCATTCCGCGTCTCGTTTCTACGAGTTTCAGGCCCGGCGGCTGAACCTGCGATATCGCGACAAGGACCGCAAGCTGCGGTTCTGCCACACGCTGAACAACACGGTGATCGCGTCACCGCGGATTCTCATTCCGATTCTGGAGCTGTACCAGAATGAGGACGGTTCCGTGACGGTGCCGCCCGCTCTGCGGCCGTACATGGGCGGCAAGGAACGTATCGTGGGGAGGGGTCAGTCATGATCGTCGTCATGAAACCCGGGTGTACGCCGGCGGACGTGCAGCACGTTGTGGACCTGGTGCGCCAACTGGGCTTGCGAGACCACGTCATCGTCGGGACGGACCGGACGGTCATCGCCGCGATCGGCGACAAGCGTACCGTGGACAAAGGCGCCATCGAGACCGCGCCGATGGTGGACCGTGTGGTGCCCATTCTCGCGCCCTACAAGGTTGCGAGCAAGGAGGTCAAGCGGGAGCCCTCGGTCATCCGGATCGGTCCGTCGGGCGCGGAGATCGGCGGGCGGAAGATCGGTGTGATCGCCGGGCCGTGCAGCGTGGAGAGCGAAGAGCAGATACTGACCACGGCGCGTGCGGTTCGGGCGGCCGGAGCGATCGGGCTGCGGGGCGGCGCGTTCAAGCCGCGCACGAACCCGTACGCGTTCCAGGGGCTGGGCGAGTCCGGGCTGAAGCTGCTGGCCGCCGCGCGTGAGCAGACGGGGCTGGCGGTGGTCACGGAGGTGATGAGCGTCGACCAGGTGGACCTGGTGGCGGAATACGCGGACGTGCTCCAGATCGGGGCGCGGAACATGCAGAACTTCAACCTGCTGCGTGCGGTGGGGACGCGGAACAAGCCCGTACTGCTGAAGCGAGGGCTGGTGGCCTCGCTGGAGGAGTTTCTGCTGGCGGCGGAGTACATCATCAACGCGGGCAACCCGAACGTGATTCTGTGCGAGCGGGGCATCCGGACGTGCGAGGAGTACGTCCGGAACACGCTGGCGCTGGCCGTGGTACCCGCGGTGAAACGGGAGTCGCACCTGCCGATCCTGGTGGATCCCTCGCATGGAACGGGGCACGCGTACATGGTGCCGTCTATGTGCAAGGCGGCCGTCGCGGCGGGGGCGGACGGCATCATCGTGGAAGTGCATCCCGACCCGCAGCACGCCCTGACGGACGGGGCCCAGTCCGTCACGTGTGACACCTTCGCGCAGACCATGCAGGAGCTGGCCGCCGTGGCGCACGCGGTGGGACGATCGATGTGATCGCCGCGCAACCCGTTCGCGGCGCGCGGCGTGTTTTGGCCGGAAGTCGAAATCGAGCATGAACGCACTGCACGAGCAAGCCCGGATCGGACTGATCTCGCTGCTGTGCCTGTTGACCGCTTGCACAAACTCCAAGCGGGGGGAGAGCGGAGCCATGGGCACGAAGGATGCGCAGCGCGCGAACCGTCTGGCGCACGCCACCAGTCCGTATCTGCTTCAACATGCGTACAACCCGGTGGACTGGCACGAATGGGGCGAAGACGCCTTCGCCAAGGCAAAGCGGGAAAACAAGCCGATCTTCCTGAGCATCGGCTATGCCGCGTGCCACTGGTGCCACGTGATGGCGCACGAATCCTTCGAGAACGACGCCATCGCGGCCATCCTGAACCGGCACTTCGTGTGCATCAAGGTAGATCGGGAAGAGCGGCCGGACGTCGATGAAATCTACATGCAGGCCACGCTGGCCATGAACAACGGCCAGGGCGGCTGGCCGATGACCGTGTTTCTGACGCCGGACCGCCGCCCGTTTTTCGCGGGCACGTATTTTCCGCCGGAGGGGTTCAGGCGGCTGGCGGAAGTGATCGCCGACGCCTGGAAGGACCGCCCCGGCGAGCTGATCGAGCAGAGCGGCAAGGTGCAGGAGTATCTGCAGTCGTGGGCCACCGTGCCGGCCGGCGGTGAGCACGGCCTGGGCGTCGAAGAGGTGGTGAGTACCGCGCGGGAACTGGTCCGGTACATCGACCCCGGCCTGGGCGGGTTCCAGACAAACGCCAACAAGTTTCCGCCAAGCATGGCGATGGAGCTGATGCTGCGGGCGTGGCGTCGCACGGGCGACGAGGGGCTGATGCGGGCCGTGCGCGTGACGCTGGACCATATGGCCCGGGGCGGCATCTACGATCATCTCGGCGGAGGCATCTGTCGATACAGCACCGATCCGCAGTGGCTGGTGCCGCACTTCGAGAAGATGCTGTACGACCAGGCCCTGGTCAGCGGAATCTACCTGGATGCCTATCAGGCGACCGGCGAGCCGCTCTACGCGGAGACGGCCGCGGGGATTCTGGATTACGTTCTGGAGGACCTCCAGGCGCCGGACGGCGGTTTCTACTCCAGCCGGGACGCGGACAGCGAGGGGCTGGAGGGCAAGTACTACGTCTGGACCGTGGCGCAGGTGCAGGAGGTGCTCGGCGAGGCGGACGCGAAGCTCTTCTGTGACTACTACGACGTGACGGAGGGAGGGAACTGGTTCGAGTCGCTCGGGCACGCGCCGTCGGGGCCCAAGAGCATCCTGAACATCCGGCGGCCGCTGAACATCTTTGCGGAACTGCACGGCCTGGACATGGCCGATCTGCAGCATCGACTGGCTGACATGCGGGCGAAAATGCGCGACGCCCGGGCCAAGCGCGTCGCGCCGGCGCTGGATGACAAGATCCTGACGGCCTGGAACGGGCTGGCGATCGCCAGCCTGGCCAGGGGGGCGGTCGTGCTGGACGAACCACGGTACGCGGAGGCGGCGGCCCGGGCGGCCGATTTCGTCCTGGTACACCTGCAGGAGGACGGCCGGCTGCTGCGGACGTGGCGACAGGGCCGGGGTCGACTGACGGGCTACCTGAGCGACTACGCGTTCTTCATCGAGGGGTTACTCAACCTGTACGAGGCCACGTTTGACCTTCGATGGCTGGAGGTTGCGGACGCGTTGGCGGAGCAGTCCGTCCGGCACTACTTCGACGAGACGGGCGGGGCGTTCTTCTTCACCGCGGATGATGCAGAGGCGCTGATCGCGAGAACGAAGAACCCGCGGGACGGGGCGATTCCGTCGGGCAACTCCGTTCATGCGCAGAACCTCCTGCGTCTGGCCATCCTGCTGGACAAGCCGGCCTATCGCGAGAAGGCGGAATCCATCTTCCGCGCATTCGCATCGATGGCGACGGAATCGCCGGGCGCGTTTGAGCGGCTGCTGAGCGCCGCGGATTTCTCCGCGGGGCCGATCCAGGAAGTCGCCCTGGTCGGTCCTGTGGCGGACCCCTCGACACGCGAGCTTCTTCGTGCCGTTCACCGGACGTTCCGGCCGAACAAGGTGTTGGCGCTGTCGGCCGGGCCGGAGTCTGACGCGGCCCGGCGGATTCCGCTCCTGGCAGCCAAGACGATGCAGGAGGGGCGGGCGACGGTGTACGTGTGCCGCAATTACACGTGCCGGCGGCCGGTGACCATGCCGGCGGACCTCGAAACGATTCTTGACGCGGAGAAGTAGCGGCGCGTCACAATCCGACATACCGGACGTACAGGGTTTTTGCAGTGTCCGGTGAGTTGGTGCCCTTGATGATGGCGCGGCCGTCGGGGAAGACCGTCAGTTCGAACGCGTCAATCGCGACCTTCAGCAGAAACGAGTTGACGAGCACGTCCCCACGGGCGACAGGGCGGAGCCGATCGGCCAGTGCGGGCAGGTCGACCGCATGCTCGCCTTTTCGATGCACCTGCACCGCGTCACGGCCGCAGAGGTGCGAGGCAACGCTGAAACGCGCCCCCGACAGATACTCGTACCGATGATGGCGGCAGCAGGCGCAGTCCGCCCGATCCGCGGCGTCTCCAACGTGCATGGCAGTGAACCGCCCGGACCAGATGTCGAGGCTGACCAGATGGCGGTTCACGTCGTCCAGTCGACCCATCAGGATTTTGAGCGCCTCGGTGGCCTGCAGGCTGGCGACCACGCGCACCAGCGTGCCCAGCACGCCCACGGTCTCGCACGTCGGGGTTTCTTCCGGCGGAGGGGCTTCCTCAAAGATGCAGCGCAGGCAGGGTGTGACGCCGGGCAGGACGGCCAGGCACAACCCGCTGGAGGCGACGGCCGCGCCGTAGACCCAGGGCCGGCGATGCTTGACGGCCACGTCGTTGATGAGGTAGCGGGTCTCGAAGTTGTCCGTGCCGTCGAGGATAAGGTGCGAACCGTCGGTCAGCCGTTCGATGTTTGACGGGTTCACGTCAGTTACGATCCCTTCGACGGTGACCTGTGAATTGATGCGGACCAGCTTCCGGCGGGCGGCTTCCGCCTTAGGCAGCGCGGCGGCCACGTCATCCTCATCGAACAGGGTCTGTCGTTGGAGGTTGTCCAACTCGACGAAGTCCCGGTCGCAGATGCGGACGAAGCCCACGCCGGACCGCACGAGCGTCTCGGCCAGCGTGCTGCCCAATGCGCCGCAGCCCACGATGACCACCCGGGATTCGGCGAGCCGTTGCTGACCCTCCGGGCCAATGGGCCCAAAAAGAATCTGACGCGAGTAGCGCGACCAGATCGGATTCATCGGGCTGGGTGCATCGGAAGGCATGGTTCGCGCGCCGGCTCTGGAGACTCCCCCGCGGGCGGGACACCCCGCCGCCCCCCTACCGCTTCTCGTCTTCCCCGGGCTTCCGATCGGCAAAGTTCGCCAGAAACCCGTCCGGCGCCGGCTCATCGGGAGCCGGCGGGGCGGGCGAGGTCCGCGGATCAGCGGAAGCTGCGGGGGGGTACTCGATCTCCTCGGTCGACGACGGGCGACGTTGTTCCGACCGTTGTTCGGCGGCAGGAGCGGGCCCGGCGGTCGCGACTGTACGGTGAAGGACGAAGTATTCGCTCCATAAGGACCAGGCCGCCCGGACGTAGACTGCGGCGAAGACGGCAAAGATGAGAACGGTCAGATTGGCCTTCACCAATTCGTCGAATATCACCACCACTGTCAGAGCAAGGGCCAGGGCCACGCAGCTCGACAGGATGGTATCGAGCAGAAAGCACCACAACCGGCCGGTCACGCGGCCGAGACCCGCTGTCACAAGCAGCAGCGGACCCGCAAACCGAAGAATCCAGATGGTCCCTGCGATGGTCGTCTCCTTCACCCCGGAGGGATTCTCCAGGGGATTGAACAACAGCCAGCCGATCAGCGTGATCAGTATGGCCGGCAGCAACGCGTTGACGGCATTCCTGCGGACGCGGTCGGCGACCCTGTCTGCGATGGTGGGTGTGTTGGAGTACGAATCAGTCATGGGGAGTTTTCCGTGATGCGGCGGCACTCGAAGCGTTGGCGGCGGAGCACCGACGGCTAATTCTGTCAACGGTCAGGTTCGCCCGCTACGGCATCGTGAATTCGTGCTTGGGGTCGCGGATGGTCAGCACGGGGCACGGTGCCTTGCGGACCACCTTCTCGGCGGTGCTGCCCAACAGCACGTGCGTCAGACCGCCGCGCCCGTGGGTGGCCAGCACGATCAGGTCGATGCTGCATTCCCGGGCGTACCGCACGATTTCGGCAAACGGTTTGCCGAAGACGACCTTGGTCACGGCCGGGTATTTCAGCCCGATCAGGTGGTCGTCGGAGAACCGCTGCATCTGGCCGTCGGCCAGGGTGGTCAGGTCTTCCACGGGCGGAGTGACGGGCGCCATCTCCGGCCCGACGGCCGACCAGTACTGGTACGCCTCATCAATCACGTGCAGGCAGTGCAACTGCGCGTCAAAAGCCTCCGCCAGGCGCCGGGCAAAGCCCAAAGCATGCAGCGAGAGTTCCGAAAAGTCCGTCGGGTGCAGAATCTTGCTAAAGGTGATGCTCATGGTACGATCGATGCCTCCATACTTGACATGCCTGGCCCGGATGCCGGCATCGTACGGTCGTTCCGAAAACGCGTCAAGAACACGACGCCAGTCCCCCGCGCTTGACCGGCCCGCCGAACCGCCTAATATCGCGCCGGGATCGGCCAGTCACCTTGGAACCAGGCGGTCCGGACAGGGAAGTAGACGTTGCATACTCCAGACGCTCGTGACGAATCCCGGCCGTCGGCACGGCGGTTGCCCCCGTGGCTGAAAAGACCGCTGCCGGCCGGCGCCTCTTTTGCCCGGACCAAGCGGGCCGTCGTCGAAAGCGGGATCGCCACCGTGTGCCAGGACGCCAAGTGCCCCAATCTCACCGAGTGCTGGTCGCACCGGACGGCCACTTTCATGATCCTGGGCCATCGCTGCACGCGCCGGTGCGCGTTCTGCGCGGTGGCAACCGGCCGCCCGCCGGCCCCCGAACCGGACGAGCCTCAGCGGCTGGCACGGGCCGCCGCAGAGCTGGGTCTGCGGCACGTGGTGATTACGGCCGTGGCGCGCGACGACTTGAGCGACGGCGGGGCCGCCCATTTCGCGGCCTGCGTTCGGGCGGTACGCCGGCAGTGCCCCTCGGCCACGGTCGAAGTGCTCCCGTCGGACATGAAGGGCAGCGAGGTGAGCATCCACGCGCTCTGCGACGCCGGGCCGCACCTGTACAACCACAACCTGGAGACCGTCGAGCGTCTGACGGGGCGAGTCCGCCCGCAAGCCCGCTATGAGCGGTCGCTCGGCGTGATTCGCATGGTCCGGGCGTATGCCCCGGGCATTCTGACCAAGTCGGGCCTCATGGTCGGACTGGGCGAAACGCGCGACGAGCTCCGGCAGGCATTTGCCGACCTCGTCGCCGCGGGCTGCCGGATTCTGACCATCGGACAGTACTTGCAGCCGTCTTCAGCGCAGGCGCCGGTGGAGAAGTACTACCCCCCCGGCGAGTTCCGGGATCTGGCGGAGGAGGCGCGGGCTGCCGGGTTCCTCAGCGTGGCGGCCGGGCCGTTCGTGCGGTCGAGTTATAACGCGGCGGAGGTGTTTGACGCGGCCCGCGCGGCGGCGCCGCAGGTGCCCTGTTCTTGAGCAAAGAATGCGTCACGGGACGACATGGAACAATTGCGCGGCAAGTTCATCGTGTTCGACGGGCCCGACGGGTGCGGGAAGTCCACACAGCGGGAGAAGCTGGGCCAACGCCTGACCGCGGCCGGCCTGGACGTGGTGCACTGCAAGGACCCCGGCGGGACGACCATCGGCGACCGCATTCGACACGTCCTGCTGGACTACGACCTGAGCGAGATGGACGTTCGGTGCGAGACGTTTCTGTTCATGGCCTCCCGGGCACAACTGGCGGGTGAGATCATCGAACCGGCCCTGGCCGCCGGCAAGACCGTGCTCTGCGACCGGTTCGTATCCGCCACCTGTGCCTACCAGGGCGCGGCGGGGTACGACATTGCCCAGGTCCTCGAGGTGGCGCGGTACGCCATCGGCGACACGTGGCCGGACCTGACGTTTGTGCTGGACGTCGACGTGGAAAGGGGCTTCCAGCGAACGGGGCGTGAGCCGCACCATGCCGGCAAGCACCGCCGCAAACATGCCGGCCAGAAGGGGTTGTTTGACGACGCCCATACCGATGCGATGGAGGCCCGGCCGATCGACTTTCACCGGCGGGTGCGGCAGACGTTTCTTCGATTGAGAGAGTTCTATCCGCGCCCGGTGATGACGATTGACGCCCGCGGGCCGGCCGACGAGGTCCACGAGGCGATCTGGGAGGCGCTGCAGCGTGTCGATTTTTGACGTGCGACATCAGCCGCGGGCACACCGGATGATTCAGCGGGCGCTGCGCGGCAACCGAGTCCCGCACGCCTACGTCTTCCACGGGCCGGACGGCGTGGGGAAGGAGGCGTTCGCGACGGCCTTCGCCCAGCTACTGCTGTGCCCGCAGCCCCGTTCGGCGGAGGCCGACCTGCGCAAGCGGTCCGAACTGGCGGACTGGACGGGGCCGGCCCTGGATGTCTGTGACGAATGCGACGACTGCCGGGCCGTCCGGGCCGATACGCATCCGGACCTGCACCGTATCTACCGGCAACTCAACGCGTTTCACCCGGACACGGCCGTGCGAAACCGCAAGGCCCTGGACCTCGGCGTGGACGTGGTCCGGCATTTCGTGATCGAGGCGGTTGGGGCCAAGCCGGGCCGCGGACGCGCGAAGGTGTTCATCGTTCGTGAAGCGGACCGGATCACAACGGCCGCCCAGAACGCCCTGCTCAAGACGCTGGAAGAGCCGCCGGCCACTACGTTTCTCATCCTGCTGGTGTCCTCGCTCGAGCGGCTGCTGCCCACCACTTTCTCGCGGTGCCAGCTTGTTTCGTTTTCGCCGCTGCCGGACGATTTCGTGGCGCAGCGGCTGCGGGAGCTGCGGCCGGAGCTGGAAGACGACGCCGTCGCGTACGTCGCGCAGATTGCCGAGGGCAGCCTGGGCCTGGCCCTGCGGTACGTCGATGACGGCATTCCGGCCATGCGAGAGCGAATCGTAACTCCGCTGGAGCGGCTGGATGCCACCGGCAGTTCGGCCGTCGTGAAGGACTGGATGGAGTCGGCCAAGGCGCTGGGCGCGGCATGCCGCCGCCGCGATCCGGATGTCTCCGATACGGAAGCGCAACGTCAGGGGCTGCACGTGCTGCTGTCACTGGCTTCGGCGTGGTACCGCGCCCGGCTGCGGTCCGCCGTGAACGAGTCTGAAGGCGCGCCGCGAGCCGCGGTGTGCGCGGACGCCATCTCCGCCGTCAACACGGCGGCCCGGCAGGTCGAGTTGAACGCCAATGTGCAGCTCTGCCTGGAGGCGCTGGTCTTCCGGCTGGCCCGGCAACGAGCCTGCTGATCGTGCGCCCCCCGCTGGAGCCGGCGGGCATCCCCCGGTGAAACCGAAACGGCGCAATCCCATACCCCTTATGGGCCGGTCAGGACCGAGGCGAACGGCCCGGCGTCCAGTTCATTCACCTGCCCATCCCGGGTCAGATCGCCCGGGGCGCAGGCGCCGGTGGCCGGTTGGTTCATGCACGCCTGGAACCACGCGAAGTCGAACAGGTCGACATCCAGGTCTCCGTCGAAGTCCGCTACCGGGGTGTACTCGTATACACCCATGTCCACGATCGGCGGAACCCCGCTGCCGACGTCAGGAGTGGCGGGATCGTCGATGAAACGCGGCCCTCCGGCCAGGTCCGTAGTGACACCCACCGGCACTGCCGCGTTGCTGCCGGCATCGATGGCGCCGGAACCGGGCAGCAGCCGGAGGTTGTCGTCGGCGGTCCCAACGACGTTGTCCGGACCGTCCGCGTCGACAAACCGCGCGTCGAGCCCGAGGTTCCCGGCGCCGCCGTACGTGCCGCTCCAGTGCTGCACGCAGGAGTAGCCCACGACCAGTGTGCCGGCCAGGACATGGATCTGGGCGGACTCGTCGGACACGCCGCCCATGGCCGTGTTGCCCCAGACGATGCAGTTCGCAAGCGACGTGTCCCACGTGTTCATGAACACGCCGCCGCCCTCGCCACCGGCCGTATTGTACGCGAATGTGCAGTTTACGGCGGCCAGGCTGCTCTGGTACGTCTGCACCGCTCCGCCGCGCTGGTTCGCGTGATTGCCGAAGAGCGCACAGTTCAGCAACGTGAGCGACGGTCCTCCCTGGTTGGAAACGGCGCCCCCGTGGCGGGCCGCCCGGTTGGACCGGAACGTGCAATTGCGGAGGAGGGCGTCGCCCGTGTTGTACAGTCCGCCCCCCAAATCCGCCGGACTGGCGCCGGTGGCGTTGCCCGCGGTGATCACGAATCCGTCGAGGACGGCCGTGGCCCCCGTGTCGGTGATTCGAAGCACCTGGTAGCTGTTGTCCGAAACGGCACCGGATATGCCGATGTCGCCGCTGAGAATGGCGGCGTTCGCGCCGATGTCTCGTTGGTCGACGCTGGTCTCGCCGCCCGCGAATCCGCCGTACACGGCCACGCCTCCGGGCAACTCGAAGCTGGCGGCCCGGTTGCCCGTCCCGCGGTCGGGTTTGTACGTGCCGGCGGCGACCCAGATCTCCTGAACCGCACTGCCCGTGCCCCTCCCAACGGCCAGCGCATCCTGGAGGTCGACGTACGCATCGTTCCAGGTCAGGCCGGTGCCCGCGCCCGAGGCACCGGCATCCACGTAGAGCACGTCGGCCTCGCATTCGTCGGGCACGCCGTTGCCGTTTGCGTCCGGGCTGAGACCGCCGGCCACGTCGCACTCGTCCGGCACGCCGTTGCCGTTGCAGTCCGCACTGGTGCCGTCGCTGATGTCGCACTCGTCGGGCACGGCGTTCCCGTTGCAGTCCTGGCTGGTGCCACTGGCAATGTCGACCTCATCGGCAACGCCATTCCCATTGCAGTCGTCTATGATGACTTTGCCGACCCACGTGCGCCAGTTTGACGTGCGGTACTCGGCGTGCGTCCAGAACACGCCGGGCTGGTTGGGCTGCTCGTCCACGCCGGAGTAATCGCCCCACCGATCGCCCTCCTCCGGAGACGTGCTCACCTGCAGGGTCACCGGGGCCTGGAAGGTGCCGGCGGGGTCCGAGGATCGCCGGATGGCCCGCTGGATGGAGATGTACTGCGTCGACGAGGAGCGGTTAAAAACCAGCACGGCGTTCCCGTAGTCATCCACGTGGATGTCCGGGAACCAGGTGTGCTCGCCCACGCCGTAGTTCAGCGTCCCGGACTGCGCCAGTTGCGGCAACAGTCCGCTGGTCGGCCAGCCGCGCATCAGCACCTGGTACCATCGGACGCGCGCGGTGCTGTTCTGACCGATCGTGTGGCAGATCCAAAGCGAGCCGTTGCGATAGACCGAGTTCTTGATCCGCCAGTCCACGGTGTCCGCCAGGTTGGATGTGCCCATCTGCGTGGCCTTCGGCGGGTAGGTGAAGCTCGGCACGGTCAGGCTGTACGTCGACAGCGACGGGGTGCCCAGCGGGTTGGTGACGGCGTGCAGCCGGATGGAGCTGGAACTCGCAATGCCCGGGAAGTACTGGGCGGGGGCCGCCGCATCGTAATTCTTGCAGTTGCCCAGTGATCGCGGGGACGTGGCCGTCCGGACTCCGCTGATGGACGCGGGCGCTCCGGTCAGGGTCGGCGCCTTGGGAATCACGAAGATGTAGTTGGCCCGGGTCGGGTTGGCCGAAGCCCCAAAGAAGTCTGCCGCCACGTAGATCGCGTTTGCGTCCACGCCGAGATTCGGGAAGTCGAGGAAACCCCCGTAGCTGCTGACGTCGAGTCGGTACTTGTACCAGGTCCCGTTCGGGTCCGAGTCGTCCGAGACGGCCAGGTTGATGGCGCTGCTGGCGTACTCATTCCACAGTTCCGCCGCCACCACGATGAACCGTTCCGAATGAACGTCGTACAGAGCAACCGGGTCAAAGACGAAACTCGTCGCGCCGACCGAACCCCAGAATCCTGACGACCCCGCGATGGCCTGCGCAAACGTGCTCGTCCCGGCATGGGTCCGGAACCGAATCTCCCCGTTGACCACCAGCACCACGTGGTTCGGTCCGACCGCGATTTCCGGGTCCGGCGGCGTCCAGCCCGTCGCCTGCATGCCCAGGAATCCGAAATCGCCATCCCGCAGAGGGAAGGTGACTTCCGGCGGCTCCGGCACGAAGTCGGGATCAAACACCGGTGGGACCTGCGGGTACACATCCTCCAGAGACACGTCCCGTGCGGCCGGCGCCTGGGCCACGACGATCGGCTCCGGCGCTGCGAGATCCTTCGGCACGAACAGCGACAGTGCCACCCCGCGGTCGTCATCCTGTCCGGTGTCGCCGGACCAGACGAACGCCAACTGCCCGCGCGTGGACCACGCGGCCTGCCGTCCGGACGCGGCAATCGAGAGGGCCTGTCGGCCCTCGTTGTGCCGGTTCACCCGAAACGGGCGACCGATGGGGTTGCCGGCCGACGAGAACCGTTGCGCGATGATCTCGGCCGGCGTGGCGCGACGCGACACGCTTTGCAGACTCGCCAGTTCCGCTTCCTGCTCCGCACTGTCCTCATTCCACGCAACCACGAAATCGCCGTCCGGCGCCACCGCCACGGCCGCCCCGCTGCACCATTGGGAACCTTGGACCGCCACAAGCGGCTCGGTAATCGCTCGGCCTGCGGAGTCATACACGCGGTAGGACACCGAATGGGCCAGACCGTTCCAGATCAACCAGGCCACCACAAACCGGCCGTCGTCGCTCACGTCCACGGAGGGCTCGATATGAATGCCCGCCTCGGCTCCGCTGACCTGCCATTCGTCGGCGGTCGGCTCTCCATCGGGACCGAGTATCCGGGCGTAGATTGCCTCGGGCCGCCCCTCCGAGTCCGTTCGAGCCCAGGTCACAACAAACCGCCCGTCCCGCACGCCCGCTACCGCGTACTGGGACTCCCGTCCGGCGTCCGATTGGCCGAGCCGGAACTCGGGGCCCGCGAAGGCGCCATCCATATTGAGCAACCGGGCCCGCAGAATCGGCCAATCGCCGTGCCCGCAGACCCAGGTCACCAATACCCGGCCGTGACCGTTGACGGCCAGCGATGGCTTGGTCTGGTGACCGGCGCGCGTCTGGTTGACCAGGATTTCGTCACTATCGGGGGTGAGGTGCCCTGCCTCGTCCAGCGTGAATCGCCGGGCCACGATCCCCCCCTGGTCGCCGTCCTGCTGGTCCGACTGCCAGACGATCCAGGCATTTCCTGCCGGGCCGAACGCCACCGCCGGATCGAGCTGCATGCTCATAACCGTTGTGTTGACATGCAGTTCCGATCCGATCCGTCGCCCCAGGGGGTCAAACATCTGAGCGAACACGCCGTAGGTGCCGTGCTCCTGCCGCCGACTGCCCCAGGCGACAAGAAGCCGGCCATGGGCGTCGATTGCGACGGATGGGTCCGTCTGGCGGTTCTCGGTATACGTGTTGGCCCGGACCTCGACGTGGGAAGCGTCGGCGGACCCGAGTTCCTGCCCACTGAGGGCAAGCCTATCCTCCCGAGCCCTCCCGCAACCCGCAAAGAAGACGGCGACGAGGAGTATAAGTCCTTTTTTCCAATAAATTTGTGTCACGATATCCTCCGGGGGAGCAAAAGAGGCGGGCGCGCGATTTAACGGCCGTCTCGCTGGGTTTAACGACGGACTCTGCGTCCTGCGCTTTCTCGAAGCGGTTCGGGTTGTCAACGCGGACTCCCATCCCAGCGCCCAGGTGTCAAGGCTGCCGTGCCGTCTTGCACGGGCCCCACTTAGGATAGCCGGACTGCGGGGTCCGGGGCAACCGCAATTTCCCGTCGATGAGGCGGTTGCCGCGAATGGGGGCCGCTTCGGGTGCGGGCGGCCAAGGCCGTCCAGGGCTCCGTTATCGGTCCGGCGTTGTCATCGAGCGTCCATCCGCTAAGGTACGCGGTAGACTCATCCGCCCGAACGGTCAGGCGGATCTAACAGGTATCGTTTGCTCGCAACGCGGAAGGATGATGCAGCGTGATGAGAACGCCCACTGCCCGACGGATACTGTATTGCGCGATTCTCTCTGCCGTGGCCCTTGGGCCGGCCGTCCCTGCGGGCGCGGACCTGACGGCGCAGGGCACGGTCTGCCTCGACGAGAACGGCAACGGTGTGTGTGACGCGGGCGAGCCCGGGCTGCCCAACGTCGGCGTGTCGAACGGCCGGAACGTGGTCGTCACGGATGAGAAGGGTCGGTATGCCCTCCCGGTGGGCGATGACGACGTTCTGTTTGTGATCAAGCCCCGGAACTACATGACGCCCATGAGCGACCGGAACCTGCCGCGCTTCCACTATGTTCACAAGCCGAAAGGCTCTCCGGAGGGCCTGAAGTACGCGGGCGTCGCGCCGACCGGGCCGCTGCCGAAGTCTGTGGACTTCGCGCTCCGTCCGCAACTGGAGCCGGACGTTTTCGACGTCGTCGTCTTCGGCGATACACAGCCGTCCAACGAGGAGCACATAAACCATCTGGCCCACGACGTGCTGGCCGAGGTGATCGGCACGTCCGCCGCCTTCGGCGTGACGCTGGGCGACGTGGTGAGCGATCGTCTGAATCTGTTTGAGCCGTATACGGCCGTCATGTCCGCGGTGGGCGTGCCGTGGTACAACGTGATGGGCAACCACGACGAGAACTACGACGTTCCCAACGACGAGCTGGCCGGCGAAACGTGGAAGCGCGTATTCGGGCCGGCGACGTACAGCTTCAACTGGGGCCCGGTCCACTTCATCGTGCTGGACAACGTGCATTACAACGGTCAGGACGCCGAGCGGAAGTACCATTCGGAGCTCGGCCGGCACCTGACGTTTGTGGCAAACGATCTGAAGCGGGTCCCGCGCGACCAACTCGTCGTGCTGATGATGCACATCCCAATCACGGAAACGCGCGACCGCGTTCGGCTGTTCGATTTGCTCAAGGACCGCCCGCACACCTTCTCTCTGTCCGCCCACCGGCACACGCAGATGCACATGTTCCTTGGCGCGCAAGAGGGTTGGCGGGGACCGCGTCCGCACCACCACCTGGTTCACGTTACGGCGTGCGGCTCGTGGTGGCTGGGCGCGCCGGACGAGTTCGGCCTGCCGCATGCGACGATGTCCGACGGCGCTCCCAACGGGTACTCCATCATCACCTTCAGCGGCACCGACTACCGCATCCGGTACAAGGCCGCCCGCCGTCCGGCGGACGATCAGATGTCCATCTGGGCGCCCAGCGTGGTGAAGCAGGCCGACGCCGCGGAGACGGAGGTCCTTGTCAACGTGTACGCCGGATCGGAGCGATCCAAGGTCGAGGCCCGCGTGGGCGCACGGCCCTGGACGACCCTGGAGCGTGTGGAACGAGTGGACCCCTATTATGCCGCCGTCAAAGCCTCGGAGAAGAGCAAGAATCCGCCGAACGGCCGACCGCTGCCCGCCGCCTCCAAGTGCCGGCACCTGTGGATGACGAAGCTGCCTGCCGGCCTGGTCGCCGGCACGCACGTCATTGAGGTCCGAACGACGGACATGTTCGGGCAGACGTACACCGCACGGCGGGTGCTGCGCGTGGAGTGAGCGCGCCGGGAGCCGGCAATTCGGTGACGGACAACAAGCCTCGCTCCCGGCCTTGCCGACGTCCGCCGCACGAAGAGGATGTCCGACATGCGGCCGGTCACGAACGGCAATGAGGAGCGAGGCATTTCGCGGCTTGGCAAGGCGGGGTTGCTCCTTGCACCGGTCCTGGCGGTGGCCGTGTATCTGGCCATCCCGGCGGACGTTTCCGGCGACCCCGCGCGGGGGCTGGGGCAACCGGGCCGGGCGGTGGCGGCGGTCGGCGTGCTGATGGCCGTCCTGTGGGTGACCGAGGCGCTGCCCATCCCGATCACTGCCCTGCTGCCGCTGGCGTTGTTTCCTCTGCTGACGCTGAACACGGTGACCATTCGTGAAACGGCGGCGCCGTACGCCCACGAGTTGATCTTCCTGTTTATGGGCGGGTTCATGATCGCCCTGGCCATGCAGCGATGGAACCTCCACCGGCGGATCGCGCTGGGGACGATTCTGCTGGTCGGCACGCGGCCCCACCGGCTGGTGGCCGGCTTTATGGCAGCCAGCGCGTTTTTGAGCATGTGGGTTTCCAACACGGCCACGATGGTCATGATGCTGCCCATCGCGCTCAGCGTCATCGAACTGGTCCGCCGCCACCTTGCGGAGATTCGAGGCGGCTGGCAGCCCACGCCCGGCGCGCCGTTTCACTTTGCACTTTGCCTGTTGCTGGGCATCGCGTATGCGGCGTCCATCGGCGGGATCGGCACCCTTATCGGCACGCCGCCGAACCTGCTTCTGGCGGCCTTTGTCTCCGGCGAGTACGGAATCAAGATCTCCTTCGCCCGTTGGATGGGCGTGGGCATCCCGCTGGTCGCGGTGTTCCTTCCGCTGACCTGGCTGCTGCTGACCCGCGTGGTGTACCCGATTCGACTGCCCGGCATCCCCGGCGGGCGCGACCTCATCCTTCGCGAGTTCAGAGCCATGGGGCCGATGTCCCGCGGGGAGAAGATCGTTGCCGTGGTATTCGCGCTGACGGCCCTCGCCTGGATCACGCGGCCGTACCTGCTGGTGCCGCTGAAGGTGGCTGGGGCCACACCGCTGGCCGGTCTGACGGACACCGGCATCGCCATGACCGGCGCCCTCCTTCTGTTCGTTCTGCCGGTGGACTGGAAGCATGGGATCTTCGCCCTGAGTTGGCGTCAGGCCGCCGCGCTGCCCTGGGGGATCCTCATCCTGTTCGGCGGCGGGCTGAGCCTGGCGTCGGCGATTACGGCCACGGGCGTGGCCGAGTTCCTCGGGCACCGCGTGGGGGCGCTGGCGTACCTGCCGCTGCCCGTCCTGATGGTGTTTGTGATCACGCTCATCGTGTTTCTGACGGAGCTGACCAGCAACACCGCCACCATTGCGGCCTTTCTGCCCATTCTGGGGGCCGTGGCCGTCGGGTTACACGTCAACCCGATTCTCCTGACCGTCCCCGCGGCGATTGCCGCCAGTTGCGCGTTCATGATGCCGGTGGCCACGCCTCCGAACGCGCTCGTGTTCAGTTCGGGGGAGATCACCATTCCGCAGATGTGCAAGGCCGGCCTGTGGCTGAACCTGCTGGGCATCGGCCTGATCATGGCGGTGATGTACGGCGTGGCCGTGCATGTTCTGCAAGCCACGGGCAACGCCGCGTGAGGACGCGCTGCGGCGCACGCCGTGGGATTCCACAGGGACCGAGCTGACAATCCTGGTCCTGCAGGGCACTCGAAACCGGCTATTGTTCACCCAGCATCCAGGCGATCAGCTCCGGGCTGCCGTAGGCCGCGTCCCAGGAATTGTGCGTCACGCCCGGAAGTTCGGTATAGCGTACGGTACCGCCGGCGGCGCGGACGGCGTCGGCCATCTTGCGGGTGTTGTCGACGGGTACGACGGGATCAGCGTCGCCGTGCCACGCCCAAATCGGCATGTGGGCAAGGGCGTCGGCAGTCTCCGGTTCCCCCCAGCCGCAGATCGGCACAAGGGCGCAGAACCGATCCGCGTGCCGCGCGCCGATGGTCCAGGTCCCGCGTCCTCCCATCGAGAGCCCCGTAAGCACGACGTGCGCGTCGTCGGCCGCATACTCGGCGAGCGTGCGATCCAGGGCGGCCAGGGCCAGGGTCTCCATCGGCCCGTCCCACATGTATTCCGGATCACACTGTGGCATCACGACGATGCACGGAAACCGCTCCGGATGCTCGCGAATGGCGGGCCCGATGCCCACGCGGGTCTGGGCCAGGCCGTCCGACCCCCGCTCTCCCTTACCGTGCAGGAAGAGAAACACGGGCCACGTGGACTGCGCAGAGTAGTCCTGCGGGACATACACGACGTATGGGTAACTCCTGCCGTCGATGGGGATCGACTTGTGGATGAACCCGGTCTCCACAACGCGAGGCATCACTTGATCCTCCGCCGGCGGCTTCGCGCCGTGACAGCCGCATATCCCCACTCCAACCACCGCCGCCAGAAGGCACAGCCGGGCCACCATCGTTACTCTCCTTGCACAGTCGGCGTCAGAAGCACGCCCGCCCTACCTCGATCCACGCTCGCCTTGTATACTCCGGCCCGTGGCCCGCGTCCACTGACTGGCAGCATGTTGTTAACAGGTGCGGCACCGCCATTCCTCCGGGTTGACCGGTTCGTAGCCGGGAGTGCGAATCATGTTCGAGCGTGTTTTCGGTCTGAGAGAGCACGGGACGACCATCCGACGCGAAAGCCTCGGCGGCGTCGTGACGTTTCTGGCCCTGTCGTACATCCTGTTTGTGCAGCCGGTGATCCTGAGCGATTCGAACATGGTGGAGCCCATGAACGCCGGCGGCGTGTTTGTGGCCACCTGCCTGTGCAGCGCGCTGGCGTGCTTTCTCATGGGCATCTGGGCCAATCTGCCCGTCGCGCTGGCCCCGGCCATGGGTCACAACGTCTTCTTCGCCATCACCATCTGCGGAGCGGCGGCCATCGGCGGGATGGGGTGGTCGTGGCAGGAGGCACTGGCCGCCAACTTCGTGGCGGGCGCGGTGTTCGTGCTGCTGGCAGCCGTGGGGCTGCAGCAGACCCTCATCCGGGCCATTCCGGACTCGCTCAAACATGCGATTGCCGTGGGGATCGGGCTGCTCATCGCGTTCGTGGGGCTTCAGATGGGGGGCGTGGTGGTCGCCAACCCCGCGGTCTACGTGCAACTGGGGAGCCTCCACAGTCCCGTCGTGCTGCTGACGCTGCTGGGCGTGTTGGTCATCGGTGTGCTGCTGACCTTCGGCGTGCGGGGCGCCATTCTGTACGGCGTGCTCATCACGGCGGTCGTCGGCCTGGCCGCATCGCACCTCTGGGGAGATGCCTGGGGCTATCGCCTGGTTGAGTGGAAGTCGCAGGTGCAAAACCCGGTTGAGGGAGCGAAGGCCACGTTCTTTGGCGTATTCCACGGATTCGGCCAGCTTTTCACGGAAAACGGCCCGATGCGCTGGCTGACCATCATCTTCATATTCCTGATTCTCGATTTGTTTGACACCGTGGGCACGCTGGTGGGAGTGGCGGAGCGCGGGGGGCTGATGCGCGACGGGCAAATCCCCCGAGCGCGGCAGGCGCTCATCTCCGACGGACTGGCCACGATGGCGGGCACTGTGGCCGGCACCAGCACGATCACCAGCTACGTGGAATCCGTTGCGGGGATTTCCGCCGGCGCCCGGACCGGTCTGGCAAGCGTGGTGACGGGTCTTCTGCTGCTCGGGTCGCTCTTTCTGTACCCGGTGGTGGAGATGGTCGGCGGGACGGTGCTGGTACCCGCCGCGTCGCTGAACCCGGCCGCCGCGGCCGACGCGCTGGTCCCCTGCCATCCCGTGGTGGCCCCGGTGCTGATCATCATCGGGTGTTACATGCTGCCGATGGTCCGGCGCATCGCGTGGGATGACTGGACGGAAGCCCTGCCGGCTTTTCTGACCATCGTGGTGATGCAGTTTGCGCTGAGCATCTCGCACGGAATTGCCTGGGGCATCATCTCGTATGTTGTGCTGAAGGTGCTCCGCGGGCGTATGCGAGACGTGCATCCACTGCTGGGGGTTTTCGCCCTACTGTTTGTCGTGTTCCTGGCGGCCGCGTAGCGTCGGGCGCTCGCCCATAACCTACGCTCTTGACGGAAGTTGCGATCCCTTCTGTTTCTTCCTGCGGATGTCGGTGTCATCGCAAATCGCCCTTCTGAACTGCCGATAACTCATGAATGGTGCCCACCGTCGTGGACAAACCGGCAGTACATGCCCGGTCCGCGGAAGAGCCGCGCGGAGCCTGCAAGGTCTGCGCCATCGAGCCGGACGGCCACGCAGACTGGGACGCGTACGTGGAGGCTCATCCGGGCGGAACTCTCTTCCACATGTCGTCCTGGATGGAGGCGGTCCAGGCGACGTTCGGCCACCAGACGCTTTACCTGTGCGCCAGCCGCCGAGCGCGGTGCTGCGGTGTTCTGCCGCTGTGTTGCGTGCGCAGCCGGCTGGGCGGCACGATGCTGGTGAGCGTCCCCTACGCGGTGTACGGAGGCCCGCTGGTCGATGACGCCGAGGCCGCACAAACGCTGCTGGATGCGGCCCGAGAGTGGATGGCTCGCCTCGGAGCGGACTGGCTGGACTTGCGCACCGTTTCGGCCATTCATGCGGACTTGCCCGTGGATACGCGTTACGTCACGTTTCGGCGCGAGCTTCCGCAGAGACCCGGCGACGTGCTCGGCTGGCTGCCGCGCAAGGCGCGGGCCGCCGCCCGAAATGCCCGCGACAAGCACCGGCTGACCGCGGAGTTCGACGACTCACACCTGCATGAGGTGTGGCACCTATATTGCCGCAGCATGAGGCGGCTGGCATCGCTGAACTACCCGTACCGGTTTTTCAAGGAGCTGATCGAGCGGACGCCCGGGCGGCACCTCGTGTCGCTGATCCATCACGAAGGCGCCCCCGTGGCCGGCCTCGTGACGTTCCTGCATCGGGGCACCGCCCTGCCGTACTTTGTGGGCGCGGATGATCGACGGAGTGTGCCGGGGCTGCACAACTTCATCTACCTGACGGCCATGGAGCGAGCGGTGGAGTTCGGCTGCTGCGTGTTCGATTTCGGCCGATCGCGGCATGACAACACCGGTTGCGTGGATTTCAAGCGGTTCCAGGGCTTTGAGCCCACCGTCATGGAATACCAGCGTCTGGCGGCCCCGGGCCGACCCGCCCCGGACCTGACCCCGACGAATCCGCGTTTTCGCCTGGCCCGCCGCATCTGGCCGAGGCTGCCGCTGACGCTCACTCGCCCGTTGGGGGCGTGGGTGTCCCGGCACGTGCCGGGGTGACAACCATGAACGTGCTGTACCTTGTCCATCGTTTGCCCTACCCGCCGAACAAAGGCGACAAACTGCGCTCGTTCCATGAGCTGAGCTATCTGCGGCGCCGGCATCAGGTGTGGTGCGGCTGCTTCGTGGACGATCCGGCGGACCTTTTGCATGTGGACGCGGTTCGCGCGATGTGTGCGGACGCGGCGGCCATCCGGTTGTTCAAGGCCGTCTCGACGCCGCGCGGGCTGTGGAACCTCGCCCGCGGAGGCACGTTTACGGAAGGTTACTACCAGCACCTGCAAATGGTTCGGACCCTGCATCGCTGGAACTCCCAGGTAGCATTCGACGCCGTGCTCGTCTTTTCCTCGGGCATGGCCCCGTACGCGCAGTGCGTCAACGCCCCGCGAAAGGTATTGGACTTCTGCGACCTGGACTCGCGCAAGTGGACGGCCTATGCCCGGCGGGCGTCCGGGGCCCGGGCTCGCCTGTACGACATCGAAGGCCGCCGGCTGGCGACGCGGGAATTGCAGTGGCTCAACGAATTTGACGCGGCGGCCGTCATCACGGATGCAGAGGCGGCGGACCTGGGCGTCTCCGCCCTCCGGCAGCGGGTATTCACGATCTCCAACGGCGTAACGATCCCCGAGCTCCCGGAATCGCAGTGGGTGCCCCCGACGCCCGTCGCGGGGTTCGTCGGCTGCATGGATTACCCGCCGAACATCGATGCGGTGGTCTGGTTTGTCCGCGAAATCTGGCCTCTGATTCGCCGGCGCGTTCCAGACGCGTCGTTTGAGATCGTTGGACGACACCCGACGCGGGCCGTGCGGGCCCTGGCCGATGCGCCCGGCGTACACGTCGTTGGCGAGGTGGACGACGTGTTCTCGTTTGTCCGCCGGTTTCGGGTGAGTGTCTCTCCCATTCGCATTGCGCGCGGCCTGCAGAACAAGGTGCTGGAGGCCATGGCGGCCGCCCGCCCGGTTGTGCTCACGTCTGCCGCGGCAACCGGGTTATCGGCGAAGGACGGGGTCCATTATCTGATCGCGGATGCCGCGAGCGCGTTCGCCGAGCAGGTCGTCTCACTCCTGGCCGATCCGGACCGGTGCTTCCGGCTTGGCGCGGCCGCCCGGCGGTTCGTCGCAGCAAACCACTGCTGGGAGCGGGAGATGTCACGTCTGGAATCACTCCTTTTCGCGCCGGCGCCGTCATCGACGTCCGGCTGACATTCGCGGATAATCCGTCCCGCAAGGCACGCATGGACGAACGGGCCCATGCAAGGGGGTGTTCCGCCGTGAACGTGTTTCCCATCGGCACTGGGCGTACGCAAGTCACCTTTTCCTGGCAGATGCACGGGGCGGACCTCCGTCTACACATCGCCGGCGGTGCGGATCACATCGGCGCGGCCGCCCTGGCGGCCCCGACCGCGTCGGTTCAGGCCGCCGGCGTCCCGCCGCATCGCGAGGAGGAGATTGTCCGCGCCGTGGCTGAAAGGCTGGCCGAGCAACTGCGTGTCACCGTTTGCGTGACAGCGGGGATCCACGTCGACCGCATCACGCGAGAAGAGATTCAGACGATCCGCGCGGCCTGTGAAGCCGGCGCGGACCGCCTGGTTCAGATCCTCCGAGAGACGAACGAGCCCTGCGGCGCTTGACGAATGCTCACCCGCCGCAGCAACTCTTCGCCCGGGGGCCCGGGCTGCAGTCGGACGGCGGCGCGGCGCAGACCTTCTTCGGCTGGTTCCACGGCGCCCGGCTCAGCACGTTCACCAGCGGACAGAAGCCGGTGGTTCCGGCCATCAGCAGCCCGCATCCGCCGATAAAGGTCAGGACAATGAGCGGCGTGTAGAAGAGCGAGCCGATGGCGCCGGCCAGGATCATGGGCCCGACGATCAACTGCATCTGCTGCTGGATGGAGAACCGACGCCGGCCGCGAACCACGGGCACGCGTGCCCGTGAGCAGGCGAGCGTTCCGCCCTCCACCATGGCCAGGTCGGCAAAGCCGGCCACCTCCAACTGCCGCACCGCGTTTTCGGAGCGCGGCCCCTGATGGCAGATCAGCATCAGAGGCTGGTTCCGGTCCCATTCACACGCGTGGTCGAGAAGCTGCATCAGCGGCACGTTTTCCGCGCCGCGTACGTGCATCACTTCGTATTCGTCCGGGTTCCGCACGTCGATGAGTCGATGCGCTCCGTCACCCTCGATGTGCTTTCCCAGCTCTCCCGGGCTGATTCTTTTCGTCGCGGTCGTCACTGTGTTCGCCTCCTCGCTCAGCTTTCGTCTCGTTTCCTGCCCGTCGCGCCCGTCGCCGGCCTGGCGTGCTTGCGAATGCACTCGAGCAAGGCCAGGGCGTGCGGGTTCACCACCGTGTAGTGCGTGGTCCGCCCGTCCCGGACGCGGGCCAGCACGCCGTGGGCGTGCAGCAGGTTCAGATGCTGGCTGCACGCCGCCGGGGCCATACCGACGGCCTTTGCCAGGGCGCCAACCGTAAGGTTCTGCCCCGCGAGCACTTCCAGCATTCGCAGGCGCCGCGGATGCGCGAGCACCCGCAGCACGTCCGCCGCCTGTTCCAGCGTTTCGGCGGGGATTCGTTTTTCCCGGGCGGCGGCCATCGTTATATGTATATATCCTAAGCTCTTGATATGTCAAGCTGTCCCGGGCGAATTCTCCGCCGGGCCGGCCAACCGGCGAGCGCTTTGGACCGGCGCAGCAGAGATCGGTACCATGTTGCGAGCGGCCGCCGTTCGGGAGGGCGCCGCGGACGCCGGCGATCTTCGGGGATTCCGACCATGGCTGACACCATCGACGACCTGCGGCTGCTGATCCGCTCTCGCCATCCGCTGATCACGATCGAGACGGATGAGGAGCGCCGGGCGCTGGACCGCGTGTTGCAGGTCGTCCGCTCGTTGGCCATGCATGCATACGTCTGGAACGTGGTGGAAGGCCTGCGGAACACGCCGCCCGCCTCCCAGGAGATCATCGGCGGGACCCTCAAGCCGGCCGACGCCCTCTCCTGGATGCTGTCGCGGACCTGGCCGGCAGTCTTCATTGCGAAGGAGCTCTGCACGCACCTGGGTGACGCCACCCTGCAGCGGATGGTGCGCACTTTCGCACAAAACGCACCCGAGCGGCAGCAGACGATGATTCTCATCGACACGACGACCTTGCTGCCCGACTCGCTCAAGCGCCTGGCCACTCCCTTCGACGTCCCCCTGCCCGACGAGGCGGAACTGGAGGCGATTGTCCGCGACACGTTCAAGGAACTGTCGCGGTACTCTTCCATCCGCACGGACCTGTCACGAACGCAGTTCCAGCACATCATTCAGATGCTGCGGGGGCTGACCGCGCACGAAGCCCGCATGGCCATTTCCCGCGTGATTCTCGACGATGACTGCCTCAACGCCGACGACATCGATCGCCTGCTGGTCGTCAAACGCGACATGATCCGCGAGGCCGGCCTGCTGGAATACATCGAGCCGGAGGTCAGCCTGGACCAAATCGGCGGTCTGACCAACCTCAAGGAATGGCTGAAGAAGCGGGCGGGCGCCCTGTCGGCACAGGCGCGGGAGTTCGGGCTCCAGCCACCGCGCGGCATCCTGCTGCTGGGCGTGCAGGGCTGCGGCAAGAGCGCGGCGTGCAAGGCCGTGGCGACGGCGTGGCGAATGCCGCTGCTCAAGCTCGATCCCGGGCAGCTTTACGACAAGTACGTGGGCGAGTCGGAACGAAACCTGCGGATGGCCATCAAGCAGGCGGAGTCCATGGCGCCCGTGGTGTTGTGGATCGACGAGATCGAGAAGGCCTTTGCGTCGGCGGGGGCGGAGTCCAGCGACGGCGGCTTGTCCAAGCGGATGTTCGGCACGCTGCTGAACTGGTTCCAGGACCACCAGTCGCCGATCTTCTGCGTGGCAACCGCCAATGACATCTCCGCCCTGCCGCCGGAGCTGGTTCGGAAGGGACGGTTTGACGAGATCTTCTTCGTGGATCTGCCCGACCACGAGGCCCGAAAGTTTATTTTCGCCATCCACCTGATGAAACGCAAACGTGACCCCGGCCGGTTTGATCTGTCCGCCCTGGCCGACGCGGCCGAGGGGTTCAGCGGGGCCGAGATCGAGCAGGCTGTCGTTTGCGGGCTGTACAGTGCGTTTGGTCAGAGTCGGGACCTGTTGCAGGAGGATTTGCTCGCGGAAATCCGCGGCACCCGGCCACTGTCCCTGACGATGGCCGAGCGGGTCGCCGCCCTGCGGGCCTGGGCCGCCAGCCGCTGCGTCCCGGCCGACTGAGGGAACAGTGGCACGGGTGGGCGGGCCCCCTCCTGAAACCTGCGTACCGCGCCGTGCGTATAGACTGTCAGGACCGGCCCGTTCGGCGTGGTAATTCGGTTGAACGGCGGTACGATTCCGCCAGCGGAGCCGGTGTGACGGGGGGTGCGACGGCGGCCGAATCCCGTTCCGATCACGGTGGCCGTTCCGTGCTCCTGGCTTGCGGGCCTTTGCGCCCGGGAGATGCGCGCTATGAACAGAGGCAATATGCGTGGATGGCTGGCCGTGGCCCTGGTTCTTGCGGGGGCAGGCATCGTGCGGGGTGACGACCGTGCGCTGCTGGTCGGGCACGGGCCCGACTTCCGGGACACGGTGCGGAGCGCGAAGAACCGGGTCTTTCCCGCGGTGGTGTTCGTCAAGTGCATCCGGGACACCTATGAAGAGGGCAAGAAGCGTGCCCAGGAGGTGTCGGGCAGCGGCGTGCTCATCTCGCCCGCCGGGGAGCTGCTGACCAACTGGCACGTCATCGACAAGGCCGTCGAGGTTCGCTGCCTGCTGTACGACGGCCGGGCCATGAACGCCCGGGTGGTCGGCTCCGACAAAGACACCGACCTGGCCCTGCTGCAACTGGACGTGCCCGAGGGGGCCGGGGACCTGCCGTACGCCCCGCTGGGCGGGTCGGCGAACCTGGAGGAAGGCGACTTCGTGATGGCGATGGGAGCGCCCTGGGGACTGAGCCGGAGCGTTTCCATCGGCATCATCGCCTGCACGCGCCGTTATCTTCCCGGCAACAGCGAGTACAGCCTGTGGCTCCAGACGGACTGCGCGATCAGCCCGGGCAACTCCGGGGGGCCGCTGGTCAACACGCGCGGCGAGGTCATCGGCATCAATTCGCGCGGGTATCTCATGGGCGGCGACCTCGCGTTTGCCGTGCCGTCCGACACCGTGGCCTTCGTCGTGGACCAGCTTCGCACGCACGGAGAGGTCCGCTGGTCCTGGACCGGGCTGGAGCTTCAGCCGTTGCGGGACTTCAACCGCAACACGTACTTCGAGGGCACGCAGGGCGTCATCGTCGCCAGCACGGACCCGGAGAGCCCCGCCCGGGCCGCGGGTCTGCAGCCGCGCGATCGCATCCTCTCGGTCAATGGTCGAGCGATGAACGCCCTGACGGAAGAGGACCTGCCCGCCATCCGAACCTGGCTGGGCCTGCTGCCGGTCGACCAGCCGGTGCAGGTCCGGTTCCAGCGGAACGACGCGGAGCAGACCTGCCAGATGATCCCGCGGGAGAAGGGAAGGGTGGAGGGAGACTCGTACGACTGCAAGCGCTGGGACCTCACGGTCAAGACCATCAACCAGTTTGAGAACCCGGAGCTGCACTTCCACCGGCAGGAAGGCGTGTTCGTCTATTCCGTGAAGTATCCCGGAAACGCTGCAGGATCGGGCCTACAGACCAACGACATCATTCTCAAGGTCGACGGCCGGGACGTGCGCACGCTGGACGATCTACAGCAGATTCACACGACCCTCGTGGAGAAAGTGGACGAGCGGCACCGCGTGGTCTTCACCGTTCTGCGCAACGGACTGATGCGGCAAGTGGTGCTCGATTTCCTTCGTGATTACGAGCGCGAGTAAACCTCACCCGGAAAGGCACGACCTATGCGACTTCTACACGCAGCCCTGACGGGCCTCCTCTGGATCGCCCCCGCACCCGCCCCGGCCGATGAGGCGGAGTCCCTCGGCGTGGAGGAACAGATCGCCCTGGCGCAGCGAATGGAATCGGCATTCGTTCGCGTGGAATACACCCTGAAGTACGACCAGGGCGACGAGCCCACGGCCGCCGGCTGGCGCGAACGATGTCCCCACTGCGGGAGCTATCACCGCTTCTCCGACGGCGCCAAGTACGTCCGAGAGAAGCGCCCGTACGAAACGGGCGGCCTGCTGCTGACGCCGACGCGGGTCCTCACCCTGGACCCGCAGATTCACCCTCGCTTCGTGGAACGCATCGCCGTCCGACGCGGCGACCGGCGTACCGAGGCGACCGTTGCGGCCTATCCCCACCGGGAGAACGGCCTCCTGCTCGCGCTGGAAGAGCCCCTGGCCGATGCCGCTCCGCTGGAGTTTGCGGCGGACCGGCCCGAGCCGTGGTACGCCGTGACGTACCAGCTTGGCGAAGCCGACTGGCTCACCAGCATCCAACCGGTGCCGAAGAGCGTGATGATCCGGGAAACGGGGCCTGCCGTCCGGCCCGCGCCGCCGGCCTGCCTGATCGTCGACGGGACCGGTACGGCGGTGGGAGCGTCCATGAACGGGGAACTGCCCGTCGACGACTCCTGGAAAGGGTCGCCTCTGGACTGGCCGTGCTGGTCCGCGGACGAGATGAAGGCCGTTCTAGGCGCTGTGGAGGACGCCTTTTCACACGGGCTTCTGCACACCACGCTCACCTTCCGCAGCCCGAAGAAGGACGAAGATTCCACACGGTACCGGTGGCGCCGGAGCCGGGACAACCAGGCGACAACCGTGCATACGATCAGCCTCGTGCGCGACGAGGAGACGCTGATCGTCCTGTCTGACCTGAACCCCAAACAAACCGCCCGGCTGGAACGCATTGAAGTGCGGCTGCCGGACAAAACGACCTGTCGCGCCCGGTTCGGCCACACGCTGCGTGAATACGGGTGCCTCACCGCTGTACTCGACGAGGAAGGATGCCAGGCCGTCCGGCCATTGCGGATTGAGCAGGGAGACATCCGGACGATCCGCAACCGGGCGATGGTCTGGGCGACGGTCTCGCTGTTCGGGGAGGACCACCTCGTGCGATACCTGCACGCCCGCGTGCCCTCGTTCCAGGTCGGGCATCGCCGAAACGTGTACCCGTCCATCCCGCAGGACGAGTCGAACCTCTTCCTCTTCCGTCCGGACGGCACGCTGGTTGCGGCGCCACTGACCGTGCGGGAAACCATCAAGGACGAGGATTCCTGGCGGTCCAATGAAGAGGGACTCACCCCGCTGGCCTTCGTGATCCCCCTCCTCGACGACCTCGCGGCGAACGCGGATGCAAGCAATGTCCCCGTCGCGGAAACAGAGGAGAACCGAATCGCCTGGCTGGGCGTGGTTCTCCAGAACCTGGATACCGAACTGGCCCGCGTGAACGCCGTTTCCGAACTGACACAGGACGGGTCCTTCGGCGCGTTGGTGTCGTACATCTACCCGGATTCACCGGCCGCCGAGGCCGGACTGCAGCCGGGTGACATTTTGCTGCGCATCCGCGCGCCCGATCACCATCGGCCGATCCCCGTTCGTACGGACGCCGGCGGCTTCGGTTACGATTTCCCCTGGAGCCGGCTCAGCGAAGTGCCGGAGGAGTACCTGGACCAGATTCCCAGGCCCTGGCCGAGCGCGAACAACGCATTTGCCCGGACGCTGACCGATCTGGGGTTCGGCCGGCCGTTCGACCTGGAGTACTTCCGTGACGGCGAGACGCACTGGCACACCTTCACTGTTGTGGAGAGTCCGCCCCACTACGATTCCGCCCCGCGGTACAAATCCGACGCTCTGGGTCTGACCGTGCGTGACCTGACGTACGAGGCACGACGGTACTACCAGCGTCGGACGGAGGAACCGGGCGTGGTGGTGTCGAAGATCGAGCCCGGGTCGCGGGCGGCGGTCGCCGGCCTGCGTCCCTACGAGATCATCACGCACGTCAACGACGAGCCGGTTGCCGACGTCGACGAATTCGGCGAGTTGGTGGACGGGGTGGACCAGGAACTCCGGCTCAACGTGCGGCAGATGACAAAGGGTCGCATCGTCAAGATCCGGGCCGACCGCGCGGCGGTCACCCGACCGGCCGTGAATGAGCCCTGAAATCGTCGACGGGCGGGTGACGCCCTACGTGCCGGCCCCGTTCGAATCGAGCTCAAGCGTGTAGAGAAACCACCGGCGTTTTGCAGGACCGCTGCGCGGCGTCTGGCGAACGAAGTACACCGACCACTCGGCGCCGTCGTGCATCCGGAGGCGATACCCGTGGCGGCGGAGGTACACCTCGCCGCCGGCCCGCGACCCCTCGCGGCCGGTCTGCTTCCAGCGTTCGAGAACGTCCACGATCCGATATTCGCGGTCCCGCCAGACGAAGCCGGCGGGCAGGCCGGGTTCACCGCGGGCCATGGCCCCCGCATCTTTGGGGCCGGCAAGCGGCGTGATCGCTTCGCTGATCAGCTCGGGCATGTGCTCCGCCGCCGGCGCCGGGCGGCCCTTTCGGGAACGGAGAAGGGAAGACCCGGGTCACGGGCCTTCCCTTTCGTACGCGCGTCCGACAATTCCGTCAAGCGATCCTACAGATTCGGGTTGTTCACCCACTTATCCAGCAGATTGAGGACAGCCGGTCCGGCCAGCACCACGAAGATACACGGGAAGATGAAGAGAATCAGCGGCGCCATGAGCTTCACCGTGGTCTTCTGGGCGGCCTCTTCCGCCTTCTGACGGCGACGGACCCGCATCGCGTCGGACTGGTTGCGCAGGGCGCGGGCGATGCTGGTACCGAACTTCTCCGCCTGGTTCACCACGCCGACCAGGGACCGCATTTCGGCCAGCCCCGTGCGCGTGGCGAGGTTGTCCAGCGCCTCGGCCCGGGGAATGCCCATCTGGGCCTCCCAGGTGGCGATCTGGAACTCTTCGGCCAGCACGGGGTGGACGTTCTTCATTTCATCTCCGACGCGCTGAACGGCCGCATCCAGGCCCAGGCCCGCCTCGACGGAGATGACCATCAGGTCCAGCCCGTCGGGCAATCCGTTTCGCACCTGCTGGGTCCGCTTGGAGGCAGCCATGGAAAGCCAGACGTTCGGGGCCATGAAGGCCAGTCCGGCGGAGAAGATGGAATACCCGAACAGGTGCTGGAGGTCCATGTTCTTGGCGTAGCAGACCAGCAGGGCCACGGCCATGCAGCCCAGGCCCAGAACGGTCTTGCTGGCCAGGAAGATCATCGGCGCCCGCTCGCCGCGAATGCCCGCCGTAGACAGCTTGGTCCGCAGCTTGGACATTTCGGCGTCCGTCTGCGGCATCACCGGCCGGACGGCAAAGGGGGTGACCTTCTCCACCACCTTGCGGGCGACGGAGTCTCGCGCCTGCTTGCGGAGCGTATCCAGGTCCGCCTCCGATCTTTTGCCGCTCATGCGGCGGCGGACCGTGTCCTTGTCGTCGGTCTTCTGCGGCAGCAGCGCATAGACAATGAGCGCCACGCTCACCACGCAGAGTCCCGCCACTATCAGCATTGTCGTCATGGGTCTCTCCTTGCCCGCCCGAGGCGGGTGCAGGGATTACACCTTGATGTTGACGATCCAGCGGATCATCGCAATGCCCATCAGGGCCATCCCGCCGGCCCCGAACAGCATCATCTTGCCGCGAGGGTCGTTCAGCATGGTTTGCGCATATCCCGGGCTGAGGAACATGGCGGCCAAGAACGCCACAATGGGCAGGCCGAACAGCACCCAGCCGGAGAGGCGGCCCTCCGCGGTCAGGGCCTGCACCATGCCGTAGAGCTCGATCCGCTGGCGGATGAGGCCTCCGATCTTGTCGAGGACTTCCGCCAGATCACCGCCCGTGGTTCGCTGGATCAGCACCGCGGTGACGAAGAACCGCACGTCGAGCGAGTCGACGCGATCCGCCATGCCCAGCAGCGCGTCCTCAATCTTGATGCCCAGGTTCTGCTCGTGAAAGACCCGCCCGAATTCCCGGGCGATGGGGTCGGGCATCTGTTCGTGAATGAGCTGGATGGCGCTGGCCAGCGAGTGCCCGGCCCGCAGGGCCTGACTCATCATTTCGAACACCTCGGGCAACTGGTGGGTCAGCTTTTTCATCCGCTGGCGGCGTCGGAAGGAGAGGTACATCAGCGGAAGCAGGATGATGGAGACGCCCACGCCCGCCGCGGTGAGCACGCCGAAGCCCAGCATGAGCAGCCCGACCAGGGCGGCGCCCGCCAGGCCGAACAGATTGGCCATCATCCGGGTGGCCGACCAGTCCACGTTGGCCTGATCCAGCAGGACCTGCACCTTGGGGATGAAGCTCAGCCGGCTCACGAAGCCGGTCAGGAAGTCCTTCTTCTCGTCGCGCGCCTCGCGGCGGAGGATGGACTCGATGTCCTTTCGTTCGCGGTGCCGGGTGCTGAAGCCGCCCCGCAGGCGCTCTTCCAGGCGTTTCCGCTCGCTCTGCCGCGACTCCATGACCACCTGGAAGATGCCGTATACCAGCAGCACCGACCCGGCGGCGGGCAGCAGGAAGAACAAATACGTTCCCATCGACAAGGCGAGAATGCACGCAACTGCCATGATGACCCTCGTTTCCGCCCGGGGCGGAGTCTATTCCGGCGCATCCTCCGAGAGGACCTGCCGCTCAAACCACCGGGGATCCACGTGGGCGCCGGACGCCTTCATCCGCTCGACGAACGACGGCCGGATGCCCGTGGCCACGAACCGTCCATACGCCTTTCCGGACGGTCCGATGCCCAACTGTTCATACGCAAAAATGTCCTGCATGGTGATGATGTCACCTTCCATGCCCTGCACCTCGGTCACGCTGACCATCTTCCGGGGCCCGCCCGTGAGGCGTTGGGCCTGCACGATGATCTGGATGGCCGAGGCGAACTGCTGCCGGATGGCCCGGATGGGCAGCTCGAACCCGGCCATCATCACCATCGTCTCCACGCGGGCCACGGCGTCGCGCGTGCTGTTCGCGTGGATGGTGGTGAGCGACCCGTCGTGGCCGGTGTTCATGGCCTGGAGCATGTCCAGCGTTTCGGGACCGCGGCACTCGCCCACGACGATGCGGTCCGGCCGCATACGCAGACTGTTGATGAGCAGGTCGCGGATGGCAATGCGGCCCTTGCCCTCGATGTTGGCGGGCCGGGATTCCAGGCGTACCACGTGCGGTTGGCGAAGCTGAAGCTCCGCCGCGTCCTCGATGGTCACGATCCGCTCCGACTCGGGAATGAACGCCGAGAGGTTGTTCAACAGCGTCGTTTTTCCGGAGCCGGTGCCGCCCACGATGAGAATGTTGAAACGGGACAGCACGCAGGCCTTGAGGAAGTCGCGCATCTGCTCCGTACACGAATTGAAGTTGATGTAGTCGTCGAACGTCAGCGGGTCGGCGCCGAACCGGCGGATGGACACCGTCGCCCCGTCGATGGCCAACGGCGGAATGACGGCGTTCACACGGCTGCCGTCCTTGAGACGGGCGTCCACCATGGGCGACACTTCGTCGCAGCGGCGTCCCACGGCGGAGACAATCTTGTCGATGACGTGCATCAGGTGCGCGTCATCGCGGAACCGCACGTCGGTCAGGCTCAGCCGGCCCTTGCGTTCGACGAAGATCTGCCGTGGTCCGTTGATCAGAATGTCGCTGATGCTCGGATCGGCCAGCAGGACCTCCAGCGGCCCCAGGCCGAACGTCTCGTCGAGGACCTCGTTGATCAGCCGTTGCCGCTCATTGAAGTTGAGCAGCGTGTTTTCCTGTTCGCACAGGTGCTCCACCACCTCGCGAACCTGCTGGCGCACGGTCTCATCGTCGCCCGTCATGCGGGCCATGTCCAACTGTTCGATGAGCTTGCGATGGATTTTGGACTTGAGCTGGTTGAACGCCTCGAGCTTGTCGTCCGAGACCTTCGCCTTGGCTTCCGCGGGAGCGGGTGCGGCCGGCGCCGCCTTCGGCCGCGGCGGCTCTTTCCGTTCGGGGGCGGCCGGCGCCTTGGGCGGCAGCTTGATGGTTGTCGTGGATCGCTTTCCGAACACGTCTCACCTGCCTTCGCCGGGCGCTTCCCGGCGAACGTCAGAAAATCTTGCTCAGGATTCCGCCCTTGCGCCCGCCGACGGACTCCGCCGCATCATCGGCGCCGCTGTGCAGTCGTTCGGCCAGCTCCTGAATCGCCAGACGAACCTTGGACCGCGGCTGCGAGCGGGCAAGCGGCTCCCCCAGGTTGATGGAGGCGCTCACGCCCGGCCAGTCGTCCGGCAGGACGGCGAAGATCTCCAGGTTCAGCGTCGCCTCCACGTCCGCCACAGAGAGGTTCGACGACTCCTTGCCCAGCCGGTTGCACACGAGGCGCACCCGGTCCAGGTTGAAGCCCGCCTGCTTCATGGCATCCAGCATGCGCTGCACGTTCCGCACGTCCGGCACGAGCAGTTCCAGCATCACGATGATGCCGTCCGCAATGTCGAGCACGGCCTTGGCGCCCGGGTCGTATCGTGACGGCCCGTCCACCAGCACGTAGTCGAACATGGACACCAGGCCGGACAGGGCGCCGACGCAGTGCCCGGCGGTGATGTTGTCCGACTGGTTGAAACTCGGCGGGCGGCACAGCACGTGAACGCCGCTGGCGTGCTTGACCAGGGCCTTCTCGATCACCTGCGATTCCAGCCGCTCGGGCGTCTCACACAGGTCGGCGATGCTGTACGTCGGCTCGATGTCCAGGAGGGTCCCCACCTGTCCGAACCGGTAATCCAGGTCCACCAGGCACACGCCGCCCGACGCCATCGACGCCAGCTCCACCGCCAGGTTCGTGGCCAGCGTGGTGGCTCCCACGCCCCCCGCGCCTCCCACCACCGCCACCAGGCTTCCCTGCCGGCCGGTCGCCGTCGATCGATCCACCACCCGCTGAACGGCCTGGACCAGGGTTTCCAGCTCGATGGGCTTCGTGAGAAACTCGCGCAGCCCCTGGCGCATGGTGGAGAGAATCAACTGACCGTCCGTGGAACCGGACACGGCGAAGACGGCCAGGTTCGGGTGGGCGGCGGCCACTTCGCCCGCAATGGGCAGGACGGCCTCCGGGTTCGGGTCGAGGTTGACGATGAGCAACTGGGCCGGAATCTGCTGGACGGCCTGGGCGAGCACGCCCGGCTCATCCACCTCGGCAACGATCTTCGTCCCGCCGCATTCGAGGACGGACCGGCGCAGAGTCACGCCGTAGTCCTCTTCGGTGTTGAACAGGATGACTCGAAGACCGTGCGCCATCGGAAGCTCTCTCAGGGAAGCACTGGCGCAACGGGGTGGTCAGGAGAAACGCGGCGGCACGGCCCGCGACCGTCGGCCGGCCGGGTGAAAACCACCCGTCCGTATCCATCCGCGTCGCGAGCCGCACCGGCCGCGATGATTAACCCTGTCCATGTCCCCGGCGTACTCACAACGTCCGACTCTACTTAATCAGCTCGACCGGCCGGACCCCGCCCAGCTTGTCGAAAATGGTCATCAACTGCTGACTGTACTGCTCGACGGAGCCGCGGGCGTCATACCACTGTCCGCCGCCGATCTGGGCAATCTGCTGCATCAGCGACGTATCGGCGCTGTTGCCGACGCTGACCGCGAGGATCATGATCCCCTGCTCCGCCGCTTCGTGGGCTGCCTTCAACGCGAAGGCGCGGCCGCCCGTGTAGTCGTTGGTCTGACCCTGTTCGTTAACGTTCGCTAGACCGTCCGTCAGCAGAATCATGACCTTCCGGGCGATCGGCCGAGCCCGGCTGCTGTTGAGTTCCTGGACGGCCGTCCGGATGCCGCCGCCCATGTTCGTCCAACTGTCGTAGTGACCGGCCTGCATGGCGCTCAGACGGCCCGGTTCGCCCTCCCACTCGTAGCCGGGGTCGAACGGCACCGGCACCGGCGACGCGATGCTGAAGTAATCCCGCGTCAGGTCCACCTCGTGCCGGGCGGTGGTGCCGTAGATTTCCAGGGACATCTGGTCGTCGGTTTCCAACTGGTCCACACGCCAGACCAGCACACCCACGGCGTCCTTGACCGCCTGCATCGGCTGCTCGGGCACCACGGTCAGTTCCGGCGTCATGGCGTTGCTGGCGCGGCTGTTCTGCAGGTACTGGACGAAACCCTTTACGCCGTACCGGTAGCCGAACGAGCCGTTGCCGTTGATCCACGACCGCCAGATGCTGGCCGAGGCGGACATGGAACGGTCACCGAAACGTTCCGTCCAGCCGAGTTCGTCGCTGGTGACCTGCGCGTTCCCGTTGCCGGACTGAGCCGGGGGCAGACCGATCTGCTCCCACAGACCGCCCTCGATACCGCTGTTCCAGCGAGCCAGCCCCAGCGCCACGGCCGTGCGATACGGATGCGCTCCGTACCCGTCGTACGCCTTGGACATCAGGGCGTCAATCTCGGCCTGGATGTATCCCTGCTGGGCCAGCGCGTTGGCGAGGAACGCGTTGCTCCAGTTCTGGTTCTTCGGCAGGTAGATGAGGCCCGGGTCCGAGGACATGGAGTACCCGTCGCCCATCTCGGCGCCCCACTGGAGGTCCTTCATGAGACCCCAGGCCGGGCCGCCGCGCTGGTACACGCATTCGTCGTCGCCCGCGGCGCAGGCGTATTCCTGGCCCCACATGCCGCCATGCTCCTCGTCCGCACCGGCGTGGGGTTTTTCCACCCCGTAGACCGGGTCGGCCAGCGTGTACTTCGACAGGGCATCCCACACCGGGTGCATGTCGTTCGGATACACGCTGTCGTCGTTGTGCGAACCGGACAAGTCCGCCACGATCGCGATGTCCCGCGGGACCATCACCGCGATGGCCTCCGCCCACACTTCCGTGGCCTCCTTCCCGAAGACCCGCGCGAAGTACAGCGGCATCGGCCCGTTGGGCGAATCCGCGGTCATGCGGACGCGAATCCGCACGGCGTCCGGCAGCGTCTGCGTCGGGGAGAACACGTAGCTCCCCGTCGCCGGATCCAGAAGCGCGCGTCCGAACTCCACGTCACTGGGAGCCAGCGACAGCGTCTTGCCGAACGCCGCGTTCTTGGCCGTGTATTCCTCGGCCGCCGCTCGGGCCAATGCCATCGGATCACCGGCGTCAAATTGCGACAACATGCCCGCCGCCGCCAGCGCCGCGGCATCGGCCGTACGCTGCAGGTCGGCTTTCGTGTTGTACATGGCGCCTACGTCGAACGCCAGGGCAGCGAACCCCAGCAGGACCGCCATCATGACGGCGACCTGTACGGCCACTGCACCGCGCGACCGGCGTCGGCGCTTCAGGACTCTTTTCAATGCTTCCATTGCTTTCACCCTCCCGTGCACTGCGTGGGAACGGTTATGGGTCCTGGCGAACCTGTCTGACGGTCTGCCCGACCGGCTCGCCCCGTGGCTGTCTACAGCCCCAGCATGGTCTCATGTCCCCACGGCCCATGGATCGAAAGCTCGTCCGCGCGGGATTTCACCCCCACCCGCGTCGGCGTCAGCGTTCGTTGCGAATCCGAAGGCGTGCTCAGGTCCTCTGAGGGCGCGCCCTCCAGCAACCCCAGAGTGTACAATTCAAAATCGTTCGGTGCGGTGAGGAAATGTCCGGGAACCGGAGAAACCTGGTCCGGATTCAGCGGTGCGATAATCTCCGGCGTGACCAGGATCACCAGCTCGGTGATTCGCCGCCGATATTCGACGGACCGGAACAACGCGCCGAGTACCGGGACGTCGCCGATGCCCGGAATCCGACTGACCACGCCGCGGATCTCGTCGTCCAGCAGCCCGGCAATCGCGATGGTCTGGCCGCTGCCGACCTCCACGGTCGTTTCCGCCCGCCGCATGGTCAGCCCCGGAACGGAAACGCCCTCCACCTGCAACGCGGTGGAAAAGTCCGTTTCGCTGACTTCCGGCGCCACTTTCAGCCGGATGCGCTGGTGGTCCAGCACGACCGGCGTGAAGTGCAGCCGGATGCCGAATTCCCGGAACTCGATCGCGATGGCCCCCAGGGCCTGCGGAACCGGGTACGGAAACTCGCCGCCGGCCAGGAACGACGCCGACTCGCCGCTGATGGCCGTCAGGTTCGGCTCCGCCAGGATGCGCAGCAGCGAGTTATCGGCGAGGGCCCGCAGAAAAACCTGCATCTGCACCCGGGGGAAACCCAGCGAGAGCGTAGTCGCGTCACTGATGCCGTTCTCGCCCGTCACGAACGGAATCGTGGACCGGGCGTTCACGCCGTCCAGCAGATGGATGTCGGTCGGGTTCAGTCCGCCCAGGTTGTTGATCACGAAGGCGTCCCGGAAATCATCACCGGCCAGGAAGCCGTTGATGCCCAGGGCCCGGACCGCCGAGCGATTGACCTCGGCCACCGTGCATCGCAACAGCACCTGCTGCTCGCCGGCCACGTTCAGGTGGTTCTGGACGGTCGTCTGATCGCCCCGGCCCCCCTGGACGGCGAACAGCTTCGCCATCTCCTCCATGCGCTGGGCAATCTGCGGACCGCTCACCGTCCCGGACAGGACGATGTTCCCCAGGAAAGACGTCGCCTCCGCGGTGGAGTTCGGGTCCATCTGGCGCAGCGTCTCGTTCAACGCCACGAGGTCCAGCTCCACCGTCACCTCGAAGACGTGCTGCTGGCTGTCGGACCAGGCGATCACCTGCGTCGTGCCATAGCCCGCCCCCGTGATCAGCATCTGCATCGGGCTGATGGTCTGGACGTACGCGATGTCGGCCGAGACGGCCTGCACGCGTTCCATGGCCACGTTCGTCTCGATGATCACGCTCTTGTTGACCGGCACCGTGATGCGCTGCGTGTCAGCAGACGTGTCCCGGACGGTGGCCGTGAAGCGTACGCCCGGCCGCGCGCCCGACGCCGCCGGCGCGGCGGCCGCGGGTCCTTCCGCGTCCGGCGCTTCCTGGGCCGCCAGGGGACCCGTCAGGCATCCGACGGCCAGGGCCAGACGAAACGACAGTCGGCAGAGCCGGTGCGTTTGCGCGTGCATCCGATTAGCGGTCGTATTCGGCTGGAACATTATTCGCCAACCTCCTCGTAGGTGGGTTCGATGTCCGCACCGTCGACGCCGATCCGGTCCGGCGTGTGGCCGGCCGCCCCGAGTCGACGGAGACGACGTTGGTTTTCGCTCAGTCCGCTCCGCCGTGCGTCGGCCGGCCCCTTGCCATAGGCCGTCGGGGAGAAGGTGGCCCCCGAATCACCATGGGTCAGCCCGCGGTGAACCTCGAGCAGGTCCATGGAGCAGGGCCCCTTGTACAGCAGGCGGAACACGTCGGGACCGTTGATCACCGTCAACAGGGACGGTGAGTTCTCGCAGTCCGGCTCGGCCGGCTCATCGGCCGCGGCAATGACCGGCGGCGGCGAAGGCGGGCCCACAAACGAGTCCGTCGATTCCGGCGTCTTCTCACCGAACAGCTCGCCTTGCTGCGCCTCGGCCTTGTCGGTGATCAACACGTCGTGCTCGGACCGCATGGCCAGGGTCAGCCGGCCTTTGGTCTGGGCCAGGTGCAGCTTGGGCACGTCCGTTTCCGGAACGATCAGGGTCACCGAGCGCACGCGGGCGTTGGCGCTTTCCTCGGTGGACTGGTTCAGCATCTGGCCGACGGCCCCGACGCGCACGCGCTGGAGCAGGACGCGGCTGATGGTCTCCTTCTTCCGGTTCGCCTTCAGCACGTCCATGACCACGATCACGTCGACGAAGCAGCCGGGACGCAGCAGGTACGCCACGCCGGTCGACTCGTCGATCTGAACCGCGACCGCGCGGTATCCTTCCTCGATGCGCTCCTCGATGCCCGGCAGCGCACCCTCGGCCGCCAGCATGCCGGCGGTGACCGGCATGCCCTGGGGCACGAACTTGCTGGTCACGCGCCCGACGAGAGGGTCGATGCCGGTGAAGGAATCCGGGGGCAGCAGCGGCGTCTTCGGCGTCTTGCGGACGAGCAGCATGTCCGCGGTGATGCGCACCGACGCGTTGATGTCCTGCCCGGCCACAACGGCATCCACAAGTTCGACGGGCACGTTGGAGCCCTGGGCGCGTTGAATGGCGTTCACGCTCATCTTGATGGCGAAGAAGCCCACCACAAGCCCCAGGATCAGTGGTATGATGGCTCGACTCTTCATGGTTCCCTCATTCCGGCACAGTGGCGGCCCGTCGCATCCGTCGTTCGGGGATCCGCCCGGTTTCGCTTGCCACAATGCAGAGGTTCGCCGTCCGTGACGAAGCAGGCATGATCTATATCGGTTGGATTCAGGGGATGTCGGACTGTACGATCAAAATCTCCGCGGAGGCGGGCCCGGGCGATGCGGTTCTGCAGGAAGGCCAATCCGATAACCGCCGCACCCGCCCCGATAACCGGCCGGTCACCCACCCGTCCGGGCGCCGGTCCGCCGGCGGCCCGGCCCGAAGACGGGGCGTTCCCGTGAAACGGTGTCCACGGGACGCCCCAACTCCACCTGTCGCCTCGATCCGTGATGCGTGCCGGCGTGAACCGCATCAACCGCCGGAGGCAGCCGCGGCGCCTTCCTTCCGCATGGAAGCGGCGCCCACGACCTCACTCGCTGAATGCGGGATGATGCATCCCACCAGCGAGACCTCGGACATGGGCACGCTGATGCGGACCAACTCTTCCGGGTTCGCCAGGGTCGCGTGCGTCATGGTCACCGTGTAGTTGGTAATCCCCACGGAGCTCATGATGTCCGCGACGCGATCCGTCACTTCCGTGTACGGGTCGGTCGTGGACTGAAGCACCGCCACCCGGCACCCTTCGCGGGCCGCATGCACCACGGTCTGGCGGACAAGGAATACGTATCCGTACTCGATGATTCCGAAGAGCAGTGTCAGCAGAAGCGGGGCCACTACCGCGAACTCCACCAGGGCGGCGGCCCGCGTCCGCTTTCGCAACCTTCCCTTCCGTCTCATGTTCATCACAACACCCACCAGCCAAACACCTGCCCCGCGAGGACGATCAGCGATCCGATGGTGAGCGGAACGCCGTACGGGAGAAGCTGCGACGTCGAGCCGAAGCTCTTCGCCGAGCCGAACTCCCCGAACATCGTCTCGCGGCTGGTCATCTTCACCACGATCGTGCCCAGGTTCGCCCACGCACAGCGCGTGCGGCCCGAACTGACGATCATGATCACCGCGATCACACCGCCGACGACGGCCCCCACACAGAAGGCGATCAGGGTCATCCATGGGCCGAACCAGACCCCGATGGCCGCCATCAGCTTCACGTCGCCGGCCCCCATGCCGTGCATCATCCAGGGAACAATCAGCACGCCGAAGCCGAGCAGCAGCCCGAACAGACCGCTGAGCAGCCCCTCCCCGCCGTGAAACACCCCCTGGACGACGAATCCACTCACGATCAATGACGCGTTCAACCAGTTCGGCACCCGCCGTTGCGAGTAATCGATCCACGAAGCCAGCAACACGCCGGGCACCAGAATCGCACACGTCGCGCCCCAATACGCGTCCATCACGGTTTCTCCGTTTTTCCGTCGGTGATCCCCGGTCTCGGCGACCCGCGGCCGCAAACGGCCCCGCATCCGCCCGTTTCCGACCGCCGCCGTGGGTCCGCCCCAAACACGGAGATGGGCACTCGCCCTTGCGGACGAGGCCCATCCCCCCGTGCCTGGTCTATCACGAATTCCCTCACGCGAGCCGCAGGCCCGCGCCGGGACGACTACACTGGGTTACACGCCAGTGGCCGTGCCCAGCTCGCTCTCGACGTTCTCGAACACCGCGGTCACCTTGGTGCCCAGGTTCGTGATGGCCGTCAGAGCGGCAATGATGATCAGAGCCAGCATGACCGCGTATTCCGTTGCGGTCGGGCCGTCTTCCGACTTCAGAAACTCACGAATCCGATCCATCTTGGTTCTCCTTTCCCTTCGGAAAGTGCCGGGTCGAAGTTCCGCGACCCGCTGGTGAAACGAAACGTACCCGCGCCACTCCCTTGCGCCGGCACCTGTCTGCATTCACTCGCACCTCCACAGGGCTCGAGTCACACGCCGGTCCCTTCCCTGGTCGGCGTACCGGATCGACTCCTACTGTTGCCGATCCGGATACGATGTATGTTTCAGATCGCCGAAAGGCAAATCGCGCGTACGCCTTTTGCAGTAGATTTCACCGCCGAAGTCCGCGTAACGGAACAAAGGCCCGATGCCCGGCCGGGATCCGGGATATCCGCGGACCCGACGCGCGCCGGAAATTCCGGCGCCGTCCGAATGGCGGAGCTGCCGGCGGCGGAAGCGAACCCGAAACAGCGTCCGCCTCGCGAACCCCCTTCCGGTCCTCCCCTCACTCACCTCCGATAACCAGCCCGTCATAGGCCAAGGCCATGCCCGCCGGCAACTCCGCGTCCGTCTCCGCGTGCTTCAGGGCATGAGCGATATGCGTGAACCAGGTCCGGCGCGCACCAATCCGGCGGGCCATCTCCACCGCCTGCGCCAGGTTGAAGTGCGTGGGGTGAGGCTTGTGGCGCAACCCGTCCAAAATCAAGGCGTCCAGCCCTCGCAGGCGCTCGAGCGATTCCGGAGGGATGTGGTTGCAGTCCGTGCAGTACGCCACGTTTCCGAACCGATACCCCAGAACGGCCAACGGCCCGTGCATCAGCGGAATCGGCACAATCGTCCGGCCGAACAGCTCGAACGGACCGCCGTCCAGCGACTCCAGGCGCAACGACGGCTTCTGCGACGGGTAGTCCGGATCGTGCTCAAACGCGTACCGAAACCACTGGCGGATCACCTCCACGGTGTGCGGCAGGCCGTAGCACGTCAACGTCCGGTCCATCAGGTCGTTGAACCGCCGCAGATCGTCCAGCCCGGCAATGTGGTCGGCGTGGTGGTGCGTGAACAGGATGGCGTCCACCCTCCGGATGCCGTTCGCGACACACTGAAGCCGCAGTTCAGGGCTGGTGTCCACCAAAAAGACGCGGTCTGCGTACTCCACGACGATGCCGGGCCGGGTCCGCCGGTCCCGCGGGTCCGTCGACGTGCAGACCGGACAGTCACAGCCGATCATGGGAACGCCGTGCGACGTGCCGCTGCCCAGAATGGTCACCCGCACTCGATCATCCGGCCTGCCGTCGGACACGTTCACCTCCCCTGTCGCCCGTATCACCGGCCGGGCATTGTAGCGACGGACGGACGTTGACGCACCGTACACCCGCGGATACCGTCAGACGCCGAATGAAAGGTCCGCGCAGCAAACCCGTGGCCGTCGCGGTACGCAGGAGCCGGCGCCGAACGTTGCATCGCCACATCGGCGCGCCTGCGTGCATGGCGCTGCTCGCGGTTCTGCCCGGCTGCCAGACACCGGGCGGCGGTTCCGCCCGCCGCGTCGGAGAAGCCTGGCCCACGGTTGCTCAGCCACCACCCGCCACTCGATCCGCCACGCCGGCCGAGCCGGTCCCGGCGGCGCCTCCCTCCGCGCCGCAAACCGCTTCCGCCGACGACGACATCATCGCCGCGGTCAACGGCGCGCCCATCCGCCGCGGCCCCCTGGTGGACCTGCTCCTCGCCGGCCACGGTCCCGGAATGCTGGAGCAGATGGTCGTTTTGCAGGGAGCCCGCCGCCTTGCGGCCGATCGCGGGATTTCCGTGTCACAGCAGGACATCGACCGGGAATACGATCGATCGATCCGCCAACTGGTCGGCAGCGTCACCGGCGCCGACGCCGATGCCTTGGACCCACAGGCCGGCCGAGCGATTCTGGACGGCATCCTCCTGCGACGGAACATATCCGACCGGGAGTACCGCCTGGCCGTCGAGCGGAACGCGTACCTGCGAAAAATCGTGACGGCCGGGCTGCGGATCACCTCGGACCACCTGCGCCGCGAGTATGATCGAGTCGCCACTGACCGGGTCTCGATTCGCCACATCGAACTGGCGGACCCGGCGCAGGTTGCCCGGGTCCGTCGGCTGATCGAGGCCGGCGTGCCGTTTGGGGACCTGGCCCGCCTGTACAGCACGAACGCCACGACCGGACAGAACGGCGGGACCCTGGAGCCGTTTGCGGCGGATGATCCGGACGTTCCCGCCCTGCTCCGCGAGGTCGCCTTTGCCCTGAAGGACGGAGAAACATCGAATGCCGTCCGGATCGAAACCGCCTACCATATTGTCCGGCGGGAGCGGCTTCTGCCGGGCCGGACCGAGAGTTTTGAGACGTTGCGTCCCGAGCTGGAGCAAAGACTGCGCGACCGTCTGACGGCGCCGGCCATGCAAGTCCTGTACAGGGAGTTGTATGACGGCGCCGATATCTCCATATACGATCCCGTTCTGCGCGATGCGGTGGAGCAGCGACACAGGACGGGAGCGAGCAACCCTCAGCCGGGCCGGCCCTGACGGCGAGGGGTCCGGCCGCGACCGGACCGATTCAGCCGGTCCCGGTCGCATCGAAAGGAATCGGTCGTGCCTGATCACCAGAAATACAAGGCGGTGTTGCTGTTCGGGTGCCCCGGGTCCGGTAAAGGCACGCAGGGCGTGACCCTGGCCGGGATGCCGAACCTGTTTCACCTGGCCATGGGCGACATCTTCCGCGGGCTGGACAAGCAGAGTCCGATCGGCCAGGAGTTCCTCTCGTACTCCACCAAGGGACTGCTCGTGCCGGACGATCTGACCGTGCGCGTCTGGAAGCAGCACGTGGAGGCCCTCGTGCAGCGCGGCGAGATTCGCCCGGACTATCACATTCTGCTGCTCGACGGCATCCCGCGCACCCCCGCCCAGGCAGAGCTCCTGCGGGACTGCATCGACATTCAGAAAATTCTCCATCTGGTCATCGCCGACGTGGACGCGCTGGTGCATCGGCTGAGCCTGCGGGCGAAGAAGGCCAACCGGCCGGACGACGCGGACGAGTCCGTCATCCGAAAGCGTATCAGCGTGTATGAACAGGAGACGAGCCCGGTTCTCCAGAGCTACCCCGCCGCGCTGATCGCGGACGTCAACGCGGACCGGCATCCGCTGGCCGTCCTGCGGGACATTGCCGACTGTCTCAGCCGCTGCCTGCCCGCGAACATCTAGGGCGCAGGGCAGGGGCGGACGCCCTGCAACATGAGAAAACCGCTGCAATATTGGCTTCTGCACGCGAGCATGCCGCCGCTACTGGCGGCCTGCGCGTGCGGACCCTTGGGCGGCGGGGACGGCGCCGGCAAGCGCACGGTTGTCACGCCGGTGGCCGGCGAGTTGAACAACCCCACGGCTCTCTTGTTCGCCAGGGACGGCCGGCTCCTGATCGCGGAAGGCGGCGCCGGGCGCGTCATCACCCTGGACCAAGCCGGCAACGCAAGCATCCTGATCGACGGATTCGCACTCGGCACGTACAGCCCGTTCGACATCGGGCCCCTGTCGCTCGCCGAAACGGCCGACGGAAGCCTCATCGTGGGTGAAGGCGGCGAGCGTTTCGGCCGTGAACGCGTCTCGTTCCACGCGGCGGACGGATCGCCGGGGCCGGACGCACTCGTCCCGCGCGGCGGGTCCGATTTCTTCGACGTGGCCCTGGAGCCGTCCACCGGCCGGCTCTTCATCGCTTCCACCGGAAGCGACCGCATCTTCGTCGCCGACCCGGCGGCACCGGGCGGTTTCGCCCCACCCGTCGACTTCGTCGCGGACACCACAGCCGACCCGCTCCGCACGGCCGCCCCGGCCGCCCTGGCTTTCGACGCACAGGGCCGGCTCCTCGTGGGGTTTGCGGACCAGGGCGGCGGCGCCATTCTGGCCCTGAACACCAACCCCGCGGCGGTATCCGTACTGATGAGCGCCGTAACGGCAAACACGAGCCCCGTCACGTCCATCGCGATCCGGCCGTCCGATGATGCGATCGTCTACGCCACACTGGACGGTCCGCTCACCGGCAGCATTCACCTGATCGGCCCGGACGGCGTCCAATCTGCTCTTGCCCCCGGCCTGCCCGGGCCGACAGACCTGGCTTACGATCCCAACGAGGTCCTGTACGCAACGCTGCTGGGCCCGGCGCCCAACGCCAACACCGGCCAGGTCGTCCGCATCGACATCGTGGACCTCTCCACCAACGGAACGGAAGAAGACACCAACGCTACGCCGTAATCCGGGTTGCGCCCGTCGACGTCGCCGGCGAGAGGTCTTCGTCCGACCGGTGGCAGGCCGTGTGATGGGCGGGTGTCGCGGCCGCGGGCTTCAGGTCCGGCCGGTCGTGCCGGCAGACATCGACGGCGAACGGGCAGCGCGGGTGGAAGGGGCACCCGGGAGGCGGGCTGGACGGGCTCGGGGGTTCACCGATCATCGGCACCTGCGTGCGGCGACGTGTGGGGTCCGGCTCGGGAACGGATTCCAGCAGAATGCGCGTGTACGGATGACGCGGATTCTCGAACACTGCGGCGCGCGGACCGATCTCCACGAACCGCCCAAGATACATGACCGCCACCGTGTCACACACAGAATTCACAACGGCGAGGTTGTGCGAGATGAACAGATAGGTCAGCCCGAAATCACGCTTCAGGGCGATCAGCAGTGACAGGATCTGCGCCTGCGCGGATACGTCCAGGGCGCTGACCGGCTCGTCGCAGACCAGCAGTTCCGGCCCCACCGCCAGCGCGCGGGCGATCGCCACGCGCTGCCGCTGCCCGCCGGACAGTTCGTGCGGGTATCGGCCCAGGTCCGCGGTTTGCAGGCCCACCCGACCCAGCATCTCCGCCACGCGATCCCGAACGGCGGGACCGCGCCGCAAGCGGTGAATCCGCAGCCCCTCCCCCACCGCTTCTTCGATGGTCAGACGCGGGTTCAGACTGCCCAGCGAATCCTGGAACACGATCTGCATCCGGCGTCGCAACCGTCGCAGATGAGAACGGGCCAGGCGAGACAGGTCCAACCCGTCAAAGACCACCCGCCCACTGGACAGAGGCACCAGGCGAAGCACCGCCCGGGCCAGCGTCGTCTTGCCGCAGCCGCTCTCGCCGACCAATCCCAATGTGGTCGCCCGGGAAAGGTCAAACGTCACACCGTTGACAGCCGTCACGCCGCCCCGCCCGCCGGACGGACCGTAGCGAACGGAAAGACCCGTCGCGCCAAGCAGCGGGAAGGCGGCGTCGCTCATGAGGCCACCTCCCCACAGGCAATCCAATGCTCCGGACGCGCCTGCCGCAGAACCGGAATCTCGTCCACACAGTGCCGAAGCACGCGGCCGGATGGACCCTCGATGGAGAGCGCTGCACCGGCCTCAGCCGCACGGCGACGACTTAGCGCGCAGCGCGGGTGGAACCGGCAGCCGGGCGGGACATCGGTCGGCGTCGGCACGCTTCCGGGAATGCCGCTGCCGCCCGCCGGCCGGTGCAGGCGCGGCACGCACGCAAGAAGCGCCTGCGTATACGGATGCAGAGGGTGCGAGAACAGCTCACGCGTGGGCGCTCGCTCCACGATCCGACCCGCATACATCACGCAGATTTCGTCCGCCACCTGCGCGAGCACGCCCAGATCGTGCGTCACCCACAGCATCCCCATTCCACCCGCGGACTGAATCCCGCGCAACAGGTCCACGATCTGCGCCTGCACGGTCACGTCCAGGGCGGTCGTCGGCTCATCGGCGATGAGGATGGCCGGCTCGCCCGCCAGCGCCATCGCCAGCATGGCCCGCTGCTGCATGCCGCCGGAAAACTGGTGCGGATACTCCCGGGCCCGCCGGGCCGCATCCGCAATGCCCACACGCGACAGAAGCCTCGCGGCCTGCTGCATGGCCTTTCCGCGCGACAGCCCCAGGTGAAGCCGGGACACCTCCGCAATCTGCTCGCCCACGGTGAAGACGGGATTCAGGGCCGCCGCCGGATCCTGGAAGATCATGGCGAGCCGGCGCCCGCGCATCCGTCGGACCTCCTGCTCGCCGACGGTCGCCAGGTCCACCGGCTCTCCGTCACCATTCGACCAGAGCACCGACCCCCCGGAAATCCGCGCCCGGCCCCGCGGCAGCAAACGCATCAGCGCCAGCGCGGTCAGGGTCTTGCCGCAACCGCTCTCGCCCGCCAACCCGAGCGTGCGTCCGCGCCGGATGTCAAACGACACGCCGTCCACGGGATGCACGATGCCGTCCCGCGTGCGCATCTCCACACGCAGATCACGCACGGCCAGTGCAGCAGGATGGCGGTCCGGGCTCATGGGCCATGCACACTCCGTCAGCCGGGCACCAGGTTCTCCGATTCACCGCGCGGATCGGCCACGTCTCGCACCGCTTCGCCCAGCCAATTCACCATCAGCACGGTGGCAAAAATGGCCACACACGGCGGATACACCAGAAAGGGTGCGGAATGGATCTGGTCGTAGGCCGATCGAAGCATGACGCCCCACGACGGGGCCGGCGGCGGCACGCCGAACCCCAGCCACGACAGCGCCGCCTCAATCAGAATCGCATGACCCACGCCGAACGTGATCGTCACCAGCACGGGCGCCATCGCGTTGGGCAAAAGATGCCGAAGCAACACGCGCACGGGGCCGGCGCCCAGCGCCCGCGCCGCGGTGGCCAACTCACTGTCGCGAAGACGCAGCATTTCCGCCCGCATGAGCCGGGCGATGGGCGTCCAGGCCGTCAGCCCGATCACAAGGATTACGTGGTTCACGCCCGGCTCTTCCACCCAGACCATGACGGCCAGAATGAGGAAGAACACCGGGAAGCACATCACCAGCTCGATGAGCCGGCTCACCGCCATGTCGACGATTCCGCCCGCGTATCCGGCCCAGGCGCCAAGGGCAATCCCGATCAGGCCGGCCAGCGCCATCGCCCCCAGCCCCACCTTCAGCGAGACGGCGGTTCCGTGAACGAGACGGGCTGCCACGTCACGCCCGAGGTCATCCGTGCCCAGCCAGTGCTGACGGCTCGGACGGGCGCGAACATCAGACGAATAGGCCATCGGGTCATACGGAATCAGGGCCCGCACGCCGAAAGAACTCTCCGCCAATGCCGTCTCCACATCAAACGACGGCAGACTGAACGGCCGGCCCTCCCCCGCCACAAGCGACGCAAACGGCACCGACCGCACAACCTCCACCACCCCCGGAAAGTACAGTCGGCCCTCATATCGACACACGACGGGCAGCCGCGAGGCCAGCACTGGACGCAGCACGGCCACGCCAACCAGCGCCACCAGCCCAACCAGGCTCAGCATCCCCAGGCGCCGGCCGCGGAACCGTCGCCAGAGGCCCGGCGCGTGCGATCGCGACGTCAGACAGGACTGCCGGACGGAGGTGTCAGGCATACCGCACCCGTGGGTCCGCCAGAGCGTAGGTCAGGTCCGCCAGAAGCGTACACAGCAGAACGACGACCGCCGCCACGACCGTCAGGGCCATCACCACGGGATAATCCCGCTGCGTCATGGCCTGGAACAACAATTGCCCGATCCCCGGCCACTGAAACATGGTTTCGAGAATCACGGAACCGCCCAGCGCGGACGGAACCAGCAGACCCACCACCGTGATGAGCGGAAGCAGCGTGTTTCGGAAGGCGTGGCGGTGCAGGACCACACGCTCCGGCAGTCCCTTTGCCCGCGCCGTACGCACGTAGTCCTGGCCCAGCACCTCCAGCAGGTTGCCGCGAATGAACCGGGCCTGGTACGCGATGAGCGGATACGCAAAACAGAACACGATCAACGCGAAATGGCGAGCCAGGTCCGCCGCCTTTCCCGGGTAGGACATGTCCTCAAAGTTCTCCGACCGCAGGCCATACGGCGAGAACCAGTCCAGGTGTACGCCCACCACCACGATGAGCAGCATCGCCATCACGTACCGCGGGACCGAATACAGCGCCGCCAGTATGCCCCCGGCCACGGTGTCGAAGACGCCTCCGGCCCTGCGGGCGGACGCCAGCCCGATCGGTACGGCCACGGCGAGGGAGAGGACCACGGCCCCCCCGGCGAGGCACAGCGTTGCGGGCAGGCGCTCGCCGATCTTGTCCGTCACGCGCCGCCCGTCGTGGAAGGAACGACCGAAATCAAGCCGCACCACACGGCCCAGCCATGCCGCATACTGACGCGTGACCGGTTGATCCAACTCGTAGTACGTGCGAAGCCGCGCGTACGCCTCGGCCGACATCGTGGAGGCCCCGCCACGACTGACGGCCTCCAGCGCCGGATCCCCCGGCGCCAGCCGCGTCACGGCAAACGTGACGATCGTAATTCCCACGAGCGTGACGCCGGCCAGGAGCAGTCGCTTGGCAACATACCGAACCATACCGGCGACTCCGACGCCCCCCGCAAGGACCTCCCGACCGCGCCCTACGGCCTGCCCCGCAATTGCTCTCCCGCCGGCGCCCACCACGCCCGGGCGCCCGGATAGAACCCGGCCGGCCCCATCGGGCTGAAATGGACGCCGCGGACCCGCCTGTGAAACGCCCAGAGGCTCGGGGCGTTGATCAGGAACGTGTACGGGGCATCCTCGTACACCTTTGCCGCCAGCGCCTGATAGACGCCCCGCCGCACCTGCGGATCGAACGAACGCCGCCCCTGCTCGAGCAGGGCATCCACGTCCGGGTCGGCGTATCCCACGAAGTTCTGACCGCCGCTTCGAGCGGCGCTGTGCAACAGGTTCCACGCGTTGTCCGGTTCCGGCTCGGCCGTCCAGGCCCAGACCACCGCCTGGAAATCGCGCGTGAACACGCGCCCGCGCAGCGTCAGGTACTCCAGCGCCTGCAGCTTCATGTCCACGCCCAGCCGACGGAGGTCCTGCTGTAGTACGGCCGCCACCTGCGGAGACGTCTTGGATTCCTGGGCAAAACCGAGGGTGAACGAAAACTTCACTCGGGTCCGGGTCCCATCCGCGCCGACGACGTTCCGGTAGCGCCAGCCGTCTTCCGCATCCACCCGCCAGCCGGCGGCATCCAGCAGCGCGGCGGCCTTCTTCGGGTCGTAATCGAACAGGGGAATATCTGCGTTGTACGCCCACGAGCCGGGCGGGAACAGCCCGCGCGACCGGGAAAAGAGCCGATCGTACACCGTGTTCAGAATCAGCGGCATGTTCAGCGCATGCGACATGGCCTGCCGAACACGCACGTCGCCGAAGAACGGGTTGGTCCCGTCCATGTTCCAGCCGATGCAATACACCGTCGCCTGGTCCGCCCAGCCTTTGACCCCCACCCGGGCGAATCGCTCGTCCTGCGTGTCACGGGCAAACTGCTGCGGCGTCAGCATCATCTCGTCCAGGTCCCCCCGCTTGAACATCAGCAGGGCCGTGTTGCCGTCCGGGACGATCCGGAAGATCACCCGGGCGAAGTGGGGCCGGGGACCCGCGTAGCCCGCCCAGCGTTCCAGTACGATCCGATCGCCCGCCGACCAGTCCACCAGCCGATAGGGACCGTTACCCACCGGATGACGATTCGCCTGCACGTGCGCGTCGCTCCGGCTGAGCGTGGGGTCGTCGCTCACCCCCCGCCCGTACACGTGTCTCGGCAGGATCGGGAACTTGATGCGCCAGCGATTGGTCGGCAGCGCCTCCCGGAATCGGAACCGCACCGTCAACGGATTGACCGCCCGGCAATCGGCCACGCCGTCCATCGCGGCCCGCGCCCGCACCGCCGGCACGTGCTCGCTCCGGATCATCTCCCAGGCGAACACCACGTCTTCGGCGGTCAGCGGCACGCCGTCCTGCCACGTCAATCCCGCCTTCAGGCGAAGTTCCGCACTCAGGTGGTCATCCGCCTCCGAGTACGCCTCGGCCATCGCGGGATTCAGCGTCCATTCGAAGCCCGTCCCAAGCACAACCGGTTCGTCGAAGAGGAGCTCCTGTACGGTCAGTTCGTGCCCGGAAGAGGTCAGGATCGGATTCAGGGTGGCCGGCTCTGCCCGCAGATGCCGGACGATCCAGTCGTCCCCGGCGATCCGGTCCGCCTCGTGCGGCGGCGGTTCAAGAAGAGAAGGCGGGTTGACGAGCGGATCCCGGGTCGGATCGTAGTCACCGGCCCACACGGCCGCAGCCGCCACGCACGTCAGAATCCATCCGCGGGCCGTCCCGATGGCCATCATTCCATCCCTCGGAGGCTTGTGTCGATCCATCGCACGGGGCGGAATCCTCCCCCGACGCCACCACTATAGGGCAAGAGTCTTACGCCTGCCACCGTCCCGCGGAAGGCGCATCCCTTCGAAATGGGGGCGCGGAAAACCAGAGAATTCGGCCTGTCGTTACGGGGCGCCGACGGGAACATTCCACGGCGAGGCGTTGAGAACACCCGGCGCGTTGGGTGTGCCAATCCACTTGTTCAGCTCGATCTGGACCTCCAGCATGCGCACGTCATCGCCCTTCCTGAGGGCGTTGCGAACGTTGGGTGCGGCCGACGGACTTACGAGTTGCGTCAGCAGCGCCTCCCCGGCGTCGACGCTCGCCAGAAGCTGCATCCGTTCGTATTCGTCCAATCGCTCCTGCTCCAAGCGGGTCACGTCCAGCCGAAGCTGGACGGCCAGAAGCGGCACGAGCCGCTCCAGCAGCGGCCGACTTGTCGGCCGATTGGCCGTGACGAAATTCAAAAGCCCCAACTCGCCGCCGTCGCAGACGGGCACCGCCCGGCGCTTCTCGATCCGCGCGTTCCATATGTCGAGCATCACCGCCATCGCATCCGGCATACGGTCCGCAGACCGAAAGGACAGGGCCTCATAGATTTGGGCCGTCACCATCCCGCTGGTCTCCGCCTGCCCGGCGGTCCGGAGAATCCGCAGGAAGCGTTCCGTCAGAACCGGATTCACGGCAATGTTGTCGCGCAGCCGTACGAAACCCTGCGCACAGAGGTACCGCACGTCCTGCCGACTCTCACACCGCAGACCGGCCTCCAGGGCGTCCATCACACCGGGCCGGTCAAACTGACGCAGGACACCGGCCAGGGCCCGAGCGACCGGCGGTGCCAGCTTGTCGCACTCGGCCAGGCGAGGCGTGAACAGCAGACCCACCCGGTCCGCCAGCCGAGCCACAAACTCCGGAGAGTTGCTCGAATGGGTGATCTGTGCCACAAAACGCGTTCGGAACGCATTCGCACGCTCCGCGTTCGTCGGGTCTTCGTCCAGCCGAGACAACTCCTGCTGAATCCAGGCATCCAGTATGCGATCGTCTTCTTCTCCGACCGGTGCTCGCCCGCGGAGTTCATCCACGGCCTTGTCCGCCTCCGTACTGCCGGCATCCTGCCCAAACGTCGTTGCAGCCAGCAGGGCCATCATCAGCCCAGCCACGAGGTCCCAACGGGCTCTCCTGCCAAGCCGGTCCGGTGCCGGTTCGCGAGCCTCCGACAGCTTCTTGACCATCATCAAACGACTCCGGGATCCGCTCCCCACCGCGTCTCTGCCTGCCGGCATCGCGCCAATGCCAAGCCGAAACCCTACCGGATGCTCGTTGTCACTGTCAAGCATCGCCGTTCGTGGCACGTCAACGCTTCCGCCCGCGCTTGACGCCCGATTCGCAGCCTCGCTATACTGCCCGCCGTTCCGGCCTGATGCCGTTCGTACCCGACGTTCGGGATTCGAGATGCCTCGATACGCACATGTTCCCGGCCCCACGATCCGGCGACTGAGCCTCTACCTGCGGCAGTTGGAATCCCTCCGGGCAGACGGACATGCCACGATTTCCAGCCAACAGCTCGGTAAGGCCCTGCGCGTCACGGATGCGCAGGTCCGAAAGGACCTCGCATACTTCGGGCAATTCGGCCGGCCGGGCCTCGGATACCGGGTCGACGAACTGATCGAACAGGCCCGCCTCATCCTCGGCACCAACCGGGTCTGGGCGACCGCCCTCGTCGGCGCGGGAAACCTTGGCCGGGCCCTGGCCGCCTACCGCGGATTCGCCGGCCGGGGGTTCCGCATTGCTGCGGTATTTGACACCAACCTGAGTTTCGTCGGACGCCCCCTCCCGCAATCCGCCGGGCTCGTCGTCCGGCCCATGTCCGAGCTCTCGTCCGTCATTGCCGGGGAGCAGATTCGCATCGGGATCGTAGCCGTTCCGGCTGCCGAGGCCCAGGTGACGGCCGAAAGGCTCTTGTCCGCCGGCGTTCTGGGGCTGCTCAACTTCGCACCGGTCGCACTGGACACGCCCCCCGGGGTCCCCGTGGTGTCGGTCGACCTGGCCGTTCACTTCGAGCAACTGGCGTTCCAGGTGGCCGAGCTGTCGTCCTGACGGAGTTCGGCTCCACCTTGCCCGGGCTCGGTTTTCGACGTAGCATGGGTCTGCTCCGGAGGGATCCGGCTTGTTCAGGAAAGGACCGCCCGATGACGGACAACCCGACGCGTGACTCAGAGCTGACGGCCCGTGTCCAGCAGGCCCTGGAGGAGTTGCGCCCGTATCTGCAGAATGACGGTGGCGATGTGGAGCTGGTGTCCGTGGAAGACGGCGGAGTCGTCAACGTTCGGTTCCACGGGGCCTGCTGCGGATGTCCGCACGCTCAGGCGACGCTGAGCAACGGGATCCAACGCTCGCTCCAGCACAAGATACCGGAGGTGACCCAGGTCCTCCTGGTGCCGTAGGCCGTCGCTCCCGGCCCTCACGGCATTGCTGGGAAGAGCGGTCCACACGGGGCCGGGGCGCGCCGGGCCACTACCACGCACGAAGCTGGGAAGGGCGATGAACGAGGTGCAGCATGGATGCGGATGAGATCGTCCCCCTGACCCGAGAAGCCGTCCGGCAGCTTCTGGCCTCCCGGAGTCCGACCCACGGAACGCCGGACCCCCTCGGCAAACGGGCCGCGCCTCGCTGGCCGTTCCCCGGTGCGGTGGAAATCTGGATCCCCGCGGCCGGCGGCCCCGACTCGCATGTGATCGCCACACTCCACGACCTGAGCGAAGCCGGCGTGGGCGTTCGAAGCGACGTGAAGCTGGAACCCGGCCACGTCCATTCCATCGCCGTTCACCAGCCGGAAATGAGCCTGCATGGACAGGCGACCGTCCGGCACTGTACGGCCCGACGGACCGGGTACCATATCGGCATGCAGTTCAACTTCGACTGAAACGACGCAGGCTCACAGCCGGCTCAGCAACGTTCGAAGAAAGCCGCTGTACAGGGCGGGTGGACACGATTCCAGCTCCGGAGGCGGCACTTCATCCATCATCAGCGTCTGCACGTACGACCGGGCCTTGGCCCGGTTCTGGCGGAGCTGCGCGACCAGTCCCTCCACCCGGTCCAGGTCCGAGGCCTGCAGCGCCCGAACCGCCTCCGCCACCAGGTCCGCCACGCCCTCCGCCGGGCGCACGTACACGCCCGCCGGCCCCCCCGGATCCCCCTCCCCCACGGGCGTCTCGTCGCGTCCGAGACGCGTCAGGAGGTCCTCTGCTTCGCGATCCGACGCATCCTCCGCCTTCGCCGGGCCCTCGTCGACAGGCGCCAGCGGAATGGCCTCCAACTCGTCCGGCGGCGTGGGGATGTACACGCTCTGCTTGCAGTACGGGCATTTCCCCCGGTTGCCCGCCGCCTCACGCGGGGCCCGGATCAGCTTCGAACACTTGCTGCAATGGAATTCGACCGACACGGCAACCTCCCTCGGCGTCAACCGTTCTTCACGCGGCTCGGCGTCCGCGTATGCCGTCCGCTTCGTCCGCGGAAGACCAAGCGTATGGGAACCTCCGGGAACGGCAAGAGATCCCGCATCCGATTCTGGAGAAACCGCTGGTAGTCCCGCCCCACCTGCGACGGCTCATTCACAAAACACACGATGGTCGGCGGCTGAACCGCCACCTGCGTGGCGAAATACAGCTTCACCGGACGGGTGCCGCGCTTGGCCGACGGGGTGCGTTCCGCCAGGACTCGCTCGAGCGCCTGGTTCAGCTCGCCGGTCCCCACCCGAAGCTGCGCCTGCTTCAACAATGACGCCGCCGTGTCCACCACCGTCTGGATGTTCTTGCCGTCCCGGGCCGTGGTGAACGCCACGGGAGCATAGTCGAGCGACGGCAGCGTGCGACACAGGTAGTCCCCGTAAGCGTCCGAAGACGCCCGACCCACCGCCAGGTCCCACTTGTTGACCACCAGAATGCACGGCTTGTGCTCCTCGCAGATCATCTGCGCCAGCTTCTTGTCGACCTGGCCGACCGGTTCGGCCGCGTCGATGAAGAACAGGACCACGTCGGCCCTCCGCACCGACCGCAACGCCCGGCTGTATCCGTAGAACTCCACGGCGTTCGCCAGCTTGCTCTTCTTCCGCACGCCCGCGGTGTCGATGGCCACCAACGTGCGCCCGTGCAGGTCGAACCGAACGTCAACAGAGTCTCGCGTCGTGCCGGGGACCTCGCTGACGATCACGCGCTCTTCCCGGGCCAGCGCGTTGATGAAGGTGCTCTTGCCCGTGTTCCGCCGCCCGACCAGCGCCAGCTTCATCGCCGGCTCCGACGGCGCCTCGCCGGCCAGGTCTCGGACCTTCTCCAGGATGTGCTCCAGCAGTTCCTGGCGATTGAAGTTCTGCGTGGCCGACACGCCCACCGGATCGCCGAACCCCAGACGCGCAAACTCCCCCACGCCGGCCAGAAGGTGCGGCTGGTCTACCTTGTTGACCACTACGCTGACGCGATCGGCCTGCCGACGGATGAGGTCCGCCACGTCCTGGTCCAGCGGCGTGATGCCCTCTCGCACATCCACGACAAACAGAATCCATGCCGCCGCGTCCACCGCGTACTGGATTTGTCGCTCCACGTGCTCGCGAAGGTTGTCCGGGTCGTCGATCCCGTACCCGCCGGTGTCGACGAACTCCACGTACACGCCGTCGATGTCGCAGATGTGGCTCACCCGATCACGGGTCACGCCGGCCGTCGGCTCCACGATGCTGATCATGCGACGGGCCAGACAGTTCAGCAGCGAACTCTTGCCCACGTTCGGCCGCCCGATGATCGCCACAACCGGAATCGCCATGAAAGTTTCCCGCGGTGTCCTTGCGAAGGCGGTAGCCTGAAACACACACGCCTGCCCGGGCGACACCACCCGGGTTTCCGGCATTCATTCTCTCACAAACGCTCTGCCATACCACCTGCCCGCCCTTCCAAAGACCGCGTGTGCCCTCCGCCCCAACCAGAAGACGGAGTCCGGCGCCCTGCCGGCACCTGTAACAGGTGCACCCAAAAGAGGTTATGAACCGTAGCCCCCGGCCGCCGCCGCCACCTTCCTTCGAATCCGCATCCACCTGGCGCCCGGGACACGCGCCGGCGGATAAACTCTGGCGTCGCGCCTGGCCGACACTACAATGAAAACTCGTTCGGCGATCCAGAGTCCGTGAGGCAACCGGCCCCGCAGGGAGTCCAGACGGCATGAAACGTACACATACGCGAGCATCCCTCCAAGTCCTCCTGGCGGCAGTGGTCGCTCTGGCATCAAGCGGATGCGGGATCCTGAGCCTCAAGCGTACGGCATTCCCCGGCGCGGCGATTGTGGACGACGGGCGGGGCCTCTACCTGGACGACATCAATGCGATCCTCAATGATGCGTCTCTCAGCCCGGACGAAAAGCGTCAGGCGCTGGAAGGCCTGGGAATCGAGGATGACGCGCTGATTGACGCCCTGTTGTCCTGATCCGCCCTGGGGGGTGTACCGCCCTCCCCTTTCTCCGGCCTTGACAATCCCATCCGTCCGCCTAGCATGGAGTGAAGGCGATCTTAGTCTAACCATTTTTGAGATAATGGTTTATGTTCACCGGGATCATTGAGGCGGTCGGAACGGTAACGAGCGTTGCCGCTCGATCGGGCGGGTGCCGACTCTCCCTGGAAGCCGCTCCTCTGGCCGGTGCTTTGGATCTCGGCGCCAGCCTGGCCGTCAACGGCGTCTGCCTGACCGTCGCCCGAATCGAAGGCGCCCGGTTTGCGTTTGATGTGGTTGCGGAGACGCTGTCTCGCAGCAACCTGGGCGGCCTGCGCGTCGGCGACCGGGTCAACCTGGAGCGATCGTTGCGGGCCAATGGCCGGCTTGACGGGCACATCGTTCAGGGACACGTCGACGGGACGGCCGCTCTCGCCGCCCGGCGGGACACCCCGCACGAGCAAGTCCTCGAGCTGGAGCCGGACCCCGCGCTGGTGCCCTATCTCGTGCCCAAGGGCTCCGTCGCGCTGGACGGCGTGTCGCTGACCGTGGCCTCATCAGACCCCCGCCGCTTCTGCGTGGCGTTGATCCCCACGACGATTCGCGAAACGACGCTTTGGACGCGACCCGTGGGGGCAGTTCTGAATGTGGAGACCGACATCCTCGTGCGAACCGTCATCCACTGGCTGCAGCACGATCGGGCTTCGGCACGCGCTCCGGGATTGACGCCGGAACGACTGCAGGAACTGGGGTTCGCATGACGGAACAGCCGCGCAGCCCGTCACCCGCCGCCGGCAACGCGAAGCCGTTGATCGGGATCACCATGGGCGACCCGGCCGGCATCGGGCCGGAGGTGGTCGTCAAGGCCCTGGCCGATCCGGAGGTGCGCCGGCTGGCCCGTTTCATCGTCTACGGCCTGAATGAGCTGCTCTGCTACGCCGCAGACCTGGCCGAGATCAACCCCTTCTGGTATCGCCTGCCTCACGAAGACGCCAACCGTGTCGAATCGGGCGTGGTGGTGGCCGATTACGATGAATACACCAGCTTCGGCCCGACCCTTCGCCACGCAACCGCCGAAGGCGGCCACGCCTCGTTGCGTTTTGTCGATGATGCCATTGCGGCGGCCCGGGCCGGGCAGATCCACGCAGTTGTCACCGGCCCGATCCACAAGGTCAGTTGGCAGATGGCGGGCCAGCGCGTGCCCGGGCATACGGAATACTTCGCCCAGGCGCTTGACGCCAGACGCGTCACGATGATGTTCGTCGGCGGCGGCTACCGCATTGCCCTGGCCAGCACGCACGTGGCGCTGTTCGAGCTGCGCAACCGTTTTACGATCGGGTACGTGTTCCAGCCGATCGACCTGCTGCACGAGGCCCTGCGCAACTTCTTCGGCATCCGCCATCCCCGCATCGCGGTCGCCGCCCTGAACCCGCACGCATCCGAAGAGGGCCGCTTCGGCGACGAGGAACGGCGCATCATCGAGCCGGCCCTCCTCATGGCCCGCGAGGCGGGCATCGACGTCGAAGGACCGTTCCCCGCCGACACGCTGTTCTGGATGGCCCGGGGCAAGTACGACGGCATCGTGGCCATGTACCACGACCAGGGGCTCATCCCCATCAAGCTCACCGCGTTTGATTCGGCGGTAAACGTCACGCTCGGGCTGCCCATCATCCGCACGAGCGTCGACCACGGCACCGCCTTCGACATCGTCGGCCGCAACAAGGCCAACCCCGGCAGCATGAAGGCCGCCATCCGCCTCGCCGTCCAGATGGCCGCCGTCCGCGCCCAAACCACCGGCCGCGATGCCGTGAAGATGGAACCGGGCCGCCAAGGCAGCCCGCCCCCTGCATAAACGCGCTCCCCCGCCCGCCCCGGACCCCCGCTACGGCCTCGACCGGGGGGTCGGATCGCCAGGCTCAAGATTCCCCACCGGCGCGGCATCGGCGTTCACGCCAACCGGTTGGACGCGGTGACCGGAGCCGACCGAGCCGCTGTTGGCGCCGCCCGACGGTGGGATCTCCGGCGGCGTGTTGAACGCACGGTAGTCGGCCAACCACGCCTGGTAGTCCGGCAGCGTGACGCAGCCGTCACCGTCGTAATCCGCCGCGGGCAGGAACGCCGGGTTGCCCTCGCACCGACCATACGTAGAGAGAAAGACGGCCCGGTCATCCGTGTCCACGTCGCCGTCACCGTCCAGGTCGCCGGGGACGGGCTGGTATTCGTACGCTCCGATGTCCACAAGGGGTGCGGTCCCTTCGCCGGAGTCAGGAACGGTCGGCTCTTCACGAAGACGTTCCTGACCGGCCAGATCGACCGGAAGCAGCTCCACTCGCAAGCGGTCCCCATCCACGTCGTCCGGGTCCAAAGGAAGATGAAGGTTGCTGCCGGCATCGATACAAGGGGAACCGGGGGCCAGGCTGTAGTCGCCATCCTCCCACGTGGCCGGATCCCCGTCCGGTCCGTCCGGGTCTCGCAACCGCGGATCGTCCGGTATGACACGGCCCCATTGCACGTCGGCCCACATGTCATCCATCCAGACGCCCTGCTGGCCGTTCAACAGGGCGGAATGATCAATGTCCAGCAGGCCGGAGAAGTCCACCGCCGCCTCGTCGCCCTGCGCAGCGGTGTTCTGCGTGATGACACAGTTACGCACAATCATGTCGCCCTGTCGGCAATAGAGCCCTCCACCCCAGTTCGCACCGTCATTGCCCACGATTGTGCTGCTCAGCATCCGAGCGTTGCCGCCGAAGTCAATCGCAATCCCTCCACCCGCTTCGGACGCGACATTGCCGCAGACAAGGCAGTTCACGACATCCAGGTGCTCCTGAACCTGGTAAACGTACACGCCCGCGCCGCTGCGAGCGGAGTTCGCTGCGATAACGCAATGCGAGAGACGCGTCCCGGACTGCTGTTGCAATCGAAGGCCGCCTCCCACCGTCCCGCTGACGTTATCAAGGATCCGGGAATGGACGATGGTCACGTTCCCGCCGCGTACCGACACACCACCGCCGCCCCCCTGCATACCCCCAGCCAATGCCACCGCCTCATTGTTCGAGACCACGCAGTTTCGCACCGTGAGATTCGATCCCGCAGCGTAGACGCCACCCCCTTCGTTTGCCGCTTCATTGTGGGCGATCAGGCAGTCCTCGATACTCGAGAACCTCCCGGCGTACCGGATGCCGCCCCCGTCGACGCCGGCATTCCCCACGATGCGGCAATTGCGGATGTCGGGACTGCCGTTGCTGATCACCACCGCGCTTGCCGACGCGTTTCGAATCGTGAAACCCGATATCTCCGTTCCACAGGGCTCCTCATCCTGAATCGTGAATCCGCTTCCGTCGCCCTCGCAGTCAATCACGCAGTTCTCCGGGCCATTCTTGCTGCGTACGATCAGCCGCTTGCCGTACAGTCGCAGGTTCTTGTTGCCGGCGCCCGTGTAGACCCCATCTGACACGACAACGCTGTCCCCAGAACTCGCCGCATCGATCGCCGCCTGAATCGTCGCGTACTGCGCAGGAACCTCCCGCACGGCATGAATATGCACGGTCACCGGAACACGCTTCACCCAAGCAGCAGCCCCATCACTCGACAATTCGACAAAACCGAGGTACCGCCCTGGACTGAGTGTGGCTGCGCTTACTGCGACCTCCAGAGGCTGCACGTCGCCCGCTGACTGTCCTGAGGTGGTTGGCAGACTGAGCCAGGACGTGTTCTCCGAAGCCTGCCAGTCAAGAATACCTTCGCCACAATTCCGGACGGACAGCGTGACGATGACCGGGTCCGTCTCCCCCTCCGGCAGATGCACATCCAACCAGCTCGGCGAAACCGCCAGCCGCGGAGCGCCCGGCACGTTCTCGTGCGCGCCCGCGTCCGGCCGCGCCTCGCCGCTGCCATCGCCGTCCTGCGCACGCGGGACCCCCTCATAGTCGAAAGCCGGCAACCCCCCAGCCGGCGTGTTGGTGCCGACGTCCACTCCAGGCGAACCGGGAAGGAGGTGCCAGTCCTGCCCCAGGGCAACCCAAGGCATTGCATCCACGTTGCCCGTGCCCGCGTAGCCGTCCTGCACGAGAGAGTACTCAAGCCGCGCGGACTCGCCGGCCTGCACGGGATGATTCCCCCAGACGATCGTGTTCTGCACGACGCAGAACCCGGAGATCCCTCCGATCCGGGGCCAGTCGCTGGCCAGGCTGCCGAAGTTCGAGTTCTCGGCCACAACGCACTGGATCACACGCGGACACTTCGGGCCATACCCGTAGAAATCGATCGCTCCGCCGTATTCGCTGGTGTTGCGTGCAAAAAGGTTCGTGAGGACCAATGATTCCGCGTCCTGGCTGTAGAAGCCTCCGCCCCGCACACCCACATTCTCACGTACCTCGCATCGTTCGATTCGTGCCGCAGTCGTGGACTCCGACACGGTGAGATCGGAAATCCCGCCGCCGAACCTCGCCGTGTTCCTGGCAACCAGGCAATCCGAAACAACGGCCAGGGTGTCCGACATCCCGATGCCGCCCCCGGCACTCGCATCACCCTGGGTCGGGTGGCCGGTGGATCGCGACCGGTTGTCCACCAGCACGCACTGGTCCACGACAGGCCTCCCGCCCGCCAGATAGATCCCGCCTCCGCTCGCGATGCTCCCTACCGCGGTGTTGCCTGTGATGAAACAGTCTCGAACCCGGCCGAGGCTGTTCCGCATGTAGATCCCGCCGCCGTACCCGTTGCTGCCGTTCGCCTCACAGCCCGAGATGACGCATCCGTCGACGGTCACATCGGCTTGGTGGCAGTAGATGCCTCCTCCATAGGCCGAACTGGTGCCGGTGACGATCGGCTTCCCGTGACGAATCGTCAGACCTCGAATCTCCGTGTACGGGGACTGCGCCCGGTCAACCCGCAGTCCGCGGTCTGCCTTCGCACAGTCGATGATGCAGTTCTCGGGTCCGTTCTCGCTGCAAAGCACGATATCGTGATAAGGCAGCCGGACACCCCTGTTCCCGGGCCCCTTATAGACACCGTCTCGGATGACAACCACATCCACTTCATCCGGCCGCGTCGCATCGACCGCCGCCTGGATCGTCCGCTTCGGCCCGTGTGTGCCATCCCAGGTGGGGGCCATCCCGTCCCAACTGTCGTTGCCTTGCGTGTCCACGTAATAAACGCCGCGCGGCACAACCGGGCTCGTGTTCAGGTCGTACTCCTCTCGAGCCGTCAGCCCGTCGAAATCGGTGTCCGAGTCGGGGTCACAACCGGTCGGCACGCCGTAGTGGATATCCTCCCACCGGTCCGCCAGACCGTTTCCGTCCGAGTCGATGAACTCATCCGCACCCACGTCCGGCACCCCGCCGGGAACGACGCTCTCCCCGTCGAAATCCGACCAGTCGCCATCTCCGCTGCCGGCGTCGATGCATGGCGACTCCGGGCGCAGACGGAACCCGCGTCGGACCAGCAGCGGGTCCGCATCGAAGTTGCCGCTACCCCCCAGCGCTCCCGTCCACCCCTGGACGCAGCAATGGTCCACCGTCAGACCGCCGCCCGTCTCCGCGGAAATCTGCGCCGCCTGCGTGGGAATGTAGACACCGGAGAAGGGTCGATTCTCCCAGAAGATGCAGTTCGAGACCGATGCCGCCGCCGTCGCCCCCCCCCAGGTGCAACCCCCCGCCGCGGTCCGAGGCGAAATTCCTCACGATGGTGCAGTGACGCACCTCTGCCTGTGCCGACTCACCCACGAAGACAGCGCCGCCCCGATCCGATGTGTTCTGCTCAAAGTAGCAACTCACGATGGTGATGGTGCCGGCTCCGGAGTGATACACCGCGCCACCGTACCAGGACGCATAGCACCCGCGAAATACGCATCGCTCGATCCGAAGGCTTGCGTTTGAACTGTAGATTCCGCCGCCCGATCGAGAAAGCACATCCGGGGCCGTTGCGTGCGCGTAGGCCCCCGCAACGGTGACGCCTTCGAGCACCGTGCAAGCACCGACTCCCAGCGCCGACACGATGTGCCGGCTGTTGTCACTGTTGGGATAGCCACCCACATCGTTGCCGCGCAGGTCCCCGCTCAGGACGGTGACGTACGCCGCTACATCCCGCGCATCCGGATTCGGCGAGCCGATCCCCGCATACCCGCCGCGCAGCGCTATGCCGTCCACGAGCACAAAGGAAGCGTCGCGATCGAACGGTGTAGCCAGGCCGGCTGCATCGCGGTCCGGGGTATACCGCCCGGCTGCCACGCGAATCTCATCTCCGGCCGCGCAAGCGTATAGCGCATCCTGCAGGTGGGTGAAGGCAGTCGCCCACCCCAGGCCGTCGCCTCCTGGTGCCGCGTCGTCATCGACATATCACGTTGTGCCGCCCGCTGCCGCAGAAGCCATCAGCAGTAAGGACAGACCGAAACCCAGGACCGAAGAGGTTGTGCCGCGCCGAAGCATATCAGCCCCCTTCCATGCCGAGAAAATGTTTGGCTCAAATCCACCATGCCGATTGTATCAATACCGCCCCCTCGCGACAATGCAGAAAAGGCCACGCCGTCGCCCTGCACCGAGGCCGCGAGCCGGAGACAAATCGGTGTGGCCGCGTTTTCGGCAGACAGACCGGCCGTGTGGCCGGCCCGGGCCCTTTCTATCCCCTTGACCGGGGGGCCGAATTACCGATCAGCATTCCAGGACCCCGCTCGGCCGTTGCCCGTCGGACTACCCTGCGCGTCTGATCCGCGGTACCTTGGCCGCGTGATCGCGCGGACCCCATCCCGATCAGACGCCCCAGCACCGGGCCGCGGGCCGGTCGTGCCGCGCATCACGCCGCCCGAGGCCTTCACGCCGCTTGGGGAACTCGCCAGACGGGCCGCCCTGCGATCGCGCATCGACGCCGATCCGGAGCGCGACGCGCTCCTCGTCGAGTACCGACGCTCCTTCCGCGAGCAGTTCCTGCACGACGTCGCCTACAACCTGGCGACGCTTCAGCGATGGCATGACGCATTGGCACACACGCATGGGGCGATCCCGCCCGGGCTGGTCCGCCTCCGGCGGCTGGCGGACGCCCTGCGGCAGACGGATCCGTGGGCCGGCACAAGGCGGGAAATGCAGCATGAAGGCGCCGCCCAGGAGTTCTACTACAGCGCGCTGACCGTCGCGGATGCGCTTCTGCAGGCCGAAGGGGGCGGCACGTTCCGGGCCGCGCAGATCGTCCCCCGCCTCGCGCAGAAGCTCCTCAACGAACTCGAGCGAGCCGTTCCGGGCCCCCTGACGGCGGGCCCGTGGCGCGGTCTGCTGCCGCTCTTCTGCTATCATGGCATGCGACGAATCATCCCGGGCCTGCCCTACCGACGGGCCGCCTTCTTCGAACACGCGCACAAGATGATCTCGCGCGGAGTGCTTCGCCGCCTGACGCCGGGCGAAGGGCCCGTCGTCGAACGACACGACCCCGCCGGCGTGCTGTCGGACCCGGAGTTCTTTGACCCGCGCACCGGCGGCACGAGGCACAACATCATCCTTGCGTTGTCTCACCGGCACCCGACGTACGACCTCCCCGTCGTGACCGAGGCGCTGCGAGGGCTGCTGTTCGGAGTCTGGGCCACCGGGCTGTACTTTCCCCGGTCGGCCGAACGGGACCCGCAGTTCGTTCTCGTCCGTCC
>CAZPHH010000004.1:28132-40802 GCA_964586145.1 uncultured Phycisphaeraceae bacterium | reverse complement strand
ACGACCATCCATGTGACGTTCCACCCGCCCATCTGCATGAACGACGTGGCGCCCGCCCCGGTCCCGCCCCGGCCGGAGCGCCTGAACTGGGGAGACCCCCTGCTGAGCCACCTGGAATCCCTGTTCCTGGCCCACACCGGGCAAGTGCGATACGGCTGGCGCACACCGTGCGTGGCCATGGCCGTTCGAGCCGCCAACGCGGCACCTCGGAGCCGGTTGCAGCGGGTCTTCGCCCCCTCCCTGCTGGATCTCTGTCGTTTGGGTGACGCGGGGCGGATGCAGGAGGGAGTCTCCGCAAGACGCGGCTTTCAGACGTTGACGGCCACTTTCTGACGCCGAGACTGTCAAGGATTCGAGGCCGGGACGCCCTTCGCACTGCAAAGAAGGCGCCCCAGATGATTTGTTGACAATGCCGGACGCCGCCGTCTATGATCCTGTATCTTCCGGAGTGTTTCTCCGTGTGTCCATGCCTCGTGAAGGCCAGCCTCCGCCCGGCGTCGGGAAAGGACGGTTGATTTCTCCTTGACCCAGCCAGACCCCAAACCATTCACGCTGACCTGTCCGTTCAAGGGCACGCTGCCTCGTCTTCTCTTCCGGCTGCTGAAGCGACCGCTGGCCGCCCTTCTGCACCTGGACGGAGCGAACCGCTGCTGTGCCCGGATCATGGAACGGACCGAGCCGGAAGACTTCCTGGAACGGACCCTCAACGAGCTAGGGGTCCGCTACGAGGTGACGCCGGAGCAACTGGCCGGCATCCCCGCCCGCGGACCGCTGATCGTGGTGTCGAATCATCCGCACGGGGCCCTGGACGGCCTGACGCTCACCCGCGTCGTTCGGCTGGCGCGAACCGATGCCCGGGGCTGGTCGAACTTCATCCTTCGGTCCGTCGAGCCCCTGCACAAATCCATGATCTTCCTGGACCCGTTCGGCCGGCCCGAGTCGGCCCGCGTGAATATGACCGCCATCCGGGACAGCATTGCTTTGCTGCGCGGCGGCGGGGCCCTGGTCATTCAACCCGCGGGCATGGTCTCCCACCTGCACCTCCGCTCGGGAAGGCTCGCCGATCCGCCCTGGAGCGACACCGTGGTGCGACTGGTTCGCAAGACGAACGCATCCGTGCTGCCCGTCTTCATCGAGGGTCGCAACAGTCTCTGGTTCTACCTGGCCGGTCGCATTCACAAGCGGCTGCGCACGCTGCTTCTGCCCCGCACGTTCTTCCGGTCCCACGGGAAAGTCATGCGAGTCCGCATCGGCAAGCCCATTCCGTATGCCAAGCTGGAATCGTTCAGCGCCGACGAGGACATGCTGAACTACATCCGGATGCGCACGTATGTGCTCGACCCGCACGACGGCCGGGCGAAACCACCCCGCGCCCTCCATCTGGCCGAGCCTCTGCCCACACCGAAGGATATCGTGCCGGCCGTACCGATCGACGCGCTCGTGGGCGACCTTGAGTCACTGGACGACACACAACGGCTGGCCGTCAGCGGCGATTTCTCCGTCTGGATGGCCGGCGCCGGTCAGATTCCGAACATTCTGCAGGAAATCGGCCGGCTGCGCGAAGTGACGTTCCGCGGCGCCGGCGAGGGAACCGGTGCGTCCATAGATCTGGACCGGTTCGACTCGCTCTACGAGCACCTCTTCGTCTGGAACACGCAGAAACAGGAAATCGTCGGCGCCTACCGGATCGGCCGCACGGACCACATTCTGCCCCGGTACGGGCGCGACGGCCTGTACACATGCACGCTATTCGACATTCCCATGGATCTGCTGGAGGAGATCAGCCCGGCCCTGGAACTGGGACGTTCGTTCGTGCGCTCGGAGTACCAGCGTCAGCACGCGCCGTTGGCGCTGCTGTGGCGGGGAATCGGGCAGTTCGTGGCCCGCAACCTCCAGTACAAGTACATCTTCGGGCCGGGGAGCATCAGCAACGCCTACCAGAGCATCTCCCAGCAAATGATGCTGGCGTTTCTCCGGGCTCACTCCCACATCACCGCAAGCCGCTACCACGTGAAGGCCAAGAACCCGCCCCACTGGCCGCGTCAGGACACGGTGGAGACCGGCAGCCGGCTCATGCAGGGGGTGCAGGAGCTGTCCGCGCTGATTTCCGAAATCGAGGCGGACGGCAAGGGCGTCCCCGTCCTGCTGCGGCAGTATCTCCAGCTCAACGCGAAGTTCCTGAGCTGGCATCGAGACCCGACGTTCGGAAACACGCTGGTTGGCCTCATGCTCGGCGACATGACCACGACGGACCCGCGTCTGCTCGAGCGTCACATGGGCAAGGAGGGCGCCGCCCGTTTCATCGAGTACCACCGATCGCAGGCGGCGGCCGGTTCGGCTCAGGCCTCGGCCAGCCCTTCGCGGATGGCATAGCGCGCCAACTCAACGCGATCGTGGATGCGCAGCTTGCTCATCAGGTTCGTGGAGTGCTTGTCCACGGTCTTCGCGCTGATGTGCATGATGTGGGCGATCTCCTTCTTGGAGAGGCCGCGCGCGATGTACCGCAGCACCTCCACCTCCCGCGTGGTAAGGGTGGACACCAGTGATTTGGCATCCTCACTCAGGGTCGCCCCGTTCCGATCCACCACGATGCGCGCCCGCACCTCCTCGGAAAAATAGGCGCCCCCCGACGCCACCTCGCGAATGGCCGTGATCACCTTCTCCGGCGGCTCCCGCTTCGTCAGATAGCCCCGCGCCTTGACGTGCAGGGCCTGCTGAATGTACCAGTCGTGCAGGAAGGCACTGAGGAAGATGACCCGCGTCTCCGGGCGCAGCGAGGCGATCTCGCGGGCCGCGTCGAAGCAGATCATCCCGGGCATATCGATGTCCATCACGACGATGTCCGGGTTGTGATCCAGCGTCATACGAATGGCTTCACCGGCATCGCCGGCCCCGCCCACCACGTCCAGCCCCGGCTCGCGCTTCAGTCGCTCGGAAAGAGCGCCGCGCACGAGGGCGTGGTCATCCACGATCAGAACTCGGATGTTGCCGTTCATATCCGCTCTCCCACCGGGCGCCGTGATTCGGCCAGGATCCGAGAAATCAGTGCCGCCAGGTCCGCCATCGGAAACGGTTTGCGCAACAGATGCACATCCCCGTCAACCGACGACTCCACGCCCAGCTCGCTGCTTCCCGTCGTGACCACCACGGGGATCCGAATCCCCGCATCCCGCAGTTCCCGCAAACACGCCTCTCCGCTCATGCGCGGCAAATCCAGGTCCAGCGCAATCAGGCGGACCGGCTCCGTGCTCTCGAGCAATCGCTGCAGCGCCTCCGCCCCGTCCCGGGCCTGCAGCACCTCGTATCCGCGCGACCGAAGAGACGACGTGACGATCGCCCGCACGTGATCGTCGTCCTCCACAACCAACAAAGTCTCCCCCCGGGCCGCAACCACCTCCTGCGGCTCTTCGCTCTTCACCCGGTCGGGCCCCGCCTCGCAACAGGGCAATACAATCCGTACGCTCGTCCCCCGTCCGACCGCCGAGTCAACGTCCACCGTCCCCCCGCAGTCCGTCACCACACCGTGCGTCACCGCCAGCCCCAGACCCGCCCCCTGGCCGCGCGGCTTCGTGGTGAAGAATGGTTCAAACGCGCGGGCCCGGATGTCCGGCGACATCCCCGTACCCGAGTCCTCCACCGTCAGCGTCACGGCGCCATTCGCGTCCGCCCCGGGGATGGATCGTCCACTTCCTCTCGTTTCGCAATCCCGACGCAGCGCAATCCGTAATCGTCCGCCCTCCGGCATGGCATCCCGCGCATTCAGCGCCAGGTTCATCAGGACCTGCTGCAACTGCATGGCGTCCCCGCGGACCCAGACGTCCCCGTCCGACCGGTAGTCCTCCACGATCTCCACGGACGCCGGCAAAACGTGCCGCAGCAGCCGCATCGCCTCCGTCAGCACATGCACCAGGTTCAGCGGCTGCTTGTGCGATCCGTGCTTGCAGCTGAACGTCAGCAGCGACCGCGTCACGCCCGAGGCCTGGCTGGCCGCCTGCTCCACCATCCGAAGCGGCTCCACCGCCCGGTGGTCCTCCGGAAGAGACGCCCGCGCCAACTCCGTGTACCCATAGATCGCCGTGAGCAGGTTGTTGAAATCGTGAGCGATCCCGCTGGCCAGGGTACCCACCGCCTCCATCTTCTGAGACTGCAGAAGCTGCAACTCCTGCTGCCGGCGGTCGGTGATGTCCAACAGAAGCCCCTGCAGATGGGTGACCCGCCCCTCGTCGTCTCGGCAAAGCCGCGTCCGATCGTCCACCCATCGCACCTCGCCCGAACGCGTCCGCAGCCGATAGATGTCCGTCATCTCCTCGCGGCCCTCTCGCTCCGCCCGCGACTGCTCCTCCACCACCCGCCATCGATCGTCCGAGTCGATCAGATCGAGGAACCGAACTCCTCCCGCATAGAAGTCCTCCGGCTCGTACCCGAACCGCCGCACGTTCTCCGTGACAAACTCCACCGGCCGACCGTCCCCGTTCCGCCACAGAAATGCCACCGCCGGGCTGTCACGAATGATCGGCGTCAGGAGGCCGGGCTGTCCCGCCGCCTCTCCCCCCTTCACCGCCGACCCCCCCCGCTCGCGTCTCCACTCCGCCCGCTGAACCCGGATCACCAGCAACGCGAACCCGACAAACAGAGCAACCATCCCGGCCCGCCCATAGAACGCGCCCGCCGGCACCGTTCCAATCAGGACACCCCAGAAACTTCCGCCATGCCCGTCGAGTGAAAAATAGTTCAGCGCTGCAGCGAGACCCCAGCCCAGCAGACCGAAGCCCACCGCCAACCCAATGACTCGTCTCCCGGCTCTCACCGCACGCTCTCCGAGCTGACCGACGTCCCAAGGAGCGTCAGCGGCCATTCCGTGGCCGGCCGCCGGATTGCCAATGGCGGCAACCCACCGCGCTGCTCCCCCAGATCGGGGAGATGAACCGAATTGCCCAAACCCAAGACTGCAAACTTATCGTATCACGAAAACCCTCTCATGTCCCCATCCCTGGGACGTTAAAGTGTTACGCGATTTCCTGTTGTGAAAGCAACAGTACCCACACGCACGCGTCGAGCGAACCGCGCGTGGCCATGATGCCTGCCTGGTGTACGAACCCAACGAGAAAACAAAAAAGTGGCCCTTGTGAAGGTTGTTCGGGCCGGAACAAGAGGAAGGTCACAAGGGCCACAAGATCTGAACCCGCGGACGCGAATCCCGCAGGGTTGTTTGTGCTTTCCGGCACAGTTATCGCTTCTGTCCTTCGTGCTGTCAATACCCCCGCGAAAGAAAGTCGCTTGCAGGAACGCCGGAAGTCATGCGCGTTCAACCGATTGCCTCACTGCGATTCTCGACAATTCCGCGTCCGACCAGGAATGGCGTCTTCGCATCATTTGCCAACCATCACGAGGCGGTTGCGTGACTTCCCCTCCCGCCGGGTGTGTCTTTCAGGCGGCGCTGCATCTCGTCCACCACCCATTCCGTCGAGATGAATTGCTCCGGTGTTGCGAAGCCGGTCGGGACTCGCCCCGTTCCGCGATGCATCGCGAGGTAGTGCGCCACAACCGTTCCTCCCCACGACGTGGTAAGCTCCATCGCGGAGAAGCCCGTCCTCCGGTCGGCCGTCACGTCCATGTGGAAGCCGGAGTATCGTCTCAACCCGGCCTCGGCGCCCGATACCCAGGCGAAGCCCAGAACATCCAGGATCAGTCGGTCGCGGTCGCGCTCCGGGTCGTACCGCAGCGTGCTGTCGGCCGCCAACTCCTCCGCCAGGCGGGCGTCGGCCTCGGCGTTTCCGCAGAGAAAGCCCCTGCCCCGCCATGCGCGGGCCTGCTCCCAGTGCCCGGGGTAACGCAGCGTCATGTAGTCGTACTGCCGCACCCCAAGCGACCGGAGATATGCGACGACCTGCGGCGAGTTGTTCGAGGTCGGCGACGCCTCCAGACGGCCTCCGTCAAAAGGTTCAATGCACGACAGCGCCTCAACGTATTCCAGCCTTCCCTCGCGCAGCACGGGCACGCGCCCGCTGTACTCGCTGATCAGCCCGTGCGGATCGAACACGAGCTTGTACTTCAGCGGGTTGTCGGCCGCCGACTCCGTGATGGGGAGACCCCCGCAACGAACGCGAATTGCATCGGCCTTCTCCTCTCTCGCCAGGTGAACGGCCAGAATGTTCGACAGCCCCGGCGAAACACCGCAGTCCGGAACGACCGGAAGCCCGGCGCCGTTCTCGCGAGCGATGCGCTCCTGCCGGGCCACCACGTCCGGGTTGCCGCCCAGATCGCAGAACGCAACGCCCGCCTCCAGCGCCAGTCGCGTCAGGTCGGCATTGAACCGGTACGGCGCGCAGCTCAGCACCACATCCATGGCACGCAGGTCCGAGGCGCCGGCCGAGCGGGCAAACGTCACCGCCTCCTCGTGTTGCACGCCAATACGGGAGAGACGCTCCGACGCTCGCTCAAGCGCCTGAGCATCCGGGTCCACCACGAGCACCCGGACCGCCTGACAATACGTCAACAAATCATAGATGGCCGCCGTGCCCTGCCTGCCCGCTCCAAAAATCACGTACGCGTATCCCATGCGAACTCCCTTCACGCTGCGGTGTGTGCCGGCGGTATTATCGGGCCGGACGACTGTTTCGGCAAAGAATCCGCTTCTTTCGCGTCCATTTCTATTCGATGATGGATGAGCCGGCCATGTGTACGCGCCGGTGTACGTTATCGGGTCTGACGAACGAATGATTGAGGGCGTATCCAGCTCGAGCCTGATCGCCGCAGCCTTCGGACCGGGGGCGGTTCGTCGCGCCTATCCCGCGCAGGGACCGGCCTTTGCCCAAGGCGCCGGCGGACTTCAACCCATCGAGGAGGTCGCCTATCCGCAGCCGCAGGACTGGGTGGACCTGTCTCACGAAACCGATTCCGCCCGCCCCCTGACTGATGCGCTTCATCCCGACGCAAAACAGGAAGTCAACCCATCACGGGTTGCCAGGAAGGCGGAAGACCCGAGCAAGCCGAACGACACCGCGGCGGTCAACGAGGACTCGCTCAGCGAAGAGGACCAGGAGAAGGTCCGCAAGCTCAAGGAACGCGACGCCGAGGTCCGTCGGCACGAACAGGCGCACATCGCGGCCGGCGGGCAGTATGTCCAGGGCGGCGCGCAGTATGAATACGAGACGGGACCCGACGGCAAACAATACGCCACGGGCGGGGAAGTGGGGATCGACACCTCCGAAGTCCCCGACGACCCGGCCGCCACCATCCGCAAGATGCAGGTGGTCCGCCGAGCCGCCCTGGCCCCGTCCGAGCCGTCTGCAGCCGATCGCCGAATCGCCGCCGAGGCCCAGCAGAAGGAAATGAAGGCCCGGATGGACCTCCAGGCCCGGCAGGCCGAAGGGGCAGAGAGCGGCTCAACTCGCCCCGCCGGCAATCCGTTGGACGACAAGGCGAACACCGCAACCGAGGAGGCGTCCGGCCAAGGCGCCCAAGCTGCCGCCGCATCGGCAACGACCTCGGCCGCTCCGTCCTTCGCCACGATTCTTGCCGGCGAAGAGGCGAAGCCCGTGTGGCTGCAGGCCGGCGCCCGACATGCAGACCGCGAACCCGCGTCTCCCGCCTTCGTCCCGCGGGCGTCCACCCCCATCGGAACGGCCGTCGCCGCACGGTCCTACGCCGCCGCGGCCTTTGCAGGCAAGCGGATGAGCACCCTCGCCTGAACCCCGAGAAGAACAAAGCCCCGCACGTGCAACGCATCACGCGGGGCCTGCTTCACTCATCGACCCGGGGCGGACTCGAACCGCCAACCTTTGGCTCCGGAGGCCAACGCTCTATCCAATTGAGCCACCGGGTCTGACTCGTCTCCGACGTAGCCGGAATTCTCCCCGATTCTCCCGGGTTTGTAAAGCCCCCCAACCGCAGGTCGACTGGGGCCTCTGCATCGGATCAGCCGGCCGACCCCCACACGGGCCGGGGCACGCCCGCTGCCCCGCCAGGAGAAGCGGTGGTCAGCCGGCACGTCCGGCCCCATGTCCCAATGCTGGCCGGGCGTGGCGGCAGGCGTATAATGGAACCTGTGCTTCCTGCCTTGGCGCGGAGCACGCGGGGTGGATGCCAATCATGCGGGTTCGCAGAACAACCTGGGGCCTCTTTCTGATCAGCGGAGTGCTTGTTGCCGGCTGCGAGCCGCGCACGGAGATCGTGCTGCTGCAGCCGGAACCCGCCCGGCCGGACCGCGAACTGCACGTAGCCAGCGACTGGGCGACGTTCGATCCGGCCGAGAACGTCGATCGCCTGCTGCTGGGCTGGCCGCTGCCGGGCGCACACGGCGGACGACGCGTGTTTGAGCTCTACCTTCGGCTCCCCCAGGCAAACGGGACCTATTCCGCCAAGGCCCCGGAGCAGGGCAGCCCGACGGTGACCGGGCTGTTCTACCAGAACGCGGGGCGAAGGGCGGGTCGAACCCACCTGGTCGACGGCACCGTCACGGTTACCGGGAGCCGGAGCGGCGGGGCCGAGTGGCGAGAGGGTACGTTCGATCTCGCCTGTCGCGACGGCACCCGGCTGGCCGGAAGGTTCCGGGCGAAACGCTCCCGCATCCTGCTCATGCGTTTCGAAGACCGGCACGCGGCCGATATTCGCGACCTGCTGCCCAGGTCTGAGGGGTCCCCACGACTGGCCACCAACTTGCCCGACACCGAGGTGGATCCCTCGCCTGCGAGCGATGCGGTGGAAGGCCGGCCGTCCACCGGGACCCCCTGAACGTCCCGCGAGGCAGGAATGCTCCAGAAGGGTCTGAGCCATGTCGTCCGATTGGATTGATTGCACGCACACCATTGGGTCGACGATGCTGATGTGGCCGGGCGACCCGCCGCCGGCGTTTACGCACCTCCGATCACAGGCGGACGGTGACCGCACGACGACCACGGCCGTATCGCTGTCGGCGCACACCGGGACGCACGTCGATGCACCCCGGCACCTCATCCCGGATGGAAATGGCGTGGAGGCCCTGCCGCTGCACGTACTCTGCGGCCCGGCCTGGGTGGTAGACGTGGAAGCCGGTCACGGCGTCTCGGCCGCCGACGTCGATGGGCTTCCCGCCGGCGACGTGCAGCGCGTGCTCTGGCGGACCGGGGCGTACCGGGCATGGCAGACGGGCCACTTCGACCCCGCCTTTGCCGCCCTTTCCGTGGAGGCCGCCCAGCGTCTCGTGGATCGCGGCGTTCGCCTGGTCGGCATCGACAGCTTCTCCATGGACCCGTACGACTCGGACGACCTGCCCGCCCACCGCGTTCTGCTCGGGGCGGGCGTGGTGGTGCTGGAGAACCTGGACCTCTCCCAGGTCGCCCCCGGCCACTACGAGCTAATCGCCCTGCCGCTGAAACTCGCGGCCAGCGACGGTGCCCCCGCCCGTGTGATCCTTCGCTCACAGTCATGAAGGCCGAGCGCGTTCCTGCGGGTTCTCGGCTCGGAGCGACACGAGAAGGAGGGCGGCCGGCATGAGCAGACTGGCCAGGATGACGGTGTGGTAGCCGCCACTGCGAGCCTGGCCGGCGCTGAACAGGACCGGTCCGATGGCACTGGCAAACACCATGATGGACATATTGGCGCCGCTGATCGCGCCCAGGTGTTTGCGTCCGAAGAAACGGGGCCAGGACACGGTGGCCAGCGTGGCGAACAGGCCGCCCCCGACCCCGTAGCCGGCGATCAGCAGCGCCCTGCCCCAAAGGTGACCGAAGCCCGAAAGCCCGAACGTCCCCATCGCCTGCGTGAACAGCATGGCCCCGAGCAGCCACTTGAGCCGGACCCGGTCGCTGAGCCAGCCGCCGAGAAAGTTCGAGGCCACGCCGAAGACAGACATCGGCAGAAACACGGAATACGCTTGGGTGCGGTCCAGCCCCGTCTCTTCGCCGATCGAAACGACGTGGAAAACCACGGCCGTCACGATCAGCGTCTGTGAGGCCAGGCCCAGGTTGAACGCCCAGAAGGGCAGCGTGCGGACGGCCTCGCCCGGCGTGAACTCGCGACGCGTTTCGGGGACTCGCGAGGCCATTCGCCGCTGCCACTGCTCGTCGTGGATACCGTCCATGACCAGCCCGCAGGCCTCGGGGTTGTCGCGATGAAACAGCAGGCCGATGAGGCTCATTCCGCCGCCCACAGCCACGGCCAATGTCAGCGCGGCCCCGCGCCAGCCCAACGACTGCACCAGGTGGTTGAGGAGCAGCGGCGACGCGTTGAATCCAAAGGACACAAACACGCCGGATATGCCGGCGGCCAACCCACGCCGGTGGTTGAACCACTTGCCAATGGCCACGCGAGACGCCAGGGTCAGGCACCCTTGGCCGAAGAACCGCATCAACAGAAAGCAGACGAGAATCACGCCGAAGGACACGATAAACGACTCGCCTCCCAGGCTGACAAGCTCGTCAGACCGCGAAAGCATGACCATGCTCATTCCCAGCCCCAGCGAAGACAGCACAATCATGGCGCGCAGCCCCACGCGGTCCTGCACGCGCCCGGCGAACGGGATGAGGAGGCTGCTGCCGATGGTACCGATCATGTAGGCCGTGCTGAGCTGAACGCGGGACAGCCCCAGCGCCGCGATGAGATCATCCGTGAAGACGCCCACGCCCATGGTCTGGCCGGGGATGCTGGCAATGACGCCCAGCGTGCTGGTGGCGACGATGGCCCAGCCGTAGAAGAACGGACACCGCCGAGGCGCAAACGGGATGTCGGTCCAACGCGTGGTCCGCGAAATCTCCTGCGGCGGCAAGACATCCATAGTCGTGGTTCGATTCCGGCGCGAATCTCGCCCCCTCGTCAACGCAGGTCTCGCGCCGGCTTCCGCGATTCGGCCAAGCCCCGTGCCCCTCGCGCCAAGCCGGATCGGTCCGCACGGCGGCTCCTGCTGTCGGAGGCCGAAGTCGCGGGAGAACAGTACAGGCGAACGGGCCAAAGGGCAAACGAAGCTCAGTTCTTCATCCCCGTCATGGTCACGCCCTGGATGAAATGCCGCTGGGCGAAGAAGAAGGTCAGGATCACCGGGACGGTCATAATCATCGAGCCGGCCATGATCAGCGTGAACTGGTTCTCGCGGCCGGCCAGGAAGCTGAACAGCCCCAGCGCCAGCGGGTACAGCCGCTGGTCGTTCACGTAGATCAGCGGCGTCATGAAGTCGTTCCAGACGAACATGAACGTGAAGATGGAAACGGCCGCCAGCGTCGGCCGCATCAGGGGCAGGGCCACCGTGAAGAAGATCCGCACCCAGCCACATCCGTCAATCTTCGCGGCGTCCTCCAGGTCGCGCGGAATGCCCTTCATCGCCTGTCGCAGCAGGAACACGGCGAACGCATTGACGGCCAGGCAGTTCGGCACCCACAGCGGGGCCAGCGTGTTGTACCAGCCCAGGTACTTGTACACGACGAACGACGGGATCATCGTCACCTGCGGCGGAATCATCAGCGTGGCCAGCACCAGCACGAAGCTCAGCTCTCGCCCCGGCCAGGTCAGCCGGGCAAAGGCAAACGCCACCAGCGCGCAGCTCAGGGCCGTGCCCAGCACGTTCACGATCACCAGGAAGACGCTCGTCTTGAAATACCGCCAGAAGGGCACCTGCTCGAACGCCTTGCGGTAGTTCTCCGTGCCCTTGGCCCAGAACGCCTCGGGGATGGAGCTGCGGCTCACTCGCACGCGCAGCTTGATCGTGCGCGGACCGTGGTCGTACTGCGGCCCGCGATCCACCTCCTGCAGCAGGACGTACTCGCGAGCGACCAGACGCTCGTCGTCCGAGCTGGGCTCCTGCACGTTCACTTCCCACCAGGTGTCTTCGCCCAGGTATCGCGGCGAGGCGGAACGGAGCAGGCGTCCGCCCGTCTCGATGAACAGCCGCAGGTCGTGCCAGGTCTGGTCGCGCCGCAGGCTCAGGCTGAGTCGCTTGAAATCCTCGTCGTACTCGAACGGCAGCTCCAGCACCGCCGAAAGCTCGAACGCGTCTCCCTTGGCGAAATCGTACTGCAGCAGGGCTACCGGCCGTTCGTTCTCTTCGCGAGCGTGCAGGACGACCGGGCCGGATTCGACCTTCCAGACCTCATGCACCGGCCGGTCGCCGGTCAGGTCGTGGATGGCGTACTGCCGGTCCTTCACCAGGACCTTTCCCACCGAGAGGTAGCGGCACACCGGGTCAAACGCTCTGTTCAATGCCGACGTGTCGACCGCACCGCGCAGCTTCGTACGAAAAGTGCCTTCTTCGTCGTCTCGCCACACTTCCAGGGGAATGCTCAACCGCAGACCCTCGAACAACCCCTCCACCATCTCCTGACCAAGGACCTCGCGGTCCAGCATTTCCACCCGGCCATCCGTAGCGGCCGCAAGCCATTCGTCGACCCGTGCCCCCAGTTCCTCGTGGACGGCTGCTTCCATCCAGTGTTCCCACCGGTGCCGCCCCACGTCTTCGGGTCGTTCCACCTCGGGAAAGTGCCGCTCGTCCACATAGGGGCTGACGCTTCGCGGGATCGGCCGCTGCGGCAGGATCGACACCTCGGCGCTCTGCACCTCCTTGTCGAGCTTCCAGCTTGTCCCGACCAGCCAGAAGTACGGCAGCGCAAAGATGAACGACCCGCCGATCAGCACGGCGTGCAGAAGAAGAGTCTGCCAGAATGGTCGGCGACGGTCCATAATTCAGAATGTCAAATTGCCAATG
>CAZPHH010000004.1:0-28032 GCA_964586145.1 uncultured Phycisphaeraceae bacterium | reverse complement strand
AATCATTCCCCCGCATAGTGTACCCATTTCCTCGAGACGCGCATGTTGATGAGCGTCAGCACGATCACAATGATGAACAGAACCCAGGCCATGGCGGCGCCGTAGCCCAGGCGGAAGTACGAAAAACACTCGTCAAAGAGCTTGTACACGTAGAAGTACGTTGACCGCACAGGCGATCCGTTCGGCGTCATGATGTACGCCTGGGTGAAAATCTGGAACGTCCCGATCAGCCCCATCACCAGGTTGAACAGGATGTACGGCGACAGCATCGGCAGCGTGACGTGCCGGAACCGCCCGACCGGACCGGCCCCGTCCAGGGCCGCCGCCTCGTACAGGTGCTTGGGGATTTCGCGCAGGCCGGCCAGCCAGATGATCATGCTGGCGCCGGACCCCCACAACATCATGATGATCAGGGCCGGCTTCGACGTGGCCTCGCTCGTGAGCCAACTGATCGGCGTGGGCGGTCCGACCCCGAACCTCGCCCGACACCAGTCGATCAGCGCCTCAATGCCCGAAAGCTGCAGCATCCAGTTCATCAGGCCGTTCTGGGCGTTGAAGACCCAGATCCACAGCACCGAGGCGGCCACCACGGGCATGATGGCCGGCAGGAAGAACGTGGTGCGATAGACGCTCATGGCTCGGACACTGGCGTTCAGCAGCATGGCCAGCGCCAGCCCGACCACCATGCCCAGCGGCAGCCCGATGGCCATGAACAGCGTGTTGCCCAGGGCCTGCCGAACCCCGCCCACCGGCGCCCAGTCCGTGGTGAACATCTCGCGGTAATTGTCCAGCCCCACGAAGATGGCCGGACTGATGACGTCGTACTGGGTAAAGCTCATCACCAGCGAGAAGAACATCGGCCCGCCGGTCAGGATGATGAACCCGATGATCCACGGCGACGCAAACCCGAGGCCCACATACCACTCCCGCCGGAACAGACCCCGTGTGGGGTACTTCTTCCCAAAGCGCCGGTACGCAACGCCCGCCAGGGCCAGCAGCAGCACCGCGTACAGCAGCATCGGGTACAGCCAGCGCAGCTCCGGCCCCCGGGGCGGGGCGAAGAAGAGGTTCAGGGCCCGCTGCACTCTCTCGGTGTTCAGGCGAAGCGCCTCGGCCGCCGTGCCGCGGTGGTTCCAGGCGTAGTCCTGGGCATCCGCCTGGGCGTTCCACAGCTTCAGCCCCTCCGGCGATACCGGGCGATACCGGGCGTCCGGCAGAAGATCGATGAACGTCTGAAGCGCCAGGCGAAGCCGCTCCGGGATCTCCGGGATGTTCACGTACAGCTCGAGTTGCCGCTGGTTCAGAACGCGATTGGCCATCAGCCGCGGCATGTAAAGACGCCCCTGCGCCCGGTCCCGCTGGGCGTCATGGTTATTCATGATCAAGCCGCCCGTCGACGACGAGAGGTACTTGACCAGCCACCAGGCCGCCTCCTGCTTCTCCACGGGGCACGTGGCGGGAATGCAGTACGCGAAACCGCCGACCCACGTCACCGGCCGCCGGCCGGCCTCCAGCTCGCGCCGCGGCATGGGCGGCGGACACGTCCCGAACTCCATGTCGCGCTTGTACCGGGCCAGATCACGCAGAAACCAGTCGCCGTTGATGAACATCGCGATCTGGTTCTGGAAGAATGGGTCCTGCGCCGCCGCCTGAAACGATTTCTTGAATGCGTTGACGGCCGACACGCCGCCCATGGAATCGTAGATGTCCGTCGTGAACTGAAGCGCCTCTTCGATACGGGGAGCGTCCAGCGTACACGTGCGGCCGTCCGGGCTCATGAACTCCCCGCCGTTCATCCACCCATAGTGAAAGAGCCAGCCGTTGCCGTGGGTCGGCTCGAAACCGACCACTCTCAGCCTTCCCTCGTCGTCCCAGCGGCTCAGACGAAGCGTGTAACCGTCCTGGTCGAAAACCTTCAGCGTCGGCCCCGACCGCTGGCTCAGCACCAGCGGCTTGCGGGAATACGGGCTTCGCAGGGCGAGCGTCCGTGCGTCCTCGACCGCGTCCACCAGGCAGCGCGCCACGTTGCCGTTGCGGTCGATCAGACAGGCCGTATCTCCCGGACGAACCCCCGCCGCCGCGAAATCCGCCGCCTCGCTGCGCACACGGGCGCCCTCGATACGGGCGTCCGCCACGTGGACCCGCTTGGTGAGCAATTGCTCCCAGGTTGTCGGCGGCAGGGGATCGCCCGCCGCGTCAACCAGCGTCGCGCCCTTGAGAAGCTCGGAGTTGTAGTAGAGGGCGCGGTCGTCCATGTAGTTCGGCACGCCGTACTGCCCGCCCTCGTAGCGGCACTCATCCCAGGTGGCCTTGTAGTAGTCCCCGGGCCGGACGGCGTACTGCTCCAGATGCGCAAGGCCGGCTTTCAGCTTCTCGATTTGCTGTGGATCGCCCTGGCCAGAATGGACTTCATCAATCTGCCGGCGCGTTTCCTCAATCTCGCGCTGGTCCTTCTCGATGAACGGCTGCAGATCCAGAAATGCGTGGCGGGCCGCCCACTGGCAGATGGCAAACCGGTCGTATTCCACCACCTCCGGCGGCACGCCGCCCGCAATCCCGCACATCAGCCGCTGGGGATTCCCCTCGCCCTCCAGCCCCGTGCGAGCGGCACTGGAGCCCAGGATTCCCTTGTACTGCGGAAATGCCCGCTCAAACGCGTCGACCGCGTCGATGTGCCGCCCTTCGATGACGCCGTTGAACCAGATCGTGACTTCCACCGCGTCCCGGGCGTGCTCAGACCCCGGGCGCGGATGCAGCCACCACAACAGGCCGATCAGAACGGCGCCGGCAATCCAATAACGAAGGCTCGGCATCACACGTGTCCAGATCCCCGGTTCCGCAACCGGGAATGCCCATCGTCCCGAAACGGGCTAAACCGGTCAAGTGCCCGGCCACTCACCGGATAGCCGGTGGTACTTGACACCTCCGACGGAAAGTCGACTCGCCCCGAATGGGGCGCCGGATCGTAGCCACGGGTGGAGTCTCGGCTTGCCGAGACGGAACCCGTGGACCTCGGCCCACAGCCAGCACCGCCCCGGCAGGGGCGGCGGAAGTGCCTGGAGTGCAGCCTCCTCCGTCCTTGCCGGGAACGGAACGTCCCGCCGGAACTGTCACGGACCCGATAGCCGCCACCCGAACGTCATGCCCCAAACAGATACCGCAGCACCGCGTCAAGCTCCTCTCGCCACGCCCGCTCGTTGTGCTCGGCTCCCTCCACCTCGTGATGGACCAGATCCTTGCCGTCACGCCAACCACGCCGCCGAAGTGTCTCCACAACCCGGCGAGTTCCGGCCGCACCGTCTGCACCGCGCCCACCCGTACCGTTGTAGAAGTAGAACCGAACCGCAACCCTTTCCGTGTGCTCCACCACGCTCATATACGGGTTGTTCTCTGCCCCGAACACCACGAACGACGGCGACAGGCAGCCCGCCTGTCCGAACACCTCCGGGTGAAGCAACGCCGCCTGCAGCGAGACCAGACCCCCCATGCTTGAACCCATGATGGCCGTGCTCGCCGCCTCCGGCCGCGTGCGGTATCGCCGGTCGATCTGCGGCTTGAGCGTATGGACCAGGAATTGCAGGTACGGATGCCGGTCCGCGGACCGAACGTCCGGCCCCGGCCCGTACTCCACCATCCGGTCCGCCGTGTTCCCCACGCCCACCGCAATGAACGGGGCGACCGCACGGGTCCGGATCAGCTCGTCCGCCTGGAGATTCAGCGCCCAGCCGCCGTGCCCAAACGGCTCCACCGGGTCGTCCCAGCAATTCTGCCCGTCGTGAAGGTACAGCGCGGGGTAGCGGTCGGTCTCGGTCGCGTCGTATCCCGGCGGCAGGTAGACGTAGATGTCGCGCGGCGTCAGGCCGGTTTCGTCCGCTTCCAGGTTCGCAATCACCTCAATGCGACCGCGGTCGGGCGATGCCTCCACCACGAGGCCGGCCGGGCTTCCCGATCGGCTTGTGGCACTCCACGCATGGGGATCCAACACCCGACGCAGCCGGTCCGACGTCACCTCGTAGGTGTAGGCCAGCCGGTCGCCCAGTCGGAGACGGTCCAGCGAGACCGCCCACACCGGCCGCTCCGGAGCCAGACGATCCATGGGATAGCCCGTGCGGCGACCGACCTCTGCCATCGAAAGGCCTACGGCCACCGCCGCGGGGTCGCAGTACACCCAGGTCACGGCGTTCTCGCTGAAAAGCGGCATCGGATGCCCCCTCAGCCACGTCTCCGCGACCTCCACAGCAGCCCCTGCGTCTGTCTGCAGCAGCAACTGCCCCAGCTCCCGAACGCCCGCGGGATGCGCAGCCAGCGGGACCATCTCCACCGGCCGGTCCGCCGGGTGGGCGCGTGGCCCGCCGGGGGCCGAGGGAACCCCCAGGTGGAGGATGGCGTTCGCGTACCCGTCCGTGCGCACAGGGTTCTCCGGGTCCGTGCGCCAATCGCGCCCGTCCACGACGAACTTATACTCGTGCCTGCCGGCCGCCAGCACCACGGTGGTGCGGAATGTCCCGTCGCCGTTCGGACCGTCCATCCGCTGCGACGACGGATCCCAGCCGTTGAACGTGCCCGCCAGATGCACCGACTCAACCGAAGGGTCCGGACGATATCGGAACGTCACCTGATACTGCCGGCCGCCCAGGTCCACCACGTCCAAAGATGACGGGAACGCCGGACCGCCCGCCTCACGGACAGATTCGTGCGGACGCTCTTTGCGGCACGACGTCAACGGTGGGAGAAGCCCGAACAGGAGCAAAACGCGCAGCCACCCCGGGTACCTGCGTCCTTTCCACGGAACTCGGTTGCTCGACATGGCTCGAAACCTCCCCGTGCCCCCCTTATGGCGCCCCCGGGGCCGGACGTCAACACAGGCCCGCCCTCCGGGGCCAGGACATCGGCGCAATAGGGGAAACTACTTACTTTAGGGGAAAAAACGCGCTTCGGATATGGGGCCGTCACGGCTATAATGGGGTGTCCACGCGGGCGCTGGATGGGCTGCCCTCTGCGTGAGTCGGGTGTTTTTGTCGGACAGCGCGTCCGACCTGCCAACTCGCCACGAATGCAGCTCGGATTTGAACCGGTTTAGTTCCCGCCTCTGCCCGGGGCATCGCCGTTGCGGGCGCGAACTCGGGCGTTGGCCGGAACGCAGTTGACCCTCACGCTGGGAGTTACACATGAACGCATCCGCCCTTCTCCTCGGCCTTCTGCTGAGCGTGCCGGCTGCCACGAACGACAACAACGTGGAATGGGACGGGATCAGCCACATCGACTGGCTGGACCGACGGCCGATCTGCCCGGTGAACGGCGAGGCGTTCGACGTCCACGTCCAGTGCTACACATATGACCTTACCGGGGTCCGCGTGCGCGTGGATGACGGCTCGGTCACCTGGGTCGACGCATACTGGTCTCACAACGTCGGCCCGTATGACGTCTGGGTTGCCACGGTGCCGGCCACGCCGTCGGACACGCTTTCGTACTACATCGAGCTGACCGACGGAACCGACACGGATTACCTCAGCGTGAGCGGGATGAGTGATGGCGTTCCCACGGACGGCGGCTGGATCCTGGACTACGCCACGGTGAGCCACGCTCCGATCGGCACCACGCTCACCAGCCAGGGCGCCGCCTTCAAGGTCTGGGCCCCAACGGCGTCGTCCGCTTCCGTGCGAGGGCAGTTCAACGCCTGGGGCCAGACGCCGCTGCACACGGACGGCAACTACTGGTGGGGCCACGCGTCAGGGGCCCAGGACTACCACAACTACAAGTTCTTCTTCAGCGGCACCTCCTGGCAACAGGATGCCCGCTTCCGCACGTACAACCCGAATGACAACAGCAACTCGATCATACGGGATCCCCTGGCGTACGAATGGAGCGATCAGGGCTTCACGCCGCCGGCTTTCGAGGACATGGTCATCTATGAACTGCACGTCGGCACCTTCTCCGGCAAGAACGACGGCACGGGCGACCGCATGGGACGATACCGCGACGTGGTCGACCGTCACCTGGATCATCTGGTCTGGCTGGGCGTGAACGTGGTCCAACTGATGCCCGTCGCGGAATTCAACGGGTTCAATTCCTGGGGCTACAATCCGACCAATCAGTGGGGCGTCGAGGAGTCGTACGGTGAAAGTGCGGCCTCGAGCCCGGACGACCTGAAGTACATGATCGACCGCCTGCACCAGGCCGGGATCGCCGTGGTGCATGACGTGGTGTACAACCACTTCTCCTACGACGGCAACTACCTGTGGTGGTATGACGGCGGACAGATTTACTTCGACAATCCGGCGGTGAACACGCCCTGGGGCAGCCAGGCCGATTTCGACCGCTGGGAGGTCCGGGACTACTTCGCGGACAACGCCATCTACTGGCTGGACGAGTACCACTTCGACGGAATCCGCATGGACGCAACCCGCTACATGCGGGACAACTTCATCTTCCCGGAGGGACAGCCCTCCGGCTGGTCGCTCATGCAGCAGATCAACGCGGCCATCAAGCGTCGGGCCGTACACAAGATTTCCATTGCCGAGGAATTGCCCAACACGCCGGCGATCACCGAACCGGGCGGGGCCAACTTCGACACACAATGGCACGACGCCTTCGGGGACAACGTGCGCCAGGAGATCGCCGACGCCCGCTACGGAGCGTCCGGCGTGGAGGTCTGGAAGATCCGCGATGCCATCAACGATTCCTCGTACCCGGACAAGTCACGCCTGGTGCGGTATGTAGAAAGCCACGACGAGGCCGGCAACGAACAGCGGTTGCCGTACACGTTCGACAGTGATCCGCAGAGCGTCTGGGCGATCGGCCGATCCAAGCTGGCCCAGGGACTGGCCATGCTGGCGCCGGGAATCCCCATGTTCTTCCAGGGCGGCGAATGGCTGGAGGAGACGCCGTTCAACAGCGAGTACGCCAACCGGCTGGACTGGAACAAGGCGATCACCCGATCGGCATTCACGTTGTACTTCCACGACCTCATTCGCGTCCGGCGGAGCAACTGCTCCATGCGGGCCAACGCCGGCTTCAACGTACACCACACGAACGACACGGACAACGTCATCGCCTTCCACCGCTGGGACCTCTCGGGGAACCAGACCCTGGTGGTGGCCAGCGTGAACAACGCCAACCTGTACAACTACCGCATCGGCTTCCCGTCCGCCGGGACCTGGTACGAGGTCCTCAACAGCCAGGCGTCGGCCTATGACGGAAACGGGCTGGGCAACGGCGGACAGGTGGTGACCGAAGCGGTTAGCTGGGACGGCCTGTCCCACTCCGCCGTCCTGACCATCCCCCAGATGGGGCTGCTCGTGTTCCGTTATGAAGATCCGCCCGGCCGGTACCCTGACCTGGACTTCGACGGCGACGTGGACCTGCGCGACTACGCCCTGCTGCAGCTCCAGGCCGGCTTGCAGGGTTGCGGCCTCGACGCCGACTTCAACGAGGATGCCCGCGTCAACGCAGCCGATGTCGCGGAACTGGTGTGGAACCTCACGGGGCCGAACTGAGCCGCCGCGGCGGCCCCGCTCCTCAAGACCCGGTGAAGGCGGCGGCAAACACGGAAAAGTCCGCCAGATCGACGTCGATGTCGCCGTCGAAGTCAAACATCGCGCAGCCGGGGCCCATCGCCCCGCCCGTCGGGCCGGTCATGCATGCGGCAAAGGCCGCGTAATCCGCGGCATCCACGTCTCCGTCGCCGTCCCAGTCGCCGGGCAACGTCTGCAGGGCCAGCGAAACGTACTGCGCGCCCGGCACGTCGTTCAGGTTCAGCGGGACCGTGCCCAGGTTCCCGTACCCGCCGCCCAGCCCGGGAAGGAACTGGTTGCCGATCACACCGTCGTTGCGGACGAGCATCGCCGCCACGCGAATCGTTCCTGCCGCCCCGGCGATGCCCAGGTCCGCAAACGGCAGGCTCATTTCGAAGCCGCTCGTGGCGGTGCCCGCGCCGGACGCGTCCGTGTCCGTCACACCGGCCGTGTTGCCGTTGTGCAGGGCCACCTGCATTCCGTTCGGGTTGCTCGCCCCGGCCAGCAGCCCGCTCAGGCTGTTCACCGTGCCCGAACCGATGAATCTCTTCGTGCCGCCTCCGCCGGTCGCCAGCGAATAGTGGTCCACGTAGATCGTACCGCCGTAGGCGTTCACGTGAATCACCACGTCCGGAGCGAACCCCGCGTCCAGGACCAGCCCGCTGATCGCGTTCAGGTTCCCCGGCGGCGTCGGGAAGGAACTGGTCGCCAGCGTGGTCTGACCGCCCGGCCCCGTGTCGAAGAACAGCATCAACGCGGTGCCCGCCGTGTCCAGGTTTCCCGTGATCCCCACGCGAAGGGTCTCGTCCTGCACCCGCACAAAAAGCTGATTCAACTCGTTGACGTTGTCGCCCATGCCCGTCGCGTTGTCCTGGGTCGCCCGCAATGAGCCCGGGCCCAGGTCCGTCGGGATGTCCAGCCCGTCGATCTCCTGGGGCGGCGGCTCTCCCGGCACCGCGTCCACGCTGAGAACGTGGTACCCGTACGCGCCCAGCGAGACGGGATACGCCGCCTGATTCGACGTCGTCAGATTCGCCAGCACCTGACCGGTCAGTAGGTCCTGCACCGCCGAGGAACCCCCCGGAATCGAAGCGTGGGACAGGTCCAGCGTGGTCGTCACGGCATTGCCCGACACGTTGATCACTACCAGCACGGTCTGCTCGTCCGCCCGGTGCCGCAAGAACGCCCACAGCCGCGAACTGCCCGTCGTAACCGCATGATACGTCCCGCGCCGCAGCGCGATGTTGCCTTTCCGAGCCGCAATCAGCTCCCGATACGCCTCCAGCAGTGAGCCCGCCACGCCCTGCTGCTCTTCCACCGAACGCCCGTCGTTGTTCTGCGAGAACCGGTTGTTGTAGGCCTGGCTGTGCAGCACGAAATAGTTGCTCATCGGCGCACCGGCCACCGCGTTCCACTTGAACGGCTCGCGCATCGGGATGTCGTTCGCGTCGCTGCCGTAACTGGCCTTCGTCCCGCGCATGCCGATTTCGTCGCCGTAGTAGACGATCGGCGGAAACGGCTGCGTGAGCAGCACGGCCGCGGCCGCCTTGCCCTTGGCAAAACCGTCCCCGATCACGGAGGCCAGCCGATCCACGTCGTGGTCCCCGATGATGCCCACAAACGTGCCTTCCGCCGGCAGGACCGCCAGCGTGGCCGCCATCTGGTTGTACAACGGGGCCGCCTGCTCGTTGGCCAGGGCGTCCCGGGCGGCGAACTCGAACGGCTTGGTCATGGCCGCGTCAAACACGGGGAGCAGCTCCGCCCCGTGGCTTCCCCAGTCGGCCTGCTCTGCAAACGTGAACACGGCCGGGTTCACCGCCTGGAGGGCCTGCTTCCAGGGCGCCCAGAAATCATCGAGGTTGTAGCCCCAGCCGTTGGGGCCCTGCGAATACGACTCCCACACGTGATCCAGACGGTAGCCGTCGATTCCGTCGGACGGATCGCCGTCGCCGTCCGGATCGAGCCAGTGAAGCGACCACTGCGTCACCAGGTCCACGGGGCCGGGGTTGTTGAGGTCCCAATGGATGAATCGCACGCTGCCGCCCGTCCATGTCGTGTAGGTGGAGCCGAGGTATTGCGTGTTGGCCGAATTTGTGAACGCCAGCCAGTCATCGTAGGGGCTGGACGGGTTGCCGTACGCATCCTGAAACCATTCGTAGTCCCGGTTGATCCCGTACACCACGAGATCGAGAAACACCTTGATGCCTCGCGCGCGGGCAGCCGCGACGAAGGCGAGGAAGTCCGCCTCCGTCCCGAACCAACTGTTCACCTGGTCCGCCGGCCCGTGGTGGTAGCCGTGATAGGCCGGCGACGGAAAAATCGGGTTCATCCAGACCGCCGTGACGCCCAGGTCCTCCAGATAATCCAACGACGCGGTCATCCCGCCGAAATCCCCGAAGCGATAGGCATCGTTGTCGGAATCCCGCCAGGCGATGGGCATGAAATGGTAAAAAACCTCATCCGCGCCCGCCCGATCCCCCGGCCCCGCCGCGCACGGCGTCGCCGTCACCACCACCGCCAGCACAAACGAACCCAACAGGCTCTTCATGAATCCGGTCTCCTCCCACAGGCCGCGCCGGATGATCCCCACCCCACGCATCCGCCTCGCCACAACAGGCGGGGCCGACCCGATGGCCGGCCCCGCTGGTACGCTCTTGGTTCACACCGTGGCATCCGCACGCCAGAACGTCACGGACCGGTGAACGCCTCCTGGAACACGCCAAAGTCCTCCAGGTCCACGTCGTCGTCCGCGTCAAAGTCAAACACCTCGCACCCCGTCGCCACCGGACCGTTGTCGGGCCCCGTCATGCAGCCAGCGAAGAGGAGGTAGTCCGCCTCGTCCACGACGCCATCTCCGTTCGCGTCGCCCGGAAGCACGATCAGGTAGGTCAGTGACCGGGCGTTGTAGTTCCGGTTCGCGTCCGGGAAGGTCGGACGCGTGAAATCGACGTTGGCCTGGTCGGCCACGGTCACCTTCATCTCGCCCGAGTCGCCGCGCAGAGACGGCAGCGACTGGTCGGAACCCCAGTCTCCGCTGCCGTTGACGATCATCGCCCAGATGTCGATCGTGTCCTGCACCGTCGGATCGATGCCGAGATCCGCAAACGGGATCTTCAACTCAAAACCCGTGGTCATGGTTGCGGCCATGGCGGCAATCTCGGCCGGTGTCATCGTCCAGATTCCCGACCCAACATCGAAGTCTCCGCAGGCCGGCACGCCGTGATTGGGGTTCAGGGCCGCGACGTTGTACGCCACGCGCATCCCGTTCGGGTTCGTGCCGCCCTGAAGAAGGCCGTCCGTCGAGTTCAGGAGCGAATAACCGAAGTACAGCCCGGCCTCAACGCCGTCCTGCAGGATGCGCCCATCCACGTACACGTTGCCGCCGGACTGATTCACCTCGATCGCGAAGTCGTACGCCGGCTCCGTGTCGTCCGTCCGCTTCGGCAGGGAATGCCCGCGGCCGGTCATGCCGCCCGCGGCGCCGCCGCCGTTATTTCCATTTGTCGCGACCAGCGTCCGCTCGCCGCCGGCCTGCGTATCGAAGAAGAGGATCAGGCGGTTTCCGCCGGACGTGTTGCCCGTGATTCCCAGGTACAGGAAGTGACCGTCGTTGTCGACCCACAGCCCGTCCAACTCGTTCTCCACTACCAGTTCCACATCGTCGGCCGTTGTCTGGTCGCCGTAACCCGTCCAGGTGGCCTGGGTCGCCACCAGCGTCGTGGCGTCGTACACGAGGTCCGTAATCACGCCGTCAAACACCGGGGCGGACGCGCCCACGTCGTTCGCCAGCAGGCTGACCACGGCAAACTGGTCGCCGTCCCAGCCCAGATCCTGATCGTCATCGAAGTTGATCTGCGGCCACCGTCCATCCCAGTTCGGCGCCCCCTCCTGCATGGGCGGCAGAGACTGGTTGCTCACCGCGCCGCCGCCGCCGCCCGTGATCAGGGCCATGACCTTGATCGACTGGTTCTTCGTCAGCCCCAGGTCCGCCAGAGGCGCCCGGATCTCGAAGCCCAGCGTGGCTGTCGTCGGATCACCCGTGATGTCGACGCCGTTCACCCCGACGATATTCCGGTTGTCAATGGCAATCCGCCAGTCGGCCAGGCTGTACCCCTGTGTGTCACACTCGGTGTCGGGATACCCGGGACCGCCGTCGACCAGGCCGCCCGCGCCGTTGTTCAAAACGCCTCTTCCCAGGTAACACCGCGTCGCGTAGATCGGCAATGTCTCGATCACGACGGTGTCCGGCGAGTCAAACGTCAGCCCCGCAACGGGGTTCTCCCGGAGCCGGTACAGACTCGCGTTGATGTCCGCATTGTACAGGTCGATCGTGATCGCCCGGGTCGGGGCAAAGCCATCATCGAATTGGGCGCCCAGGTTGACCAGCGATCGCTCCGCGAAGTCGTCGCTCGGGTCTTCCGGCGTGCCGTTGTCATTGATGACGACCTCACCGCCCAGCTCCTGCAAGGCATACGGAGGACCGCCACACAGCTCGGCCTTCAGCACGTTCTGACCGTTGCTGTTGGCGTCCTGGATGAAGACCATAAGCTGGTTGCCGCCCGTCGCCAGGTTCCCGGTGATGCCGATGTACAGGTAGTCGACACCCCCGTCCTGCCCCTGGGCCACCCACATCTGATTCAACTCACTGCCCGAGGCCGTGTATCGATAATACGACTTCCCCCAGCCCGTCCGGTTGGTCTGGTATACACCGTCGCCTCCGAAGTCGCTGGGGATGTTCAGCCCGTCAATCGGGCCCGGCGGCGCCGCGAACGCGGGCAGCCCCAACCCCAGAAGCGCGATTGCGGCCAGACTCAGTACCAAGTGTTTTGCCATACCTTTTGCTCCTTTGCTTGCGAATCAACGGCGACCGGGCGCGACCGACCACGCCCCGTATCGCAGATTGCATCACCGCTCCACATTGTTTCGCGGGAAAGAGCTTTCGGACCAGCCGGAGTCGGCCACAACACGGCCTTCGCCGGAATCTGGAGGTTTCGCTTCCTTACCCGCTCCTGCGTCCGCCTCCGCGAGCGGCGCCCTGCCGACCCACGCCGGCCTCCACCCGCCCGAACGCCTCCATCCCTCTCGCACTCCTCTCCGTTCTCCCTGCCCCACATCCCGGCGCGTCCACACCCGATCAGTTGGCGCCGTGAGGCGGATACGGCGATATCCGCACCCGCGGGGCATAACGAATGGGCAACTTCTTGATCGACGCATCCGAGTAAAACTCAACCGCCCTCACGGGCTGCCCGTGAAAATCGCTGAACAACACCGCCACCCGACCGCCCGGATGCCGCTTCTCGGCCATACGCTTGCGCCACTGCAACTGGAAGTCGCCCAGGTAGGGCCCGGGAGATTGGGCGCTGATAAAGAGGTTCGCGTATCCCTGGCTCCCATCCTCCGCCTCGGCCACCGAACTGGGCCCGGCATCCGCCAGCAGCAACACCTCCGACGGGTTGAAGATCCGATCCATGTTCCCCTGCAGACGATGACCTGCCAGGGGCGACAGCTCTCCTCGATTCCCGTCCTTCCAGCAACCGGGGTTCGCGCTTGCGCTTACCTCCGTGCCCACTACATCCTCATTGATGCCGTAGCTCAGGAATCCCCAGTACGTCGTATCTCCGGTACCCGCCACCGGCGGATGGTCCGCCGGAGCCGAGCCCTTCAGGCCGTTCCCGTAGCCGCCGGCCCGGGGATAGAACGGTGTCGATATCTGAACCTTGTCTGACGGACACGTCACCACGGGGAAGTCACTGGCCATGAAGCTTTGGTGAAGCCGGGCATTGGTGAAGTCTTTCATGCGAATGCCCCAACTCCAGTTCGCCTGGTACCTCACCCCCGACGCCCTTGCCAAAGCCACCGGCCACGCCAGCGCCTCCCCAGCGGAATCGTACGCATAGCGCGATCGGCCGGAATCCGCCAGAATCCTGCCCGACTCGGTCGCCGAAAGCTGGAAGTACCCCCCGTGTTCCTGCGTGAAGTTCACGCCCGCCTGACCCAGACTTCGTTGACTGGCCAGACACTTCACCAGCCTGGCCTGCGCGCGGGCGTTGCTGAGCGAGGGAATCAGAATGGAAATCAAAAGCGCGATGATGGAGACGACGACCAGCAACTCAATCAGCGTGAAGCCCCGACTCCGCTCGAACGAAAGCACCCGAGCGTGCTGTGTGTGCGCTCGGCTCGTCATCCGAATTGCCTGCATGTGCCATCCTCGGCCTGGCTCTGGCTCAAATTGTCCAAACCCGGCTCGCGCTGTACCGAGGTGCCACAACGGATACGAAGCGCGTTTGCCGGGGTCGCGCGGCAGCGACGTCAGAGAACGCAACTACGCATATGCATCCAATGATAACCAGGAAACACCCAGTTAGTCAACCGCTTTAGTTGCCAGCCAATGTCGGGACTTACGCGCCCGACCACCCGGCTCACGGCTGGGCGGCCAACATCACCGCTGAAAGCCCTTTCATGTCCAGGACAACCGAGCCATCCGAGGCTCTCCGCACCCCCGCCGGAGAGACATCCCCCGGACCATCACCCCCGGACCACCTGCCAAGTAAGGGCAACGCCTTAAAGCCTCCCTTCACCGGCCCGGTGGTCAACCGAACCGCGTGCGGCCATCGGTCCCCGTTGATCACGACAATCACCTTCGCCTTATCGACCCCACGCTGGAATGCAAAAACCCGGCTCGAATCGTCCGCGATGAGCACACACACGGGACCATCCCTCAAGACCGTATGTTGGCTTCGCAAGGCTGCCAGACGACGGTACAAGTCCGCCAGACCCCCAGACCCGGTCCGGTCCCACCACATGGGCGCCCGGCAGAAGGGATCATCCCCGCCATACATCCCGACCTCGTCACCATAATAGAGGATCGGAGCGCCGGGCCACGTGTACTGCAGCACCACCGATAACCCCATCCGCCGATAGGCGTCGTCGTCCGGAACCAGCAGGTCCCGTCTGGGAATGGCATCCTCGGTCCCCGCGACCCCCCTTGCCCGCCGCTGCGGATCCGTCATCGCCGAGGCCACGCGCTCCGTATCGTGGCTGCCCAGCAGGTTCAACAGGCTCGTGGTCACAGACCACGGATGGTCCCCTGCAAGCCCCAACAGATCGTCGCTCAGGCTCGCCGCCGAGTACCCCGTATCGTCCTGCGTGAAGAACCGCAGCACCGGCGCTGCAAACGGGTAGTTCGTCACCACGTCGAATTGATCGCCCGCCAGCCACGGGCGCGCATCCGTCCAGATCTCCCCGACAATGATCGCGTCCGGGTTGACCGCCTTCACCTGCCGCCGAAAACGCTCCCAGAAACCGTGAGACACCTGCTCCGCCGCATCCAAACGCCAGCCGTCAACCCCGTCCGACGGGTCGCCGTCGCCGTTCGGATCCATCCAGCGACGAACAACCGCAAAAAGGTACGCCTCCACCGCCGGATCCAAACCGTCACCCTCCGGGCGGAAACACGGCAGGTGCCCGTCCGGACCGTCCCACGCACGCCAGCGCAGCGGCGGACCCCAGTCCGTCACGTCGAACCAGTTGGCGTACGCGGAGTTACGGCCATTCTCCACGACATCCCGCCACGCCCAGAACTCCCGGCCCACGTGGTTGAAGACGCCGTCGACAACCACACGCAGGCCCATCCCATGCGCCTCCTCCAGCAGCGACAGGAACAGCCGGTCGCTGGCGCTCCACTGCCACGTGTCCGGATTCTCCGTCTCCCCGGAAATCTCCGCCAGGCTGCCTGCCTTCCCATACGTGTCATCGATGTGGCGATGATCGGCCGTGTCGTATTTGTGTTGGCTGGGGGCCTGGAATATGGGGTTGAGGTAAAGAGTGTTCACCCCAAGGTCGCGAAGATAGGAAAACTTGGATCGAAGGCCCGCCAGATCGCCCCCGTACGGCCGGTCGAACAGCCGGTCCCGCAGCGGAGGCCGCTCGCCCGGCAGAAGCGAACCCCAATCCGTCGACCAAGGCACCGTGCCCGGTGGATCGTTGGTTGGGTCCCCATTGCAGAACCGGCAGACCAGCACCTGATACCAGACGGCCTCCATCGCCCAGTCGGGCACGGACCAGCCGGAATCATCGGTGTCCGGCAAGACCGGCGCAGTCGCCCGCTCGCCGGCCAGCGCCGGACCCATCATCAGGCAGCACAGGACCGGGAATTGAGTGGCAGCACGCATACCCTGACAACCCCACACCCGTCGCGTTCCGCAGGTCCCACGGCATCCACGATTGTACGCCGATCACCACGTCCCGCCACCCCGCGATCCACAACCGCGGTTGTAGACGGTCGCGCAGATCGTTATAGTCAGCGTCGTCGGCTGCCGCCGCGCGGACCGGCCAGCCGTCCAATCTGCGTGATCGAACCGGAGAAATCAGACATGGAAAAGAACGTGTTCCTTCGTGAACAGTTTCTCACCCTTCGGGACGAAACTAAAGCGATTAAGTCCCGCATCTTCTGGATCGTGGTGCTCGGCGCGTTCGGCGTGCCGATCATCACCTACCTCGCCGCCCGCTGTGGTGAATTTGCCTATGTTCTCAGCCCCATGATCCCCTACCTGGTCATTGTGCTTATCGTCCTGTTTCTCGCCGAGCACAACGCGCTCATGCGGTGCGGACGGTATGTCCGAGAGAAGATCGAGCCGCACGTTGATCATTCACCCGGCTGGGAGACGTGGCTCGGGTCGCGTCCGGCCGTCCGCCTGATGGACAAGCACCTGTTTGCCGTGTTCGTCCTGGTGTTCTTCGTGTACTACTTCATGGCGATCGGATTCGCCGTGGACATGCTGTGGCGCGAGGCGGAAGGCGGGGCCACAACGGTCCACGTGTGGCTCCTCTTCGCGGGCGTGACGTACGCGATCGGCGGCATCTGGGCCGTCTCGGTGCTGCTGCACCACTGGCGATCCGTCACCACCACGGACGACGAAGTCGACAAGACCGCGTGAACCGATTGCGACCCCCGCGCGGCCGCACACACACAAGGATCCTGCTATGATCGCACGGCGCCTGCTCGTGGTCTGCCGCGCCGCCGTATGGCTGGCGCCGTTCCTGCTCTGCCACACAGCGTCCCGCGCCGATGTGGTGGCCGGCGTCGCCCCGCCCACCGGCGTGCCGCAGGGCGAACTCATCTGGGGCATCAAGCAGAACGGTCGCCTGGTGGCCGAGGGGCACACGCAGGTCTCCACCACGGGCGAGCCGACCGAGCTGGTTCTGGTGGGCAAGGGCGACCGCCTCCCCACGTCGCTCAGCGATGGAGAGGCCGTCCTCCACCTCTGCCTCAACCAGGACACGCTGCACTCCTACATCCCCAGTGTCGGAGACTGGCACCAGCAGATCACTCTGAGCGTGAACAACGGCGCCGCCCGCGCCACGGCCCCTGCCGACGCCTGGCAACAACGCCGCGTCAGCAAACCGGAGAACCTGCTGACCGTCCACTACCATCGTTTCGACGGCAACTACGAGGCGGTCGGCATCTGGACCTGGGACGAGAAGCTCCAGCGCACCCCCGCCCAGAACGAAATCTTCGAGGTGGGCCGCGACGACTACGGCCTGATCTTCCAGCTTGACATCGCGGACTACGGCCGGCCGGGCGACCGAATCGGCCTGCTGCCCCGTATGAACGGCGACTGGCAGCACAAGGACGGCGGCGATCGCTTCTGGTCGCCGTCCCTGGGCAACCGGGTGTTTCTCGTGGAAGGCCGGTCCGAGGTCTACGCCTCCCCGCCGGACGTCACCCCGCAGCTTCTCGGCGCCACGATCGACGGCACGGACCTGATCACCGTGCAGTTCACGCACGCGCTTCCGCCCTCGGTCACCCACGGCGCCGAAATCCGCGACGAAACCGGCAAGGCCGTCCCGGTGGCCCGAATCGCCTCCGCAGGCCCGACCCGCCGCGGCCGCTCGCGAGCCTACGTCCTGCGAACGGAGTCGTCGCTCGATCTGACCGCACACCGGTACACGGTCACCATCCCCCCGCATCCGCCGCGCGAGGCAAGACTGGGACGCATGCTGGCCGGTGAGCCCTTCATCGACCTCCAGACCCCGCTGGGCGCGCACTACACGTCCGACGCCACCGCGTTCGGCGTCTTCGCCCCAACCGCCCGGCAGGTGGACGTGCTCATCGCCGATTCGCCCACCGCCGGCGAGCCGACACCGCATCCCATGACCCGCAACCCCCACGGCGTCTGGACCGTCCGGATCGAGGCCGACCTGGCCGGGAAGTTCTACGCATACCGGCTCGACGGCCCGGGTTTCGACCCCCTGCGTGAGGTGACCGACATCTACGCCACATGTGCCCAGGGCCTCCAGGGCCGCGGTTTGATCGTCGACCTGAACGCGACCCACCCGCCCGGCTTCGACCCGTCCGCGTACGTGCGGCTGGACAATCCGGTGGACGCCATCGTGTACGAACTGCACGTCCGCGACCTGACCTCCGCCGCGAACTCGGGCGCCCTGCACCAGAAGAAGTATCTCGGCCTCACGGAGGCCGGCACGCATCTGCCGGGCGAACCGAGCATCGCCACCGGTCTGGACCACCTGGTCGAGCTGGGCGTCACGCACGTGCATCTGCTGCCCGTGCAGGATTTCGAGAACGACGAGGCCGCCGATCGGTTCAACTGGGGCTACATGACGGTGTTCTTCAACACGCCGGAGGGCATGTACGCCGGCACGCCGGCGGGTGACGCCCGCATTCGCGAGCTCAAGCAGGCGGTGCAGGCGCTGCACGATCGCGGCATCGGCGTGGTGCTGGACGTGGTCTACAACCACACGTCGCCGTACGCAACCTTCGAGCAACTCGTGCCCGGCTACTACCACCGCATGCGTGATGACGGCTCGTTCTGGAACGGCTCCGGCTGCGGCAATGAATTCCGCACGGAGAACCCGATGGCCCGGCGGTTCATCATCGACTCTCTGGTGTACTGGGCGCGCGAGTACGGCATCGACGGGTTCCGCTTCGACCTGATGGGCCTGATGGATCTGGAGACGATGGAGGCCATCCGCGATGAACTGCGGAAGATCAATCCCTCCGTCCTGCTCTATGGCGAGCCCTGGACGGGCGGCCCGTCCGGCATCGCCCGGGTCACGGACAAGGCCGCGCTCCGCGGCTCCGGCATCGCCGCCTTCAACGACCACTTCCGCGACGCCATCAAGGGCGACCGCGACGGCGGCGCCCCGGGCTTCATCCAGACCGGAGACCGCGCGGACCGCGTCCGCCTCGGCATCGACGGCGCCATCCGCGACTGGGCGCTGGAGCCGACCGAGGTCGTCACCTACTGCGCCGCGCACGACAACCTCACGCTCTGGGACAAAATCGTGCAGGCCGCCCCGAACGCCTCGCTTCCCGAGCGGCAGCGCATGCAGCGATTCGCCGGGCTGCTGGTCCTCACGTCGCAGGGGGTCCCCTTCCTGCACGCCGGGCAGGAAATGTGTCGCACGAAGGGCGGCAACCATAACAGCTATGACGCCCCCGACTCCGTGAACCAGATCGACTGGTCGTGGAAAAAGCAGCACCGCGGCGTCTTTGACTACTACCGCGGGCTCATCGCCCTGCGTAAGGCACACCCCGTCTTTCGCCTGCGCACCCGCGCGGACGTGGAGGCCCGTCTTCGCTTCCTCGACACCGTCCCGTCGGGCCGCTGCCTGGCCTTCACTCTCGACGGCCGCGATCTGCCCGGCGAGACCTTCGCCACCGTGCTCGTCCTGCTTAACGGCGACCCGTCCCCGCAGACCTTCTCCCTGCCCGCCGGCCAATGGCACGTCCACGCCGACGCCGACCGCGCCGCCTTCGAAACGCCGGCCACTCTGGAGGGCAACGCCACCCTGCCTCCCCACTCGGGCATGGTGCTCGCCATTCCCCAGTAATCCTGTGCCGCTGGTTTTGCGCACGGGAACAACCAGGGAACGGGATTCGGACCAGACGTGTGACACGGCTTGCTCGCGACGCGCGGACGAGTAGAGGCGTCGCTGCGCTTCCTATCGGTCCAGGATCAACCCCAGACCCTGCATGACAACGTGGGACGCGAACTGCATCGGAACGGCCGACCGCCACTCGACCCGCAGTTCGTCGAGACTGGCGCCAACGATCTCGATGAGATCCTCACGAGTCTGCCCCAGACCCTGATCGTAGGCCATTCGGAGGTGTTTGACCCGGTCTGGATCGTGGCCGATCACCCGGGCCGCCGTGGCATCCGCCGCCGCCGGGTCGTCGCTTGCCAGCAGTAGCCAGTCGCCCAGCCGGTCCCGCATGTCGACCGTCGCTCCCATGACGCCGGGGATGATGGTCGGCCCATTTCCTTCCCCACAGATGGAGCCGTCGATGATGGCGAAATCCGGTCTGACGGCCGCGCAAATATCCAGCAGGCACTGCTCAATTCCGCCAATCGCGTTGTGCAGCGTCATCCGGGACGGCGTGCCGAACCCGTAGTCCTCCGTCGATGTGACGCCGACGAGGTTCTTCAGGGAGCCCGTCATCTGGGTAATCATATGCGTCTTCAGAACCGGCACGGATATGACCTTGTCCGCTCGAGACACGAGGCTCGACACGTAAATCCGGCCGAGGTCCGTGAAGGGAGAGGGAACCGCGTCCCACGCAGGTGAATCGCCGATGAGGCAGGCCAGTTGCAGCCGGCCGGGGTACGCCGCGTTCAGCCGCCTGGACTCCTCCGACAGGTTGGTCGAGCCGTCCAGGGTTCGCAGCTCTTTCCAGGAGAAATGGCGAGCCTGCCCGCCGTCGCCGATGATAACCTTCCCCGCGCCGACCCGCAGGCACTCCTCGGCCAGTGCGATCACGATATCGGGCTTCGTACACGAGCCGGTCGCCACGCCATCCACGGTAAGGAAACCGGCGGTGCAGAAGTTCGGCTTGATGAAGACCGTCTCGCCGGGGCGGACCAGCGCCTCCGCCCCGCCAAAGGCGGCCAGCGCCTCGCGCGTCATCCTGTACAGGTTGGCGCCTCGGATGGCCGCCACGCGGGAGCGTCGTCCTGTCGGTGCGAAAGGGGTATCGTAGCTTCGGCACCCGGCCATGAATTGCGAAGCCCCGAACGCCAATGCCGCGTTTGCGCCGGATCTCAGGAATTCCCGTCGGGTGCTCCTGCGCATGTGTGCATCTCTGCCGCCTCTCACGAACGCCCCAACCCCGCGCCGCAAAAGGATGGTACCCAAAATCACAAGGCGACGCACCCGCCCGCGCGACCCGTCCAGCCCGTGCCAATATGGCAGACCGCCGCCTGGGCTGCCGCCCGATTGACAGGAATCGAACATCAGAACGCCCCCCAAGACGGAAACGACCACGCAGCGGACCGCCATCGCAAAAGCTTGTCAATAATAATTTTAGGGAGACGCCGGCGTCTTCGGACGGACGGATCGCGGCTCTGGCATCGAGGATGCCCTGCTCCTCGGCGGGTACGTTGCGCGCCCCGCGGAAGCCGGGGTGCTGCAGGAAGTCGGATGGAACGGGCGGCCACCAGCGCCGCCCCGCGAGAAAGGAGTGCTGGCGTCAATGGCAAAGCAGGCTCTTCGGCCCTTGGGCGACAAGGTCATCGTCAAGCGGGTCAGTGCGGAAGAGAAAACGGCAGGCGGCATCGTTCTGCCGGACACCGCCCAGGAAAAGCCCAAGCGCGGCATCGTGCAGGCGGTGGGGAACGGACGGATGCTCGACTCGGGCGAGCGCAGCAAGATGCAGGTCAAGAAGGACGACCAGGTGCTCTTCACCAGCTATGCCGGCACCGAGATCAAGATCAACGGCGAGGAATTCCTGATTATGGATGAGTCCGACGTCCTGGCCATCATCGAGTAGGTGAGCGGCCGGTCGGACGGCGCCGGCGGTGCCCGGCGCCATCACACCCTCACAGAACCCGGGCGGGTCCATCCGCCCCTAGCACAACGGAGACCACACGAACCATGGCTGCCAAGAAAATTGCATACGATTCGGAAGCGCGTGATGCGATCCGTCGCGGGGTCGAGAAGCTGGCCCGTGCGGTAAAGGTGACGCTCGGCCCGCGCGGCCGGAACGTCGTACTGGAGAAATCCTTCGGCTCGCCGACGGTCACCAAGGACGGCGTGACCGTGGCCAAGGAGATCGAACTGGAAGACGCCTATGAGAACATGGGCGCCCAGATGGTCCGCGAAGTGGCCAGCAAGACGAGCACGGTGGCCGGCGACGGCACCACCACCGCCACCGTCTACGCCGAGGCCCTCTACACCGAGGGCCTTAAGAACGTCGCGGCCGGCGCCGACTCGATGGAGCTCAAGCGCGGCATCGAGGCGGCCGTCCAGGCTGTCGTGGATGAACTGGCCCGCGTCTCCACGCCGATCCCGCCGCCGCCCAAGGGCGACAAGCAGATCGCCCAGGTGGGCACCGCCGCCGCGAACCAGGAAGAGGAGATCGGCAAGCAGATCGCCTACGCGATGAGCAAGGTCGGCAAGGACGGCGTAATCACGGTCGAGGAAGGACGCTCGCTGGAGATCGAGGTGGAGCTGGTTGAGGGCATGCAGTTCGACAAGGGCTACCTCTCGCCCCACTTCATGAACAACTACGAGGAGCTGACCTGCGACCTGGACAAGCCGTTCATTCTGATCCACGAGAAGAAGATCTCGTCGGTGAAAGACCTGGTTCCCATCCTCGAGAAGGTCTCGCAGGCAGGCAAGCCGCTGCTGATCATCGCGGAAGACGTGGAGGGCGAGGCCCTGGCCACCCTGGTGGTCAACAAGCTGCGCGGCACGCTGAACGTGGCCGCGGTCAAGGCGCCGGGCTTCGGCGACCGCCGCAAGGCCATGCTGGAGGACATCGCCGTGCTCGTCGGCGGCAAGGCGATCTTCGAGGACATCGGCATGAAGCTGGAGAACGTCCAGCTCTCCGACCTGGGCCGGGCCAAGCGGGTGAAGATCGACAAGGATACGACCACCATCATCGAGGGCGCCGGCGAGACGGCCAAGATCAAGGGCCGCATCGAGCAAATCAAGAACGAGATCGACGCCACCACCAGCGACTACGACCGTGAGAAGCTCGAAGAGCGCCTGGCCAAGCTCTCCGGCGGCGTGGCCCAGATCAACGTGGGTGCCGCCACCGAGGTGGAGATGAAGGAACGCAAGGCCCGCGTGGAGGACGCTCTGCACGCCTGCCGGGCGGCCGTGGAAGAGGGCATTCTGCCGGGCGGCGGCGTGGCCCCGATCCGCGCCTGCAAGGTGCTCAACGATCTGGTCAAGAAGCTCAAGGGCGACCAGAAGACCGGCGCGGAGATCGTTCGCAAGGCCCTGTCCGCCCCCATCCGGCAGATCGCCGCAAACGGCGGTAAGGACGGCTCCATCGTCTGGCAGAAGGTCTCCGAGTCGAAGGACATGAACTTCGGCTACAACGCCCTGACGGATGAGTTCGGCGATATGATCGACATGGGCGTGCTCGTGCCGACCAAGGTGGAGCGCATCGCCCTGCAGAACGCCGCGTCCGTCGCCGGGCTGCTGCTGACCACCGAGGCCGCCGTCTCCGAAATCAAGGAGAAGAAGGACAAGCCGATGCCGGGCGGCGGCATGGGCGGTATGGGTGGCATGGGCGGCATGGGGGGGATGATGTAGGAGGAAGGGACGAAGGGACGAAGGGACGAAGGGACGAAGGGAGACCCTTGCCGACCTTTCGAGCAGAAGACAGCGGGGCAGCGCTGGTGCGAACAGCGCTGCCCCGATCTTTTTTTCAACGGGGGGCCAGGGGCACGTGTACCTCGGTGATCAGGTCCTCCGGCGGCGTCGTCTCCGGGCTGTTGCGGTAGAACTCCAGCGACGGAGCGGAGCGTACCTCCCGGCCACTTTTCGGCAGCCACTCGCCGCAGAGCCGGGCGTACGTCTGGGCCAGCCGCTCGTACGGCCCGCGATGCGTCGTGATGGCGTACTCACCGCCGCCGACCTCCTGCACGCCGATGTCGCCCTCGCCCTGCACCGAGTCCGGCACGGTCACACACGCGTCGTAGCGAATCTTCTCCGGCGGGGTCACCTCCGGATCGTCGTGGCTCACGCCCAGAAATGTCGATGACGGCCCGATCAGCCCGCGCGGCCCCGCCCAGCCGCAGAGTTTCTGCCACGCGGCCCCGCAGGCCGCGTACGGCCCCGTGTGCCGCACAAACGCCACCCGGATCGGTCGAACCTCTTCCACACGAACATCCATCGGCTCACCTCCTGCCTCTATCGGGACAAAACCGGTCACTCCCCCCTCGGGCTCGTAATGCACCTCGGAGGGCACGCTGGGATACGGAGGGACCCGATGGACCGCACGGAACTGCGTGGGAGATACGCCGAACATCGCCCGGAACGCCCGGGTGAACGACTCGTGCGTTTCGTACCGGGCGTCCAGCGCGAGCTGGATGATCGCCCGATCCCCCACCTTCAACTGCCAGGCCGCCCGCTCGAGCCGCAGCCGCCGGATGTGTTCGCTGACCGGCTCACCCACCATGCCGCGGAAGATGCGGTGAAAGTGAAAGGACGAGAAGTGGGCCACGTGCGCCAGGCCCTCGAGCGGCAGGTCCTCATCCAGATGCTGCTGAATGTGGATCAGCACCCGCAGGATGCGTTCCCGGTAGCTGTGTTCCGTTGACGACCGCATGGATTCCTCCGTACGCCGGCATTCTGGCCGAAGGTGTCCGCACCCGCTTGACCGTCCTTGCGGATTTGCCCGCGATTCCGGCCGTTCCGCGGCGCAAAGCGGCATCTTCTCACTCCAGGTCGCTCAACTGCTCCCCTCGCGAAGGGTCCGTCTGCCGCTCCATTCGCCCGTGTAGCCGGTCACGAACGGGAAGGACTGCCGCGGTAGGTTCTCCTTGGGCGGGTTGTCTTCAACGTACCGCACCGTCCGCACGATGTCTTCGGGGGTGTAGAGGAACTTCTTGAAGTCATCGCTGCTCCACACCGGGTGGGCTTGGGGCACGTCACATCTTTCGCGCAGCGTCCTCGAAGACTCCCCCTTCAGCGTGTGGATCATGTCTTCCGCTTTGTCACGATGCTTGCGGATGACCAGGTGTACGTGATTCGTCAGGATCGCGCACGCAAAACACGTGTACCGGCGACCCTGTATCACCTGCGCGAATGCGTCCGCGAGGACTTGTCGTTTGGCGGCATCAAAGATCAGCATCGCGTGTTCCAATCGCGGTTGCGCGGAACGGTAAAAACCCCTCAACTCCCCCCGCAGATCCTCTCGCGACGGCGCTTCCTCGCGCTGCCCCCGGTGCATTACCCCCAGATCGAGAATCTTCGACGACCGGAACCCCCGGGAAGAGCTCCCCCGCGGGTCGTTGGGCAGCCAGTGCCCGTATCCCGTCAGGATGAGATGGTACGCGATGACCATGCCCGTAACCGTACGGAACGTGCCGCCAAACGGCAAGCCCGCGCCATCCCTATCGGGTTTCGAAGGCCCTTGGCGGGATCCCCGTGCGGTTTCTATAATCTCCGGAATGATTACCGAAGAACCGCTATTGTTCGAAATCTCCTGCCCCGGCCAGACCGCCGTGGCCATGTCGAATACGGATGTGCCGCCCGTGCAGCCGGACCAGGTCATCCCCAAGGCCCTCCTCGCGGATGCCCCGCCGCCGTTGCCGGAGATCGGGCCGCTGGACCTGGTGCGGCACTACACCGCGCTGGCCCACCGGCTGTTCAGCATCGACCAGCAGTTCTACCCGCTGGGCAGTTGCACCATGAAGTACAACCCGCGGGTCAACGAGAAGGCCCTGGGCCTCTCCGGATCGGCCGACCTGCACCCCTACCAGCGCGATGAAGACGTGCAGGGCCTGCTGGAGATGATGCACCGCCTGGCCGAGTACCTGGCGGAGGTCGGCGGCATGGCCGAGGTCTCCCTCCAACCGGCCGCCGGCGCCCACGGCGAGATGACCGGCCTTCTCATCATCAACGCGTACCACCGCGACCGCGGTCAGAAGCGCTCCAGGGTGCTCACACCCGACACCGCCCACGGCACGAACCCCGCGTCGTGCGTGATGTGCGGGAACACGCTGGTCACGGTGAAGTCGCAGCCCGACGGACGGGTCGACCTGGCCGACCTGCGTAGCAAAGTGGACGCCGACACCGCCGCCCTGATGATCACCAACCCCAACACATGCGGAAAGTTCGACAGCCAGATCGGCGACATCGCCGACCTGCTGCACAAGGCCGGCGCCCAGTTCTACCTGGACGGCGCGAACATGAACGCCGTCATGGGCATCACCCGCCCGGGCGACTTCGGCGTCGACGTGATGCACTACAACACGCACAAAACGTTCAGCACGCCGCACGGCTGCGGCGGACCGGGGGCCGGCCCGGTCGGCGTGGCGGAGCATCTGCGGCCGTTCCTGCCCGTGCCGGTGATCGTCCGGCGGGAGAACGGCACGTACGGCTGGGACTACAACCGGCCCAGGAGCATCGGCAAGGTGCGCTCGTTCTACGGGCAGATCGGCGTGCTGGTGCGGGCATACGCCTACATCCGCTCCCTGGGCGCCGAGGGGCTGCGCAGTGCCTCGGAGAAGGCCGTGCTGGCGGCCAATTACGTGGCCGCGCGGATTCGGCATCGGTACACCATGCCGTTCCCGCCGCCGTACGCCCATGAGTTCATCACCGTGCCGGACTTCGAGGGCACGGAAATCCGCGAGGTGGACTTCGCCAAGCGGCTGCTGGATTACCACATCCACCCGCCGACCATGAGCTGGCCCATCCACCACTGCCTGATGATCGAGCCCACGGAGACGGAATCCAAGCGCACGCTGGACCGGTTCTGCGACGTGCTCCTGGCCCTGGCCGACGAGGCGGAACAGTCTCCGGAGACGCTCCGCACGGCCCCGCACCAGATGCCGATCGGCCGGCTGGACGAGGTCGCCGCCGCGCGCAAGCCGGTGGTGCGCTGGCGAACGAACGGCGGATAGCCGATGGAGGTCGGCATGCTTCGCCGACGCGCTGCATTAAAACGATGCCCGATCGCATTCGCCTGATCCACGACGGTCCGCACGATGGCCCGACGAACATGGCCCGCGACGAGGCCCTGTTGAAGTGCGTCGGGGCCGGGCAGTCCCCACCGACGTTGCGGCTCTATCGCTGGGCGCCGCCGACCATCTCGCTCGGCTACTTCCAGCCGTACGCCGCCTACGAAGCTCTTGAACCGCCGGCCGGACGGTTGCCCGTCGTGCGCCGGCAGACCGGCGGCGGCGCGATCCTGCACGATCAGGAACTCACCTACGCCATCGTGCTGCCGATCGGGCACCGGCTGGCCCACGGCGCCACAAAGCTGTACGAAGTGGCCCACGACGCCGTCATCCACGCCCTGGCCGACGCCGGCATGGCAACCTGGCGCGGCTGCCGCAGCGACGACTCCACGCCCGGGCGCGGCCCGTTCTTCTGCTTCGCCCGGCGGCACTGTCTGGACGTGCTCGCGGGCAAGGAGAAGCTGGCCGGCAGTGCCCAGCGGCGAACCCGGCGCGCGGTCCTCCAGCACGGTTCGATCGTGTTCGAGCGCCGTTACGACCAGCAGCCAGCCGCCGCGATCGGGGAGTACGTCAACCTGGACGGCGACCGTTTTGCCGAGCTCTGGACCCGCTCGCTCGAGGCGATTGGCGACCTCCTGTTCGAACCGGGCGCCTGCACTCCGGAGGAACTGGGCCGGGCCGACACGTTACGCGCCAAGTACGCCGACCCCGCCTGGACCCGCCGCCGCTGACGGCGAAGCCGCCTCGCCCCGAGCGCAGGGACCGCAGCGCGCCCGGCCTTCGACGCCCCGCCGCCGATCGGGTACAATGCCCGGCCGGTGTCCATGCCGGGCGCCGATTGCCGTCCCGACGGAGGCGGGTCAGGGACAGCAAGATTGACGCCGGGGCCCAGGCCCCACATCGCTTCCGCGCAGGATCGGACTATGGGTGAACTCAAAGTGACTCCCGACGTGCTCTCGCTGCTGGTGTGCGATCAGATCATCACCGACCGCATCACGGGCAAGCAGTCCCTGATCGGTCTGTTCAGCACCATCCACACGTTCCGGTTTCCCGTCACGCACCCGCAACTCTGCGTACACGTATCGCTGACCGACGGACACGGACCGACCCCCATTACCATCCGCGTGACTGACGCCAACGAGGCGCGCCAGCCCATCGTCCAGGGCACGGGCACCGTCGAGTTCAAGAACCCCCGTGCCATCGCGAACCTCGCCCTTCAGTTCCACGGCCTCACGTTCCCCGAGCCCGGCGAGTACCGCATCCAGCTTTTCTCCGGCAACGAGCTGCTGCGAGAGGCCCGGCTGATTCTCATGCTGGCCAAGCCCAACCCCGGCGCCGCCGGCCCTCCCGGCACGCCGCCGCTGTTCACCGACCCCCCCAGCGGTCCCCCGACCTGACGCCGACAAGCGCAGGACCGTCCTCGGCGCGTCGGGATGGACCAACATTGCGAGTGTGGGAAGGGTGACTCCGTCCGAACGCGCCGGACCAGTCTCGCGCGGCCTCCCCCGACCGCTCACAACAATCGCAATACCAGATGTTCCGTTTTCTTGGCCTCTTGTGTGGGACCGGCTCCCTTTGTG
>CAZPHH010000003.1:103588-113133 GCA_964586145.1 uncultured Phycisphaeraceae bacterium | reverse complement strand
CCTTCGTCCCTTCGTCCCTCCGTCCCTTCGTCCCTTCGTCCCTCCGTCCCTTGGATTGCCAGCGCAGCCCGCACCCTGCCCCTGCGCCCTGACCCCTGACCCCCAACCCCCTCTCGGCATCCCCACCGGCCTCGATACGCTCGATGCGGCGTTGCCGTGGGGCGGGCTGCCACGGGGGGCGGTCAGCCAGATTCTGGACGGAGGACCGGGTGTCGGAACCATGTCGCTGGCATTGGCCGTCGCGGGACGGGCGGCACGCGGCGACGACATGGCCGGTCCGGGATGGGCCGGCTGCGGCGGCGTGGGGGCGGAGTCGGCCCGTCCCATCGTGGTGATTGACCCGGCCGGTGATTTCTATCCGCCGGCCGTGGTGAAGTTCGGGCTCGATCCCCAGCGGTTGTTGTTGGTCCGGCCAAAGCGGGCAGTGGATGCGGTGTGGGCGGCGGACCAGTGCCTGCGCTGTCCGGCCGTTGCGGCGGTGGTGGCCCGGTTGGAGCGGCTGGGGCGGGTGCATTCGCGGCGGCTGCAGCTCGCGGCGGAGGCGGGCGGCGGGATCGGGCTGGTGGTGACGCCGCTGGCCGGCCGGGAGCGAACGTTCGTGGCGGTGGCGGTGGCGTTGGAAGCAGAGGTCGCCTTCGGCGACAAAACAAAAAGCAAAAAACAAAAAGCAAAAATGAGGGACGAAGGGACGGAGGGACGAAGGGACGGAGGGGAGGTCGCCTTCGGCGATAAATCAAAAAGGGGGAGGGATCAAGGGAGTGATGGGTCGATTGCAATCGACAATCCCCGCTCTTCATTCCTCCGTGCCTCCGTGCCTTCGTGCCTTCGTGCCTCGGTTTCCACCCCCCGACCCCGACTCGTGCGGGTGACGGTGTTGAAGGTTCGCGAGGGGATTCCGGCGGAGCCGTTCGTGGTGGGGTTGGATGATGAAGCGGGTTTTATGCCTGTACATGCCGTGGCTGAAGGTGGAGCGGCTGGAGCCGGGAAAAAGCGGGCCGGGGCCTGAGCCGCTGGCCGTCGTGGAAGTGCAGAACGGGGCCACGATGGTGGTGCAGGCGAATCGGGCGGCCGGCGGGCTCGGCGTTCGGCGGGGGATGACGCTGGCGGAGTCGCGGGCGCTGGTGCCGAACCTGCGGACGGTCGATCACGATCCGGACGCGGATCGCCGGGCGTTGGAAAAGCTGGCCGACTGGGCGTCGTGCCTGTCGCCCATCGTACACATCGAAGACGAGACGACCCTGCTGCTGGACGTGACCGGGTGCGAGCGGCTTTTCCAGGGCGAGCCGAGCCTGGTGCGGCGGGCGGTGGAGGGCTTGCGCGAGCAGGGCTTTACGGCGCGGGCGGCCTTGGCCGACACCGCCGGTGCGGCCTGGGCGCTGGCGCATGCGCATTACGAGCAAACGATCATCGTGGAGCCGGGACGCGTATCAGCGGCCATCGCGCCGTTGCCGGTGTGGTCGCTGCGGGTGGATGCGCGGGTGGTGGCCGTGCTGCGCGGGGTGGGGGTGGAAACGGTGGAGGCGCTGCTGCACCTGCCGCGTGCGTCGGTGGCGGCGCGGTTCGGAGACGGATTGCTGCGCCGGCTGGACGAGGCGCTGGGTGCGGTGGCGGAGGTGCTGGTGCCGTTCCGGCCTGTGCCGGCGGTGACGTGCTCGCTGCGGTTCGGGCGGGCGACGACGCGGCTGGACGTGCTGCTCGAGGCGTTCCAGCGGCTGCTGGAGGAGTTCTGCGCGGAGCTCGCGCAGCGCGGGGCGGGCGTGCGGCGGGTGTGCGTCACGCTGTACGGCCAGGCGGGTGGGCCGCACACGGTGGACGTGCAGACGTCGGCAGCCACGCGATCGCCGCGGCGGCTGCGGTCGCTGGGCCGGGTGCGGCTGGAGTCGCTGCGGCTGCCGTCGGCGGTGCAGGGGATGTCCGTGTGGACGCGCGAGGTGGGGCCGCTGGCGGAATGGCAGGATGAGTTTTTCGATACCGGCCGGCGGGACACGGAGGGCCTGGCGGAGCTGGTGGATCGGCTGTCGGTGCGGCTGGGCCCCGACGGCGTGCGACGGGTGGAGCTGGTGAGCGATCATCAGCCGGAGAAGGGATACCGGTGGGGGAAACGCAGAAATCCCGGCGCGCCGGGACAAAAACGCAAAAAGAAGGGACGAAGGGACGAAGGGACGGAGGGACGAAGGGACTGGGAAAAGCAAAAATGGGGGGAAGAGGGGATTGGGGTTCGGCCGGTGGTGGGGGGCGGCGGAGCGGATGGGGGGCTGGACCGTCCGCCGGCGCGGCCGGTGCGGTTGTTGCGGCGGCCGGCGGCGGTGGCGGCGGTGGCCGTCGTGCCGGACGGGCCGCCGGTGTGGTTCGAGTGGCAGGGTCAGCGACACGACGTGGCACAGGCCGTGGGGCCGGAGCGGATCGAGACCGGCTGGTGGCGCGGGCAGCACGTGCAGCGGGATTACTATCGGGTGGCCGGCACGACGGGCGGCGGGTTCTGGCTGTTCCGCGACCGAGTGTCGGGGCAGTGGTTCGTGCACGGGGTGTTTGATTAGCAAACGCAAAAACGAAACGATGAAGGAGGAACCCGTAGGGTCCGCCGTGCGGACCATTTGCCCCGAACTGCGGTTCCAGAGCTGTACTTGCAGGGTCCGCCGTGCGGGCCAATCGCCCCACTGTTCGGTTCCACCGATCGTGGTTGCTGCAGGGTCCGCCTTGCGAGCCAATTGTTCTGGGCTTTGGTTCCACCGATCGCCGCACACGGCTTCGCAGGAATGTTCCGACCCACAGGCCCATTCACGGGCCTTGCCCGCCGCAGGCGGGTTTCAGGCCGGCCCTTCGAGGGCCGGTTGTTCGAGCGGATCAACCACCATTCTATACGCCCCGTGGTCCCCGAGCCCGTTTCCAACGGGCTTCACCCATTCCTCCCGCCTCTCTGCCCAACGCCGCGTCTTGCCGTCGACGACCAACACGACGGGCGCCCGGTACGGAAAACCGCCGGGGACAGACAAAAAAGTGTCGTTCACAGGAGAACACGTTCCGCTGGACGCACACGGTGCCCCGGGGGTACGCTGAGGGCCATGAACCGACCGGCACGCATCACGAAACCGGGGATCGCGTGCTTTCTGCCACCGCAGATCGCCGTAAAAGGCCGCGACAGAACCCTCGCGCCACCTTCTATCCATCGTTTCTCAACGGTCAACCTGCACAGGAGCACCGCTATGGTGAATACTGTACGCTGCCCGAAGTGTGGATCCGATCGGATCATGTCCGATGTCAAGATTGTTGACCATGGACATCTGGATACAAGGCACAATCTCTCCATCGAGTTTCACAGGAATCCCAATGCGTGGGTCCTCAAGGGCACGCAGAAGGGTGTCTTGCTGGCAGACGTCTGCGGACAATGCGGTCATATCGAACTCTCCGTGGGCAATCCCGCGGAATTGTGGGAATTGTACGAACGGAACAAACCCGAAGCAGGATGATCACGGCACCTCTTGCGTTGCGGGGCACGGCGCAGAGCGCGCAGAAGACTCTGCCGCTTGCCTGTGCCCCGCACCGCGCAAGCCGCCGAAACGGCAGTCGAACCGCTGAATGGGATCAATCGAGCACAGCCGACCCCGATCAACTGAATCGGAACTCGCCGTCCCGGTGATCCAGGGTCCGGTCGGCGGTGGCTTGGGCCGCGTCCGGCCCGACGACGAGAACCGTGCGGCCCTCGTAGGCAAACTCCTCATCGCCCGGACGGGGTTCATCGATCACAAGGTTCGCCCCCTGGGGCTGCTTGATGAAGCGTACGCATTTGTCTTGCGGCGCGTTGGCCTCGTTCAGTGCAGCCTGGAGCACTTTTCCGGCGTTGTCGGTAATGGCTTTCATGGAGACACCTTCCTTGTTGCCAGTGCGTGACGGATACCCACTCGCTCGACGTCGACGCGCTACGAAAACACGCCGGCCTGGCGACCAACCCCCGCGACCCAGGCCGCGTGAGGTGCGTCACCCTACTTTCGGACCCTACAAGTATCTCGCTCGGCATACAACCCAAAACCGAGAAACCTTCTCTCTCTCCGCTGAGGAAGTCTGGTAACCGCAGCATTGAGAAGTGATTACGGAAGAAACACCGCCGACGCGCGGCTGCGTGGCGCCGAACGACTTGACGTTTCGAGGGCGCGAAGACGCGGGCCAGGCCAGAACCGACCATCTGGGCGTGCCTCACCGGGCGAGCGGTGCCGGCGCCCGCGATCGTCAGCGATGCCGACGGAAACCGGGGGGGCGGCGGCGGGCAGCGGCGCGCTGGAAGTTCGTCACGGTGCGGGCCAGCAGCGACAACACCTCCGGGCCGTCCGCGCGGGTTTCCAGGCCGATGAACTGGAAGCCGATGGAAAAGCACGCGTTCGTGCGCTCGCCGTGACGATAGAGGGCGTTCACCAGGGCCGGGGCGCCGCGAGAGGTCAGGCAGAGCGAGCAGGCCACCGCGGTGCCTTCCGGCAGAACCGGGCAACTGGACGCCCGCACGCGAACGCCGCCGACGGAAAGGTCCTCCAACTCCCCCTCAAGCAGCGGCGAGCCGGTCGGCGCCTGATCCGCGTCATCCTCGACGTGCCCGGCCCAGATCGTGACGCGAATCGGCCGGCCGGGAGGCGGACAGGCCCGCTGATACACGCGCCGCTGCATCTGCTGGATGACGGCGGGACGGCGCAGCACGAGCATGCCGTCGGCGTCCGTACTGTCCACCACGGTGGAGAAGACGTACTTGCGATGTCCGCGGCGAAACGCGACCCCCACACGCTGGCCGGGTTCGAGCGGCGGACCTTCGAGGTGGGCCAGCCGCAGGCATCGGTCCCCGCACACGCCGACGGCGAAGGCGGTCTTGATCGTCTGCCAGCCGTCGGCGCCGCGACAGGTCAGCACGACCTTTGCGGCGCCGTCAACGGCCTCATTGAGGATCTGGTCGCGGCGTACGTCCTCGGCGGTCAGCAGGTCAGACATCGTGCTCGCTCCTCTGCGTCGCCGACGGGAAGCCCAGGGCTTCGGACAGGCGGCGTCGCTGATCGGGATCGCCATCCCCGAACGCAAATTCCATCCCCAGGATGATGCGGTCCTGCCCGTCCAGCGGCGTCTTGCTGCGGACGACCGCCGCGAGGCTGAACTCCCGCGTGTCGTGCTCCAGGTGAAACCCCACATGCACCCTCTGGCCGAGATCCAGCCGATCCGCTGCCTCTCGATCGATCCGACAGGCCACCCCGCCCATCCCCACGTTGAACAGGGCGCCCGTCTCCGTGGCGTCGGCCCCGGCCGCGGTGATGCGCACGGAGCAGGACGGCCGGGTCGTCATGCGGCAGAAACGGCGCCTCTCCATCGCGTACAAGGTGTCCGGCCGGGCGAACTCCATCCGGACGGGCGAATCCGTGTCGATCACCGCCATCACGTTGGTGGCGAAGACGTAGCGGTCTTGGCCGAGGTGCAGGGTGGCCTCGCAGCACATGGAGGTCAGGGAGGCCGGCGGCGTAACGCCGTCCGGCAGCGCCACGCACAGGGACTCCGGCGCGGCGCCCACGACGACCCCGGCCCACTCGCGGATCTCGTCCGAGCCCTGGGGATACAGGGTCACGCGGGCACGGCCGCGCACCGCCAACTCCAGCAGACGTGCGGTTTGCCGCGCGTCGAGCGGCTGGGCGAAGCGGTCGGGTCGGATCCGGGTGGTGGGCATGGCTCAAGCCTTTCTCGCGCGAAGGAGCCGGCGCTGCTCCACCGCAACGAATCGCTGAATCTGGGCCAGTTGGGTCGACGTATGAGCCGGATCGCACGAGACGAACCGAACGCCGACCAGGGTGGCGCCGCTTTCGGCCACCCGGCGATGATTGCGCACCTCCACCGGCAGAACACACTCCGGGTCCAGGTCGGGCAGCCGGAAACACGCGTAGAACAGCTCGCCCAGGGCGAACGACCTTCGGCTGTTCCGGCTCACCAGCAGGCCCAGGCCGCCGGCGGAGATGTTGGTCAGCCGGCCCTCGAACCGTTCGGCGTCGACAGGACAGACCCTGACGTCTCCGGCAGCGGTGGCATGCAGGTTGGCCACAATGTCGCGTCCGGCCAGCGAGACGCGGAAATCGGACCGACGCTGCTGCTCCGCGATCTGGTCGGGCAACTGGAGGGCCATGCCGCGGACCCGGAACTCATTGTTCAGCGTGACCAGCAGCAGCGGCCGGCTCACCTGGGTGCGAAACGCCCAGCGCACGCCGTCGTACAGGAAATGGATCATCACCGACTGTCGTTGCCGCAACACCGTCGCACTCCCGACGAACTGGGCTTCGTCCGTAAGCAGTTGGTGAGACTCGACGGCCAGCAACCGCAGACGGGCGGTCAGACGCCCCTCGTCGCCCTCGCAGTGCAGTTCTGCGGACGTGTTCCGCGCGCACGCTGATTCCAGCATCCTTCGTACCGCTTTGGCTCCGGCGGCGACGAGGTTCGCCATGAATGCAGCCTCCTTGCGCACCGTGGCACGGCGCAGAGCAATACCCATGTAGTTGTTCGGAAGCCGGAACGGGCAACTTGACGAGGTGTTTCCCGTCCGGCCGATAACTGCGGAAAAACGACGACGAGTTATGGGGCGTCCGGGTCGAGGGCGGCCGCCACGTCTTCCGCACGCGGGCGATAGGCGCCGGTCATGGTGACCAGCACGCCGGGCAGCGACCAGAGCAGTTGCAGCAGGCGGGTGGCCATGGCGAAGCAGAGGATCTGGGAGACGGTCACGCCGTCGCCGGCCAGGAACTCCTTGTAGTAGGCTTCCACCGTGCCGATGCCCTGAAACGTGATGGGCACGCAGGCGACCACGTTCGCCCCGCCCAGGTAGGCGTAGTAATCCCCGGCGAGCGAGAGGTCCCAGGGCATGCGCAGCGCGTAGACGATGGCCTGCCACGCACTCATGGCGATCAGTTGCAGCACGATGGTGACGAAGACGGACCCGAGCACCATCGGCTTGTGGCGGATGAGGCGCTGCGTGGTTTCATCCACGCGGCGAAACTGCGCGCCGACCCAGGTCCAGCCGCGGGCCAGGGCGCTGCGGCCCTCCGGCTCGGGCGCTGTGCCGTTTCGCGCCGTTCGGGGCAGCGGCAGAAGCCGGCGAGCCAGGGACCGGGCCTTCTCCGACACCAGGAAGCTGCTGAGCACGACCACGCCGAGCAGAAACAGACCGATGACCGCACCAAACGCCTGCAGCCGGCGGTCCTTCCCGAAGAACAGAATGATCAACCCCACCAGGGCCAGCAGACCGATCAGCCCGACCACGCGGTCCAGAAAAATGGTCGTGACGGCCTCCGTGCGGCGGTTCGTGTGGAGACAGACGTAATACGCCTTGATCACATCGCCCCCGGTGGACCCGACGGCCACGAAGTTGAGGAAGTTCCCCGCGAAACAGAGCTTCGTGCATTCCCAGTAGCTCAGGCGAATATCCTGCGCCCGGTACATCATGAGAAATCGCAGAGACTGCAGGAACGGCACCGGAGCGAAGATCAGCACGCAGAGCAGCAGAGGGCCCTTGTGACTGTCGCGCAGCACCGACGCCAGGCCGTACTGAATGGCCGGCGACCCGTCGGATGAACGGGCAAGCTGCGCCAGCGGCACCGTTTCCCGCGTGCCGTCCTCCCGCTCCACCTGTGCCTCGCGCGCGTTCACGGACACGGCGCGAACCGTCGTGCCGTCGGTCAGCGTGACCCGGTCATGCCAGGTGACGCTTCGCAGCACCCACCAGAGGGCGGCCACGCAGACAACGGTGCGGACCACGTTGAAAACGAGTTTGCGGGTCTCGGGCGCCATAAAACTGGACGACTCCCATAACGCAGCCGGCGGCGGATGACAAGAGCGGCCGGCGGCGAGGCGGCTACGACTCGAGGAACGGCGTAGGGGCGGGCCGCGGGAGCGGACGCTCCACGGCGGGGTCCGGGAGCGGGGTGAGGCACTCCAGCTCGGCATACCGCCCGAGCAGTTGATCGAGCTGGGTGCGGTCGATGTGCAGGTCCATTTCTACGTGGCTGTCGGTGTAGCGCCGGGCCGCCACTTCAGCCATGCGGTCGATCTCGGCGATCAGCCGCCCGTTGCCGACGGTCGTACGCACGGTCACGTGGGCGGCCTGGCACCGCATCTCCTCGAGAACCATCTCCACCAAGCGGTCCAGCCCGGCCCCGGTCTTGGCCGACACGGACAGGCATCGGGGCAGGCGGTTCTCCAGCACCGCGACGACGGACTCGTTGCCGGCCAGGTCGATCTTGTTCAACAGGCAGATGGTGGGAGACTGGCCGCAGCCCAGCTCGTCCAGCACCGTCTGCACGGACTCCGCCTGCCACAGCACGTCCGGCGCGGAGGCGTCAATCACGTGCAGAAGGAGCCGGGCATGGATGGCCTCCTCCAGTGTGGCCCGGAACGAGGCGACCAGGCGGTGCGGCAGGTCACGCACGAAACCCACCGTGTCGCTGAGCAGGGCATACTGCCCGCCGCCCAGGGGCCATCGCGCCGTCCGCGTGTCCAGCGTCTTGAAGAGCTGGTCTTCCACCGGCTGATCGGCGTCCGTCAGGGCGTTCATCAGGGAGCTCTTGCCGGCGTTGGTGTACCCGACCAGCGACACCGTGAACTGCTCGGACCGCGAGGCGATCGTCTGGACCTTGCGGCGGTCGATCTGCTCGATCTGCTGCCTGAGCATGGCCACGCGGTCCGACACGATGCGGCGGTCAATTTCAATCTGCCGCTCGCCCGGGCCGCGCGTGCCGATGCCGCCGACCACGCCGGCGCCGGTGCCGCCGCCCGCACCCGCGATGCGCTCGAGATGGGTCCACATGCCGCGCAGACGAGGAGCGGTGTACTCGAGCTGGGCCAGCTCCACCTGGAGCCTGGCCTCATGCGTCTGGGCGTGAGCGGCGAAGATGTCGAGGATCAGCTCGCTGCGGTCCAGCACCTTGCGCTGCGTCGCCGCTTCCAGTTCGCGGATCTGGGCGGGCGACAACTCGTTGTCAAAGATGATGAGGTTGGCCTGGCAGGCGTCGGCCCGCTCCTTCAGCTCCTGCACCTTGCCCTTGCCCAGGTAGGTCTTCGCGGAGGGCGCGGTTCGCTTCTGAATCAGCCCGTCCAGGACCTCCGCGCCGGCAGCGTCGGCCAGGGCGGCCAGTTCACGCAGCGGATGGCGCACGTCAAAGCTCATGCCCGGCAGGATGACCTTGACCAGGAACGCCCGCTCCCGCTGGACCGATAAGTCTGTACGAATGGGCTCGCTCAATGGTTTGGCCCGGGAGATGGGGACCCCGATTCACGCGGACTGGAGGCCGGACGCTTTGCGGACATATCGTGGTTTATTATACCGGCCATCCGTCCTGGCGGTCAATTTCGCTCCAAGACCGCCCGACAGCGGGATACACGGCACGGCCATCCCTCCGGCAGCAACGGAATTGCCCTCGCGAATGCGCCGATAAGACTGCGGGGAGCACCTCTGCCCGGTCCGGGCGGATGGTGTCTCATGCTGCGGGACCGTCCCGGCGCGCCGGCTTTCCAGTCGGGCATTGGTGGGACCGGCTTTCCAG
>CAZPHH010000003.1:100939-103488 GCA_964586145.1 uncultured Phycisphaeraceae bacterium | reverse complement strand
CCGGCTTTCCAGTCGGGCATTGGTGGGACCGGCTTTCCAGCCGGTTACTGTGGGACCGGCTTTCCAGCCGGTCATGATACGCATTGACGGAAGCAGGAATGGCCATTCCGCCTCCCACGTCGCACAGATCCTCGGCCACGCGCCGCTTGCTCGTCCGGCGGCTCTGGCCGGCCGTGGCGGTCGGGCTCGCTCTGGCGCTCGACGGCTGCTCGGCCGCGCCCGGCGGAGGAGGGGGAGGCGGAGACGGCGCCGGCCATGCGTTCCTGAACATCGACGGGCCGGACTCCGACGGGGACCGGCTGCCCGATGCGCTGGAGCTCCAGATCGGCACCGACCCCCGGCGCGCCGACACCGACGGCGACGGCATCTCTGACGGCGAAGAATATGACAACGGCTCGGACCCGACGCAGGCGGATACGGACGGCGACGGGCTGGACGATGGAGCGGAGCGAACCCTCGGAACAGACCCGACGCGGGCAGACACGGATGGCGACGGGCTGGACGACGCCGGCGAGGTGGCGGCCGGCACGGATCCGGTCAACCCGGACACCGACGGCGACCGCATCAACGACCGCCTGGAACTCCTGCTCGGCACAGACCCGCTCAAGGCCGACAGCGACAACGACGGGCTGTCCGACCTGTACGAGCTTCAGCACGGCCTGGATGCCAATGCCCGGGACACGGACGGGGACGGGCTGAGTGATGGGGAAGAGGTCAATGTGACGGGCACCGATCCGCGGAATCCCGACACTGACGGCGACGGGCTGACGGACGGGCAGGAGGTCCGCCTCACGGGCACCGATCCGCTGAACCCCGATACGGACGGCGACGGCGTTTCGGACGGCGAGGAGGCCGGTTTCGGCTCCAACCCGACGGCGGATGACACCGACGGAGACGGGTTGTCCGACCAGCAGGAGGCCGAGCTCGGAACCGATCCCAACAACCCGGACACCGACGGGGACGGGCTGAGCGACGGGATGGAAGTGAATACCACGCTGACCGACCCGCTGCGCAAGGACACCGACGACGACGGCCTGCTCGACGGCGTCGAGGTGACGATGGGCACCGACCCGCTGGACCCCGACACCGACGACGACTTCCTGACGGATTTCCAGGAGGTCAGGATCGGCACTGATCCGCTCCGGGCCGACACGGACGAAGACGGTCTGAGCGATTTCGACGAGTACTACGTATACAAGACGGACCCGCTGGACCCCGACACCGACGGAGACGGTCTGCTGGACGGAGAGGAGACAGAGGAAGGCAAGGACGGCTTCATCACGGACCCGCTCAATCCCGATACCGACAAGGACGGCCTGAACGACGGCGACGAAATGAAGTACGGCTGCGACCCGACCGACATGGATACGGATGACGACGGAGCGCTCGATTCCACCGAGGTGCTCTTCGGCTCCGACCCTACCAAGGCGGACACCGACGGGGACGGCATGAACGACGGAACCGAGATCGCCCTGGGCTGCGATCCGACCAAGCCGGACACGGACGGCGACGGCCTCAAGGACGGCGAGGAGGCGGCCTACGGCGGCGACCCGACCAACCCCGACACCGATGGCGACAGGCTGAACGACGGGGCCGAGGTGGCCCTGGGCACCAAGGTCAACGACAGCGACACCGACAACGACGGGCTGTCCGACGGCGAGGAAGTGGTGCTCGGCGCCGACGGCTACATCACCGACCCATTGGACGCGGATTCCGACGACGACGGCTGGAGCGACGGCGACGAGGCCGACGCCGGCACCAACCCCAACGACCCCGCCAGCCATCCATAGCTCCCGCCGCCTGTGCTACCGCGCTTGAGTAGTGCCTCGGGGCGTGTGCCCCGCCGCGGCTCGGCCTCCGGCGGGTTGAGCCGTGCCCCCCGCTCACACCCCCGGTGCAGCCGCACCGTTCCGCCGCCGCTACGGCTCCGTCTCCTGACGATCCTCAAACGCCAGTGCCGCGGAGTTGATGCAGTATCGCAGCCCGGTCGGGATCGGGCCGTCCGGGAACACGTGGCCCAGGTGTGCGCCGCAGTGCCGGCAACGCACTTCGGTCCGCTGCATGCCGTGTGACGCGTCGGCCCGCTCTTCGATCCGGCCCGCCTCAACGGGGGCGTAGAAGCTCGGCCAGCCGCTTCCCGAATCGTACTTGGTCTGCGAATCGAAAAGCGGCTCGCCGCAGCACACGCACCGGTATACACCATCGCCCTTGTGGTTCCAGTACCGGCCGGTGAAGGCGGGCTCCGTGCCGCACTCTCGCGTCACGTGGTACTGCTCCGGAGTCAGTTTCCCGCGCCAGGGATCGTCTGTTGTTGTCATGTCAGTCCGGGCCCCATTTCCCTGTGAATGCTATGCCTCAGCACCGTCGTCGTCCACGGACATTACCACACCCGCACATGCGCCACGGCGTCTTCTTCTGACCCCGCGGGTGGAGTAGGCCGGCGGACCGATTCGCCTTCGCTTCGTATTGAGGGACGCGGACCTCTACCCGATGCAGGTCCAGCAGGGTGCGCCCGGACGCACCATATTCCTGGAGATGGCCCGCACGGC
>CAZPHH010000003.1:70180-100839 GCA_964586145.1 uncultured Phycisphaeraceae bacterium | reverse complement strand
AGGTCCAGCAGGGTGCGCCCGGACGCACCATATTCCTGGAGATGGCCCGCACGGCGGACCCTACGATCTTGTCGGATCGTGCTGGAGCGACGCACGGATCAGGTCGCGCAAGGCCGGATTGCGGATGTCCGCACGTGACCGAATCTCGACATGACGCTTCGCCTTGCCCTTGCCCATCAGCACGTGTTGTGGATCGGGCAGAAATGCCCCGTGCAGAAAAGCGAGGTGCAGTTCGTCCCCCTTCCAGTCGATCGCGCATACGTTTCCCCCGATCGAGCCGTACGGGACATCGGGCTTGAAGTAGAACAGCGAGTGGAACCGGATGCCTTCGCAGACGCCGGGCGCGGTTTTGCGGATCAGCTCGCGCAACTCCAGCACCAGATCACAGAACTCCGCCGGACATTTTTCGAGCAAGCCCGCCAGCGCCGACCCGTCCAGCCACTTCGCGTCCATCGATTCGTGCCCTCCAACCGTGTCCATGCCCGTGCCCCAACAGGCCATTTGCAGGAGCGGTCAGGGTAGCCGACACGTTCGACCGGTGCAATCGGTCGCCGCTCGCATCGTGCATCACTGCGCCGCCCTGGCGGGCGGGCCCGTACCTTGAAGCTTGACTCGCGTCATTCGCTTTGCTACGATGGCGCCTGTCTTCGCGACGGCACTGTCTGGAGGACGCTTCCATGGACGCGCAGCACACACTCGACGACGGTGTGACCCCCGCGGCGAAAAACACCGAGCCCTGTCCCCGGTGCGGCGGGCGGGATTGGGTTCGCAACTCGAAGGATCGCCGAATCAAAGACCGCCTGACGCTCCGCATGCCGCGGGTCTGCAAGACCTGCAATCTGCTGGTGGTCCCTGCCGCCCGTGGCTGGGTGCTTCTGGCCGGCGCGCTGTTCGCAATGGCGACCGCCGCCTGCGCTGTCCATTACCTGCTGGATGCGGTGAATGCCATGTCGACTGGAGCATATGTGCAGGGTGCGATGGCCCTTGTCGGCTTTGTCGTCATGGCGTTGGGGACGCTATCAGTGGCCCTGGCGGTGATGGACGCGCGCAAAACGCAGATGTCGACCTAGCCCGGAGCCGCGCCGTGGACACGCACCTGCCGCCGGTTGCGCAAGCCGCCTCGTCCGTATCGCTGCCTGCTGTCAACGCGCTGTGCCCTGCCTGTGGAGGACCGGACCGCGAACGATTCTGGAACGTAACGTCGTTTCTCTCTCCCCATCCGATTCGTATGCCATGGGTCTGCCGGAAGTGCGGATCGCTCGTTGAGCCTTGTGCGTCGTTCATGGGCGTGGCATTGTGCGTGCTTTTCGGTGCGGCGTGTGTGTGGATGAGCACTCTCTCGCTATACAGGGTGCCGAAAAGCATCGCAGATCGGTCGTACTGGGAGAGTGTCTGGCATCTCGCATTAGGCGGATGGGGGGTCTTTTTCTCCTTCAAACTCTCCGTCGATCTGTGGAAGTTGTGGCGCACGCGAGTGATTCCCGCGGGCAAGCAGAGGAGATCGGACTCCGGCGAGAATGATGCATCGGCCGTCGGCGGTGAACCTCCCTATGTCCCCGTCACGCCGGATGATTCATCCGGCGTTCGGCTGGTCGTCTAGCGGCACACGAGGCTCGCCCGTGCGTCCTTTATGCAATACTGGCAGATGGAGCTCGGCTGCGTCGTTGTGTTGACGCTGCACGCACTGGCTCTGCTGCCGGTGTGGGCCGGACTCCTGCTTCTCATTGCGTACTGGATCGTGGCAGGCCTGTATCGCAACCTGGCCACGCGCGTGCATTTTGCGAAGGCACGCGTTCCGGAAGGACCGGTCGTGGACGGGTTGCCGCGCCGGGCCTGCTACGGCAATCCGGACGAGCTTGAGGCTATTGCGCAAACGCCTCACGAGCCCTTCGAGCCGGTCATCGTGCAGGTGTCGACGTACGATTGCCTGCCCGGCTGGTTCTTTGTGCCGGCGATATTGGCCGTGGGCGTCGGAACGTACTTCCTGCCCGGGGTCGGTGGAAACGTGGTGGCGGCCGCGGCGATTGCGCTGGCGGTTCACGTCCTCGGCCGACTGGCCGGGCAGATTGCCTGGCCCACGTACTACCGCGTGGTTCCCGGGCGGCTGGAGGTGCTTCGCTACAGCCCGTTTCGCCGCGTTCCGGCTCTCTCAAGAACCCTCTTGCTCCGTGATGCGAGGATCGTCTGCGATCTGGGGCAGAGATACCTGACGGTGCTGGACCACGCAGATGCGCCGCAGGGCCTTCATTTCGACTTGTGGCGCGTGCCCGATCCGCTGGCCTTTGCCCAGGCCGTCTTCCGCGGCGCCACGGTGGCGGCTGACGCGCCGGCCCTGCCGGAAGACGAGCTCCTCGGATGACGTTCGGGCCGGATCGAGGCAATCCCATCGTCTGGTGGTGGCCCCGGGCTTTACCTGAGCAAACGCCGTGCATATGCTTGGAATGGGAGACCCTGTCGGAGATGCTTCCATGCTTGACCGGCTTCTGAATCGATCCTTGGATGTGTCCGTTCCTCGCGGGGGCGTGTGCGAATTTGAGTGTACGTTGTCCACGGATCGTCCGCTCATGTCCCGAAAGGAATGCAGGCGGTTGCTGGCGGCCATCCTGGCGCAGGCAATACAGGACGGAATGAGCGTTGTCCGGTTTCGCATGGCGGCGGACGGCTCGGCGCTTTCCATGCAGTACTTCGGGCCGGCCGATTCCGACGAGCCTGCGTGGCGGGACATGGTCCCTCCACCGGCGTGTGTGTACGCGCAGATGCTCCAGGCCCTGATTGAGCTGGCCGATCTGCGGCCGGCGATGCCGCTGAGCGGTCACATTCCCGCACGCAGAGACGGGCGGCCGGTCCGCATCGATTTCGAACTGCGCGATGGGCACGAATTGACCCTGACGTGGGACCGGCCGGCCGAAGCTTGACCGTGGGTGTACGGGCCGGCTCGCGATGCGGGTGTTGCTTCATCTCCGGCTCGCGGGCATCATCGTAGCCATGCTCGAGACGCCGCGCTATCTCTGCCCCCGTTGCGGATACAACCTTCGCATGGTGCAAGGCGAGGCCTGTCCGGAGTGCGGGTTTTTCATCGGCCCGGCCCGCGTTCACCATCGCGGAGCGGTTCGGTACTGGCGGTTCGCGCGCTGGGAGCGCCGCTGGGACATCCTGGTGATCGTGCTCTGGTTCGTGGCCCTGGTGCTGAGTTACTGGGTGATCTCGCTCTCACCCGAGCTGGGCGTGAAGGTGATTACGGTCATCGCGGGCGCCGGCGTCGTCGGCCTGGGCCACTACCTTCAGTTTCGTCACAAGCACAAGCCTCGGGAATGACAGATCGGACAGCCGGCCCCCCGCATCCCTCAACACAGCCGAATCCCGCAATGGGCGCAGAACCGGGCGTGTGTCGGGTTCACCTCGTGACACCGCGGACAAACCCGCTCCGTGCCCAAGTCATCCATCGGCTTCGGGGGCTCCCCCACGCCGAACACCGCGCGCAGCAACATGATCACCGCCATCAGGCCGGCGACGACGAGCAGCAGTTCCAGCAACGGCATGGGCATCGCAGCCACCCCTCCCAGTGGGTATCCACTTCATTGTAGGCCCAGCGAAGCAAGAACCGCACCCCCCAATGCGCTCAATCTGTTCAGTTTTACTTCATGGACAACTGGGAGTCTGCTGTCGGTCTTCCCGTTGCCGGATTACCGTCCATCGGATGCGGAGGCCGCGTCCAGGTCGGTGCCCCCATGTTCGTGCCCCGAACCGTTTCCGTTTCCGTTCGCGATGCTCGACAATACCGGACTGTCGATCGAGCCCACCGACGGCCGGATCGCGACCGTCCGTAGCGAAATGGGCCGCGGCGGTGGTTTCAGGTCGGCCACGCGCATCAGCGGGAGCAGGGTGAACAGCCGCCCGACGGCCGAGACCAGGAAGATAACGTAATACGCGTTGCCGCCGGCCAGAAAGGCCTTGAGCAGGGCGCCGCCGATCAGGGCCCCGGCCACGGTGGCCAGTGCGTTCAGGAAGTTGAACGCGGTCAGCACGCTGGTTCGTTCATCCTCGCGAATGCTCTCGAAGAGCAACAGCAGCGTGGCCAGCTCGTAGGCGCCCCAGGCCATGCCTGCAAACACCTGCACGACCAGCAGGTACGCGATCGAATCCGACACCACCCAAAACGCCGACAGCGGGACCACCGCCACCCCGCCCACCCAGAGCAGCCGCCGGGCGCCGAATCGCCTGGCAAAACGCCCCAGGATCGGCAGCACCGCAATCTTTGACAGAAACGCCGTCGCGATGATCGCCGTGTACGTGAAATAGGGAAACGCCAGCCGCTCCAGCATGTACGGCGTGAAGAACGGGCCCGCAACCTGCGCCATCAACTGCACGCCCAGCATGTAGAACAGCAGAGTTCCGTCCGCGCTGCGGCCCGCCCGGCGGAGCAATTCCCACGGCAGGACGCGCCGATGCTCATGCACGTTCTGCTTCGTCTCGCTCTGGCCGGCCAGGTACCGGGTGGAACTCAGCCGGGCCAGCCCCGCCACCGAGAACAACACGGCAAAGGTGAGAACCACGTACGACGACCCGGCCATCGCATTGAGCGTGAAGCCGCCGGCCAGCAGGCTGACGAGCAGGCAGATCTGCGCCACGCGCGTTCGCCGCGCGAAGTACGGCGCCCGCACGCGCGCCGGAATGAGCTGCGTGACCCACGTGTTCCAGGCCGGCCCCGTCGCCATGCCCGACGCCCAGTACAGCGTGGCGACCGCGAACACGAACCATGTCGGTGCGTACCCGGTCACCGCCGCCAGCACCAGCGGCACAAACGTCAGCGCCTGGGCCGCCGCGCACAGGATCACCCACTTCCGCAGGGAACCCAGACGCCGGACCCCCAGCGGCGCCAGCAGTTGCAGCACCGCCCCGCCCAGCATCGGAACGGCCGCAATCAGCCCGGCGGCCAGTTCCCCCAGCCCCACCGCCAGCACGAACGCCGGCAGGTAGGTCTCCCCGATGCCCACCATCACGCTGTAGGTGGCCCCGTCCGCGGTGATGCACCGGAGGTTGTGTCGCACGACCGGGGATGGCGTGTCTGCGTTCATACGGCGGGCCGAACCTTACGGGCATCCGTCGAGGTGTCAAGGCGGATCGCGCCGCGCGGGCGTCGTTCCACTCTCCCTTCCCCCTCTCGCCTTAACCAAGCCCGAAAAAAGACGTTGCGCGTCAATGGTGGTTTGCCCGTTGGTGCATTTGTGGCACATCGGCTCAGCGGGCGGTCAGCACCGCGTTGCGGGCTCGGCCGGCGTACCCGACCGATTCCACGCGGTAGATCCGCGCGGCCGGCGTCGTCGCGACGGCACGGGTCTGGGAGTCGTCGTAGATCACCCGCATCGGCAGCCCGGTCGGCCAGTCGGTCGGCCACGGCTCGCGGATGAAAATGTAGTCGACGCCGAGCCGATGCAGATCATCCACGTTTGGCCCGCGCGAGCCGGTGAGGGTCTCCCACTCCAGCGATGTGATCACCTGGTTGTCCAGATCCGCGCCCAGCAGGCTGTACGTCGCCGACGGTTCCGCGAGGTTCAATACGCGGGCACCCGGCGGCAGATCGTCGATCACCCCCGGCACCTGGTAGAACCACGCCCGGTCCCAGCGCCCGTCGCGAATCCGCCCGGCCAGGGCATGACCGGGCTTGAGCGTGGCAATGGCCGCGGTGACCACGATGGCGATGGTGGCCGTTACCAGCATGGCCTGCGGGAATCGGGTAATCAGCCGATCGAGCAGGACGGCCGCCACGACGGTCGCCAGCAGAATTTGCGGCAGTGCGCAGCGAAGCACTTCTTTGAAGATCGTAGGCACCAGCACGACGGCCGTCGCGGCGATCAGCAGGAACACGAGCTGCCATTTCTCCTCCTGCGTTCTGGGCCGGCCGTTGAAGCTTCCGAAAAACAGGGCCAGGCAGCCGAGCGGCACGAAGGCGGCATAGGCTGCGCCCATCGCATTGTTGCGGCTGTAGGGATAGCCCGGATTCTCGCCGGAGCCCGAGTACTTCGCCTCATGCCACGGATAATCCCACCAGCGCTGCAGCCGCAGACCCAGGCTGCGCTGCGGGAATCGCGCACCCGTGTCGTGGCCGGGCAGGAGCGTTGTGCCTGCCACCGTCACCTCGACCGGGTAGATCGGGTTGCCCGTGTGCATCGTTGCCCGCGTGAACCAGAACCCGGTGCATACCAGCAGCCCGACGCTGAACCAGGCCACGTTCCGCACCGGCGCCGGCGCATGCGTCCGGCCTTCGTGCGGGCGGAACCACATCTCCGCCACCAGGACGGCTGCCAGCATGGCCGTGATGACCAGGAAGTTCGTCTTGGCCCCCAGCGCCACGCCCGCCGACAGCCCCGCCAGCAGGATCAGGTTGCGCCGCTGACGGGCCGTGGTCGCGCGCATCGCCCAGGCAATCGCCAGCAGCGCGGACAGCCACGATGCCGTCGCGTACAGGTCCACGTAGCCGGAGAAGCTCTGGAACACCACCATCGGCACGCTCAGCGCGATGACGGCCGCGATCACCGCCGAAAGCGGGCGCACTTCGATGAACCGGGCCAGCGCAAAAACCGTTGCGGCCACCACCAGCGCCTTGGGCAGGTGCACCAGCGGGAACAGCCGTTCCAGCTTCGCGAACGCCAGCAGGAACGGGACAATCATTCCGTTCTCGTGGATGCAATCGCTCGCCACGCCCGGCAGCGGGTTCAACGACTGCTGCTGCATCCATCGGACCGCGCTTGGCAGGTGGTAGAACAGCGTGTCGTGCCCGGTCGGATACCCGGTGGCCGCATCCACGAAGAATACCAGGTACATGCCGCCCACGACGATCACGGGCAGCCACCACCAGCCCATCCGTAGCGGGGCCGGCGGCCCCAGCCCCGGCCGCAGCATGCGCGTCGAGGGCGGCAGTTCCGTCGCCACGAAGAAGCGTGCGGCCCAGCACACCAGCATGAAGGTGATCGCCACCGTGATCGGCGACACCACACCTCGCCCGCTGAACAGCCCGACAAACCCCATCGCATGAACCGCTGCGATCAAGCACGCCGTCGGGATGATGCACGCCAGCGACCACACGGCCGCCCGGCCGCGCACGCCGCACCCGCGGACCCACAGCCGCCCGACGTGCCACCCGTAGATCCAGGTGGCGGCGATGATCGCTAACGCAATGGCATGTTGCATGGTGCTGACCGGCCCCTCACATCTGGCGCAGCAGGCGCGCCGCCTCCCGCAGGAACGCCGTAACCGCGTCTGAGCGAAGCAGATACGCAACCAGGCTCAGCACGCACAGCCAGAGCCAGATCTCGTCACGATGAGCGGCGATTCGCATGGGGCCTCGTTGTCCTTCCCGTGTGCGGTCGCAGTTTCACCGGCCGGGGACCGTTCCCCGGTCCGTCCGGACGCCCGACCGCGACGGCCGGCCGCGCCCAACGACGTAATATCGGTCATTGCCAGGCCCCGGTTGGAAGTATGTACCCCTGTTCTTGAGCAGTGGGTCTTGGTGCCCTGTGCCACTTGCTCTTGAGCAGCAGATGCCCTTTCCCCTTCGTCCTCCGTACTACAAACCTGCAAATTCTTCGCGCCCCGCGCAAATACGCCCGCCCGCACCGACGCAAGTCCTTTGTCCTCAGTCGCTTCGTCTCTTCGTCCCTCCGTCCCTTCGTCCCTCCGTCCCTTGGGCGCGGGCGCAGCCCGCGCCATGCCTCCGGCCCCACTTATCGGACCCTCCCCCTCGAAAATTCCCCCCACATGCGGTAACCGGTTACCCGTCCGGCGCTCTAAACCTCTGGAGTAGCCCATGACCGACGCGGATTCGGAATTGGTGGCGCGGTGTGCGGCCGGCGACATGAGTGCGCTGGAAATGCTCTATCGCCGCCACTGTGACCGCGTCTGGCGGTACGCCTGGTTCCGAACGCACTCGCGGGAGGCCGCTGCCGACATCGTGCAGGACACGTTCGTCCAGGTGGCCCGGTCGATCCGGTCGTTTGAGGGCCGCAGTGCGTTTTCCACGTGGCTGTTCGCGGTGGCCCGGTCGGCGGCCGTTCAATATGCCCGCCGGCAGAAACGGGAGAACAACGCAGCCCGGGACCCGCAGGTGCTCCGCTTCGTGCCGACCGCGGAATTGGCCGCCAGGCCCGACCGGCTCAGCGAGGCCGAGACGCGCGAGGCCGTGCGGGAGGCCGTCGCGGGGCTGCCCGGCTCGCAGCGAGACGCCCTGGTGCTCTGCGAGTTGGCCGGCCTGCGGATCCGCGAGGCCGCCGAGGTGCTCGGCTGGACCGAGGCCCGCGTGAAGACCACGGTTTTCCGGGCAAGGCGGGCGCTGCGGGAGCGGCTGAAGGATTTCGTTTCGGAACAGCCGGGAGAAAACCGGCTGGAAAGCCGGTTCCACAAGGAAAGCCGGTCCCACAAGGGACTGTAGGGTCCGCCCCGCGGACCGGGAATAGCAGACTGTAGGGTCCGCCCCGCGGACCGGGAATGGCAGAGGGCTCGGTCAGACCGGCTGGAAAGCCGGTCCCACAGAGTGGGCGAAAGACCGGCTGGAAAGCCGGTCCCACAGAAGATGCCGGTCCCACAAGGATCGCCGGTCCCACAAGTAGGGTCCGCCGTGCGGACCAAGATAGGCAGGAGGCCCAGACCGGCTGGAAAGCCGGTCCCACAAAAGATGCCGGTTCCACAAAAAATGCTGGTCCTACAAGGATCGCCGGGGTCCCACAAAGAGCAGAACCATGATCTCCGACCATGACAAACAACACATCGACGAGCTCGTGCATAACGCCGAGCGGAACGCGGACACCGGCCCGCCGGATGAGGACCTGTCGCCGGAGGCCGCCGACGACGCGGCCGAGCTGATCCGCGCCCGCAAGTTACTGGCTGATGTCTCGACCGACGCCCCGACCCCCGAGGAGACGGAAACCATGTGGCAAGCCATCGCCGCTACCGTAGGCCCTGATTTCGTAATCGACGCTCCCCCGGCCCCGTCGCGCCGACGAGTCATTCTGCAGTTTGCGGCCGCCACTCTTGCCGCCGCCGCGACGCTGCTGATCGCTTTCTCCATCGGTGAGTTGGAGTACAAGGGCTACAGTTGGCTGCCGGTCTCCGACCTCAGTCTGGCCCGCAGGCACGTGGAGAGGACTCCCGCCGCGCGCGTGGCGGTGCCCGAGGCCCAGGCCGGCGCTGATGAAGTCGCCGGCCGCCCGATTCAGGGTTTTGCGGAGGCAGGCGACGGCAACTTCTGGACGCTGATCCGCTCCGGTGAGGTCACTCCCAAACAGTTCATCTGCCCCAGCTCCGGTACGGAATCTGTCGCTGCGACCGACGGCGACCTCTGGTTCGGCACCTTCGGCCGGGGCGAGGGCGCGCAGGAAGTGGATGGCAAGCGTGTTCTCGGTGACGAGGTTCGTGAGCGGGTTGCTGGAGTCGGCTACACCGCCGAGGGCACTGTCCGCGGCGGAAGGGCTTACTTCGACAGTTGGGCCGACGAACGTTACATAGATGCCGACGCTCGCAGCGATAACTGGACGGGCGCCGAAGTGGCAGCGAAGAGCATCTCGCTGTCCCCGACGCTCGGCGCGACGATCGTCACGGATTATGTAGCGAACGCGTCAGTGCTCTTCACGTTGGGCGAGGAGCCCTCGCTGTCCGCTGGCGAACAGGCCGTGAATGAACTCTTCGCGCGGACGCAGGTACGCGGCGTAGGAGTGGTGGCCGATCAGCCGGCTGCGGCAGCCGATGGTGTGAGGGAAGTGGAGGCTGGTGTACCAACGTTGGAGGCTGTCAGGCAAACGACGTCGGCGCCACCGGCCACGCCCGCCTTCAAAGGTCACCTGGGATTGACGGAGGCGCAAGGGCAACCGAAGGAGGGTGCGGCGGTAGCAGGCGGCCGGCCGCAGGCTGGCACGCAGAAAGACGTCGCCGGTGTCACGTACGTCGAGGATGGCGCGGAGGTTCAGACGGCGACAGAGGAACCCCCGCCTCCCGCGCCGGCGGCCGTCGATCGCAAGATCATCAAGAACGGCGAGCTGACCATTGAAGTGGCCGAGTACGACCCCGCGGCCGAGCAGGTGGAGGCCATCGTGCGCCGGCACGGCGCGTTCGTGGCCGACCGCGAGATTCATGAGAAAACCGGCGGCGCCATCCAGGGCATTCTCACCATCCGCGTGGAGCCCGCGCGGTTTGAAACGCTCTTCGCCGCACTGAAGGCCGTCGGCCGGCTGGAATCGGAAAACGTCAAGGCCGCCGACGTCACCGCGCAGTACGTCGACCTGGAGGCCCGCATCACCGCCAAGCAGCTCACGGAAGAGAACCTCAAGGCCCTGCTCGCCCAGAAGAGCATCCTCGACAAGATCACCTCCATGCTGGAAATCGAGCGAGAGCTCGCCCGCGTCCGAACGGAAATCGAGCAGATGCAGGGCCAGCTTCGCGTGATGGCGGCCCAAGTCTCACTCTCCACCATCCGCGTCACGCTTCGCGAGCCCGAGCGGATCGTCCCCGCCGCCGGCATCTCCGTCGAGGTGACCGACCTGGACTCCGCCCGCCAGTCGGTGGGAGAAGCCCTGACGTCGCTCAACGGCCGGCTGCTCTCCGCCAAGGCCAACAAGCGGGAGGACGGCACGCTCATGGGCCAGTTCGAGCTTCAGGTCACGCTGGCGAACTTCGACGCCTTTATGACGGCCATCGACGGCCTTGGCCGGGTCGAGTCGCGCCAGATCAGGGACCAGCAATTCGGCGACGCCCTCGCCCCCTGGGCCACGCGCGTCCGCTGCGGCGTGAACCTCACGCTCTACGAACGCTCGCGCCAACTGCCGTCCGGCTCCATCACGCTGGAAGTTTCCGAGTTGCCCGCCGCCGTGCAGGCCCTAAATCCCCTTCTGGAGGCGGCGAAGGCGGCCATCACGAACAACCAGACCACCCGCCGAGACGACGGCTCCGCCCAGGCGCAGATCTCCATCCGCGTGCCCGCCGGCCGGTTCGCCGGCCTGGTCGAGGCCCTCACGCCGCTCGGTCGTCTCACGGGCAAGGCCGTCGCCGGCGAGGCCGGCCAGATCACCGGCGGCGCCGCCAACGTGCTTTGCGACCTGATGCTGATCCTGGCCGAGCCGGTTCGACAGGTGCCCAGCGGCCGGATGGCCATCGAAGTGAAATCCTACGGCACGTCCCGCCCCGCGCTGGAGAAGATCATCAAGGACAACGCCGTGCAGGTGCTGGCCTCGGCCAGCCGCCAGCGAACGGACGGCACGTCGGTCGGTGAGTTCCGCCTGGGCATCGCAGTCGGTCACATGGAGTCGGTCGTGGAGAAAATCGCCGGGCTGGGCCGCATCGAGCAGCGGCAGATCGTCGGGCTGGGACTGGGCAGCCTCTCCAAGGTTGATCCGAAGGCGCTGGGCGTGATCGACATCGCGCTGTTCGAGAAGCCGACCGTGGCCCCACCCACCGAGCAGGCCGGCGGACGCATCCGCGACCGCCTGCGCGACGGCTTGTCCGGGCTCTACGCATCGCTCGGCCTGATCGTCTACGGTCTGGTCGTCATGGCACCCTGGCTCGTCCTGGTGGTGCTGGTCGCCTGGCTGTGTACCCGCTGGCTCCGCAAGCGCCGCCCCCGACCGGCCGCCGCGCCCGCCGCCAAGCCCAACGCCAAGCCGGCCAGCCAGAAATAGGCGCCGCCCCGCGGACCGGGACCTGCGTTTCCATCGTCCGCGCAACCCGCCGGAAGTGCTCGATAACCTGTCGCCGGCTTCCCGGCCAACCCATCAGGACTCCCCTCCCGCCGGTCTGGTCGTGGCCGGTGGCGGGGTCTTCTCCTCCGGCTTGTCCACGTCCTTCGGCGCATTCATCCGCGTGCCGATGGTCTCGGCCATATCCGGGCCGCGCAGGTCCACCGCCGCCACGTTGCCTTCGGGGCTGATCAGGACGATGAACGGAATGGCGTGTGCCCCGTAGGCCTCGGCGGTCTTGCGGGCGCCGCCGGCATCGCCGAACACGTGCGTCCAGTGAAGCCCGCTCTTGTCGACAAACGCCTGCAGGGCCGCCGCGCTGTCGTCCAGGCTGATGCCGATCATCCGGAAATCATCACGCCTTCCGTGGGCCTCCCATACGGCTTTCATGCTTGGCAGTTCGGCCACGCACGGCCCGCACCAGGTGGCCCAGAAGTCCAACAGCACCCATTTGCCCTTCAGACTGTCCGAGGTCAGCCGCTTGCCGTCCAGCGTCAGCAGATCCAGCGGTGGAGCGGCGTCGCCGGCCTTCAGTGTCGCCAGGAACCCGTCGCCCTCCTTGTCGCGCGAGCGGGCCGGGAGGGTGAACTTGTAGGGCTCCTCCCGCGCCTGCACCGTCTGGCTGCGCAGGTCGGCGTGGCCGCGACTGGAAATGGCGATCGTGAACGGATCGGCCGGCGCGTTGTACAGCAGGAACGTGCCCTCGTCGTCCGTCAGGGCCTGAAGCCCCAGCGTGTTCCACGATCGCCACTGCGTGATCTGCACGTAGGCGCGGGGCACCGGTTTGCCCTCGCCGTCGACCACAAGGCCGTGAACCTCCCCGGACGGTCCCAACGCGAAATCCACCTGCGTCTGCTCGCCGGCCGCCAGGCTGACCTCCTTCAGAGCCGGAGCGTTGCCGGCTCGATACACCGTGACGGGGCTGCGGCCGGGCGGCACGCCTTCCAGCCGGTACTCGCCTTCGAAATCGGTCCATGTGGCGGGCAGGGAGTCGGGCATGCCTTCGCCGGCGATCACGCGAGCGCCGCCCAGCGGATCCGCCGTCTGGGCGTCCGTGACTTTGCCCGTCAGCGTGGCAGCGCGAATCATGATGAGCCCGCGGGACGATTCCATTTCCTCCTCGTCCAGGGTCACCACACGATCGTAGCCCGCGGAGCACACGTGCCCTGCGTGTTCCAGGTGGATCCGCAGCTCCGTGATGTCGGCATTCATGCCACGGAAGACCACCTCGCCGGCCTCGTCCGTGACGCCCGACAGCATATCGCCCGTGGCCGGCGCCACGACTCCGACCGTCGCACCCGCCACCGGCTCGCCGAGGTCATTGGCGATTTTGAACCGCACCACCCGCTCCGAGCGCAGAAACACCACCAGTTCGCCGAAATCCGCGAAATCCTCCACGGGCAGTCGGCTCCGCCCGTAGCCGGGTGACTCCACGATGACCATGCCCGGCCCCGGACGCAGGCCCGCCACGCGGAATTTTCCATCCGCGTCGGTCCGGCTGGACCACTGGTTCCCTCCGGTCTCGATCTTCACCGCGGCGTCCGCCACCGGTGCGCCGCTGCCGGCATCCGTGACGATGCCGAAGGCGATGACCGCCCCTTCCAGCCCCACATCCACGAACGGCGGCAGGTCGTCGCCGAGGGTCAACTCCACCTCACGCGTCGCCTCCTTGAAACCCCATTTCGTCAAGGTCACCACCGCGGTCCCCTTCCGACGCTCGCCGGCCAGGATCGCGAAGTCACCCATCTTGTCCGTGGTGGCGGTGTTCACGTACTCGATCTTCCCGTCCTGCGTCTTGAGGTGAGCAACGACCTTCACCTCCTCTACCCCCACGCCCAGCGTGTCAAAGCACTGACCCTCGATGAGGACCACAAGCTTCCGACCGCTCGGGGCCGTGGTTGTGGCCGGGGCTGTCGCAGGCGTCTTCTCGGATGGTGAACCGAGGCACGCCGCGGCCATCATCATCCACCCACCCATGCGTATCGCGATCACGGCTGTCTTCCTTTCCGCTGGTCCGATGGCCGAACTTCGCGAGACCATTCTACACTCCGGTCGCCATCGCGGGAGCAGTTCGTGGAAACATGCTCGTGCGAACCACAAGATATGGCGTTTCGGTGACCGAGTCTTTCAATCGGCGTGGGGGGCGGAGCCTCGCGGGCCTGGCGGCGCGGCGGTACAATGGCCGCCCGGTCGCCCATGCCTGATCGCCGATCCCATCGCGGCCCTCATCCGGAGGACGCACGACTGTTCGCGCCCGACCAGCATGCCCGTCTCCGCCAGGCCGTCGCAGATCTGTCCTGGCTGTTGACTCGGGGATACGCCTGGAAATCCGGGCTCAAAATTGTGGGCGACCGCCATGCCTTGACGGAGCGGCAACGAACGGCAGTCTGGCGATCGGCGTGCAGTGACGAGGCGTTGGGCGGTCGGCGGCAGCACGAGCGATCTATCGAATCGCTGTCGGGCGGTCCGCTCGCCATCGACGGCTACAACCTGCTGATCACCGTGGAAAGCGCCCTGGGAAACGGGGTCATTCTGGTTGGCCGGGACGGCTGCTATCGAGATCTGGCCAGCCTGCACGGCACGTACCGCAAGGTGGAGGAGACCGTGCCGGCCCTGGTGCGGATCGGCCAGTACCTGGCCTCCCAGGGGATTACGCGGGCCGACTGGCACTTCGACCGTCCGGTGTCCAATAGTGGCAGGCTGCGCGACCTGGCGCAGACGACGGCGGCGACCCACGGGTGGGAGTGGTCGGTCGTTCTCGATCCGAATCCCGACCGGGCATTGGCCGCCGCCGGCGTCCCGGTGGCCTCCACGGATTCCTGGGTCCTCGACCATGCGGACGGCTGGGTGAATCTGGCCCGGCGGCTGATCGAATCCTCTGTGCCGGAGGCACGAGTGGTGGATCTGTTCCCGCCCTCTCAGTACTGAGAATGGTTTCTGCCGAAGCGAGTTCATTCTCGGCATCCCCGACGACCGATAACCCGGTGTCGTCCGCGCGCCGGCCCGAAGGACCGGCTGCGCACCAGGCACGCTCCGTTTGCCATCGCACAGGAGCAGACACCGGTGGTGTCGCCACTGCCAGGCTCGGTTTCGCACGGCTGGCTGCATGTCCGTGATACCCGCACCGACCAGACGCGGCGCGTGGCCCTGCGCCGCCCTCTGCTTCTGATCGGGTCGCGCGCCGGGTGCAAGGTACGTCTGCGGTCCGGTCGAATTGCGCCGGTGCATGTCGCCATCGTCCAGACGGGGGCCTCCGTGCGGCTGGTGGACGTGTTCGGTTCGTCCGACATCCGGGTGAACGGGGTCCGAACCGAGCGCGCAGCACTGGCGGATGGCGATCGTATTGAGTTGTACCGCTGGAACCTGTGGCTGGAGCTCCCGGGCGCCCTGTCGCCGCCCCGATGGACGGCCTCGCCCGCCGCCGTCCTCTGTGCCGAGGATTCTCCGGATCGGCCTTTGGCACTGGCGCCCGACGGGCTGTACCGAGTCGGGCGGCACCCACGATGCGAGCTGCAGGTCCAGGGCAGGCGGATATCGCGCGTACATGCATTGGTGTTTCCGCTGGCCGGCGGGTGGGCCGTAGCAGACCTGTGCAGTGCCAACGGAACGTGGGTCAACGGGAACCGGGTTGTGGGCTCGTTACGGTTGGAGCCCGGTGACGCGGTGCGTGTGGGATCCAAGCGTTGGACCTTCCAGGACGGAGCCCCGGCCTCGTCCGAAAGGAACCAACCTTCTCTGCAAACCGATTTAACTGAAGAGCCCCCCCTCGAATGGGCCGATAATCCAACCGCCTCCGGGCCCGTTTGCGCGGTCCGGACGGCGTCTTGTTGGACGCCGGCGGAGTCGGCCTCTGCCCCCGTGCGGGACGACCCGACGGACCCGGCCCGGTCCGGTGATCCGTCGGCGCAGCCGCCGCAGACGCCCACTGATCCGGTGGATCGCCCGTCCCACACGTCGGACGGACCCGCGATGGAGTTGCAGACCGCAGACCTTGTTGCCGGGGACGGCCAAGTGACAGAACACATCGTTGATGCAGACACCGTGCTCCCGAGTTGGGCGTCGGACCGAGAATCGCTGGAGGCTCGCGCTCGGGCGCTGGAGGAAAGTGAGCAGTTGCTTCGCGAGAAGCATGCCCAGGTCGACGACTGGCTGGAAGACCTCAAGATCCAGGAAGCGTCGCTCCAGCCGCGGGAGCACGCGGTCGAGGATCGCGAGCAGGCCGTCGCCGCGCGCGAGGCGGAGCTGCAGATTCGTCGATCGGTTCTTCAGCAGGCCAACGACACCCTGTCCAAGCGCGAGTTGCGCGTCCAGACCCTGGAAGCCGACATCGAGAAGCGCCTGCGGGACGCGGAGGCCCGTGAGAAGGAACTCAACGACAGAGAGGCGGCCATCCAGCCGAGCGAGCAGGCCCTGCTCGCGCGTCAGCGCGCCCTGCAGGCGGACGTGGAGGCCCTGGCGGATCGCGAGCTGGAGGTGAATCAGCGGGCGGAGATTCTCCGCGTGACCCAGGAGGATCTGGCGGAAACGCGGGATCGGGTGGGCAAGGAGCGTGCCTGCTGCGAATCGCTTCAGAAGGAGATCGTCCAGCGCACTGCGGACCTGGACGAGCGGGCGGAGATCATTCGCCGTCGCGAGGAGGAGATCAAGGACGAGTGGGAGGCCGCCCGTCGTCAGGCTGCCGAGTCGCGCATGATTCTGGAATCCAACGAGTCCAAACAGCGCGAGATCGAGAAGCGGCTCTCGGACATCGGCCGGGCCCAGGAGAACCTTCGCACGCGGCAGACGGAGCTGGAGAAGCTGGCGTCCCAGACGGCCAAGGAGTTGGAAGCCATCGCGGTCGAGCGTCGTTCCATCGACGAGCGTGAACAGGACCTGGTCGCCCGCGAGCAGAAACTGGCGGATCGCCACGGCACCGTGGAACGCCTGACGTGCGAACTGGAAAGCCGGGAAAAGGCGTTAACCCGACAGAAACGCGAGCTCGAACAGGAGCAGGCGAAGCATCAGAAGGCCGGCGCAGAACTGCTCGAGCGAGAGAAGCGCATCCAGCCGCTGCACCGCGAGCTGGAGGAGCGTCAGCGCAGGCTGGAAGCGGAGGCGGCGGAGGCGGAACGGGTCCGATCCGAGCTCGACCACCGCGCCCGGGAGCTGGCCCGGGCCGAAGAGACCATCAGTGAACAGCGCGAAGCCATTGCCCTGACTCTGGGAGAACAGCAGGCCGAGCTGGATGAGCAGCGGCGAGCCGTGCAGGAGCGTGCCGGGAAAGCCGAGGCCGATCGCCGCGCCGCGGAGCAGGCCCTCGCCGCCGCGCAGTCTCACGAAGCGGCCGCCCGGAGCCTGTCGGCCGAAACCGTGCGGCGCGAGGAAGAGCTGGCGTTGCGACAGAGCGAAGTGGAACAGAGGGCTCGCCAGACCGCTGAGACGACGCGAATCCTCAGCGAGCGCCAGCGTGAGTTGGCCGAAAAAGAAACGGTCGTCGCGGCACGCGAGCGGGCGGCGTCCGAGGCCGAGACGGACCTCGCCGCGCGCCGAGACGACGTGGAACGACGCGTCGCGGACCTTGTGGAACGGGAACCGCGGATCGCCCGTGAACAGGAGCAAATGGAGCGCGAACGGGCCGTCTGGCAGCAGCGCGCCCGAGAGCTTGCCGAGAACGAGGCGCGCATCAAGCAGACGGAGGAGGAGATGTCCGAACAGCGGCGACGCCTGGACGAAGAGACCGTCGCCCTCGCCGCCCGCCGCAGCGAACTGGACCGCCAGGCGCGCGAAGTCGCCGCCGCCCGGTCGGAGCTGGGCCGAAGCACGCAGACCCTGGAAGCGATCCGCGCAAGAGAGACCGACCTGGCTGCGCAAACCGCCGCCCTGCAAGAGCAGCAGCAGCGGCTGAGCACGGAGCGCGAGGCGGTCAAGGAGCAGGCCCGGCAACTCCGCGAGAAACTCGCCCAACTCAAATCCGCGTGGGAGGAGGCCAAGCGTCGCGAACAGGCCGTTGGGGCCCGCGAAAGCGAGCTCGCACGCCGCGAGGCGGCCCTGGAGGACGGTTCCGGCGCCGTCCCGCCCGCGGTCTCCGCCGAAGGGGCCGACGCCCTCGCCGCCCAGCAGCAGAAACTCGCGGCCCTGGCTCGCAGTCTGCAGGACCGGGAGCGCGAGCTCGTCGAACGTGAATCGCAGCAGCGGGAATATGCAGCCGTCGTCGGCACTATCGCCGATACGTTTGAGCGACTGCAGGGGCAGTTGAGCGCAGCACCCAAGCCTGCGGCGGCGCAGCCGACCGGGGAGCCGCCGGCCGCGGCACCCAGCCCGACGGGAGTTGCTCGTCCGGTATTCGGAATCGGGGAGAGCGCCCCTGCGTCCTCCCGTCCCCTGAATCGCCCGGCCTTGCGGTCGGCCATCGACATCCTTCGCCGGCTGGGCGCCAAGGGTACGGACGAGGAGCTGCAGGCCAAGCTCGCCCGGAATCCGCTGGACCGGGCCACGCCGTCCGGTAAGTCGTAGCCGGCGGCCGGGCCGCTCGCGTTGCGGACTCCGCCGCATGCGATGCATGGCGGTTGCAGGCTGTCCCCGGCTTGCTTCGACGCGTTCTCGAAACCCGATCCCCAAATCTCCCGATAGACCAGACTGAGATCGTCCGAGTGCAAGCGCCCGCGTTCATTGACGTAACCTGGCCATGCCGTTGATCTTATATCGAAGCCTTCTCGCGGAACTGGAGTCGCAGCTCCTCACGGCCTGCCAGATCCGGTCGGACGGTGCAGCGCCGGTGGAGACACCGGTCGCCATGGCGCCCGCGAGGGGCCGCCGTGTCATCGTCGCGGTCTCGGACGACGAGGGGCTCGCGCTGCTGATCGTGACGTTCAGCGAGAGCGTGTGCCGGGAGATGGTGGTCTCCTTGTGGGGAGGAGAAGCCATCGACTATACGGAGGAGCAGTACACCGCGTGTCTGACCGAGTTCTGCTCGGACGTGGTTCGCAGGGCCCGCCGCGCGCGGCCCAGCGATCCGGACCCGCCCCTCGCGGTTACCCGGGCCACAACCGAAGTGGGCATCACCGCGTCCGCCGCTGCGGCGGGCAGTGAACTGCGAACGTCCGCGGGCACGGTGTTCGCGGCATTCGTTCCAGCGGCCCGGCCGGCACGGAGCCCGCGTGCGACGAAGCCCTCCGCGGATTCCAGAGACCCGGCGCCTGCGGCGCGAGAGACCGGGGTCACCGGTCCATCGAGACCTGCAGAGGGCCGCATCCACCAGGTGCTGGTCGTGGATGATGAGCCGGAATCGTCCAACCTGCTTTCTAAATGCCTGTCTGACATGGGGTTACGTGTCCACGAGGCTCGGTCCGGCAAGGCCGCGCTCAATGCCCTGGAGCTCTCTGACATTGATCTGGTTCTCCTGGACTACGAGATGAACGGCATGAACGGGCTGGAGTGCCTGCGTTTCATTCGCGCCGGCCGATCCCAGCCGCGTGTCATCATGGTCACTGCCACGAAGTCTCCCGAGATCGTCAAGGCGGCCACCGCGTTGGGCATCTCGGGCTACATCCTCAAGCCGTACAACATCCTGGACGTAAAGAGCCGAGTTTCGCGGCTGCTGTTTGGCGAGCCCGTCGCCGCGACCTGACCGCGCGAGGGGGCGTCGCAGGGCCGGGGGACACGCCGGGCTCGGTCTGGTCCGCCGAGGCGTCGGCGCCTCGGGCGCCCGGTGTGCCGCGTATCCCGCCCTCTGCCGGGGCTTGCAGCCACTCGGGGATTGCCTGATAATCGCGGGACCTCCCGCACGACGTGCCGCGGGAGGCGTAACGGGGGTTCGATTAACCGCAGGTCGACGAACAAGATGGGAGAATTGCTGGACGCACTGCGCCGCCTTCAGGAGGTGGAACGCCAGTTGGCGGGGCTTCGTCACGGGGAAGAGAAGCGCAAGCGTCAGATCCAGTTGCAGAAGCGACAAATCGCGAAATCCACCGAGCTCATTCAGCAGAAGCAAGCCGAGATGCGGCAGAATCAGATGGAGGTGGATCGACTGGAGCTTGATCTGAAATCCAGGGAGGAATCCCTCGCCAAGCACCGAGCCGCGCTCAACAAGGCCAAGACCAACCGCGAGTACGCAACCATTCTGACCGCGATCAATACGGAGAAGGTCGACACCGCCAAGATCGAGGCCCGGGAACTCCAGATCATGTCCTCGGTCGACGGGGTCAAGGCGGCCATCAGTCAGACCCAGGAGCAGCTACTCACGCTGAACCAACGGCTGGCCGAGGCGGAAAGACAGCTTCAGGAGTACATCGAGAGCACGCGCGAGCCACGCCGCGAGCTGGAGGCCGAGCGGGACCGCATCGCGGACACCGTTCCGCCGGCAACACTGGCAACCTTCGCCCGCGTGGCGGAACACCACGACGGAGAGGCATTGGCCGAGATCGTCCGACTCCATCCCAAACGGGATGAGTTCGTGTGCGCCGGCTGTCACATGAAGGTCACGCTCGAGATCGTCAACGCCCTTCAGTCGCGGGATGAAGTGCAAAGCTGCGATGCGTGTGGACGGTTACTGTACCTGAACATCTGACGTGGGCCGACCGGGCGGCGGTCCCTCCGCCGGGCCGAGTTCCCGTCGGCACAGCACACCCACCTCGTTGTGAAGCTCCGGCAGAATGCGGTCCAGGCGCGAAGCGACTTCATACCGACCCCGCCCCAGCGCCCGGCGAACCGACGCCACCTTGTCCCAGCGCAGGTCCGGCAGGTCGGCCAGCCGGCTCTTCCAGAAGGTCCGCTCGGCGTCCCGATCGTCGTGAGTGGTGGATTGGCCCATGATCATGCCCCAGGCAGACCGGACGGATGGGTACCATGCCGTCGCGGAACGATTTACCGATTTTACCCCACTTCTCTAGTTTTCGGACGATCCGGGTCCAGTCTGAACCGAAACTGCCGTTTTCGTTTTTATCTCGACACACGAGCAGCCGGGTGGGCGGGGCAGTCGGGAGGGTTCCGGGACGTCGGAGTCACGAATTCGAGTGGATGGTCCGCATTCCCGTTTTCAGTAGCGCCGCGAGCACCTAAACCGCGCCCGGACACCTACCGATGTGTAAAAGGTGTGTGGGTCGGGGGGACCGGCCCCGTCCCCGGCTTGCGAAAGGGCCTTGCGTATCCTACGCTTGTTGGCCCGTCCACCGGAGAAGCCGGGAGCAATGTCCGCCCGGACGAGACGCGGCAGACTCTCGATCAGGAGTGCTTCAGATGGCGAAGCGTGGATTCGTGCGACGAATGATGCATGCGGTGGCGGCGGTCGCGATTGGCGGGAGCGCATTCCAACTGAGCGGGTGCGATCCGCTAGTGCGCCAAAGCCTGTTGACCGGCCTGGAAAGCACCACCCTGGCCCTGACCGATACGCTGGTCTCGGCGTTTTTCCTCAGTCTGGCCGACGAGGACACCCAATCCGGCACCGGCGGCCTGACGACGACGAAGGCGCAGTGATCGACCCGTCGCCGCCCCGGGGGTCACGGGCGCGAGGCCGTCTCGCGAATCCGGCCTGCGGGCGGCCGACGGCGATGGATGCGCCTGGAAGCGGTCCCGTCCGGCTGTCGCGGAAGAGCGCGCCCGCCGGATTCGTCTGACGCAACAGAGCCCAGTTTGCCTGTCAAAACCACAGGAGGCACGGTCCGTAGTTCCCGGACGGCGCCTCCTGTTGACTTTTCCTTCTGCGCGGCCTGTCTTGCGTCGCCTCCCGTCTCCCAACCGAGCTACAAACCGGTGGTACGGCCGCTGCGTCCGGGACGGGGTGGGGCCGTCGGGCTGGGCGGGGGCTGGGCGCCGTCCTCTGTTGCGCTGTCCTCGTCGCTGCGAAGCACGACGTCTTTGTCGTGAAGCGTGACGGACTCCACATCCCAGATTTGGACGGGAGCCTGGGCGACGAAAGCGACCGGATAGTCGTTGTCGTCGTCTTCGGGTGAGGGCAGGGCCGCGGGGTATCGCCCGACACACCGGCCATCGAGGTACAGGTACAGGTCGCTGGCCAGCAGGCACATGAGCTCGTGCTGGGCGCCGTTCTGCAGGGGGGCGAGGGCCTGGACGCCCAGATCCTCACCGGCGAGGTTGAGCTGCGTGAACCCGAAATACGTCTCGGGCTGGGTGCCGGTGTAGCGAACCTTGCAGCGGATCACCACGGGCTGCTCTTCGTAAGTCCTGACGGCCAGTTGCACCGGGGTGGGTGTGCCGTCGGGCGTGTTGCAGACGATCCGTCCGCCCTCCGCCGTCCAGAACCGGCTGGACTCTTCGACCGGTCGGAAGTGGTCCAGCGATTGGGTGGGGATCTTGACCCAATCGCCGATCGGGGCAAGGGTGCGGGCCAGATCGATGCCGGGCAGGAAGACCGCGTTGGTGGACGCCCCCATCACCGGCCAGCACTTCGGTTTGCAGGGCAGGTTGGCGATCTCCGATTCCGGCGTGTTCTGGGGAACACAACGTACGCAATCCTCGAAGCCACAGTCGGTGCAGTCGCGGCACTCGTCGCAGCTTGTGCAGTCGATGCAGTCGGCGGGTTCGCGCAGGTCCAGGTCCTTGACGTATCGTTCCTTCATCCACTCGACCCAGCGCCGTTCGAGTTCCTCGACCGCCCCGTCCTCCGGAATGCCCAGGGCCGCCGCGGCAGCGGCGTCCCACCCGTTCTGGAGTCGTACCTCGTCCAGGAAGGCCCGGAACGCCTCCGGGCCGTGCAGGGCGATGAAGGTGACGATCGCGGCGGACTGGTCGTAGAAACGAAGGTTCTCGCCGCCGGTCGGATAGCCTTCGGAGTTGAACAGGTCGCGCAGACGGATGTACTCGCCCGACATCGTGTCGCGGGCCATGTCGGCAGACTCCTTGAGGTCCTTGCGGACCTGCTCCATCTGCCGGGCACACCCCTCGTGGAGCCACAGGGGGTTCGCCTGGGCCCCGAAGAACTCAAACAGCACCATGTGCATCAGTTCGTGAGGCAGGGTGTCCTCCAGGTTGCCTTTGACGGGGTTGTCGACCTTCTGGAACTTCATTCCCTCCTCGTCGGACAGCTGGAAGAGCGCGACGGCGGCGGTGACGCCGAACATCGACTTGGTCACGCCGCCGGAACCCTGCGGGTTCTTGCCCGCCTGCACGTAGTCGTTCATGTCCTTGTAGATGAGGATCGGCACCTTCTGCGACCAGGCCCGTCCGTCGAGCAACCGGTCTCGCATGAAGGCGAGATACTGTTCGCAGATCCGGCCGGCCACCGCGGTCAGCTTCTCGCTGCACGTGGCGATGTAGAAGTGCTTGGTTTCCATCTCGATGGGCGGAATGCCCCACGGCATTCCAGGCAGTTGGAGGTAGGTCGCGTCGTCCACCTGGTCCAGCCCGCGATAGTCGATGTCCACGTCGGGCACGTGGAAGGGATCGCGGTCCTGCCAATCCATGGCTTCGAGTTCATGCTCGCGGCAGCGGAGGTACCCCTTGCGGGCGATCCGGCGCACCTCCTCGTCCGTCGCGATGGTCAGAAGGGCCTCCCACCGCTTGACGGCTTCGGCCTTGTCCCCGTGGGCCTCCAGGGCCTGTCCGAGCAGAATGTAGGCCATCTGGTTGCCGGGGTTCGTTTTCACCTCCTGCTGGAGGGCGGGGATCGCCGTCTCCCACTTGCGGGCCTCAAACGCCTGCTTCGCCTGCTCAAACGCGGAAGAGCTGTCGGCCGCCGCCCGGCCGCCGGCCAGGGCCAGCCCGACCGCCGCCACCACGAGCATCGCGCGAATTCGGTTACACACGGGTCCTTCCTCTTTTCTTGTTGGTCGTCGCCCGAACCTGCTCCAGGCGGGCGATGATGTCCCGATACATGTCATTGAGATATCGCAGATTCTCCGGATGTTTGGCGACCCGTTCCCGCGCGTACTCCGCGATCATCAGAAGCGGGCGGAGCGCCTTGTCGAACTCCTGGCAGTACTCGCGCCACTGCACCCGTTCCTCCGGCGTCAGGTTCCCCCGCGGGTCGCCGGAGGGCGCGGGTTCCGGGTGCTCGGCCAGCGCCTGGTTGAACAGATCGTCGAGAACCTCATAGAGATGCATGGCCAGCGTGCGGACCAGGGCCACTTCGTAGCTCTGGGCGTACCCGGGCAGGATCGCCTCCACCCGGTCCAGCGAGGCCCGCACGTTCCGAACGTCCTCCGCGAAGGGCAGGTACTGATCGAGCCGGGACGCCGCCTTGGGCAGGTCGCGGAACGCCTCCAGGGTCAATTCCAGGTCGAGCTCTCTCTCGACGGCGCGAATGCTGACTTTCTCGTCGACCAGCAGTTGATCGCAGTACTCCTCCAGGGCCTTCCGCATGAGCGTCTCGTCGGCCAGCGCGTTGGGGTCCTTGGCCTTGATCCGATCTTCCCGCGAGAGAAACTGCCGCGTCAACACCCGCCCGACCCGTCGCAGGGACCGGTCCGGGGGGTTCTGGTCCAGAATGTCCAGGTACGCGGTGGCTCGGATCCGGTCCGCCTCCCGATCGCCGGCCTTCATCTCCCTGAGCATGGCGATCGTCTCGTCAAATCGTCCCAGGCGCTGGTGCGACTGAATGATCAGCCAGCGCAGTTCGAATTGCTCGTCGCGCGAATCCTCCGCGTTCTGCAACGGGGCGAGGCGCGGGACAATCTCGTCATACCGCCCCAGGGCGTAGAGGGCCCGGGCGTTGGCCACCTCGCGGCTCAGCAGGTCCAGGTTTTCGAAGTGCTGGACCGCCTCCGGCAGCGTTCCCCGCGGCAGCGAGGCGTCCGCATCGCGCACCATGGACTTGATGCGTCGCTTCGGAATGGACTTGCGGCCGAACTCCGTCTGGATCACGACGCGCGTCCGGCCTTCGCGGATGATGGTCCCTTGGATCGTGGTCCCGTCGTCCAGCAGAATGCTGTCCGCCTGCACGGTGGTCGCCAGAATCAGAACCGCCATTCCCAGAATGCGCCAAAGCATGACTGTCCGTCCCTATCCCTTGGGTCCCAGAACCTTCTTCGCCTTGTCGATCTGCTCGACCCACCAGTTCGGCTTCGCTCCGCGCGGCTTGCCCGCCACCCCCTCCCCGGCATCTCCCAGCCGGCGTTCCATGGACCGGAGCACCACGTTCATCGCCAGCCGCCGTGACGCCTCCGGAACCGGTCCGCGCACGCCCGGATACCGCACGTTGCCCACGCCGGAGCAGATGTCGTGCCTGCTGAGGACCCCGATCTCCCGGGCCCGGTGCATGATTCGGTACAGATCGCACCGGCCGGTCCGGATGGCGTCCTTGTCCTCATCGTCCGGGTATCGCTTCCGGTGGAGGGCCTTGCGCACGCTCACCTGTTTGACGTCAAATCCCTGCGTGCCCCGCACCTGCCCCGTGTACACCGGGTGCAGCGAGGGAAGCGGCTTGATCGTCAGGTCGGGATCGAACGTCCGGAGGCTCGCCTCAAAGGATTCGGCCCACGCCTGGTTTCCCCCGGCCACGTCCATAAACAGGTAGGTGTCGTTTTCCAGGGCCGCCCGGATGGCTTGCTTCTGGTCCCCGGTCCACGGGGCGGGGCCCGTGACCGCGACCCACATCAGGATGGGCGGCGGCTGCCCGTCCGTGAAGGTCGCCGCCTCCACGTTCACCCGGTAGTGCGTCTGCATCAGCCGGTTGACGCTCTCAGTGAAATCCGGGTAGGCCGGGATCGACCCGCCCACCTCCAGGTAGGCCATGCGAAGCGTGCGGCCGCCCTCCGCGCCCGTGGCATACGGGGACGGATCGTACGCGCCGGGGATCGGCTCGCCGTCCGTCGCGTAGGTCAGCAGAGCGTTCATGAAGGCAAACACCTCCGGATGCTCCCGCGTCTGGTACATCTGCCAGATGCACGACCAGTCCGACGGCGTGAAGAACACGAAGTTCTTGAGTTCGTTGCCGATGACGCGCAGCGGTCGTTCGAGCGTCACGCCGCCTTCCAGGGCCAGCAGCGGATCGTCCGCCGCCATCTCCCGGACCGTGTACTCCGGGAACAGGGCCGCCACTCGCTTCTGCGCCGCGTCGGAGAGGGCCGCGTCCTCGCCGGACACGTTCACCACCATCACGCCCCCCTCGAAGCAGTAATCCCGCAGGCGGCCCCACTCCTCGTCGCTCCAGTCCGGCATGGCCTCGACGCTCAGGTAGAGGATCGGGGTCTTGGCGAGTTCCTCCATCGGCCGGTCGATGGAAATCTCGCGCCAGTTGTGCGAACGCCTGCGTGCCCGCGAGACGAAACGAGTCACGTGCTCGGCATCGCCCTTGTAGGCGGAGAACTCGTCACCTCCTGCGATCAGCCGCTGCAGCATGGTCGGCGCATGCACGGACGCCAGCAATTCCAGCGTGCTTCCCGTAACCCGCAGGCTGCCGGCAAACACGCCGCTGGCCCGATCGTAGTACTGCAGCACGTTCCGGGCCTCCGCCCGGAAGAGGTTCTGGTTCGCCAGCCGGTCCCGACCGGTGATCCGCGACGCCCCCAGCAGGTAGAACGCCCGCGTGAACGGATCGTCCCCCCGGCCCCACTCCTGGGCCATCCGCTGTTCCACCGGCAGGACGAAGTCGCGGTCCAGCTCAAACGCATAGTTGCCCAGCAACCAGTTCCACGCCGCCCCGATCGCATCCAGTTGCCGGCGGTTCGCCCGGAACTGAGTGCAGTTGCGGGCGAGCAGCCCGTGCGCCACGTCAAGCGTGGACAGCAGCGCGGACAACCCGGCCGCCGTCCGGGCCAATGTCGGCACTTCGCCCACCCCACCGTAGGCGGGCATCAGGCCCGTGAAGCCGCCGTTCGTGACCTGTGCATCCACCCAATAGCCGGCCGCCGCCCGCCAGAGCCGGATGTCCACCGAGCGGCCCGCGAAGTGGGCCTCCCGCAGGGCGTCGACCGCCCCGGCGGAACTGACGTGATCGGACTGCAATCGGACCGGCTCGGAAGGCGTGCCCGCCTGCGGCTCTCGCACGGGGCTCGTCTCCGCCCAGCCGCCGTCCGCCAGTTGGGCCCGCTGCAGCCAATCCAGGTCCCGGGCAATCGTCCGCCCGTGCTTGTTCAGGTCGCCGTGCCGGGCCAGGCAGTACAACCGGTTGGCGACCGCCGCCGTGGTGCTGGGTTGCTCTTCCGGCAAACGCCGCTCGTCGGCCAGCCAATCGAGTGCTGTGGACAGCGGCTCTTCCGTGGTGTCCTCGCCCATCTCTGCCAGGGCCGAAACGATCATCGCCGTATCGGAAATGACGCCGTCCTGGCTGCCCTGGCCGCCGCCGCCCCCAATGCCGCCGCCGCCGATACCGCCGCCGCCTTCCCCCAACCCGTAAAAGCCCCGCTTGTCCTGGAATTGCTTGAGCAGTTCCGAGGATTTCGCCAGGACTTCGGCCACCCGCCGCTCGATCGAATCCTCAATCGGAATGTACCGAATCGGCACGGGCATCTCCGGCTCCTGGCCGGCGGCGAGGGCCTCATCCACCTCCCGAAACACGATCCGGCGGAACAGGAACTGCTCCTTCGCTCCTTCCGGCAGCTCGACGACCACCGCCGCCGTTCCCGTCTGTTGCCCGAAGCTCCCGGTGCGCACCCGCCCGGTCGTCTCCCGAGGCACTCCATCGAGCACGACGTTGAAACCCGCCCCCTGCGGTTGGCCGTCGGCCCACAGGGCCGGTGCGATGACCCGGCACCGGACTCCCTGGCCCCCATCCCGGCCGAACACGATTGCCTGAATGACGTATTCGTACGTCCGGTTGGGGCGGAGCTCTCCCTTGAGTTCAAACCAGACCGAGACTTTTCCCGGGGGGGTCGGGAAGTCCACCTCCTTGGTGTCGACGAGCAGGCCGCGGATTCCGCCCTTCTCCTGAGCGCCCAGCTCCACGTATCCCACCCTCATCTTGTCGCGGAACGGGCGCATGTTGTTCACGCCCGAAACGACCACTCGTCCAAAGTGGTCATCCCCGTCAAATGCATAGAAGACGCCGTCCCGACTCAACAGCGGGCGCATCTCGGCCCACTTCGTGTTTCGGTTCAACAGGCCGTTCGCCACCAGGTTCGGGCCCGCCGAGCACAGCGGCAGGCCCGCCACCCAAGTGGTGAGCATGGCTGCGGCCACCGCCGCCCGCGGATTACGATTCAGAGGCACGGTCAACTCCCCCTTTTTTGCCTGTCCGGGCAGATTGCTTCCTCATACGGCTTGCATGGGGTCTCACAGACTGACGAACCCCGAAATCAAGTGGTGGAGATTACCACAGACCCGGCCCTCGTGCCACCGATCCGGGCCGCAGCGGCCCCGCGTTTGGGTGGCCCGTCCCAGGAGCGGGATCCCGTCCGGGATCGCGCGCGTTCGGCGGGACAGGGGGCCGGCGTATGCATCTCATTTCTACGCCCGGCGACCGGTTCGGTTCCACCCCGCCTGCTCGAAAAACCGAACCGGTTGATCCCGCCCATCCCGCCCGCTATAGGGGTGTAGCGAATCCCGCGCCGGGTCGGCGCGGGCGCCTCCGCGCCGGCAGAGGATCCGCCCCCCGGTGTCAGGCGCTCGCGTGGAATGCTCCTGATGAGCCATGTGACAGGCAAAGACCTCTTGCTCCATTCGCTTCAGGGGGGAGCGACCCGCCGGGCCGGGTGGGTCCCCTTCGTGGGTGTTCATGGCGCCAAGATGCTGGGAATCAGCGCCCGGGAGTACCTGCAATCCGCCGACCGCATCGTCGACGGGCTGCTGGCCGCCCATCAGCGATACCGCCCGGACGGCCTTCCTGTGGTGTTCGATCTCCAGATGGAGGCAGAGGTTCTCGGCTGCGACCTGCGATGGGCGGACGACACGCCGCCCGCCGTCGTCTCGCACCCGCTGGCGCAGGGCGGCGTCGACCGGCTGCCCCGCTTCGACCTGTCCGCCGGACGGTTCCCGCTGGTGCTGGAGGCCCTCCGGCGAACCAAGGGTGAGATCGGACGGACGACCGCACTCTACGGGCTGATCACGGGACCTTTCACGCTGACCCTGCACTTGATGGGCACCCGCGTGTTCCTGGACATGCTCCAGGATCCGGACGCGGTGCAGCAGGTCATCGAGTTCTGCGCCGATGTGGGGGTGCAGACCGCCGAGGCGTACCTGAAGCACGGGGCGGACGTGGTGGCGGTGGTCGACCCGATGACGAGCCAGATTTCGCCCGACCATTTTGAGGCGTTCGTGGCGGAGCCGGTCAACCGAGTCTTCTCGCACATTCGAGATCGGGGCGGCCTGTCGTCCATGTTCGTCTGTGGCAACGCGACGCGGAATCTGGAGCGCATGTGCCGGACGCGGTGTGACAACGTGTCCATCGATGAGAACGTGCCGCTGGAGATGCTCAAGGAACTGGCGGGCCGGTACGGCCGATCCTTCGGCGGAAACATGAAGCTGACAACCGTGCTGCTTCTGGGCGATCCGGACGACGCGAAGCTCGAGGCCATCCGCTGCATGGAGATCGGCGGCACCAACGGCTTTGTCCTGGCGCCGGGCTGCGACCTGCCCTATGCCACGCCCGAGGCCAACCTGGAAGCGGTGGCCCTGATGGTCCACGACGACTACCAGCGACACGTCGCCAACGCCACACTACGAGTGAAAACGGCCCGATCGTTCGACGATGTCGTTCTGCCCGACTATGCGAGCGAGCCCCGTGTCATCGTGGACGTGGTGACGCTCGATTCCGCCTCGTGCGCCCCCTGTCAGTACATGGTGGATGCCGCCCGGCAGGCAGCGGCGGCGTTTGGGGACCGGGTGGCCGTGTACGAACGCAAGATCACCACCCACGAAGGCCTGGGTTTCATGACCCGGCTGGGGGTGGAAAACATCCCCACCCTCTGCATCCACGGCCGGCCTCGATTCGCGTCGATCATCCCCGACGCAACGACGCTCACGCAGGCCCTGGAGGCCGCCGTGAAGGAGCGACCGGCATGATTCCGCTGGCCTTTGTTACCGGGTTCCTGGGAAGCGGGAAAACGACGTTCCTGCAGCACGTGGTGCGTACCCACCGGGGCCGGCGACTCGTCTTTCTGGTCAACGAGTTCGCCCCCGTGGACGTGGACGGGCCGCTGATCGAGTGCCCGCCCGATGACCTGATCAGCGTGGTCGGCGGCAGCATCTTCTGTCGCTGCCTGGTCACGGATTTCATCCGGCACCTGCAGGCCGTGGCCGGACGGGCCGCCAACCCCGACACGCCGGTCGACGGCGTGGTGATCGAGGCCAGCGGCATTGCCGACCCCGGGGTGGTTCCTCGGATGCTGGAGGAGACGCGGCTCGACGGGCCCTTCCGGCTCGCCCGCGTGGTCAGCGTCGTGGATCCGGGCACGTTTGCCACGCTCGTTCAGACGTTGCCGAACCTGAGCGCACAGATCGTCGCCAGCGATGTGGCGTTGCTTAACAAGAGTGACCTGTATTCGCCCGACCGGCTCGATGAGACCGAGCGAGCTTTGCGGACCATCAACGCGTCGCTGGACATCGTGCGGACCTCTTTCTGCGCGGCGGACATCGACCTCTTCACGCCGCGCTGCGCGCAGGCGCGGGCCGGGCAATACGCCCTCTGCGCCGACCCGAACTACGAGGTGATGACCATCACCGTCGACCGCGTGCTGGACGCAAACGCCCTGACCGCCGCCCTTCGCGAGCTTTCCGACGTGCTGTACCGGGCCAAGGGCTACTTCCCCACCGCCGCCGGCCTGCAGCACCTGGACGCCTCTCCTTCGGGGCTAACCCTCCGGCCCGCCCCCCGCCCGGATCTGCCCCCGCGACTGGTCTTCATCCTGCGCCCCGGCGCCCGAACACGCCTGGAGCCCCTGCTGGCGAACTTGGCCCCGGCCAACCCGGCCTGACGGGCCCGGCGCGGGGTGGCTGCCCTGGTGACAGCACGCGCCAGCCCGCCCGCCGAGCCTGAATGAGCGCCCGCACATCCGCGGCGTGTGCATCTGCGTGGGTTGGTTGAGGCGTCCAGAGAAGATGGAGGAAGCCCGGTCCCTCTTTGCTGGGCGGGTT
>CAZPHH010000003.1:0-70080 GCA_964586145.1 uncultured Phycisphaeraceae bacterium | reverse complement strand
GTTGAGGCGTCCAGAGAAGATGGAGGAAGCCCGGTCCCTCTTTGCTGGGCGGGTTTCCGGCACCGCAGATTCCCAGAAGCAACGTCGCGGTGGTCTGGCGAACCACCGCGACGCTTCGGTCGGGAACAGGTTGTCAGGAGGAGGAAGATTGGCTCTCTGGTCTTGGCTTTGGTATCCGTTCTCTTCACCCTCTACTACGAACGAGAGCCGGGGGGGTTCGCGCGGGAAGGCGAATCCGGACGAATGTCCGTAATCTATTGTCAAGTCAATGGTTACAGGATATGCTGCCGTGACCCGTCGCCTGGCGCCGGAGCGCGGTGCGGGAGGTCGCACAGGGCCGCGCCCGGCACGCCACGCGTGGGTCGGGCGCCCCGGGCGGGGCCGCCGTCGTTGACTGGCCGCGCGTGGGCCGGTATTCTACGAATCCGATCGTCGGGTATGCGGTTGTGGCTCCGGCGATCGAGCCTGGGGCGTTCCTGGGGCGGCTCGTTGCAGCCCGGTGGTACTGGGGCAGCGGTCGGTGGGCAGTCCACTTCGCGGCGGAGTGCTCAAGCCTCGGTTCCGGGCTCTGGCCGCGTCCCCCTCATTCGGCGGATACGGTTTCCACAGCAGGGTTTCAGAGATTCATCGGGCCCCGGCGCCGGCGTCGGAGCATCCGCAGTTGTCCAAGGGCAGGTGGAGTCGGCCTCTGGACTGGGACAGGACGGCGGGTCAGGATGGGCGGCAGACCCGCGTGCGGGTACGGATACCCGGTGGTGTAATTGGCAACACACCAGGTTTTGGTCCTGGCATTCCTGGTTCGAGTCCAGGCCGGGTAGTGAGAGGCGCGAGCGGACGAGGTTCGCGTGGTGTGGGGGAAAGGCGGCCGTGCGGTGAAGGCCGACGTATCCGCCCCGCGCACGGGGCGGCCGCCCGTGGTTCGGTCGGGTGACGTCGGCGGGTCCATCGAGTCCAGCGCAGGCGAGGCAGCGTCGCAACCATGAATTGGGCGAGTGAGCGATGGAGTCGGGACGATTTGCGCGATCTGAAGGTCTTCGCGGGCAGTGCCTCGGGCGCGCTCACGACGGAGATTTGCCAACACCTGGGGATCGTCCAGGGGCAGGCCTCGGTGTCGCCGTTTCCGGACGGCGAGACCTTTCTGAAGCTGCGCGACGACGTCCGCGGCAAAGACTGCTTTGTGGTGCAGTCCACGTGCCCGCCGGTCAACGACAACCTGATGGAGCTGCTGATCTACATCGACAGCCTCCGTCGGGCCTCGGCCACGCGGATCACCGCGGTCATCCCGTACTTCGGGTATGCCCGGCAGGACCGCAAGGCGGAGGGCCGAACGCCCATCACCGCCAAGCTGGTCGCCAACCTGATCTGTGCGGCGGGCGCGCACCGCGTGCTGGCGATGAACCTGCACGCCGACCAGATCCAGGGGTTCTTCGACATCCCCGTGGACCACATGACGGCCGTTCCCGTGATTTCGGACCATTTCCTGGACATGAATCTGAAGGACCCCGTGATCGTTTCGCCGGACGTGGGGAACCTCAAGACGGCCAACCAGTACGCCTCGCGGCTGCACGGCGACATCGCGGTGATCGACAAGCGGCGGCGGGACGGGTCGGACATCGATGCGGTGAGCATCATTGGGAACGTGAAGGGCAAGACCGTGCTGCTGTTTGATGACATGATCACGACGGCAGGCACGGTCTGCGGAGCAGCCCGGCTGGTCCGCGAGCACGGAGCGGAAAAGGTCTACGTGGGGGCGACACACCCGGTGCTCGCAGGGCCGGCCTGCCGCCGGCTGAAAGAGGCCGCGTTCGAGCAGATTTGCGTGACCAACACGATCGATCTGGAAGATTCGGTCCGGCAGGAGCTGGGAAACCTGACCATCCTGTCCGTGGCCAAGCTGTTCGGCGAGACGATCCGCCGCATACACCGACATGAGTCCGTCAGCGCCCTGTTTGAGAGCGGCTGGAACAACGTGACTGTGAAATGCTGACACGGAGACGACGATCAAGATGGACATCAGTACGCTCAAAGCAACTCCCCGGACGACACTCGGCAGTCATGCGGCTCGCCGCGAGCGCGAGCGGGGACGCGTGCCCGCGATTCTGTACGGGCACAAGGAGACCCCCGAACCGATCACGCTGGACGCGCACGACGTTGAGGTGGCCCTGGCCCACGGTGCCCGCGTGCTGACGCTGGACCTGGAGGGCCGGCAGAGCCAGTACCTGATCAAGGAGGTCCAGCACGACTATCGAAGCTCGATTCCGGTCCACATGGACCTGATGCGGGTGGCCATGGATGAGCGCGTCACCGTGACCGTTCCGGTGGAACTCCGGGGCACGCCCAAAGGCGCCGCGGAGGGCGGCGTGCTGGAGCAGATGCTCTCAGAGGTGGAAGTGGAGTGCGTGGTCACGCAGATCCCGGAAACCCTCCGCGTCGTGGTCTCGAACATGGCGGTCAACGACGTGCTGTTTGTGCGCGATCTGCCATTGCCGCCGGGCGTCACGATTCAGCACGAGCCGGACGAGCGGGTGGCCACCGTCCGCGTGCTGGCGGAGGAAGCCGTGTCGGCCGAGGAAGGCGCCGAGGAGTCCACGCAGCCCGAGGTGATCGGACGCGCCAAGGCGGAGGAAGAGGAGGAGTCCGGGGGTTGATCGCCCCGGCCATTGTCGGGTGAAGCTGATCGTCGGACTCGGTAACCCCGGCCCCCGCTACGAGAGCACGCGGCACAACGTGGGCTTTCGGGTGGCGGACGAACTGGCCGGCCGCTGGGGAGTGAACCTGGGCCGTGAGCAGTTTCACGGCTGGGCGGGTTCGGCGGCGGTGGGGACGGAGCGGGTGCTGCTGCTCAAGCCGACCACCTTCATGAACCGCAGCGGCCAAGCCGTGCAGGCCGCCGGACGGTTCCACCGGCTGGAGCCGGCGGACCTGCTGGTGATCAGCGACGACTTCGCCCTGCCGCTGGGCCGGCTGCGGATGCGGGCCCGGGGCTCGGCGGGCAGCCACAACGGGCTGTCGGACATCGTGAATCGGCTGGGCTCGGAGGAGTTCGCCCGGCTGCGGATCGGCATCGGCGGGCCGGTGGGAGATCCGGCCCGATACGTGCTTGAGCGTTTTGCGGATGCAGAGGAACCGATCGTGCGTCCGGTGGTGCTTCGGGCCGCCGACGCGGTGGAATGCTGGCTGGCGAGAGGCGTCGAGGCGGCCATGAACGAATACAACGGGCTGCCGGACGTGGGCGAGTCGGAACCGACCTCCTGACCCCCGCCCGCCATCGAACCTGGAGGTGTGCGACGTTGAAGAAACAGTATGAAGCCATGTTCCTGTTTGACCCGGGGTTTGCCACCGATTTCGCAAACGCCGAAAAGGAAATCCGGCGCATCATGGATCGGGCCGAGGCGGAGATCGTCCTCTGCCGCCGCTGGGACGAGCGGAAGCTCGCCTACGAGGTGGAGGGCCGCAAGCGCGGCGTGTACGTGCTCACGTACTTCCTGGCGGAGCCCTCCCGCATCCGCGGCATCGAACGCGATGTCCAGCTCTCGGAGTCCGTTCTGCGGGCGCTCGTTCTGCAAGCGGAAGGACTGACACGCGAACACATGGAGCAATTCATGCCGTCCGAGCGGCGGATGGAGGGCCACCCGGACGCCGACGACGGCGAACGGCCCGCCCGCCGGGCCCGGACCACGGTGGCCGTAGCGAACGGGGATGAAGGACCCGCTCCAGATGATCGCGGCGAAGCCGAAACGGACAATGGGTGACCCGCGTGAACCCGAAACCCGCGGGGGAGGGCTGTCATGGCCAATCTGAACCGAGTGATTCTGGCCGGGAACCTGACTCGCGATCCGCAGTTGTCGTACACCCCGAGCAATACGGCCGTCTGCAAGTTCGGGATGGCCATCAATCGCTCGTGGACCGACCGCAACACCGGAGACCGGCGGGATGAGACGACCTTCGTCGATCTGACCGCGTTCGGCCGACAGGCGGAGGTGATCAACCAGTACCTCACCAAGGGGCGGGGGATCCTGGTGGAAGGGCGGCTGAACTACAGCCAGTGGACCAATCCCGAAGGCCAGAAGCGAAGCAAGCTGGAAGTCGTGGTGGAGAACTTCCAGTTTCTCGGCGCGCGGCCGGACGGGACGTCCGGCGGTCGCCCGGCCCCCGCGCGGGAGCCCGTCCACCAGGCGGAGCCGGACGAGGGCTGGTCGGACGACCCGGCCCCGCCCGCGCCCGATCAGGACATCCCGTTCTGACGGCCGCAGCGGCCCGGCCGGGACGCAGACAACAATTTTCTTCCGGTCTGTGATTCTCGCAGAGACGGCGACGAGATTCACAGCAGGATCCGGTCCGCGGGCCGTCCTGCGGTTCGGGAGGTTGCCGCCGCCGGGGCGATCCGCCCGGGTGACGGCACGGCAGAGAGTGTAACAGGTTGCAACCGTCGGATCGGGCCGGTTGGGGGCTTGCCGGTCCGCCGGGTCGGCGAGTATGAAGAACCAGACGGGTCCGACCGCCGGGCCCCAGTGGAGTGCGTCATGAAATTGCTGCTGAAGAAGGACATCCCCACGCTGGGCATTGTGGGCGACATCATCAACGTGTCGCCGGGCTATGCCCGTAACTACCTGCTGCCCAACGATCTGGCGATGGAGCCCACCGAATCAAACATGCGGGCCATCGCCAAGGAGCGGGCGGCCGCGGAAGAACGGCGCCGCAAGGCAATGGACGAGCTGCGCTCACGAGCGGAAAAACTCGCCCAAGTGGAGGTGACCATCCCGGCGGCCGCCAATCCGGACGGGCACCTGTACGGTTCCGTGACGGCTCGCGATATCGCGGCGGCACTGCGCGAGCAGGGCCACGACGTGGATGTCGCACACGTCAAGCTGGCGGAGCCGATCAAGCAGCTCGACAACGTGACCGTGCCCGTGGTCCTGGCCGAGTCCATCAAGGCGGAAGTGAAGGTCTGGGTCGTCCGCTCCAGCGAGGGCGGGGAGGATGAGGGCGAGGGCGAATCCGACGAAACCGGCGCGGAGGCCCCTTCGGATGACGGAACAGAAGCCGGCTAGCCCCGGCGGACAGACGGCCGAGGCGGTTCGCGTGCCGCCGCACGATCTCGAGGCCGAGCGCAACCTGCTCGGCTCGATGATGCTCAATCGCGACGCCATCGCGACGGTCATCCCCATCATCGGCCGCCAGGACGGGGAGTGGTTCTACCGCCCCGATCACCAGAGTCTCTTCGAAGTTCTCGTCGACCTCTACGACGAGAACCGTCCCATGGACCTGGTGGTCATCAAGGACGAGTTGCAGCGGCGCGATCTGCTGGAGCGAATCGGCGGGGTCCCGGCCATCGTCCGCATGGCGGAGAGCGTCGGGGCCTGGGTGAACGCCGAGCACTACGCCCGAATCGTCCGGGACAAGGGCCTGCTTCGCGACGTGATCCGCGTGGCCGGCGAGATCGCGGAGGATGCGTACGCCGACAGCGACGACACGGCCGACCTGCTGGACAAGGCGGAGCAGCGGCTGTTCGACGTCACGGAGCGGCGGGTCAGCGGGCAGGCGATCAGCCTGTCCGAACTGGTGCATCGGATTCACGACCAACTGCAATCCCGCGGCGACCATTACCTCAGCGGCCTTCCCACCGGCTTCCACGAGCTGGACGACCTGACCAGCGGGCTGCAGAAGGGAGATTTCATCCTCGTGGCCGGCCGGCCGTCCATGGGCAAGACGGCTTTCGGACTGACCGTAGCCGAGCACATGGCGGTCGAGGACCGCCGGCCCGTGGTCTTCTTCTCGCTGGAAATGTCGCGCATGCAGGTGGGGCATCGCATCGTGTGCAGCCGGTCGCGCATCGACTCCCACAAGGTCCGCCGCAACATGCTCAACGACGAGGAGACCCGTCTGCTGGTCGACACGTGCGATCAGCTCACGGAGGCGCCTCTGTACATCGACGACACGCCGGGCATGAGCATTCTGGAACTGCGAGCGAAGGCCCGTCGCCTGCGGCAGCAGTTCAACATCGAGGCCGTGTTCGTCGACTACCTCCAGCTCATGCGATGCCCCAGCAAGGAGCGGGAGGGGCGCCAGCAGGAAATTTCCGAGATCAGCCGGGGGCTCAAGGCCCTCGGCCGTGAGCTGGAGATTCCCATCATCGCCATGGCGCAGCTCAACCGCGCCGCCGAGCAGCGGGAGGGGAATCGCCCCCGCATGAGCGACCTGCGGGAATCCGGCGCCCTCGAGCAGGACGCCGACGTCATTCTGCTCCTCCATCGGGAGGAGTATTACCACCGCGGGTCCGAAGAAATCGATCCGGACATCAAGGGCAAGGCCGAGTGCATCGTGGCCAAGCAGCGCAACGGCCCGGTCGGCAACATTACGCTCATGTTCAACAACCGCAGCACGCGCTTCGACAACCTGTCCCCGGTGCCGGAACCGTCCTACGTTCCCCCGTACCACGAAGAGGCGACCCCCTTCTGAATCGCCCCCGGCTCGCCGGGTCCTTTGCGTCACTTCCCAATGCAGAACGACGAGAACACCGTCTCCAGCAGGTCTTCGGTGGTGACGGCCCCCGCGATGTCGTCCAACGCGCTCAGCGCGGCCCGCAGCTCAAACGCCAGCAACTCCGCCCGATCCAGCGTCTGCTCGCACGCGGCCGCCTCCGCGGAGACGCGCCGCATCGCCTCCGCCGCGGCCTGAAGACAGCCCCGCTGCCGTAAGGAAAGCACGACCGCCGTGTCCTCGCCCAAGGCGTCGTGATCACCGAGGATCCGGGCCAGCGCCATTCGCAACTCGTCCAATCCGTGCCCGGTCAGCCCGCTGACGGCGCAGACGGCGCGCATGCCCATTCGATCCGGGGTCGGCAGACTCGCCAGCCGCTCTGCCAAGGCCGGTGCGTCCAGCAGGTCCACCTTGTTGGCCGCAATCACGCACGGCACGGATCGCGCCCCCGCCAGACAGTCAAACGCGCCCGGTTCCACCGGGCCGGACACGTCCACCACCAGGCACAGCGCATCCACGTGTTCCGCCCGGGCCAGCACGCGTTCCCCCGCCCGGCGGATCAGCTCACCGGCGTCGGCGTCCAGACCCGCCGCGTCCAGCATCTGCGCCTCAAACGGCCCAAGATTCACAGGGGCAGCCAGGAAGTCACGTGTGGTGCCCGCCATCGCGGAGCAGATGGCGCGATCCAGCCCCGACAGCGCGTTAAACAGCGTACTCTTGCCCGAATTGGGGCGGCCCAGCAGCAGGATCGTCGGCAGCACGTCGAACCGCTCGGCCTGCGCCGCGTCACGCTGCAGGGCGTCCATTCCGCGGATCAGACTCGCCGCCTCCCGCTCCAGACGGTCCAGCGTGATGAACTCGATCGGCTCCTCCGCGAAGTCGATGTCGGCCTCCACGAGCGCCGTCAGCTCGGCCAGCCGCTGCCGCCACGCATGCACCTGCCTGGCCAGCTCCCCCTCGCCCATTCGCCGAGCCGCCCGAAGCTGCGTGTCGCTGCGGGCGTGAATCGTCGCCGCGACCGCCTCCGCCCGCGCGAGGTCCATCGTGCCCGACAGAAACGCCCGCGCCGTGAACTCGCCCGGCCGGGCCGGCCGCGCCCCGGCAGACCGGGCGGCCTCCACGACTATCGCCAGCAGGGCCGGCGATCCGATCGTGTGCAGTTCCAGGCAGTCCTGGCCCGTATAGCTGCGCGGAGCGCGGAAGACCCAGGCTTCCGCCGGAACAAACAGATCGTCGCCCACGGACAGGCGTCCCTCCCGCCGGCAGAACCCGCGCTGCTGAAAAAGGGGCCGGTCGTCATCCGCACGAAACAACCGGTCCCCGATGGCCGGGGCCTCCGGCCCGCTCAGGCGAACGATCCCCCGCGCCGCATGGCCGGGCGGCGACGCGACGGCCACAATCGTGTCGTTGACCTCCGGCAGCATTTCGCTTCAGGACCCGCCTCCCCGCGGATGACGTACCGCCCCTCACGCCCGGGGCGGGAATCGGGTATAGTTTTCGCCCTGCGCAGCCGTACGGTACCGGTGTCGCGTCATCCGGGTCAACGGGCGAGGATCATGCGAGGTATTCTGGAACAACTGGTGGCCGGCCGTGACCTATCCCGGGCGGACGCCCGTCGGGCCTTCGAGTTCATCATGACCGGCCAGGCGCCGGAATCCATGATCGGGGCTTTTCTGGCCGCCCTGGCGACCAAGGGGGAGACCGTCGACGAGATCGTCGGCGCGGCCCAGGCCATGCGCGAGGTCTGCACGCCGGTGCGCTGCAGCCGGGACTGCATCGACACGTGCGGCACGGGCGGCGACGGCATCAGCACGTTCAACGTCTCCACCACGGCCGCCCTCATCGCGGCGGCGGCCGGGGCGGTGGTGGCCAAGCACGGCAACCGCACGAACACGCGCGTCTGCGGCAGTGCCGAAGTGCTGGCCGCTTTGGGCGTGAACATCGAAGCCGACGTGCCGACCGTCGAACGATGCCTCGAGCGGGTGGGCATCGGGTTTCTGTACGCCCGCAAGCTGCATCCGGCCATGAAATACGCAGCGCCCGTGCGACAGGCCATGGGCATCCGCACCGTGTTCAACGTGCTGGGGCCGCTGACCAATCCGGCCGGCGCCCGTCGGCAGATTGTGGGTGTGCCGCGGGCCAACCAGACGGAATCGCTGGCGACGGTGCTCGGCGAACTGGGGGCGGTTCACGCGTGGGTGGTCCACGGGCTGGACGGGTTGTGCGACCTGACCGTCACCAGCGAGACGCAGGTCAGCGAATGGAAGAACGGGGGGGTCCACACGTTCCGGGTGCGCCCGGAGGACGTAGGGCTGGCACGGGCGGCTCGGTCGATGCTGCTGGTGGACTCGCCCGCCGCAAGCGCAGTCGCGGTGCGGGCGATTCTGAACGGCGAGACCGGTCCCCGTCGTGCTCATGCGGCCCTCAACGCCGCCGCGGCCCTGGTGGTCGCCGGCGTGGCCTCGGATTTGAGCGATGGTGTGGACCGCGCCCAGGCGGCCCTGGATTCCGGCGCCGCCGCCGCCACGCTGGCCCGCCTGATCGAGGAATCGAACCGGCCGTGACGGCCGATGCGTCTGATGAGAGGATGGAGGGACCGAATCCCCGTGCCCGAGGCAACCGGCTCATCCCCGCCGCTCGACCGCTGGCACGACGCCACGCCGGCGATGCGCCAGTATCTCGAGCAGAAGCAGCAGGCCGGCGACGCCCTCCTGCTGTTCCGCATGGGCGACTTCTACGAAACGTTCTACGAAGACGCCAGGACCGTCAGCCGGGTGCTCGGCATCGTGCTCACCGCCCGGTCCAAGGGAGAAAACGCCGTTCCGCTGGCCGGCATTCCATACCACGCCCTGGACAGCTACCTGCACAAGCTGGTGGCGGCCGGCTACCGCGTGGCGATCTCCGAGCAGGTGGAGGACCCCAAACTCGCCAAGGGCGTGGTGCAGCGCGAGATTCTGCGGGTCGTCACGCCCGGCACGCTGACCGACGACACGCTGCTGGACGAAAAAAGTGACAATATCCTGGCATCGCTCTGCGTCGGCGGCCGGCAGGCGGGGCTGGCCGTCGTGGAGCTGGCGTCCGGGCGGTTCCAGGTGTTCGAGCTGCGTCCGGAGGACGTGGTGGACGAGCTGGTCCGGCATCGCCCGGCCGAAATCCTCATCGAGGAGGCCGGCATCGACGCCGCCGGTCAGCCGGCCGCGCGGCTGGCGGAGGAAGTCCGCGCACTCTGCGGGACGTCCGTCGTTCGCCGAGCCCCGCACGAGTTCGCCCCCTACAACGCCGAGCACGTCCTGCACGACCATTTCGGCGTGACCACGCTGGCGGGGTTCGGGTTTGACGGCATGACTCCGGGACTCTGCGCCGCCGGCTGCGCCATTGCCTACCTGCGGGAAACGCAGAAGACCTCGCTCGCCCACATCATCCGCGTGCAGCCGTACCGTCCGACGGATTTCCTCTGCCTGGACCACAGCACGTTCCGGTCGCTCGAGATCGAACGCACGCTTCGCGCCGGCGATCGGGAAGGCAGCCTGCTGCACGCGGTGGATCGGACCGTGCATCCCGCCGGCGCCCGCGCACTGCGGCGCTGGCTGTGCCTGCCGCTGACGCGGGTCGAGGACATCGTCGCCCGGCAGGACGCCGTGGCGGCCCTCGCGGCGGACGACTCCGCGCGGGCCGGCGTGCGCGGCGCGCTCCGGTCCATGTCCGACGTGGAACGTATCGCCGCCCGCATCGCCCTGCGCCGCGCCACGCCGCGTGATCTGGCCGGCCTGGCACGGACGCTCGGGCAATTGCCCGCCCTGCGCGGACGGCTGGAGGGATACTCCGTGCCGCAACTGGCGGAGCTGCGCGACGCGCTTGGCGGGCTGGAGGACCTGGCCGATCTTCTGGACAAGGCCATTCGCCCCGACGCGCCGCTGACCGTGCGCGAAGGCGGCATCATCGCCGACGGCTACGACGCCGAGCTGGACCGGCTGCGGGCCATCGGCCGCGACGGGCAGAGTTGGTTGGCCGACTATCAGCGCCGCGAAGCCCAGTCCGCCGGCATTCCGTCGTTGAAGGTGGGGTTCAACAAGGTCTTCGGCTACTACATCGAGATCACCAACACGTTCCGCGACCGCGCACCGGCCCACTACGTGCGCAAGCAGACCGTCAAGAACGCCGAGCGATACATCACCGACGAGCTCAAGACGTACGAGACGGAAGTCCTCTCCGCCGAAGAACGGGCCCACGAGCGGGAGTTTCAGTTGTTCGAGCAGGTGCGCGACGCCGCCGCGGAGCAGCTACCGGGCCTTCAGCGCGTGGCCGACGCTGTCGGCCGGCTGGACGTGCTCGCCGGGCTGGCCGAGGCGGCCGTTCAGCAGCGATACGTCCGCCCCGAGCTGGTCGAAGGGCGGGGCCTGGAAATCCGCGACGGGCGCCACCCCGTGCTGGAACAGACCCTGCGCGACGGGTTCGTACCGAACGACTGCTGCCTGGACGCCACCGACGCCCGCGTGCTGATCATCACCGGGCCGAACATGGCGGGCAAAAGCACCTACATTCGCCAGACCGCTCTGCTGGTGCTGCTGGCCCAGACGGGCTCGTTTGTCCCCGCCGCCGCCATGCGATTCGCACCCGTGGATCGCATCTTCGCCCGCGTCGGGGCGTCGGATGAAATCACGCGCGGCCAATCCACGTTCATGGTGGAAATGACGGAGGCGGCCAACATCCTCAACAACGCAACGGAACGGTCGCTGGTTGTGCTCGATGAGATCGGACGGGGCACGAGCACGTTCGACGGCCTGTCTCTGGCCTGGGCCATCACGGAGCACCTGGCCAACGTCGTCCGCTGCCGCACGCTGGTCGCCACGCACTACCACGAGCTGACGGAACTGGCCGACCTGCTGGCCGGCGTGAAAAACTGCAACGTGGCCGTGCGCGAGTGGCCCGGCGACGATCGCCGCGAAGACGGCATCATCTTCCTCCACAAAATCGTTCCCGGAGGCACGGACAAGAGCTACGGCGTTCACGTTGCCCGGCTGGCCGGCGTGCCCCGGCCGGTGGTGGAGCGCAGCCGGGAGATCCTCGACGAGCTTCAGAAGGGGTTTTCGCGCGAGTCCCACACCACCGGACTTTCCCGCCGCCGCACCCGCCGACCGCAACAGCTCGAGCTTTTCGAGGACCCGCTCGAAGGTCTGGCCCGACAGCTTCGGGCCGTCGACCTGAATGCACTCACGCCGCTGGAGGCGTTGCAGAAGATTAAGGAGTGGCAGGAGGAGCTTGGCCGGTAGCGTTTGCGAGCGCGGACTTACTGGTTCTCTGGGGATTTCTGAAACCGCTGGATGTGCGCCAGCGGCGGGATGCCGCTGGAAGCCCCCGCATGCTGAATGCCATGGGCGGCCACTGCGTTGCCCAGGCGGAGCGAGTCTTCCAGCGGAAGGTCCTGGGCCAGGCCCGCCAGCAGGCCGGCGCACCAGCAATCACCCGCACCGGTCGTGTCGACCACGTGAGCGATGCGATAGGCGGGAATCGTCCCCTCCCTGCCGCCGGCCGTGCGATAGTAGACGCCCTCCGTATCCAGCTTGATCACTGCGTGTCGGCATCCGCCCGCCAGAATGGCCTGGGCCGCGCGCAACGGCTCGTCGTGGCCGGTGAAGGCCGCTGCTTCCATCCGCGAAGGGACGAAGAAATCCAGGTGCGGCAGGCACGGCTCAAGGGCTGTTCGCCAGGCCGCGGCTGACGCGGCGTCGGTCAGGCTGGTGTCCAACAGGGTGATCGCACCGGCATTTCGTGCGTCGGCCAGCAGCCGGGCCGTGGGCGGGCCGTCGAATTGCGGCATGAGCATGGTGCCGGTGACCAGGCAGAGGTCTGCCCGGCACACGTGGGTCCGATCCATCTCCTCCCGCCGCAGCGTGCCGTTGGTGCCCACCGTGTGCAGGAAGCTCCGCTGCCCGTCCGAATGGACGCAGACGAAGCTGAATGGCGTATGTGTATCAGCCGAGCGGACGACGCCGGAGGTGTCCACACCGTGCCGGTCCAGCTCGTCCAGCACGAATTGGCCGTGCTGGTCCTCGCCGATCTTCGTGACGACGGAAACGGCGAACCCCATCTTGGCCAGGGCGATGGAGCCGTTCACGGCGTTGCCGCCGGTGGTGAGCTTGAGGGAATCGAAGATGCGCAGTCCGCCGGGCGGGGGGTATTCGTCGATACAGCGGGCCACGGCATCCACCGTGCAGATACCGACGACGCAGATGCTCTTCTTCTGAACGTCCGGTCCGAGACGCGCCGCCATGGCACGGGTCCTCGTCTTGATTCAGGCGGAAGGGGTCCGTACCATCGCACGACACCCGGGCCCCTGCACGAGGACAAAGTACATGAAACGATCCGAGGTGAACAGGCAGATCCAAAGCGCCCTGGACTTTGCCGAGTCGCTTCAGTTCAGGCTGCCCCCGTTCGCCCGCTGGACCCCGCAGGAGTGGGCCTGCCGGGGCCACGAAGCCGATGAGATCCGGCACAATCGACTCGGCTGGGACATCACGGATTTCGGCGGCGGCGATTTCCGCCGGCAGGGCCTGACGCTGTTCACCATCCGCAACGGCAACCCCAAGGTTCCCACGGCTCCCGGCCGGCCCGCCAAGACGTACTGTGAGAAGCTGCTCATCGCCGACGAGGATCAGGTCACGCCAATGCACTTCCACTGGTCGAAGATGGAAGACATCATCAACCGGGGCGGGGGCATTCTGGTGATCGAGGTGCATCAGGCCACCCGGGACGAAACGCTCTCGCCTGAGCCCGTGCCGGTGTCCGTCGACGGCGTCGTTCGCACGGTCCCGGCCGGCACGAAGATCGAGTTGCATCCCGGCGAGTCCATCACACTCCCGCCGTATCTGTACCACGCCTTCTGGGCCAAGAAGGGCCGCGGGCGCGTCCTTTCCGGCGAGGTCAGCGCCGTGAACGACGACGAGCGCGACAACCGCTTCCTGGAGCCGCTGGGGCGTTTTCCCGCCATCGAAGAGGACGAGCCGCCGCGTTTCCTGCTCTGCAACGAGTATCCGGCCGCCCGGTGAGTGCTCCCCGGGCGAAGCGGCTGCCGTGAAAATACCCCAGGTTCTCACCGTTTCAGCCCTGGCACGCGGGCTGAGAGGCGGGGCGGCGTGGTGCGGTCCAGGTTCGGCTAACCTCCCTTGGCCATTCGTTGTCAACAGGGTGACGGTACGGAGCAGCCGGGAAAGCCGGACCGGGTGGGGCGACTCGACCCGTCCGGGATGCATGCCCCCGTGCGTGACGTGCCGGGTCGCTGGTGAACTCGGTGTGCCAGACGTGTCTTGCAGCGCATGAGGCACTTTTGCGCGGGAATTTCCGGTTTTTTCGACAAGGAATTGACCCTGCGCTGCGTCTGTGGCATACTTCTCCCCACGCGGTCATGAAAGTTCCGGGTGAGGTGCGGCCTGGCGTTCTGCAGCCACACACCGGCCTGAGCATTGCTTTACAAACAAAAGGAGGAATGACCCAATGCAACGACTGTTCTGTGTACTGGCATTGATGGCCCTGGGTGTGTTTGTCGTGGCCGGCAGCGGCTGCGCCGCCCGCCCCGCCGGCGGTGGAGGCGGTGGGGGCACGAACACCAACGACAACAACACCAACGTCAATGACAACAACGTGAACGACAACAATGTCAACGACAACAACGTCAATGACAACAATGTCAACGACAACAACGTCAATGACAACAATGTCAATGACAACAACGTCAATGACAACGAGGCGCCCGCGCTGGTCAAGACGCAGATCAGCCTGGGGTACCTTTCCGGTACCTTGCACCGCATTGAGGCGGGCGACGACCTCGTGGTGTACGCTGTCCCGGACAACGTCCGGTACTTCGTGCCGTCGACCTACGACGACACGATCACCGAGGGCACGGAAATTCCCGGTGCCGGCACGCTGTACGAAACCTCGAGCTGGAAAGTCGCGGGCAAGAAGGTTGCCCTGACCACGGGCTCCGGACGCGTGGCCATTTATGACACGGTGGCCGGTGGCAACCCGGTGGAGGTTCCCGGCGGCGAGGTCACCCTGGCTTCCCTGCCCGTGGAACCGTATGAGCCGGGCCACATGGCTTCCGCCGGCACCTACTTCGCCGTCATTTGCGACCCGAACGAGGTGGACGATGGCAACGCGGTAAAGGTGATCGACGTCGGCGGATCGACCGCGCAGGTCATCAGCTTCCCGACGCCGGCGGATGCACTGGATACGCCGGAGCAGGTTGCCATCGATGCCGACCCCGCCCGGGTGGCGGCGCTGTGGGGCAACTTCATCTATGTCTGGGACATCATGGATCCCACGGCCGACCCGCTTGCCTTCGAGTTCAACCTCGGCAGCCCGCTGGGGGACATCTTCGACAACGTGCAGATCGCCTTCGACGACGACTACATCATCTACCGCGCGGACATCGGCGACGGCGTCACGGCCCTGCTGAACGTGACGGACAGCTCCATCACCAATCTGGGCAACGAAGGCCCGTTCTCGATCAATACCCCGGTGGCCCTGGCCGCCGGAAGCTTTGGATACTTTGCCGTCGAGGAAGACGTGGACCAGATTTCTACCGGCGGCGCCGTGTATCGCAGCTCCATCGGGACCGTCGCGAATCCCAGTGCCCTCTCCGCGCCGGACCGCCTGGCCGACCCGATCGATGTCGAGCGTGACGATTGCATCGCCACCCCCGGCAAGTACGGGTACGGGTCGAGCATCGCGATTACGCCGGACGGCGAACGCTGGTTCATCGCCGGCACCATCGCCGTCGATCGCGACGTCGAGTTTCTCCAGATGAGCACCGGCGGGGACTTCATGCTCTTCGAGGAGACGGAGACGCCAGCGGAAGGCCGCAGCCAGACTGGCTACGTCATGGGCAGCGATGTCAGCACGTCGGCCAACACCGTAGCGTTCTGGACCCTTCGCCAGTACCAGGAAGGCAGCGGCTGCATCACCGACGATGATTGGGCCGTCGGCTTCATCGTTCTGGATCGATTGGAGGATTGACGCCTCCCGGCCGCGGCCGCTCCATGACCCAGCGGCGCGGCGGTGAAGGCAACACAGACGGGCGGGCGTCTCTCAGCCTGGGAGGCGCCCGCCCGTTCGCTGCGCCGGGCTCGCGGCGGGAACGACGCCGCCGGATACACGGACTTCGCCGACCGAGAAGCCCCCCTGAATGGCAGACGGGACCGGCTCGCGCTGAGCCGGTCCCGAGCATCGACCTCTCTCGGGATGCGAGAGTCCCCTGGTGATTCCCAATTTCAGGATTCGGTCTGGTCGTGCGCGCGGCCGGCCCCCTCCACGATGCCCACCAGCGCGTCCACCATGCCCTTCACCGTTTCTGCCTGCGTCCCCAACTGCTCGGCCACGGACGAGGAATGGCTCGCCTCCGATGCCGACTCCTGCGTCATCTGCGTCATCTGCGACACCGCGCTATTCACCTGGTCGACCCCCTGCGCCTGCTGCTCAGAGGCCCGGGCGATCTCCCCCACGAGCTCGGACACCCGTTGCGCGCCGGTCACGATCGCGCCGAACGCGGTGCCTGCTTCATGAACGGCCTCCACGCCGCCCTGCGCCCGCACCACCGAGTCCTCGACCAGAGTTCGCGTGCTCTGGGCCGCTTCGGCCGCCCGACCGGCCAGGTTTCGCACCTCATCCGCCACCACCGCAAAGCCCTTGCCGTGCTCGCCCGCCCGGGCCGCCTCGACTGCGGCGTTCAGGGCCAGCAAGTTCGTCTGGAACGCGATCTCCTCGATCACCCGGATGATCTTGGCGATCTGCGCCGACGATTCGTTGATGCTGGTCATGGCCTGCGTGAGCCGGGCCATGGTCTTGTCGCCCGCGGCGGCGTTCTCCTGCGCCTGCGTGCTCAGCGTGTCCGCCTCGCGGGCGTTCTCCGCGTTCGTCCGCGTCATGGCCGACATCTGCTCCATCGCGCTGCTGGTCTCTTCCAGCGATGAGGCCTGCTCGGACGCAGACGTGGCCAGACGCTGGCTGGATCCGCCGATCTGCCGCGAAATCTCCACCAGTTCGTTCGAGCCGCCGGCCAGGTTTCCGATGACGCCCCGCAGGGACCGCACCAGCGGCCGGACCACCAGCGGGAACAGGCTGATCGCCATGATCACCAGGGCCGCCACACCCATCCCGCAGGTCAGGGTCAGCGACTGCTTCACCCGGCCTTCGAACACGGAACGGGCGTCCGCCAGCATCTGATTCAAGCGGTCCTTGGGGAACTCCAGGTGAAGCAGCCCGTACAGGGTGCCCACCTCCATGTCCGGCTGAAGCCGGCGCATGTCCGCCGTGACGTACAACGGCTGGTACAGATTGATCGCATCTTGGTCCTCCTTGACGATCAGGTCGGGGGCCTTGGCGGCCTCGTCCCAGACACCCTCGGCCAGCGCCGTCCCCACGCGGTCCGCCGGCGAGGCCAGCTCGACCGTGCTGGACAGACCCACGAAGGCGATCGCCCCGATGCCCGATTGCTCCCGCTGCCGATTCGCGAAGTCCACGAACTGGGTGTGCTCACCCGTCTGCAGCCAGCGCTCGGTGGCGGCCCAGAGACCCTGGGTCATCCCCTTGGACGCCGCGCGCTCCACTTCCAGCGACGAGCCTTCAATCTTCCCCAGCGTGGCCTCGAAACCATGCACGTACAGATAGTGCTGAACGCCGAGCAGCACCGTCATGAACACGATGAAGAGCCCGATCGTCGGCACGTACATCCGTCGGGCCAAGCTGGCTTTTTGCAGCATCATGTGGCAGTCCCCTTTCGGTCGGCATCACCATACGCTACCGCGTGGTACTTCTCGCCGTGGCGATAAAACGGGAACGATTTCCGCTTCGCAAAGTCCTCGCTCGTGCAGGCGATGCACGGCGCCCCGGCCCGAATGCACCAGTTGATCCCCCCATTCCATTGACGGTGCGAGCAGTTTGAACGGCTTAGCGGACCCAGACACCCCAGCTTGAACAAACACCCCTCGTCCCCGAAGTGCTCCGCGAAGTGCTGCTTCTGCCAGTGATGGAATCTCGGGCAGTCATCATGAACGGAGCTGGAACAGATCATGTTCGGCGTCAGCGTGGCCGGATCCACGGCGGGGTAGCCCACGCCCGCCAGATACGCCAGCGTGGTCACCATCGTGTGCGGATGCACGGGGCAGCCCGGGCAGTTTACCAGCTTGTTCTCCACGGGAATGCCCCGGCTGGCCATGAACTCCTTCAGGCCCATGGCGCCCGTCGGGTTGCCCTCCGCCCCCGGAATGCCGCCGAACGCCGCACAGGAGCCGGCCGTCACGACGAACTGGGCCCGCCTCAGCAACGGCGGAAGCAGCTCGGTCAGCGGCTTGCCGGCGACCATGCATGCCTGCGGCATCTGCGGGCACACCGCCCCTTCCAGAACCAGGAAGAAATCACCCGCCTCGGCCAGCCGGTCCAGCGTCTCCGTGACCAGGTGGCCCTGCGCCGCCGACAACGTCGGATGGAACACCACGGAAATCACTTGCGTGATCAGCTCCACCGGCCCCGGCTCGTCGGAGTTCAGCAGCGACACGCTGCACCCGGTGCATGACATGCCTTGCAGCCACACCACGCGCTTCTGACCGGTGAACACCCGCTCCAGACCGGCGGCCAGGGCTTCCGCGGCGCCAGGGCCCAGCCCGGCGCCGGCCGCCAGGACGGCCCCCATTCGGAGGAATTCCCTTCGCGAAATCTCTGCCATGGCTGTCATCTCCAAGGGCTTTCCCATCCTGCCGGTTTCGTCGCACGATCAATGCACGGCACAGGCCAGGCAAGGGTCAAACGACCGCACGATGCGCCCCAGCTCGATCGGCTGGGATGCGTCAGCCACCTGCGTGCCTTCCAGCGCCTTTTCCACAGGGCCGGACTGCCCCTTTGAATCCCGGGGCGAGCAGTTCCACGTCGTCGGCACCACGCTCTGGTACGACTTCACCTTGTAATCCTCAACCGTCAGCCAGTGTCCCAGCGCCCCGCGCGGGGCCTCCACCAGGCCCGCGCCCCGGCCGCTCTTGGGGAACTCGAACGCGGTGACGGCCGGCTGGTCCACGGCGATCTCGTCCAGCCAGCGGAAGCACTGCTGCACGAGAGCCAGGGTCTCCAGTCCCCGCGTCACGTGCCGACCCATCACGGACACCAGTTTGTCCGGCGTGATGCCGAGCTTTGCGCAGGTCGAGTCCACGGGCTTGCGGGACCAGCCGTTGTTCCCGGCGTGGTAGTCCACGAGCACCCGGGCGAGCGGACCGACCTCCAACGGCAGGCCGCGATAACGCGGGGCCTTGATCCACGAATAGGCCCCGGGCTTGCCCGGCTTCGGCCGCGTCTCGCCCTCAAACGGGTGGCGGGCCGGCCCGTCCTCGTACCGGGCAACGCTGACGTCCTCGCTGATGTGACGCGGGTCAAACGCTTCCCACTTGCCGTCGATGAACGTGCCGGGCGGGAAGAATTTCCGTCCGCCGTCGTCCATTTCAAACGTGCCGTACGCCAGGAAATTCCCCCAGCCGCGCCCGATATCGAAGTATTGCGGGAACTGACGGCCCACCTCGAACAGGTCCGGCAGGTACACGTCCTCCACGAATGCGAGCACCTCGTCCAGCCGAGACCGATAGGCCAGGATGCGCTCCAGGGTGGGTTTCTGCGTGCATCCGCCCGGCAGCAGGGCCGTGGAGTGCGGCAACCGCGCCCCGAACACCGCTCCCATCTCGTCGCACGTGCGCCGGACCTTCAGGGCGTCCGCATAATGGGCCAGCAGCGCGCAGTTGACCTCCGCGGACGAAACGTAGTCACCCTCGTACCGCGGCAGGAACGGCGCGACCGGGAAGACGTCCTTGCGGTCCAGGGCCGACTGTGCCCACGCCTTGAGCTTGAGCAGGGTTCGGTCCGACCCCGTGTAGTTCAACACGGCCGTCACGTCGACGAAGTCCAATGCGGCGAGCTGGTAAAAATGCAGGACGTGCGAGTGGAGGTAGTTCGCCGCCGCGATCAGGTTCTGCAGCAGCCGCCCGTTCCGGACGGGACGAATGCCGTACGCCTGCTCCTGGGCCCGAACCGAGGCCATGCCGTGTGAGATCGGGCAGACTCCGCAGGTCCGCTGCGTGATCTGCTGGGCGTCCAGCGGATCGCGCCCGACCAGAATTTGCTCCAGCCCTCGGAACATCTCGCCTTCACAGTGGGCCTGCGTGACATGCACGCCGGCGCCGCCCGCGTGCGGCTCGGTCTCGGTGTGGATGGCCAGGTGGCCTTCGATCCGGGTCAGCGGACTGATCGTAACCGTGTTGGACATGGTGGCCGGCCTTTTCAGGGGTTTCGTGTTTTGCGTGCTCGCAACGCGGCCTCGCCGCGTTCCATACCGCAGTGGCTCAGGGCACGTCGCTTTGCACGGGGACGAAAGACGAGGTATGCGTTCGTCAGACTTCCACGCAGCTCCCCGACCGTCGCCACGCACGTGCCCGCTCGCAGCTCAAAGCGTGGTGCTGTACGCCTGCTCTCGCTGCCCTGCGCTACTGCGGCACACACCGTATCGGTTCAATCCGTCTCTCGGCTCGAGTTACATCGCATTACAATGCCCGGGCGCAGTACAGTGCCACAGGATGGCAGGCCGGAATACAGAAATACCGATGGGGCGCATGTCCCAGCCCGCGGACCGGGCCGTCCCGATTCCGGCCAGGCATGCACGCGACAAGCAGGTTGGATGCATTGAAAGAGGCTGCGGCAAAATGGGTCGTACGCCGGCCCGCTCTGCCGAAAAGCGACCCGTCTGCCGAGCCACGGCCGAAGGCCGGCTGCACAGAAGCCCCGGGCATGCGATGAGACGACAAGTGCTTCTGGGACCAAGACCCCAGACGAAACGCGGCGGCGAGACCCGCCCGCTCCCCTTCCACGGGTTTGTGCGATTGGATGTTTCCTGTGGTTTCCGCGGACCTACTGGCCCACTGTCTGTCCCACCTTCTGGGCGTACAGGCGCTTGGCCCGGCCCACCAGGTAGAAGGAACCGGTGATGCAGATCAGGTCCTCGCGCGTTAACGCGCTGCCCGCGATGCGGATGGCCTCTTCCAGGTCTTCCGCCACCTGGGCCATCTTGCCGCACTGGTCCACGTAGGCCGTGGCCAGGTCGTGCGGGTCCATCGTTCGCGGGGAGCCCGTCGTGGTGAAGATGACCTTGTCCGCCCCGAGCTGGATGTGACGCAACATGCCCGTCACGTCCTTGTCCCGCTGGCAGCCGAAAATCACGATCATGGAGTCGTACGGCACGTTCTGCCCGATCCCCCGCATCAGCGCGTGGACGCTGGCTGCGTTATGCGCCCCGTCCACCAGAATGCGCGGGTTCTCGCAGATCATCTCCATCCGGCCGCTGAGCCGCACGGACGCCAGCCCGTCAATCGCAAGCTGGTCGTCAATCGGCAGGCCGCGCTTCTTCAGCACGTCCACCACGGCCAGGGCCACGCTGCAGTTGATCGCCTGGTGCTCGCCCAGCAGCGGCACGTGTACGTGCTCAAACCGACTGTTCGGCGTGGTCAGACACAGCCGCGTGTGCGGCCCCAACGCCCGCGACGCCTCGAACCGGTAACTGAACTCGATGTCGTCACCCGTGAACAGCAGCGGGGCCCCGATCTTCTCCGAAGCGGCCGCCAGCGCCTGCCGCGCCTCGGCACGCTGCGGCGCGCTGATCACCGGGATGCCCTGCTTCATGATGCCGGCCTTCTCCTCGGCGATGGCCGCCAGCGTGTTTCCAAGCTGACCCGTATGGTCCATGCTGATCGACGTGATCGCACAGACCTCCGGCCGAATGACGTTCGTGGAGTCCAGCCGACCGCCCAGGCCCGTCTCGATAACGGCCACATCCACCTTCTCTGCCGCAAAGTGCAGGAAGGCCATGGCCGTCAGCACCTCGAAATACGTGAACGCGTCCCCGTGCGCCTTGACGCGGCTGATGGCGTCCACCAGCTTCGTGAACTTGGACTCGGAAACCATGTCGCCGCTGATCGCGATCCGCTCGCGCACCGTCAGAATGTGCGGCGAGGTATACAGCCCCACTTTCAGATTGTTACCCTGAAGCATGGCCGCCACCATCGCGGCCGTGCTGCCCTTGCCCTTTGTCCCCGCCACGTGGACTGTCTTGAACGCGCGCTGCGGGTTGCCCAGTGCGCTGAGCAGCCGGGTCATGCGGGAAAGGTTGAAATTCGTGGAGTTGTACCCAAACCGGCCACTCTGCTCGTAGTTCACCAGCGAGCTGAGGTAGTTCAAGGCTGCCTTGTACGTCCGCACCAAGGCCCCGCTCGGCTTCCGAACCGCCGCCCGCCGGGGGGCAGCCTTGGTTACGGAGGTGGGTTTTCGAGCTGGTTTGGACGACGGCTTGGGCTTCGTCTTAACAGCAGTTGACCGTGCCATGGGCAGGATTCTAACTCCGATAAGCGGCAGCGTCAATGAAGAAACCGTTACTACTCTTTACCAGGATTGAACTTAGCGTTCGGGAGGAGGTTCTCACCCCTGTGAGATTCCACCGGGGAAGCCGCTATAAACCCCGGGTGACTCGCGGGTTACGTCAGGCACTCCATTTCACGTATGGCAGGGTAACGGTCTCAAGTCCTCCGTTGCATTCTTATACGAGTCATACAGCCTGCCAGTTTACACCAAACGCGAGTAATTTGCCAGCGATGGCAGGGATGGCGGCTGGTAGGAAGCTGTCGCTCAACATATTGTGGTCCCGTTACATACGAGCGGATCGCAATGCAACCCCGGCGACCACACGGGTTTCCGGCGAGGCTCGCCCGCCGGTATCATGGCCGCCAAAGGGAGGATCGCGACGTGAGCATGTTCGACATTCCGTTCAGCACGAGCCGGACGCGGGTCACAGTCCGCCCCGGCGCCCTGCAGCAGCTCGGCCCGTCGCTGCTGGAACTGGCCCGCCCCACCAAGGTGCTTCTGGTCAGCGACGAGACCGTGGCCGGGCTGTTCGCGGAGGCGGCGTTGGCAAGCCTAGGCGAAGCGGGGCTGGAGAGCGAAGCGCTGGTGCTGCCGCCTGGGGACGCGACGAAATCGCTCGCCTCGGCCGAACGGGTCTACGACCGGCTGGGGGAGATGCGGCTGGCTCGCGACGGGGCACTGCTCGCCCTGGGCGGCGGAATGGTCAGCGATCTGACCGGGTTTGCGGCCGCGACCTGGATGCGCGGCGTGGCGTTCGCCATCTGCCCGACCACGGTGGAGGCGGATGTGGACGCGGCCATCGGGGGCAAGACGGCCGTCAACCATCGGGCGGGCAAGAACCTGGTCGGGGCGTTCCATCAGCCGGTGCTGGTTCAGATTGATCCGGAGTGCCTGCGGACGCTGCCGCCGCGAGACCTGGTGGCCGGTCTGGCCGAGTCCATCAAGCACGCGGTGATCACCGACGAGCCGTTCCTCTCGTGGCACGAAATGCAGCGGGAGCGTGTGCTGGCCCAGGATCTCGCCGTGCTGACGGAACTGGTGGAGCGTAACGTGCGGATCAAGTCGGACGTGGTCTCGCGCGACGAGCGGGAGCGTACGGCGCTGCGTGCGTCGCTGAACTTCGGGCACACTGTGGGGCACGCGATCGAGTCGGCCCGAGGCTTCGCCCTGCGGCACGGCGAGTGTGTAGCGCTGGGCATGGTGGCCGAGTGCCGGATCGCGGCGGCCCTGGGCCTGCTGACGTCGACGGATGCGGACCGCGTGGTGCGTTGCATTGAATCCTACGGGCTGCCCGTGCGGCTGGAGACGCCGCTGAAGGAGGCGGAGTTGCAGGGCTACATGTCGCGTGACAAGAAGGTCGCCGGCGGCAGGGTCCGGTTTTCGCTGCCGAACGGCCTGGGCGCCACCGTGCTGCGCGACGACGTGCCGGACGCGGTGGTGCGCTCCGCGTGCCAGGGCGTGGCGCTCTGACCTGTCTGTCGAGCGACGCGCCTCTTCGACCGCGTGCCGCCCGGGCGGTCGATTTCGCCCGCAGAGGAAGAACGGCTCGCCGCGTCTCTCTCTTCCTTCCGAATCTCCCCCGGTCCGCCGCGAGAACCGGCACGATCTTCGATTTCGAGGCCAGCGCGGTCAAGCGCGGGTTTGCAGACGTGAGGGTGGGCGCACAACGGCATACAGCCCAATATACGCCCGTCCAGTCAGCCGCCGCTGTCGCCATAACCTGTTATATTTCAATCGTTTAGATTTGTGATTGACATATAAGGACTTTTCACGTCAGAATATTCTTCACACTTGCTAACCATTTCGCCCCGCCGCGGTCTATCAGGGTGGAGCCCCGGAGTCGGTGGGACGCCGGGGCGGGTGAATGCGGACACTCAATCAGGAGGCGCAGCCATGAAACGGGTCCCAATCATAGCAACGGGAATGATGCTGGCGATGACGGCCGCCTCCCTCGCGGCCGAAGCAAGGGCCACCTCGGTGGCCACCAACGGAGGGTCGGCCACCTCGACGTCGGTGGCGATCGGCAACGGCAGGTCCGACGCCTATGCCGGCGCGACCAACGGCGGACGTGCCGTGGCGAACTCCACCGCGACGGGGTTGGGCATCGGAGCGGCTCGCAGCACGTCGGTGGCCGTCGCGGATCGCGGCCTTGCGGTGAGCAACTCCAACGCGACCGCTCGCGGCTCGTGGTGGGGCGGCGCGATCGCGGAAAGCCAGAGCGTGGCTGCCACCGTCGGAGGCGTGGCGCTGAGTGACAGCAACGCGTATTCCGAAGGCAGCCTGGGCGGGTTGGCGGAAAGCCTGTCGCGTTCGACCGCAACGAGCTTTCAGGGCATCGCCATCAGCGACAGTGCCGCGATCTCTCGCGGCTGGATGGGCGGACGAGCGGTGAGCACGAGTGACTCGCTGGCGGACGCATACGGCGGAATCGCCCACAGCCAGGTCCGGGCGATCAGCGACGGGTCGGTCTACGGCTCGGCGACGTCCGACGGACTGGGTGTGGCGGTGAGCGGGCCGTATCGGACGGCCCGGGCGGACGTGCGAGCGGTGGGTGTGGCCCATCGGGCGGGTCGAGCGACGACTCGTGTCTCGGCGGTCGAGATTCGACGCTAGGTGTGGTAGGGGACCAGCTGCACACTGGGTAGATCTGATTGATCCCGCGGGCCGGATTCCTCCGGCCCGCGGGAACTGAGGAGAAAAAGCCATGAAACGCAACGCGATCATCTGGGGTCTGACGATGGGATTGATGCCGGGGCTGACCGCCCTGGCCGGCGAGGCAAACAGCTCGGCGAGCGCTTCGTCCAACCGCTGGGGGCCGGGCACCGCGGCAGCCACCGCGGGCTACGAAGGCAACGGAATCGGTTTTGCCCAGACGAATACCCGCAGCGGAAGAACCAACTTCGCGCAAGGCCTGAGTTTCGGATTCGACGAGAACGGTTTGAGCCTCTCCACCAGCTACGCCGTTGCCCCGCGATTCGGGGCCGCCGCGGCCGGCACCCTGAACATGGCCATCGGCCTGGACGGCAGCGTGGCGACGAGTGTCGGTCGAACCGTGGCCGATGGTGATGCGAACCGCAGCGTGGACGCCGGCGGATCGGCCCGTCCGGGTTCTTTCGGACGCAGCCCAGTGGCCGTGGCGACCACCGGCGGAGCAACCGGGCCGCGCGGCACGGTGGTTTCGCAGACGCAGTCGAACACCCGTCCGGGCGTGCTGCGGACTCCGATCGTGGTGGCAAGCGCCCCGCGGGCGAGCGAGTCGCCTCCCTCGTGGGACCGGCTTTCCAGCCGGTCTCCAGCGAGCGTGTCACCCGCTCCGGCGCCTCGCCCCGCCGAGACTGTGGTCAAGAAGGTGGTCCGACAGGGTGTTCGGCGGACCATCGTGATTCGGTAGAAGCGGCCCGGGCTCTTCCGGAATGGCCCGCAACCGCCAGGTGAGGCGGCGGTAGAAGAAGGTGACCTCACGAGTTCCTCCTGACGCGCGCTGTCGGCGGCGTCTCGGCAAGAGTGCCGGGGCGCCGCCGGCCGCATTTTCGGAGTCGGGCAGGTGGAGACTCAAACACTCGGAAACGGGATGTCGCAAGAACGGGGCATGGGGCTTCTGTCCGTTCCGCACCGCTGCCCGGCCAAGCGGTCTGACTGCGTGGACCCAGACGTGCGAGCCTCGCTCACGTTGCAGCCAGAGAATCTGCGAGTGGGCACGGGCGCGCAGGCCACACCTTGCCCTACAGCAGCTTGATCACCACCAGCGTGATGTCATCCTCCTGGGGCTGACGGCCGCGGAAGGCGACCACGGCGTCGGTGATGGCCTGGCGGATGGCCTCGGCCGGCTGGGTCGCATGGCTGCGCAGCACCTCGCGCAGGCGGTCCTTGCCGAACATCTCGCCCGCCTCGTTTGAGGCCTCCCAGATGCCGTCCGTGCCGATCACGATGACCCGTTCCCCCGCCGACAGCGACGCCTGGTACTCCTCGTACTCCGTCTCGTCCGTGATGCCCAGGGGCAGGCCGCCGCCCCCCAGCTCATCGAACCGCCCCGTGGCCGGCTCGTACGTGATGGGCGGATCGTGCCCCGCGCAGACATAGCGGATCGTTCGCGCGTCCGCATCCAGCACTCCCAGGAACAGCGTCATGAACCGGCCCCGACTGGAATCCGCATAAACCTGCCGGTTCACCTCCCCCAGCATGGGTCCGAGGCCGCCCGGCTGGCCGATCCGGCTGCGCAGCAGCGCCCGAGCCGACGCCATGAGCAGGGCCGGGGCAATCCCGTGCCCGGTCACGTCGCCGACGGCCACTGCCAGGCAGCGCGGCCCGATTTGCCGGAGCTCCACGAAATCGTAGTAGTCCCCGCCCGTTTCGTCGCAGTAGAGGCTCGTGCCGGCGACATCCAGGCCCTCGATCTGCGGCGGAGCGCTTGGCAGCAGCGCCTGCTGCACCTCTTTGGCGAGCGTCAGGGAGTGTCGCAGTCTCATCCGGTCTTCGAGCTGCGGCAGCATCTCGTTCACCGTCCGGGCCAGGTCACCGATTTCATCACGCGAGCGGACCGTCGCCCGGATCTTGAAATCCCCGACCGCGATATGCTCCGCCACGTCCGCCAGTTCCGCAATCGGGCGGGTCACCGACCGTGAGCCCCACAACGCCACCGCCAGCACCACCAGCGCCGCCACCCCGAAAACGACGCCTGCCAGCTCGAGCTGGCGGCGGGTCCGCTGAATGACCCTGTCCTGCGCCTCCGCCCCCTCCGCCACGATGTCGTCGTGTGGGACAACCAGGCAGACGCTCACGCCCCGATCCGCCAGCGCGTACGCCCACAGGCAGTCCCGGCCCTTCCGGGACATCTGCCGCAGGCCGAAGCGGCCGGCAGACAAATCCGCCGCCAGGGCCTGCAATTCCGACGCGTTCTCCGACGTAAGGTATTCCCGCTCAATGGGTTGGCCGTGCTCCGCTCGCGCGTCGAGGTAGCTCCCCTGGGCGACGATCATCACGCGCTCATCCCCCGGAGAAATCTCCGCGGCGGGCAATAGGAGCATGACATCCGCATCTTCAGACCAGGCCGTGGGCACGCTGAGAGCCCGTATGATATCCAGCATGCTGACGTCGATACCCGTCACCCCGACGGGTCCGCCACCGCGGCCGATGATCGGAGCCGAAGTCGTGAAGACGACTTCTCCCGTAGTGGTGTCCACGAACGGCGGATTGCCCGTAACCTTCCCTTCGGCGAGGGCGTTGGTGAACCACACCCGCTGACGCGGGTCGAACCCGTCGGGATACCCGCCGTGCCCGGGAAAGGACGAATGAAGGCCGCTGACCAGGGCGGTGTACTGCCAGTAGACGGACTCCGCGTGCCCGGCCCGAATGGATCGAAAGATGTCCACCATCGAGCTGAGGCGGGTCACCTCTTCCCGGACCGCCGCACGGTCTACCCCGGGCGCCAATACGAATGCCTGCGCGTCGAAGGAGATCAGCACGGGCTCCCGCTTCCCGTCCGGTGTATGCCGGAAGTGCTGCTCGGAGCGCACCAGCCCCGGAATGGCCGGATCCGCCTGATCGTATTGTTCCGCCCAGTAGACTGCCGGCTCGGACGGCGGCGGCAGGGCCAGACAATGGCCGGCCTCCCTGGCCTGCGTGCGAACGGCCAAATTGAGAGTCTGGACCTCCCGCCGAAGCGATCGCGCGTGATCCTGTGCCAGTTGGAGCAACTGCTGGCCTGCTCGCTCGGCAAGTGTAGCACGCGACTGGTACCCCAGCTCATGCCCGAGCCGGTCCCATGACCGGTTCTGGAACACGGTCAGGAACGCCATGGGCACAAGGGCCGTCGTGAGAAGAAGAAGCAGCAACTTCCAGCGGATACGCATGATGAAGACCTTCTCGCCGGTCGATGTGTTACCGTCACCCGGAGCCGCGCCCGGCTATTCGTATACCCGACCCGCACCCAAGTTGTCCACCGCGAGTCAACCATGCGCAAACAGCCGGGTTCTCACCCAACCGGAGAACAGGTATGGATTCGCCGCGTGATTTCCTGTCTGGCGAGACATTCCCTCTTGTGTTCGCGCGTAACGATGTGCTATAAGACGACGCAACCTCACCCCGCACGGATGCACCCTCGGTTCACGGAGTCGAACCCCATGCTTTCCCGCACTCGCTTTACAGTCCTGGCTGCCGCCCTGCTCGTCCTGAACACGGTTGGACTGGTTTTCATCTATCTTGCGGCCACCCGCACGGACCGGCCCAAGCTTCGCGTCCTCGCCGCCCTGCCGACGCGGAACATTGACGACGCCGACCGGCTCACCCTTGTCTTCGATGAGCCGCTCGTACACGCCGGCATGGTCGGCAGACCGGCAGACCGCTCACCGTTCGTCGTGGATCCGCCCCCGGACGGGCAGTGGGTCTGGGCCCAGCCGGACCGGCTGGAGTATCGCCTGGACAAGCCGCTGGCGCCCGGCCGGGTCTACGTCGTGAAACCCGCTGCCGACGCCGAAACGCAGACCGGCCGTGTGCTCGTCGGGACCTCCTCGTTCGAGTTTGCCACGCGACCCCTGCAACTGGTGTCTCACGAACTCCTCTCCGTGGACCGATCCGATCTAACCCTGGAACTCACGTTCAACCAGCCGGTCAACCCGGGCGACCTGCTCCGCCACCTGCGCATCCGCACCGCCACCGACGAGGACCGGCCGACCCCATCCGAGCCCGCCTCCGGCAACGTGCTCGAGGCGGTCAGCCTGACGCCGGAACCTGCCGAACGCATCCTCGTCCAATGCCCACGGAACGACGCCGCCAGGATTCGCCTGACCCTGGCCGCGGCCCTCACCGGGCACGGCGGCAACCGCCCGCTCGGTCGGGACGAAACCCGGTATCTCGATGTCACCCCGCGGTTCGCCCTGCTCCGCGCTGATGTCGACCGCCCCTCCCTCAACCAGGACGTCACCGTGGAACTCTATCTCTCATCCCCATTGCACGGCGAGAAGGCCCTGCCGACCGTCCAGACGGACCCGCCCGTCACCGGCCTGCGAACACGCCGCGGCTTCTGGGGATCGCTCCGGATCGAGGGGCCGTTTCAGTCCGGGCAGACCTATACGGCCACCGTCGGGGCCGAGGCCGTCGCCGTGGACGGGTCTACCCTGGGTGAGCCGCAAAGCGTGGCGTTTGAAGTGCCCGATCGATGGCCCGGGCTGCGGTTCCCTGTGCGGCGAGGAATCCTCACACCCCACGGCCACCGTGAGGTGGAACTGAAGGCGGTGAACGTCGCCGGCGTGGCGATCCAGACGCAACGCGTCCACGAGAACAACCTCGTCGCCCACGTCCGCGGCGAAGGATCGCGAGCCACGGCCCGAGAGCTGGACGAGCTGACCATCCCGCTTGACCTGCCCCGCAACACACCCACGGTGACCGCCATCGACCTGCAACGGGTGCTTCCGGATCAGCCCGGCGTGTACTACGTCCGAGCCGGCGCCACGGACCGCACGTGGACCGCCGACACCGCCATCATCTGCATCTCCGACCTGGGGCTGACCGCCAAACGAGAACGAGACGGCGTCACCGCCTGGGTCACCTCGCTTCGGACCGCCCGGCCCGTCCCCGGGGCCGAAGTCACCGCCTGGTCATACAACAACCAGACTCTCGGCGCCGCCACGACGGACGCGGATGGAATCGCCCGGCTGGCCGTCCCCGACAATCACCCCGACGGCGAGCCCTGGCTGATCACCGCCCGGCTCGGCGACGACCTGAACTACGTCGTTCCGGAGCGTGACCGCTGGGTGTTCGACAACATGGACCATTCCGGCCGGCCCTACCCGCGCACGTACGACCTCCTGCTGTACACCGAGCGCGGCGTCTACCGGCCCGGCGACCCGGTCCACCTCACCGGGCTCATCCGCGACGACATCGGTCAGGTCCCGCCCGCGTTCCCCATGACCCTGACGGTCACCCGGCCGGACGGTCGCGCCGTGCAGGAAATCGCGATTGCATCACAGCCCGACCAGCAGGGTTTCTTCCATGGGGAGTATCTGAGCCTGCCCGACGGGCAGCTTGGCGCGTATCGATTCTCCGTCACCCTGCCGGGCGCGGAAGAGGTGCTCGGCGAAACCCGCGCCCTGATCGAAGCCTTCGTGCCGGTTCGCATGGAAGTGACCGCAGTCCCCACGGCGCCTCTGTTCGCCCCCGGCCAGACGCCCACCGTGGAGGCAAACGCCCGATACCTGTTCGGCCAGCCGGCGGCGGGACTCCCTGTCACCGCAGGCGGGACCTTCCGCCGCGTGTCATTCCAGTCCGAGCGGTTCCCCGACCACACGTTTGCGGACCCGCATGCCGGTGCCCGCATGGCTGCCCCGCAAATCGAGGCCACGCTGGACGAACAGGGTCACGCGACCCTCGAACTCGCGCCCCCGGAAGACGCGCCGCCCGGCCTGTGGGAGGCCGCCGTCGCCGTCACCGTCTCCGAACCCGGCGGGCGGTCCGTCTCCGCCGGCGCGAACCTTCGCGTCGATACGGCCGGAAGACACGTGGGGCTGCGACTCCCCGCCGGACACCTCGTGCCCGTGGATCAGGATGTGGCGATCGGATGGACCCAGGTTTCACACGCCGACGAGCCGGCTGAGCCCGGGGCGCTGCACTATGTGCTGCAACGGGTTGAGTACGAATCTGTTCTCGAACAGGTGAGCGGCCGGTGGGTGTTCAAGTCCGTCGAGGACCTCACGGAAGTCGCAACCGGCACGGTGCCCGCCGGTCCGGCGGCCGAGGGAGTCCTCGCGGTTCGCTGCCCGACGCCCGGGCAATACCGTCTTGACGTCACGGACGAGACCTCCGGCAGCGTGACGCGGCTGGGGTTCCACGCCGTTCGCGACGCCGCCGCGGCCGTCACCGTGGCCCTGGATCAGCCCGAACGCGCGGAAGTCATCCTCGATCGGGACCAGTACGCGCCCGGGTCGCAGGCTCGCGTCCTCGTGCGAAGCCCGTTCCCCGGCACGCTCTGGCTCACGCTGGAAACGGACCGCGTGCTGAGCACGCAGGTCGTGGACATGACCAGCAACGGCATCGAAGTCCCCCTCACCGTTCCTGAGACCATCCGCGGCGGCGGGTTCGTCACCGCCACCATCGTCCGACCGCTGAATCCCGACGAGCCGCAATGGCTCCCGCACCGCGCGATGGGTACCGCACGGCTAACCGCCGACCACAGCGCACACAAACTGCCGATCACCATCGAGGCCCCGGCCAAGGCTCGACCCGGCCAATCCGTCCAGGTCATCGCTCGCATTTCACCCCCGGTCGACCCACAACAACCCGGCCATCTCCACCTGTGGGCCGTCGACGAAGGCATTCTGCTGACCACCGCGTACGAAACGCCCGACCCGTTGGCCTGGTTCCTCTCGCCGCGAACGGCTGGCGTCTGGTCGGCCGATCTGTTCGCCAACCTCATGCCGGATTACCTCCGACCCGCCGACATGACCCGCATCGGCGGTGACGGCATCGCGGAAGAGTCCATGCGGCGAAGCCCCGTGGGCGTCCGACACCGAGAGCCCGCGGTCATCTGGCAAACCGTTGTCCCGCTGGACGCCGACGGAACCGCCCGCGCGGACCTCAAGCTGCCGGACCTCACCGGCGAGATGCGCATCATGGGCGTCGCCGCGGACCACGACTTCTACGGCCACGCCGAACACGCCCTGACCGTCACCGCGCCGCTCCTCGTGGAATCCGCGTGGCCGCGGTTCGCCGCCCCGGGCGACACGTTCGACGTGCCGGTCAAGCTGTTCAATACCTCTGAAAGCCCGCTGACGGCAGACGTGCAGATTTCCACCCCCGCCGGCGTGCTCACCGTGACGGAGCCGCAACGGCCGGGCGTTGCCGTTCCGCCGGGCGGGTCGTCCACGATCTGGTTCTCCGCCACGGCCGGCACTCTCGGCGCCGCGGAAGCTCAAATCCAGGCAACCGCCACGGCAGTCGACGGCGAAGCCCTGACCGCCACAGCGCGGGCGGACGTGGCCATCCGCCCCGCCGCACCGCTGGTCACGGTGAGTCAATTCCTGACCGTCAAGCCCGGCGATCCCGTAACGCTCACGCCGCCGGAAACGCTCCGCGCGGAGACTGTTCGGACGGCCGTCAGCGTCGGGGCCCGCCCCGTCGTCCAGCTTCGCCCGGCCTTGCAGCAACTGCTCGACTACCCGTACGGCTGCCTGGAACAGACGACCAGCCGGCTGTTCGCCCTGCTGTATGCGCCGGACCTGTTCCCCATGCCCGATACGCCGGACAGGCCCGAGGACATCACAAAGGCGTTGATCCAGGCCGGCATCTTCAGGCTCTGGTCCATGCAGACCCGGTCCGGCGGTTTCAGCTATTGGCCGGGGGATGCTCACGCGGACGCTTGGGCCTCCGCGTACGCCGGCGAGTTCCTGCTCTATGCATCGCGCCGGGGCTTCACCGTCGAACCTCGATTTGCCGGGGAACTTTGCAAGTACCTCGAATCCGTTTTGAACGACACCGGCAACGACAACATCGACGCCAATCTGCGGGCCATGATCTGCCACGTGCTGGCCGGCTGGGACCGCCCGCCGCGGGGTTGGATGACCCGGCTCAGCGAACCGAACATCCAACTCGACATTGCCGGGCGGGCGCATCTGGCCGCCGCCTGGCTGGACGCGGGCCGCCGCGACCGGGCGGAACAGGTGCTCGCCGACGACACTCTGGAACAATCCATCGTGGCCACCACGGGCGGACGGATCACTTCCCAAGTTCAGCAGGAGGCCGCCCTGCTACTCGTGCTGCTCGATCTGGACACAAGCCATCCGTGGATCGTGCCCCTCGTGCAGCGACTGGAGACCGCCCGAAAGGACGGCCACTGGGGCAACACGCTGGAAACCGCCGGCGCCCTGGCGGCGCTCGCCCGCTACCAGGCGCTTTCCGCGGAGCCGGCCGATTTCCGCGGCACGGTCAGCGGCCCCAACGTGTCCATGCCGTTCACGGACGCCGAACCCTTCTCGCTTACATGGGACCGCGGGCAACACCCGATCCAGATCGCATCCGAAGGGACCGGAACGATCTACGTCTCCGTCAGCTACACCGGCCTGGCCGCCGATGATGCCGTCAAGCCCTACGACCGCCAACTCACCGTTCGCCGCAAGTGGCTCAGCGGCGACGGCACCCCCATCGACCCGGCCGGCGTGCGGGCGGGTGACCTCATCATCGTCGAGGTGCAACTGGCGGCCCCGAACCTGGACCGCCATCAGACGGTGGACAACGTCTGCATTGTCGATGCCCTGCCCGGCGGGCTGGAGGTGGAGAACCCGCGACTGGTCACCTCCGTCCGTGCCGAGCCGTCCGACGAACCTTCGGACGTGCCCGACCGCGTGGAGTTCCTCGACGACCGCGTGCTGTTGTTCACCTCCGTCGGCCGCGATGCCCGCACGTTCCGCTACAGCCTGCGTGCGGTCTCCGCCGGTTCATTCGTTGTGCCGCCGATCGAGGCGTCGTGCATGTACGACCCCGGGTTTGCCTCCATGCACGGGGCCGGAAAGCTGGTGGTGGGCCGATGAAACGGATCTGGCAACTGCGGCAGCAGAGACCGGCTGGAAAGCCGGTCCCACAAGGACATCCAGTGGGAAAGCTGGTGGTGGGCCGATGAAACGGATCTGGCAACTGCGGCAGCAGAGACCGGCTGGAAAGCCGGTCCCACAAGGACATCCAGTGGGAAAGCTGGTGGTGGGCCGATGAAACTGATCTCCCGACTGCGGCAACGGCTTTGTGCCCGAGGAGACCGCCTCTCTTTGTGGGACCGGCTTTCTAGCCGGTCTAGGGGTCTGCCTGCTGGACCGAGAATCCCGTCTCGGTCCCCGTCCGAACGGGATTCTCGGCCCAGCACGCAGGGAAGAGACCGGCTAGAAAGCCGGTCCCACAAGGAAGAACAGTCCCACAAGGAAGGCCGGTATCGAAGGATAGCAAGATGGACCGCCATCCTCGCGGCCCTCGCCCTTGTCACCTTCGCCGTCGCCTGGTTCGCCTTCCCATTCCCGATCGAGCGCCTCGACAACTGGCCGGTCAGCCCGCGCGTCACCGACCGCACCGACCGCGTGCTGCTCACCCTGGTCGCCAAAGATGAACAATGGCGATTCCCCATTCCGCTGACCCAGATGTCCCCCTGGCTCGTCAAGGCCACCATCGCCGCGGAGGATGAACGCTTCTTCTTCCACCCCGGCGTCGATCCGATCTCCGTCGTCCGCGCCGTCGGCCAGAACATCGCGGCCTGTGGCATCCAATCGGGCGCGAGCACGCTGACCATGCAAATCTGCCGCATGATGGACGACCGGCCACGCTCCTTCCGCGCCAAAATCGCCGAGTCCTTCCGCGCGCTCCAACTGGAACGCCTGCGATCCAAAGACGACATCCTCGAAGCGTACCTCAACCTCGCCCCGTATGGCCGTAACTTCCGCGGCGTCCAGGCCGCGTCGCTCGCCTGGTTCGGCCGACCCGCGTCGGAGCTAACTCTCTCCGAGGCCGCACTCCTGGCCGGCCTGCCCCAATCCCCCGCCCGCTACCGACCCGACCGCCACCCCGACCGCGCCAAGGCCCGCCGCAACGTGGTCCTGTACCGAATGCTCGAAACCGGCGTCATCACGCACGCGCAATGGCAGCAGGCTGTTGCCGAACCCGTCATCCTCCGGCCGGCGCCGCGCCAAATTCACGCGCCCCAAGCCGCCTGGCTCGCGCTGCACCGCCGCCCGCTCGGCGGCCGCACCACGATCCACGCCACTCTCCAAACCAACGTGGAACGACTTGTCAAAGCCCACGCCGCCGCATTGCCCCCCGGCACGAATGTGGCCGTGCTGCTTATGGACATCTCCACGGGCGACATCCTCGCCCTGGTCGGCTCCGCCGACCCCGCCGACCCCATCGACGGCCAGGTCAACGGCGTCATCGCCCGGCGCAGCCCCGGCTCAACGCTCAAGCCGTTCGTCTACGCCGCCGCCTTTCAGGCCCGCCGGCTTGCGCCAGATTCCACCGTGTATGACATCCCCATCGACCGCGCCGGCTGGTCGCCCGAAAACTTCGACCGCTCCTTCTGCGGCCCACTGCCCGCCGCCGAGGCGCTCCAGCGGTCGCTGAACGTACCTGCGATCCTCACGGCTGAGGCCGTCGGCCTCGCCCGCTGCGCCGGCCTCATCGAATCCGCCGGCGTGCGACTGCCCGACAACGTGCTCGCCCGCGGCGGACTGGCCGTCGTCACCGGAGCGACGGAAGTAACGCTTCTCGACTTAGTCACCGGCTACGCCACCATCGGACGCGGCGGCCTCCGCCAGGCGCCCCGGCTGTTCATGGACGACCCCACAAACCCCGCGCGCGCGCTGGAGCCGGACGTCTGCGCCGCGCTCGACGACATTCTTTCTTCCGAACACCGCCGGCCCAAGGGCATGGAATCGTGGCCGGCCGAGACGATTCCCTGGTTCATGTGGAAGACCGGCACCAGTTCGCGCCGCCGCGACGCCTGGGCCGTCGGACACAACCACCGGGTGGCCGTCGGGGTCTGGGTCGGTCGATTCTCCGGCGCCGGACACGCCGGCTACGTCGGGGCCCACGCCGCCGAACCGCTGCTGAGCGCCATCTTCGACCTGCCGGCCATTCGCTCCAGCATGGTCCCCGATCCGCCAAGGCTCTGGGCCGTGCTCGACCCGCTGCCCCGCCCGGCCGAACTGGGCGGTCCGCTGCAGATTCTCACGCCGCGTAACGGTGCCAGATTTGTGGCACTCGGCGGCCAGACCGTCATCCGCCCCCGTGCCAACCGGGACGCCGGCCTCACCTGGTTCCTGAACGGCCGCCTCCTGCCCCCCGACCAGGCAAACCGGTTAACCCTGCCCCCCGGCCAATTCGAACTCCGCTGCACCACCCCCGCCGGCCCCGCCACAGCCACCCGCTTCACCATCCTGCCCGAATAGGCGAGGGGGTCGATACTGCACTCGACATGATGGAAAGCTGTGGGTACCGTTTGGCTGCCTTCCAGCCGGTCGGGGACTCTGCAGGGGTACGGTCCCGCCTTGGTATTCAGTACGATAGAATACCCATGCAGCGGTGTTCGTTCCCACGTCCGTTGCGTTTGGCGCTCCGCGAGCGTACGGTGTACGATGATTCGAGCTGCGCGGAGGTGCGCCATGTTTGCATGCATTTGTGTCTGTCTGTTGGCCGCGGCCGCCGATCAGCCGGCTGACACTGCAACGCCATACTTCGAGATACAGGTGGTGGACGAGGCCACCGGGCGAGGCGTGCCGTTGATCGAGCTGCGGACGGTCAACCAGGTCCGCCACGTCACCGACAGCCAGGGTTACGTGGCGTTCCTCGAGCCGGGGCTCATGGACCAGAAGGTGTTCTTCTTCGTGGAGGGCGACGGGTACGAACACGCCGCGGACGGATTCGGCATGCGGGGCAAGGCCCTGCCCGTATCGCCGGGCGGCAAAACGCAGCTCGCCGTCAAACGCACCAACATCGCGGAGCGGCTCTACCGTGTCACCGGGGGCGGCATCTACCGCGACAGCGTGCTGCTGGGCAAGCCGGCGCCCATCCGGCATCCGGTGCTCAACGCCAGGGTGCTGGGCCAGGACAGCGTGCTGAATGCCGTCTATCGCGGCCGGATCTTCTGGTTCTGGGGGGATACCGCATGGCCGGCGTACCCGCTGGGCAACTTCCACGTGCCCGGTGCGACCACGCCGTTGCCCGCGGATGGCTTGGACGCCAACGTGGGCATCAGCCTGGGCTACTTCGTCAACGACAAGACCGGGTTCGCCAAAGAAACCTGCAACATGCCCGGCGAAGGCCCCACCTGGGCCGGCGGCCTCGTGGTGCTGAACGAGCCGGGCCAGGGCGAGCAGATGTACGCCGGCTACGCGAAGATCAAGCCCGCGTCCCTGGAGACCTGGCAGAGGGGGATCGTGGTCTTCAACGACGAGCAGACGCAGTTCGATAAGGTCTGCGAGCTTCCACCGGATCACCCGCTCTATCCGCAGGGCCACACGCTGCTCCACAAGGGCCGCGACGAGGAGTACGTCCACTTCACCACGCCCTACCCCTACATCCGCGTACCCGCCCGGCCCGAAGCCTACCGCGACGTGTCGCAATACGAAGGCTTCACGTACCTGGTCGAAGGCTGTCCGGCCAACGAAGTCCGGCTGGACCGTGCCCCGGACGGCACGCTTCGCCTCGGTTGGAAGCGGAACACCCGCCCGGTCACGCCGGCTGAAGAAGCGACGCTGCTGAAGGAAGGCAAGCTGACCGCGCGAGAGGCCGTGCTGCCCCTGCGCGATCGCGACACGGGCAAGCCGGTGCAAGCCCACTCGGGCACGGTGTACTGGAACGAGTACCGCCGGCGTTGGGTGCTGATCGCCCTGGAGATGGGTGGCAGGTCGCTGCTGGGCGAAGTCTGGCACGCCGAGGCGGACACCCCGCTGGGCCCGTGGGTATACGCGGCAAAAGTCGTCTCTCACGCAAAGTACAGCTTCTACAACCCCAAGCAGCACCCGATGCTCGACCAGGACGGCGGCCGGGTCATCTTCTTCGAAGGCACGTACAGCACCCTGTTCTCCGGCGTGGAGGTCCCCACGCCCCGCTACGATTACAACCAGATCCTCTACAAGCTGAGCCTGGACGATCCGCGGCTGGCCCTGCCGGTCCCGGTGTACCGGACAGGCGGTCGTGCGAATCCATCGAACCCGACGGAACGCCTCCCGCAGGGTCTGGCCATCGGATCGCAGGCCCTGCAGACAAGCGATGGCCGGATCGCGTTCTGGGCGTTCGATCGGCCGGTGCCGGGATCCGTGCCGGTAGTGGAAGTCGAGGAAGCGCCCGGCCACTCTGCGTTGCGCGCTCGTGCCGATGGCGCCGATGAAGCCGTCTTCCACGCCCTGCCCACGGATGCGGCGGACCCACCCGCGACGACGGCGCTGCTGTACGAGTTCCGCGCGGCGGACGGACGACGGCTCTATTCCACGGATCGGGAGGGGTCGGTGGAAGGTTTCGAGCGATCGGACGCCGCCATCTGCCGGGTGTGGGTGCATCCCATCGACACGCGGTTCCCGCATTACTGACGGACACTCGCGCCGCGTTTGGCCGCCAGGGGCCGGACCGGTAGAATCTCCTGCGAACGCGGAAGCCCGGCGGGCGGTCGCCGGTCCGCGGCGAGAAGCTCAGGAGGAGCAAACCCTTATGGCCCCACACGCACCGGCGGGCGGAGCCGGCTCGGGCGAGATCGACCCGGCCTCCGCAACACGACTCGTGGAATCCTGCCGAGCCCTGCGCGGCGAGCTGGCCAAGGTGATCGTCGGGCAGGACGACGTGATCACCCAGTTGCTGATCGCGTTGCTGTGCCGGGGTCACGGCATTCTGGAAGGCGTGCCCGGCCTGGCGAAAACGCTGCTTATCAGCACGCTGGCCAAGACGCTGTCCCTCAGCTTCTCGCGCATTCAGTTCACGCCGGACCTGATGCCCTCGGACATCACCGGCACGGAAGTAATCGAAGAGGACAAGGCGACCGGCACGCGCCAGTTGCGGTTCGTGCCCGGCCCGGTGTTCGCGAACATGATTCTGGCGGACGAGGTGAACCGCACGCCGCCCAAAACGCAGTCTGCCCTGCTGGAAGCCATGCAGGAGGGCCAGGTGACCGCGGCGGGGTACTCGCACAAGCTGCCGCAGCCGTTCTTCGTGCTGGCCACGCAGAACCCCATCGAGCAGGAAGGCACGTACCCCCTGCCCGAGGCCCAGCTCGACCGGTTCATGTTCAAGGTTCTGGTGGACTATCCCAGCGAGGCGGAGGAGCTGGCCATCATCCACCTGACCGGCGGGCCGACCGATGCGGCCGTACAGCGCGTCATGTCCGCCCAGGACGTCACCACGCTCCAGGACGTTGTGCGGCAGGTGCCGTGCGCCGATCCCGTGGCTCGCTATGCCCTGCGCCTCACCCGATCCAGCCGACCGGACCGCGAGGACGCGCCGGACTTTGTGCGGGACTACGTGTCGTGGGGCGCCGGTCCGCGAGCCTCGCAGCACCTGGTGTCCGCCGGCCGGGCCCGGGCCCTGCTGGAAGGCCGGTTTTACGTGTCGATCGAGGACGTCCGTGCCGTCGCGCACCCTGTCTTGCGTCACCGGATCATCACGAATTTCAACGCGGAAGCGGACGGCATTCGCCCGGACGGCATCGTGGACCGCCTCATCGCAACACTGCCCAGCGAGCCGTCGGACGCACTGGACGCGCAGTCCGCCGCCCGCGTGTTTGCCGAAACGTCCGCGCAGGAGCCGCGCCGCGGCTGAACGGATTCACCATGGCGGAAACCGGCCAGCACGCAATGCCGCAGGAAGCCGCGGGAGAAACGCGCCGGCCGACGCCGCCCCGCGATTACCGCAAGTACCTCGACCCGCAGGTGCTGGCCCGGATCAGCGGACTGCAACTGCGGGCCCGACTGGCCGTCGCAGGTCTGTACGCCGGCATGCACCGCAGCCCGTATCGCGGCGTCTCCGTCGAGTTCGCCGACCACCGGCCCTACACCCAAAGCGACGACATCCGGCACATCGACTGGCGGCTCTTTGGCCGCACGGACCGGTATTTCGTGAAAGAATACCAGCAAGACACGAACCTCAACTGCATACTCGCCGTCGATTGCAGCGAATCCATGGCCTACCGCAGCGACGCGGCACCACTGAGCAAACACGAGTACGCGACCGCCGTGGCCGCCAGCCTGGCCTACCTCGCGCTCACCCAGCGGGACTCGGTGGGGCTGGCCCTGTTCGACCGGCGGATCACGCGGTTTCGCAAGCCGTCGAACCATCCGTCGCTCTGGCGTCCGCTCATCGACGATCTGCAGGTGAGCATCGGCCCCGCCCGAACGTCACTGCGGGTCGTGCTGGACGATCTGGCCGAGCGGGTCAGCCGCGGCGTGGTGGTACTGATCAGCGACCTGTTCGACGATCCGCAGGAGACGCTCCGCGGGCTGCAGCACCTGCGGTACCGCGGCAACGACGTCATCGTGTTCAACGTGTGGGACCCGGCAGAGCTTACGTTTCCGTTCCGCGGGCCGACGCGGTTCGAAGGTCTGGAAGAGCTGGGCCGGCTGCTGGTGGAGCCGCGGGCGCTGCGCCGGCGATACCAGGCTCAGACGGAGGCCTTTCGCGCCACGCTCGACCGCGGCTGCCGGGCCATGCAGGCGGACTACGTGGTGTGTGACACCTCCGAGCCGCTGGGGCCGGCCTTGAGCGCGTACCTGGCCACGCGCGGCGTGCGGGCGCGGACGCGTTCGTCGCGGACGCAGGGAGGAGGCTGACGGTGGGTGCGTTGGCCGCCATCTCGTTCGCGCTGCCGGGCCTGGCCGTGGCGGCCGTGGCCGGCGGCGCCGTGCCCATTGTCATCCACCTGCTGCACCGCCGGCGGTTTCGTCGCACGCCGTGGGCGGCCATGAGCTTCCTGCTGGCGGCCAACCGTCGCAGTCGCCGGCGGATGCAACTGGAGCAGTGGCTCCTGCTCGCCACGCGAACGCTGGCCATCATGCTGCTGGGCCTGGCGGCGGCGGGTCCGTTTCTGACGCGTTCGCCCTGGTCCGGAGTGCCCGGCCGTGGCACGCTCCGGATCCTGCTTCTCGACAATTCGTGCTCGATGCATGCCGTCGCGCGAGAGGTGCCGAACGACCAGACGACACGGTTCGATCAGGCCCGGGCCGCCGCGCGGCAGCTTCTCGACTCCTTCCCGGACACGGATTCGGTGTCGCTGATCACGCTCGCCTCGCCTGCCGGCCGGGCCGTATCGGTGCCCACGCGCGACAGACGCCACCTGCAGACCCGCCTGGACGCGGTGACGGCCGGTGAACGCGGCACGAACCTGAACGGCGGACTTCGGCTCGCCGCAGAGACGATCCGCGGCAGTGAATGGGGAACCGCGGGGGCGGCTCGCGCCGGCTCCGTGGTCGTATACGTGATTTCCGACCTGACGCGTGCCGCCCTGGGCGAGAACGTCCTGGCGGATGCGCCAGCCGATGCCGCTGGATCCGTCGCGTCCGCCGCCCGCGAGGTGGCCGGCATGGCCAGGCTCGTGCTGGTTGGCGCCGGAACGCCCGATGGTGAGAAGGCCCTGGACAACGTGGCGATCATTCGGTTTGCCGCGACGTCCCCGCTGCTGGCCGTCGACGTGCCGGTTCGATTCGGTGTGGACGTGGCGAACTTCGGGCCCCGGGCGGTGGCCGGGCTGGCCGTCCAGGTACACCAGGAGGATCGCTTCCTCCGCCGCATGGAGTTGCCGACGCTCGCACCGGGCAAGGGGGAAACGGCGTGGTTCTCCGCCGTCTTCGACACCGCCGGCTCGCTCGGGCTGGAAGCGCGCCTGGTGTTCGCGGGCGAATCGGCCGACGCGCTCGCCGCGGACAACGTGCGGTACGCATCCATCGAAACGCGCGAACATGTCCCGGTGCTGCTCGTGGACGGGCGGCCCGGCGCAGCCGGACTGTCCGGCGCGGCGGGATATCTCGCCCTGGCGCTGGCCCCACGCACCGCGGCGGGCGACCGGTACGCGCTGGCCCCGAAGGTGCTGGCCCCGTACGATCTTGCGGGCGAAGTGCTGTCTGCGTACGACGTGATTGCACTCTGTGACGTGCCGCAACTGCCGCCGGCCGCGTGGAGCGGCTTGCGTGACTTCGTCGCCGCGGGCGGCGGACTGCTGGTCACGCTTGGCGAGGACGTGCAGATTCCGCACTACAACGAAGTCGCCTATGCCGGCGGAGAAGGCGTGCTGGCCGCGGAACTGGGCGAGCCGTTCCCGCCCGCGGGCGACGAACGCAGCACACGGCTGAAACACGAGGCAAACCCGCACCCGGTGACGTCCGACTTCGCCGACGCCGCGGACAGCGGGCTGTTTCAAAGCCGCATCGCCCGCTACGTCCGGACGAGCCCCGAACCGGATCGCACGGACGTGCCGCTGCGGTACGAGAACGGCAACCCCGCAATTCTGATCCGGACCGTTGGCCGCGGACGGTCAGGCCTGTTCACCACCTCCGCCGACATGACCTGGACGAACCTGCCGGCCAAGGGCGACTACGTTTCCCTCATGACGAACCTGGTGTCCCACCTTGTGCCCGCGCGGACCGGACACCGGTCCGTACAGGTGGGCGAGCCGTTGGCCGAACCGCTCAGCCCCGCCGGCCTGAGCCGGCCGGAACCGCCCGTGGTTCTGCTGCCGGACGGGCAGACCCAGACCGCCGCATTATCGACGGAAGTCGACGGCGTGGCGGCCACGTATGCCGAAACGGACAAAGCGGGCCTGTACGTGATGCAGGTCGAGTCGGCCGCCCACACGTTCGCCGTGAACATCGACGTCAACGAGGCGGACCTGACGCCGCTCTCCGAGGCCGCGCTGGCCGAACGACTGGCCTGTCGCTTTGACTACGTGTCCGCCGCGGAGCTGCGCGATTCTGATGGCCTGGCGGCCCCCGCCACGGACCTGTCCGTGCCCGCGTTGGCGCTCGTTTTGATGCTTCTGCTCGGTGAGTCGTGGCTGGCCGTCCGCTTCGGCGCTGCGACGGGTTGAAGGCAAGGAGTGATGCCGTCTGTGATGCACTGGCTTCTGGAACTTGATCCGCTTCGCCCGGCCGGCGAAGGTCGCTGGTCGTGGGACTGGCAACCGCCGGTCGGCGGCTGGCTCATCGTGCTGGTGCTGGCGGCAGTGCTGCTGATCGTACACCGGCTCTACCGTCGCGAAGACACGACGCCGCGACGGCGAATCGTCCTCGGCCTGCTACGGGCAGCCGTGTGCGGACTGGTCGTGCTCCTGCTGGCCGGTCCCGTGCTGATACTCCAGCGGAACCAGGTGGAACGGTCGCGGGTCGCACTGGTGCTGGACACCTCGCGCAGCATGGACGCCACCGATGTGTACTCCGACACCCACGCGGCCCAGGCCCTGTCCACCGCCGCGCAGACGCCGGTCGAGAGACTTGGTGAGGCGTCCCGGCTGGACTGGGCCCGAACCATTCTGTCCGCGCAGAAGTCCGCCGTCTTGCGGACGCTGCTGGAACGACACGCAGTCGATCTGTATGCCGCGTCCGGTTCGGCGCGTGCGATTGCCTCCGCCGAAGACGCCGGCCAGCTCGCTGAACTCGAAACCGCTCTGCAAGCTCTCGCCGCCGACGGCCCCGTCACCGACCTCTCCGCCGCCACCCGAGACGTGCTCCGCGCGTACACGGCCCTGCCCGTCGGCCGGCCTGCGGCGATCCTGCTGCTCTCCGACGGCCGCGCGACCGCGCCCGGTGGATCGTCCGACACCGCGGACGCGGCGTCCGTGGCGTTCGTGCCGGTCCTGGCCGTCCCGTTCGGCTCCGCCGATCCCCGACGCGATCTGGCCCTGGGGCCCGCCACCGCAGACCCCAACATCTTCGTCAACGACGTGCTCGCTATTCGAGCCACCCTCGAGGCGCGAGGCATCCGCGAACCACTGACAGCCACTGTGCGGCTGATCGACGAGTCCGGCACGGCTGCGGTCGCCACCGAGACGGTTCGCATCAGCCCCGGCGACCCCCCACGCGAGATCGAGCTTCGCACGCGCCCGCGACAGGCCGGCGCTCAGTCGTTTCGGGTGGCAGTGGGGCCGCTGGACGGCGAGCGCCGGCTGGACAACAACGCGGAGACGCTGACCGTCAACGTGCTCCGCGAGCCGCTTCGCGTCCTTTACGTGGACGGATACCCGCGTTTCGAATACCGCTACCTCTCCACCGCCCTGATCCGCGAGCCGACCGTGCGCGTGAGCTGCCTGCTGCTCAGCGCCGACCGTGACTTCGCCCAGGAAGGCGACGATCCCATTCGCCGATTTCCCGAAACCGCCGAAGAGCTGAACGCGTACGACGTGGTCCTGTTCGGCGACGTCGACCCAGCCGACAACTGGCTGGGAACGGCCCGGGCCCAACTGCTGGTCGATTTCGTCGGCGAGCGCGGCGGCGGGTTCGGGCTGATCGCGGGCGAACGCTTCGCACCCGCGCGGTTCCGCGGCACGCCGCTGGAGAAACTGGTGCCGGTGCGCATCGACCCTGGAACCGCCGCCGGCACGCCGGCCAGCCTCTCCGAGTCGTTCCCGCCTCGCTTCACCCCGCACGGGCGGCAGAGCCGGCTCTTCCGGTTTGACGCCGATCGGGCGGCGAACGACCGGCTGCTCGAAAATCTGCCCGGCCCGTACTGGTTCGCACGCACACGCGGACCGCGACCGGGGGCGGAGGTGCTGATCGAGCATCCCGCTTCGCAGGCCGAGGCCGACCCGGCGCCGCTGCTGGTGATCGGACGATACGGCGCCGGAAAGGTCCTCTTCCAGGGCATCGACGAAACCTGGCGATGGCGCCGCCGCACCGGCGAATGGCTCCACGACGCATACTGGGTCCAGCTCGTGCGCGAGCTCATGCCGTCACGCGACCTGGCGCAGGATCGCCGCCTCACCCTGACGGCCGATCCGCCTGTCAGCGCCGCCGCCCGACCACTGGAACTGCGCGTACGCGTGACAGACGCCCGACTCCTGGAGTCGCTGGGGGCCCAGCTCGACCTGATGGTGCGCGACACGGAGGATCGACCGACGGCCCGGCTTATGGCCCAGCGCCTCGGTGCGGATTCCCCGCTGTACGAATGCACGTGGACGCCGTCGCGGCCGGGGCGCTTCACGGTGCAGGTGGAGGGCGTGCCGCCGCCGGCCGGGCAGAAGCCGGCGTCGGCGCCGGTCCGCATCGAGGACGATTCCATCGAAACACGGCGGCTGGAAGCCGATCCGGATGCACTTGCTCGACTGGCCGAGCGAACAGGGGGCCGGCTGGTGCCGCCCGATCGGCTGGCTGAGGCGATTTCCACCATAGAGCAGCGCGATCTGCGAACGCCGGACGACGTTCGAGTTCCGCTCTGGCGGACGAAGCTGGCCTGGATTGTCCTGGCCGCTCTCCTGACCGTGGAATGGATTCTGCGAAAGGCATGGGGAGTGATTTGAGGCAGAACCGGCCGCCGGGCTGCCGCTGCAGGCATGACAAACGACCGAATCATCACAGAACTGACACGGCTTCGCGCTCGGGCGCGACGCCTCCTCGCCCTTTGCGGCACGTGTTCCGTGCTAACGGGTGGGCTGGCGGCCGGACTGGCCGTCATGGTCGCCGACTGGCTGTTCTGGCTGCCGCCCGGCGTCCGTCTGACCGCGGCCCTCGGCCTGGTCATCGGTTTGGCCGTTGCGGCGATCCGCTGGGTCCTTCATCCCCTGCGGCGGCCCATCCCGCTGGACGACATTGCGCAGCGCGTGGAGCGACGCTTCCGCCTGCCCTCCGACGCGCTCCGCAGCGCCGCGGATTTCGCGCAAGGATGCGGCACCGGGGCGGCCTCACTTACCCGGCATGTTCTGGCCCAGGCGGAAGACGCCCTGCGCGGACTGTGCCTCGGGGAGGTCGTCACCCGGCGTCCGCTGCTTCTGCGGGCCGCCCGTCTGGCCGGCGTGGTGAGCGTCGTCGGCGTACTCTGGGTGGGGCAGCCCGAATGGGTTCGCACCGGCGTGGCCCGACTGGCCGATCCGCTCGGCCCGGCCCAGTGGCCGCGTGCCGTGGAAATCGAGATGCGGACCGGCGACGCCACCGTGGCCGTCGGCGATTCGCTGCCGGTGCGGATGCGAGTGGTTCGGGGCGATCGGCCGTCGCTGCGGCCGCTGCTGCACATCCGCGATACGGGCGGTTCCCGCGCCAGCTTCTCCATGCAGGCGGCCGAGGCCGGCGAGTACGTGTGTTCCATTCCGGCCGTGGCCGCGGATCTCTCGTACTGGGCCGAGGCGGGCGACGCCACAACCGCCGATCGCCCGGTTCACGTGCGCGCGGTGCGGCGCCCGTCGGTGGTTCAGGCCCGGGCCCTGGTTCTCCCCCCGGCCTACGTGCCCGCCGAGTGGGAACGGGAATACGACCTGACCGCCGCGCCCGCCAGGGCCGTGCCGGGCAGCGTGGTAACGGTGTGCTTCCAATTCAGCAAGCCGGTGGCGCAGAACGATGCCGGCGAACCCGAAGCCGCCGTGGTGTTCCCGGGCGGTGATCACCTTCCGCTGCTGCCCTCGCCGAACGACGACGATGCGTTCTGCGCGATTTTTGAATCGGCCGACGATTTCGCGTTCCGGATCCACGTGGAAGATGCCGAAGGCTTCGAGAATCGCGACGGGCGCGAATATCGCATCCGCGCGGCGGCGGACCAGCCGCCCGCGGTCGTCATCGAACGCCCCCAGTCGCTCGTGGAAGTGACACCAGACGGCACTGTTCCCGTCGCCGTCCGAGCGGAAGACGACTTCGGGCTGGGCCGGATCTGGCTCTCCGCCGCCGTCAACGACGCTTCGGCCCCGCAGACGATCGACCTGGCCGATGTGACGGACATGGAGCTCGCCGCCGATCGGGTCCAGGCCCGGGCCGCGTTCGAGTGGTCTATGCGTTCGCTGGGCGTACAGGCTGGCGACAACGTGGTGTATCGCGCCGCGGCCCTCGACAACCGCCGGCTCGCCGACGCCGGACCGCAGACCGGCGAATCGGCTTCGCTGCGCCTGCGGATCATCTCGCACGACGCGTTCCGTCAGCGGCTGCGCGAAGAATTTCAGTTGCTGGAGGAACGCGCCCGCCAGGCACTCCGTGAGCAGGAAACGCTCACCGACCGCGTCCGCTCGTCCGGCAGCGACACCGACGCCGAAGAACCGTCCTCGGTGTTGCGCTCCGCCGCGGGGACCCAGGACCGCCTGGCGCGCCGCATCGGCGAGATGTCGGATCGGTTGCAGCACTGGCAGGATGAAATGGATCGGAACCGGTTTGACGATGCCGCCGCGCGCCGGCGCGCCGGGCAGGCCGGCGGCCGGCTCCGATCCGCCGCCACCGGCCCGATGAAGGACGCCGCCGCCGAACTGGCCCAGGCCGCCAGAACGGAACCGGCGGCCGAGCGCAACCACCTGCTCACGCAGGCCCTCGAACGCCAGGAGGAGGCCGCGGTCAGCCTTCGCAGCGCACTCGAAGCGCTCGGCCAGTGGGGAGACTACGAAGAGATCGTGAATCGCACGCGGCAGATGCTGGATCAACAGCAAACCGTGCGCACGCAGACCGCCGACATCGGCCGCGAAACGCTCGGGCAGTCCGTAGACACGCTGCCCGCCGAACGCCGCCTCGTCCTGGAACGAATCACACGCGACCAGGGCCGGCTGGCGGAAGACCTGGAGCATCTGCTCGAACAGATGCGTCGCCTGGCGGAATCCACGGCGGCTGATGCAGAGGACGCATCCCGTCAGAAAACGTCGCTGGACTCCGCCGCTCAGACGGCCGTCCGGCAAAACGTCTCGGAACGCATGCGGCAGGCCGCCCGCGCCGTTGAAGAGAACCGGACTTCCGCCGCCGGCGTCGAGCAACAAGCCGCCGAGGCCGGCCTGTCGACCATGCTGGACGCGCTGCTCAGCCGCATTCGGCCACAGACGCCGGACGCCGCGGAGGGTCTGACGCAACTGGCCGAACATCTGCGAGGCCTGATCCGCTCGCAGCAACAACTCCTCGACGCCACTGCCGAGGCCGCGAGTGCGGCCGGCGACGCCGCGGCCCGGGACCGCCTGGCCGACCTTCAGGCCGGCCTGGCCGGCGAAACGCAGAAGCTGGCCGCGGCGTGTGACACGGCCGCCGCCATGGACCCCTCAATCGGCAATCGTGTTTCGGACGCCGGGCAATCCATGCAGCAGGCGGAGTCGGAACTCCGTTCCGATCGCGCGGCGGCCGCAACAGACGCCCAGAAGGAAGCCCTGGACCGGCTGAACCGCGCGCTGACGTTGGCGCAACGCCTGGCCGATCAGATGCGAGCCGAGGCCGCGGCCCGATCCGTGCTGGCCCTCCGCACGGAACTGGAGGGCCTGAGAACGCAACAGCAAACGATTGCCGACGGCGCGTCGGACCTGGCCCGGGCCGCCCGCGACACCGAGCGGCTCAGCCGTGCCGACGCGCGCAAGGCCGGCCGCCTGGCCCAGGCCCAGGAAGACGCACGCGGGCAGGGCGCCGGCATTCTCGAGCGAATGGGACCGGCCGTCACGTTCCGCTGGCTCATGACGCGCATCCTCGCCGACATGACCCAATCGCGCGACCAATTCCAGCAGCGGCAGATTGACGAGGCCCTGACCGCCGGCCAGGAGCGAATTCTCACCGACCTGGGCCGGCTGATCGACGCGTTCGAGCAACTCGCCGCCCTGCCGACGCCGGGTGATTCCGCTCCGCAGGCCGAGGCCGGGGACAAACCGGGGGCCTCCCCGCCGCCGGAAGGCGGCGTGCCGACCGCCGCCGAACTGCTGCTCGTGCGAGCCCTGCAGCTTGACCTGAACGCCCGCACACAGAAGGCCGCGGAGCAGATGAACCAGGAACCCCCGTCCGAGGCCCAATTGCAGCAGATTCACGACCTCGGCCGGCAGCAGCAGGAATTGCAGGCGCTGATGCAGTTGCTCATCCAGCAGGCACAGAAAGGACGAAACTGACATGGTGAATCCCACGCGCATCGGCGCCATCGTGCTGCTCGCGACTGTGCTGCCGGCCGGCGCATCCGAAACACAACCCCCGACAACACAGCCCTCCGCAGGCGAGGCCCTGGCGCGAACGCTGACCCTCATGGAGCAGAGCCGCCAACAGCTTTCCGTCAAGCTCGACCCCGGCCCGGAAACGCAGGCCGTCCAACAGCAGATCGTGGCCGCATTGGACGATCTCATTGCGGCAGCGATGGCCGGCGCAAAGGGCACCGCCGGCGCCTCGGGGCAACCGCAACCGGGAGAACGACGGGAACGCCAACAGCCCGGGCAACCGGACAAGACGGCCGACGGCCCCCCCACGCCCGCCGGCGACGTCCCGGGCCAGCCAGGGTCCGTACAGAGCGACGGCACCGGTCTGACCACGCCGTCGGGCGAATTCCGCGAGTCCCGGCGCGGCTGGGGCCACTTGCCGCCGCGCGAGCGCGACGAGATCATCCAGGGCGTGCGTGAGGCCGTGCTCGAGAAGTACCGCGAACAGATCAACCAGTATTACCGCGCCCTGGCGGAAGAGGAGACGGAATGATGTCGGGCCGACGGGTGTTCGCGGTTGTTGCCGCAATCGCCGTGATCCACGCCGGCTTCCTGCTCGCTCAGGAAGCCGCCCCCGCACTGCCCGCCGCCACGCCGGATGAGGTCACGCCGGCCCTGGAGGCCGCGACGGCCAAGGGCCTGGCCTGGCTCGCCGCGCAGCAGAACGCAGACGGGGCGTTCGGCAACGATTCGAACTACGGCCCGCACGTCGGCATCACGGGCATGGCGGGCATGGCCTTCATGAGCGACGGCCACCTGCCCGGCCGCGGACGCTACGGGCCCGCCGTCGAGCGATGCGTCCGGTTCATTCTCGCCAACCGATCCGAGACCGGCGTTCTGGCGGCCCAGACCTCCCACGGGCCGATGTACGGGCACGGCTTCGCCACGCTCTTTCTGGCGGAGGTGTACGGCTCCAGCCGCGATCCGCAGGTACACGAGACCCTGCGGCGGGCCGTGCGACTCATCGTGGCCACGCAGAACGATGAGGGCGGCTGGCGATACCAACCCGTGCGAAAAGACGCGGACATCTCCGTCACCATCTGCCAGATCATGGCCCTGCGGGCCGCTCGCAACGCCGGCATCTTCGTCGAGAAGGACACCATCGACCGGGCCGTGCAATACGTGAAGAACTGCCAGGAAACCGACGGCGGCTTCCGCTACATGATCAACATGAGCGGCTCCGCCTTCCCCCGCAGCGGGGCGGGCGTCGCGGCCCTCCAGTATGCCGGCATCTACTCCGGGCCCGAGATCGAACGCGGACTGGCCTACCTGATGAAGCATCTGCCGCCACAGCAGGGGCCGGAGACCCACTACATCTACGGCCATTACTACACCGCCCAGGCGATGTTCCTGGCGGGCGACGCCTACTGGCGGACCTGGTGGCCGGCCATCCGCGACGAACTGCTGGCCCGGCAGAACGACGACGGCTCCTGGCAGGACGAGGCCGGCAAGGAATACGGAACGGCCATGGCCCTGATCATTCTCCAGATGCCAAACCGGCTGCTGCCGATCTTCCAGCGGTAGCCAAAACGGGAACTTGTGTCGTCTCCGGTTTCGTTGGTGAAACACATTGCGTCTCACGCTGGGGAGACGATTCCGCTCGTGAAACAGGCGACCAATGGCCTCACCCCGGAGGGATTCGGAGAACGCAATCGCCGCAACATGCGAACCTATGATTGTTTCGGTCTGCAAAACCGCGGAAAACTCGACAACAGAGTTGTTACAGGCCGCGGCGCGCTGTACGATAGTCGGACAGGCCGCTTTGGCAGAGCCGGCCAGGGGCATCCGGGGAACCTCGGACCAGGGTTTCACATCTCGCACCGAGGGAACAGAGAGAGATTAGATCGAAGTCGGGAAGGAGGTTTTGCCATGCAATCAAGCATGCGTATGACAGGGCTTGTTGTATTGACCTGTTTCGTGATCGCCTTGACCGGTCCACGCACACTTGCCGACGACGTCCCGTCGAACCCAGGCTGGCACAGAATCATCGATCCGTTCTACTGCTGCGGGTTTGACCCGTATCCCGGCACCTGGGATCCGCCGGGTGAAGGCGAGGTGATATTCTTCGATCCGGCAGGAGGTCTTGTTTTCAACCAGGCTGTGATGGGCCCGGGGTCGTGTATCGGCTACTCAGGTACCGACTTCTTTGATGCCGGCTTCCACATCGCCGAGTACGAACTCGACCTCAATTACATCGAGCCGGATTCCAGCATCATCCACACCGTCTTCGACTTTTCGCGCATTGATGGCCCGGTCTTTGAACATCAATTGAATGTCGTGAGCGGTTCTGACATTCTCGTGCAAATCTGGTATCCGGATGATCCGCTCTACGAAACCGGGGCCCGCGCCATGGTGTTTGCGAATCTCACGTGGGCGCCGCTCGCCGCGGGCATGGCCACCTCCGAATGCGTTGTTGGGCCGATCACACCACGCATCGAAGTGTGGACGCAAAACCCGTGGGAGTGTCACGCCTTTGACCTGCTCGGCTGGCCGGACGACTGGCAATACGACTCCATGCGCCTGTGTATCGAGGAGACAGAAGAAGGACTGCGCGTGTATCTCTGCAACCTGCTCCCCGGCACGGACGGCACGGTCGATTCGTTTCACATGGTTGGCACACTCCCGAACACCATTCCCGTCGGCAACGTGGGCAAGGTCGAGGCGGTCGCCCTCCAGAATCTGCGTCCGGTGTCCGCGGAACTTGTTGAATTCAGAAAGGTGTTTGGCAATTCCACTTTCACGAGCGGCGTGATCACACCGAACGGCGTCATCACCCATGCGTGGACCGACCTCAACGGCCGCGCATGGGCCATGTTTTCGGCAGACGAACCAGGCCTTGCCATCATCGAGGCAACCGTTCAAGCGACTCTGATGAGTGGCGAGCCTTACATCCCGCCGCCGCCGACATACTACGTGTTTCAAATCGTTCCCGCCGGGTCCGCACCCGAGCCCCGGCAATCTGAGTTCATCGCGATTACGCGGGATCTGGCCCGCAACGATGATGGGCTTCGTAACGAGAACAAGTGAGGAGGAATCAGCGATGCGGCTTCAGAAACCTATTCAACGGGCGCGAGTGGGCCGCACGGCGGTGGCCGCCTTCGGCGTGATGATCTGCCTGTCGCCAGTCGCCCCCGCCCACGGCGACATTGCCTTCGTCTATGACCCGCTGGCGGAACCCATCACGTCGGCGGTCTTTGAAATTGACCTCGCGGCCATGAACGCCCACCGGACGGTGACCACCGTGGAGATGAACTTCATGCGGCTGGTCGACTGCAGAGCCGGCAGCGGGCTGAGCGAACTCGACTTGTCGGATGATTTGTTCGGCACGAGCGCCTGGCCGGCGGAACCACAGCTCGACATGGGTGTGCTGGAAACAGCCGTCCTGATGGTCAACATTCCCTTGCACTTCTACCCTGCTCTGTCCGGCGGCCGGATCGGTTTGCACGGGTTGCTCACCGACACCGTCGATGCGGCCTTCGCGATCGACTACATCGGCCTGACAATCCAGACCGCCACCGCGACGACCCACGTGTATTACGGCTCGCCGGTTGGCAACGAAAACGATGGGTACGGGATCGGACTGGCCGACGGTGGGGATTTGCCTATGCCGCTGCCGGATGCGCTGCCCAGCGGCACCACCGGTACCGGGTTCGACGAGACGATCAGCAGCAAGGCGATCTACGCGATCCCGGAGCCGACATCCCTTCTGCTTCTCGTTTGCGGCTTCCTGCTGGGCAGTCGCGGAAAGACAGCGCGAGCCCGCCCAACGACCCGGTGATCCGATGCCAATCGCCCGCCAACGCGAATAGCGGATCGCTGTCGCGGTCGTATTGGCCGCGCCAACCCTCCCATGTATCCTGGCACGCCACGACGATGCCGGCACCCAGCCTCGGAAGGATAGGACCAGCGGGGCAAGAAAATTCAGGAGGCCTGCGATTGAGTGGCAGACAACCCCATCGCATACATCGGACGCTGTCGGACGGCGCGCCCGTCGCGTTAACTCTGAGCATTCTCCTGCGAATGACGGCGCCGCTTGTCTCGTTTGCGGCCGTGGTTTGCGCGGAAAACATCCAACCTGTCCCCGTCACGCTTCAGACAGTTGGTGAAGACGCCCGGGACGGCGACCTCGTCGCGTTCTCGCTGGATCGCGGCGTCCGCTTCCGCCCGAAGGCCGGCGCCGAGATCCGCCTCATCCCATCGCAAGACGTCGTACAGATCACGATCGCCGGACCACCGGCACCCCTCGCCGAGCAGGGCCTGGCGTTTGAGCTGGCCAACGGAGACCGGTTGAGCGGCCGAGTGCTCGCATTCGAGAATGACCGTGTGCAGGTCGAGACGCCTGCGCTGGGACCCGTGCATATACCATTGGGCGCCATTACGCGACTATCCGCACGGCGGGCGGAAGGGCCCGCGCGAGCCGCCGCCAACAGCCTTCTGGACACTCGCCGTCAAGACGACCTTGTGCTGCTGAACAACGGCGATACGGCCACGGGCCTGATCGCCGCCATCGACGCCGAGGGCGTCGTCCTGGAAACACCCGGCGGGCAGACACGAATCCCGCTGGACCGCGTCGCGGTCGCCGTCCTTGTGCCTGACACCGTATCACCGGATCGCGGGCTTTCCGCTCGTCTGACCCTGCTGGACGAAACGCGCCTGACGGTGGGGGCGGCGCAATGGCCGGGGGCATCCGATACCCGCGACACGCTGGACGTGTCGCCCTGGGACAGCCGTACGGCCGTCCCGTTCGATCAGGTTCGCCGGATCGAAATCCATGGGGGGCGCTGGACCTGGCTCTCGCGACGGGGCCCGTCCGAGTACGTTCACACTCCCATGCTCAGCCTGGCGTGGCCTTGGCAGGCCGATCGCAACGTGCTCGGCAACCCGCTGCGGGTGGCGGGTCGCACGTTCGAACGCGGCCTCGGCGTACACAGCGAATCCACGCTTCGATACGCGCTGGACCGGCAATACGACTCATTCGTCACCCACTTCGGAATGGATGACGACAGCGGACCGTATGCCAACGTGGACGTAGAGATCCGTGTGGACGGCCATATCCGGTTCGAGCAGAAGAGAGTGACCCCCGGACACCTGCACGGCCCGGTCCGAATTGACCTGAAGGGCGCAGAAATGCTGGAGCTCCGCGTCGGCTTCGGCGCCAACGGCACCATCCAGGACCGCTTTGACTGGATCGAGCCCGGACTCATCCGGCCGACCGGTTCGCCTACGGCCCCTGCACCTGGTTGAGGAAGTGCGGCACGTCATTCGCGTCGATCAGGCCGTCGCCGGTCAGGTCCGCGTTCAGGCAGATGCCGGCCGCCGCCTGACCGTAGCACGCCTGGAAGACGCCGAAATCCTTCAGGTCCACGTCGCCGTCCGCGTCAAAGTCGGGCACCCGGGGCCAGACCATCGCGCTTTGCAGCACGGCGTAGGCCACGTGCTCGCCGGTCAGATGCGTGCGGTCCAGATCGTCATCCAGCGACCATAGCAGATACGTCGAACCGCCGGAGCCCGCCTGGCCGTGCCGCTGGGCCCAGAACCCCGTGCTCCCCTGCATTCCCGCGGGCGAGGCCACCGCCACGAACTGCGGCGCCGCCATCGGCGTCTGCAGGGCACAGGCGGTGTGCGGCGGCGTGCCGTGCAGGAGACCCCGCACGGTGGCCGGCCCCACGGCGGCCTCGAACGGAACGCCGCCCAGGCCGGTTCCCGTGACGCTCTCGAACACGATCACGCCGATCGTCTCATCCGCCCGGTCCAGACCCGAGTTGCCCGCGTGTTTGCCCGTCCGCAACGCCGTGGGCGACGGCGTCCTCGTCTTCCATGAGCCCCGCGTCCAGAACACCGACCAGGCGTCGTTCGCGCTCATCACCTGGCCGAGCACCACCGGGTTGTCGTACTGCCGCCCGTACCGGCGCACCTCGCCCGTCCAGTCGCCGTTGCCGTCCGTGACCGTCGACGTGTACGTCCACGCCTCCATCTTCACGCCGTTCAGCTCGCTGACTCCCTGTTCCATGACCCAGTAGCACACCACCTCCTGGATGGAGTACGTCTGCGACGCATTGGTGGGATCCACCAGACGCAGGTCGAAGCTGTTGGCGGTCACGTTGCTCACCCGCGGGATCATTCGCTTGCCGTTGTAGAAGTACTGGCCCGTACACACCACGACGGGGTTTGTGTAGGTGTTCTGCAGGGAAACCGTTTGGGGCACGTGGTTGGCGGTGGCGAAGCCCGCCTCGAACTTCGGGGCAATCTCGCACTCGTCCGGCACGCCGTTGCCGTTGGCGTCCGTCACCAGGCCGGCCAGAATTTCGCACACGTCTGCGGTCCCGCTGTCGTTGCAGTCCGGCTGGCACTCGTCCGGCACGAGGTTCCCGTCGCAGTCAGAGCTGAGCCCCTGGGCAATGTCGCACTCGTCCGGCACGTCGTTTCCGTTGCAGTCGTCGGACGTGCCGGCGGCGATGTCGCACTCGTCCGGAATGCCGTTCCCGTTGCAGTCATCGGACGTGCCGTCGGCGATGTCGCACTCGTCCGGCACAAGGTTGCCGTTGCAGTCGGCGCTGGTGCCGTTGGCGATGTCCACGAAGTCAGGAACTCCGTTCTCGTTGCAGTCCTCGCCGTCACCGAAGGTGAAGGTCATGACGGGGCCGGACGCACTGATGCCGGTCACGACCAGACCCGACGCCGTACCGTCCCACCAGTTCGTGTTCGGAGACGTCTCGGGCGTGCATTCCGTGTACGTGGGGGCCGCCCATAGGTCGGTGGCGTCGCCGTAGTTTGCGCCGTTCTCCAGGTCCCACCGCCCGTCCGCCTGCACGAGCGTCACTTCGTAGTGCAACTCGGGCGTCATCTGCTGGTTGTTGTTGCTGCCCAGCGTGTCAATGTGCCAGATGGCCAGTCCCTGGCCGGGCAACCCGGCGTCCCGCCCCGACTTCTGCCGGTTCTCGATCAGGTAGTACTCATTGTACTTCGTGGGGTGCAAAAACCGATACATCGTGTTGCCCGTCACCGGTACGGACACGTTCGCCTGCGGCTCGTCCAGCACGGTCACGTTGGCCCAGCCCGCGATGTACTTCAGGTAGGCGCACGGCTCCTGCGGATTCGTGTCGGACGTGCCGTAACACATGATGCAGAATCGACCCACGCCGCTCGAATCGTGTCCATAGTCGTACAGGTCCGGCCAGCCCATCAGCATGTGCCCGTTCTCGTGGCAGAACGTGCTCAGACGCAGGCTGTTCCCCATGTCCGTGATCTGGTACGGACCGGTGCGAACGCCGTCGGCAACGAAATACACGCTGGATGCGTGCGGCCAGAGCCCCTCCGCCCAGTTGTTCACCCGCGGGCCCGCGTAGAAGCAATTCAGGGCGTCCACCACGCCGTCCCCGTCCGCGTCATACAGGCTGAAGTCAAACCCCGCGTTGTCCAGGGCCGTCAGGGCCTCCACGATCAACTGGCGAGCCCGCCATCCGTACGAAACGGACGGATCCGTGTAGTAGCTGCGCGGATGCGCGGCGGTATAGTAGGCCGACGGCACGAAATTCGTATAGGTCAGCAGCCCCTCCGACACGTCATAGAAGTAGTCCCGCACCGATCCGTTGTTGCCGTATCCGGTATAGCCCACTTGGTTGCAGTAGCTGGACACCGCAGACGGGGCGATCGTGCCCGGCACGTCGGGAAACTCCACGATCAGCGTGATCCCGGCCACGGCGCCCGTGCTCGGCCCCCTCGACGCCCGCAGACCCCCCATCGCCGCCTGGGCCTCCTGGTCGAAACGGACCCGGGCCGCCCGGGCCTTCGCGTCCGCCGCCTCCGGCCGGATGCGGACGTGCGGCGTCAGCCCGAGCGCCGCGGCATCCCCCTCGTCCGGCCGAACCCCCGTCGAAACCAGGTCGTTGCCGTCAGCCGAGAGCCGTGCATAACACAAGGAGAGGGTCCGCGAATCGCGTACCAGCGTATACCCGTCCAGCGTTTCGGTCACGCCGTAGTACTCGTCACCCCAGATCCGGACGTCCAGCGGCACCCCGTCAGGCTGCAGCAGGGTGAACTGCTCGCCCCAGACCGCGTCGGCCGCGGCAAGCCCGCAAACCCCCAGCAGCGCGCACAACGCCACCGCCGCGACGCGCCCCTCCATGCACCAAGAGCCGTCCTTCATGATCGCCTCCGTCGCTTTCACACGGCTGGAACATCAAGACGCGCCGGCCCCGTGCGGGCGTAACCGAAGTCGCGTCCGGTCGAGTGCTCGACCCAAGGCTGGCTTGGCTTCCATCACAGCGCCGCCACCGCCTCCATCGTTATTCTAGCCCATTCGCAGGGCAACTCCAAACCAACCCCCCGACGACGCGTTTGGAAAGTGTCGCTGGATTCTCTGTGCGACGCACCCGACCGCCGGCGGATCGGCCTGTGTCCGAATCGCGCAAGGGATACGGGAGAATCCGTCTGTGGCGCAGACACGCGCAAACCGACTGGATGGCACATGGGATCCCGGGGAGAGATCGGGGGGCTCAGCCCTTTTCGGCCTCGATCGCCAGCACGTCCTTGACCGCCGCCTCGTGGGACAGCCCGAGGTTTCGCAGCGCCTGGTGCGCAACGCTGCCGGATTCTCGCAACAGTGCCAGGAGCAGGTGCTCCGAACGCACGTCCTTCGACTCCAGTTGACGCGCCTGCTCGATGGCGATCGCCACCACGTTCTTGAAATGCGGAGTACCCGGGAGACGACCAAACACCCAGGTATCCTCCATGCTCTTCTGCGTCAGGCGGTCGATCTCCTTCCGGAGCGTCTGGCCGGTGATGCCGTGCCGCGTCAGAATTTGCGCTCCGATGTTCGTGCCTTCCCGCTGGATCGCCAGGAGCACGTGTTCGGTGCCCACGTACTCCATGTCGTACTCGCGGGCAATCTCCTCGGCGAGCTTGATCACACGTTCGACGTTGGGGCTGAACTTCTCATACATGGGATGGTTCGCCGTTCCAAGCCGCCCTCGCCGAAGCCCGCGGGCACCGGCATTCCGTCTCAACCAGACCGCAGGTAATCATACACCAGGCAGATCAACGCCACAAGGATCGAGAAGACCAGGGTAATGCGCAGGATCCGCAGGCGGTTGGCGATTTCACGGTCACGCCACTCGGCCAGCCGCTCGTCGATTTCGTCCAGCTTGCGGTCGATTCGCTGCTCGATCTCATCCAGTTTTTCCCGGACGTAGTCGTCGGCCACCCCGCGCAGTTTTCGCGCTATGCCGCCCACCACGCCCTGCTGCTCGATGTTCCGTTGCAGAGAGGGCGGTCCGTCTTCGGGCAGGAACCGGTACTCGGCCGGCTCGCCGTGATCCTCGCCGGCGAGCACCCTCGTGATCAGCCGACCCATAACCTTGCGACGCTTGCGACGCACCCGACCCCACAGGCCGCCCCGCTCGCAGAGCCGTCGCTCGATTCCCTCCCGCGGTTCACCCGGTCGGATGACCAGTCCGTGCAACCGCGCGAACACCTCCAGACCACGTTGAGAGAGCCCGTCAAAGTCCGAGGGATCACATCGGGCAATCTCCTTGGCGAGCGTCTCCTTCCCGGCCGACTGCCGGACGGGCAGACGCAACCACACCACGATGTCCAGCAGGGCGTCGCGGTCCAGCTCCACGAGCAACTGCTGCCGCTCCCGAACGCGCCGCAGGGCCTCTCCCTGCGGCGTTTCCTCCGCCAGCGTCAGGCCCAACGATCGCCCATACTCGATCAACTGGTCGAGCGGCAGATCGGACAATGACGCACTCGTTGGCGGCGGTTTTGCGCTCACCGAATCGCCTGCCCATCCGCAAGGCCCCCGTCCAGGGAGCCGACCCTCCCCGCCGGCCCGGCCGGCAGGCCCCAGTCCCGGGCCGGCGACTGGAGACTCACCAGATACACAAAGACGGCCAACAGCACGGAAATCTGCACCCAGTCAAACCAGAATCGCCGCAATCGCGTGCGCAGCAGAGACGTCAGCAGGAACCGGCGCAACAGGGCCTCATGCCGCCCCGCTCGCCGGGTGTCGGACTGCCAGTGCCACAGAAAGTGCGCCGTGCGAACGACCGCGTAACTTCCGAAGACGATCGCCAGCGTCATGCGGTAGACGTTGAAGATACCTGACCCGGTCATCCCGTGCATCCCTGGCCCCGGCCGCGGACCTTCCCATTGTACCGACGACCGCGCGGCCCCGGAAGCCGCAGAGGACCGCCTCACGCCGGCGAACAAGGCGATTTCCCCGCCCCCGCCGCCGAAGCGGCCTCGCGCAAACGCTCGGCCCGCGACCGTCCGCCTCCCCGCTTCGGGGTCGCGCGTGTCGGTCACGGGCCGATCCACATTCCGAGCCGGCGCCTGCCCGCGATCAACGGAACCGGCGCCGCCAAAGCGACATCAGGACAATCCCCGCAAAGGGCAGCAGAATCCCCACGCCGCACGCTCCCGAAGGCCGGGAGCCCGAGCCGGACACGGGGGGGGGCAGGCCGCCGTTGTCGTTGTCGTTGCCGTTGGTGCTTGGCGCGGTCTGGATGACGGTCGTCGCCTGCCTCTCCAGCATGCTGCCGGAGCTCAGAACGGACGACACCACCACCGTCACCGGGAAGCTCCCGACCACGGTGTAGTCGTGTATGGCCGACGTTGCCTGTACCGGCGCCGTACCGTCGCCGAAGTACCAGGTCACAATCGAGCCCGGCGGGAAGCCGCTCACCTGGGCGTCAAAGTTCACCCGCAACGGCACGGGGTACGCCGTTGTGCTGTTGAGAACGGCCCCCTGGCCATCCGTCATGCGAATCGAAACGGACGCATCCTCCGTGCCGGTGTTGTCATTCCCATCGGTGCTCCCGGGGGAATCGACCTGGATCAGGACAGACTTCGAACCGACTTCGCCCTCCGAATCCGTGACGGTAAACGTAGCCAGGAAGCTCTGAGACGCGCCTTCCGCAACCCGGTACGTGTGTGTGGCCGTGCCGCGCGGATCCGTCGTGCCGTCGCCGAAGTCCCACAGCCGCGATACCACGTTGGAGTTCGTCCGGGCGTTGCCTCGGAATTCCACCAGCAACGGCGACGTGCCCGACAACGGGGTCGCCGAGATGCTCACTTCGGGCGCTGTGGGCAGTGGGACCGGAATGAGCGGCCCGCCGTCTCCGTCGCCGCCGTCACCACCGATGTCCGAACCGGGGTTCACCACGTTTCCGTCCGAGTCCACGGCAACGCCCCAGGAGTAGTGATGACGGGAGTTCCGGGCGAAAATCGCGAAATACAGCTTCCGCTCTCCGGAGAAGGTGTACGACGTGACGTCGGAATTCACAACCACACTCACGCCCTCGGCCACCTCCTGCCCGACCGAGTACGTCTCCCCGTCTTCCGGCACCCACGCAAAAACGCTGTTGGCTTGCGCGATCAGCGTCCCTACGGTCTCGTCACCGCGCCGTTCGCTCGACCCGCTCTCCGTACGCATATCGTCGTTCTTCTGCCAGATCAGGGTGGTGCCGCTGACGCTCACGTTGCGCACGGGTTCGGGCCAGGTCTGGTGCCGGTGGTCCTTCGAGCTTGCGGCCGCGGCCACCGCGGCCGCCGCGTTCACCCGACCAAAACCGTACTTCAGGCTCTTTCGCGTAATCGCGTTGTACTCCGCCTTGGCCGGCGAAATCCGATCCGCCGTGTGTTCGAGCACCGTTCGGACCTGCGTTGCGGTCAGCTTCGGGTTCGCGGAGAGAACCAGGGCCGCCACGCCGGCCGCCACGGGGCACGCCGCCGACGTCCCGCCGAAATCATTCGTATAGTTCGGATCGTCCAGGTTGTCCGGATCGGAGCCGTCATTGTACCCGGGATCCAGGTAGCCGGCGTCGTCCGTGATGTCCGTCGTGACCACGCCGGGCTGCAGGGCGTCGTTGCTGGGCGCCATGACGTCCAGACTGACGCCATAGTTGCTGTAGACGGACCGGACATCGCTTGCATTCGACGCCCCCACGCTGATCACCGTCGGCAGCGAGGAGATGTCCCTCTCGGTGTTCTCCTGGTTCTCGTTGCCCGACGCGAACAGCACCACCATGCCCAGCCCGTTCCGGCCGCCCTGGAATGCCACTCCAATGGCATCCGCGGCCACGTCCGGCGTTGGAATCAGAATGTACCCCCAACTGTTGATATGCACGTCCACCCCCGCCTGCCGGGCGTACAGGAAAACGCGAGCCTCGTTCTCTCCATTGGTCAGCTCACCCGTACCGCGCGACGCCGTGAAGCGCGCCGCCGGCGCCACCCCCCGCACGCCCAGTTCGTTCGCCGCCGCCACCGCAAGCCCCATCACGGCCGTGCCGTGCGATTCATCCAGACCCGACGGCAACGCCACGGCGTCACCGATCACATTGGTCGCGGCGTCGTGGCTCTGACCGATGTAGTTCTCCTCCAGGTCCTCGTGCCCCAGATCGCAGGCATCGTCAAACATGCCGATCAGGATCGTGGCGCCCCGGGTGGTCTTCCACGCGTCCAGCGCCTTGATGTCCACCCCCGGCGTGCCGCCCTGCTGCCCGGTGTTGTTCAGGTGCCACTGCTGCGGGAAGTACACGTCCTCAGGCAGCTCTCCGCTCTGGTGCGGACGCTTCGGATTCCGGAAGTCCGGATGGGCGTACACCGTCCGCCCGTCCCCATACAGCTCCGCGGCGATCGCCACGTCCGCCCCCGGCGTGCCGTCCAGTGGTTGAACCACGTAGACGTCGGGAAGTCCCGCGATGGGGTTGACCGGCTGCACCCCGTATTCGGCAAACAGGCTCTGCCGCTCGCTCGCCGTCATCCCCGCACCCAGCTTCACAATAATGCGGCCCGTGCCCAGCGATGGCAGACCGTCCGCCGCGAAACGATACACCCGGTTCACGGAGACCACGCCCGCCGTGGACCGTACCGCGTCCACCACGCTCGGCGTCACCGCCGGGACCTCCAGGATCCGGAACGGACTGTCCGCACGCCCCCACGGAACCGGCAGGATGGCGCCGCCCACACTCTCCTCCACCAGGCCCACGGCATCGCCCTGCGCCGCGGTCATGGTCGCCGCAAACTCGACGGCCAGTTCCGTCTGCGACTCCAGCACGCCATAGGCACGCCCCCTGGAGTAGTAGACCAGCCCGGGATCCTCAGTCGCCAGCGCTGAGCTGCCGACCAGCACGGCGAAAAGCACGATCAGGAGGCACCGACGCGGCGCAGAACTTGGACTTCTCATCTTGATTCCCAGGCCTTTCTCACGCGATTTCCAAACGGGCTCCCTGGAGGCGCGGGGGCTCGGACTGGCGGAACGCGAATCCGCCATGCCACCCAATGACTGCAACACCTGCCCCGGGCGCCAGACCCCACACGGTGCATCGGCGACCGAGCGCAGCCACATCCCCGCACTCCGGGGTGCGTACAACTCCCATCCCTACCGCCACGGAAACTATTGTTCGGGGCACCAGAAGCCCTGTCAAGGCGATCGCGGCCGTCACGACGACCCCAACACCACCCTTACGCCCCAGGCCCCCCGGCCCGACGCAGCCCCGCCTCGTACGCCGAAAACGCCACCGAGTCAAACAGCACCCACCGCACCCGCTCCGGAAACGCCGAACCCTCCAGAAACGCCAGAACCGCCCCGATCGACACGTCCGCCGCCTCGTCCAACGGATAGCCATAGACACCACAACTCACCGCCGGGAACGCCACCGTTCGGCAGCCGTGCTCGGCCGCGAGTTGCAGCGACGTGCGATAACACGAGGCCAGCTTCTCGGCCACGGCCCGGCCCCCGCCGCCGTAGACCGGCCCGACGGTATGGATGACATACTTGGCCGGCAGGCGATATCCCTTCGTGATCCTCGCCGATCCGGTGGGACAGCCGTTCAACGTCCGGCACTCAGCCAAAAGCTCCGGCCCCGCCGCCCGGTGGATGGCCCCGTCCACACCGCCGCCACCCAGCAGAGACGTGTTCGCGGCGTTCACGATGGCGTCAACCTGTTGGGTCGTGATGTCGCCCCGCACGATCTCGATTCCAGAAAAAACGTCCTCGCTCACGCATCACACCTCCCTTCCGCTCGCTCCGTAACCAACACCGCCTCGGCAACCAGCCGGCCCACCCGCCGCTCCAGCACCGCAATCGGGGCCGCAACAGGCAGATCCCGATTCCGCTGCCGGTGACCGTCCCGAAACGCCCGCCGCGCGGACGACCCCACGAAAGCCCACACGATTCGGTCCCAGAGGCCGCGCGGACGGTCAATCCGACCGACCAGTCCCAGTCGATCCAGCGATCCCGCAATCCGCCCGGCGTCCGCTGCCTGCGACAGCACCTTCCGCCCCCATTCGGCCCATTCAGCAGGTGTGCGGTCCGGCTGGGTTGGTCGGGGGTCCATTTCGCGCCGACGAAAACGAAGCGTGAAGGTCCCCCGCCATCCGCCGCCGAGGTTCGATGTATGGAAGTGTGTGTTGTTGCGGAAGATACGACTGTCTCGCTTCGCAACCAGCCGCCGCTGACGACGCAGTGCCAAACCGGCCACCCGGCGGAAAAACCGCCTCCGTAACCTCCGGGCCCCGGCGGAACGCTTGGCCGCCGGTCCGTAGCGTTCCACAACGTACCGGGTCAGAAACCTCATACGCTGGCCGACCGTCGAACGGGTTCGGAACCACTGCACCAACTCCGCCAGGTTGGCCGCCGCGCGTCGGTCTCCCACCGAACGGCCCACCCGGGCCTGGCCGAGGTCGGCGTAGAAAGCCTCGACCCCATCGCCGCGATCGTCCTGCACGATGAGCACGTTGTCCGAGTAGGTGTCGCGATGCAGAAAGCCACTGGCGTGCGCGTTTGCGACCAATCGTGCCACCGCGTCGATGACCGCCCGGGCCTGGCGGGCGCGATCGGCCGGCTGGGGCAGGGTCTGTATCCGCTCCCAGAAATCCGCCAGCGTGATGGCATTCGGGACCGCGTGCGACACGAGCACCGCGCGGATCTCGCCGCCGGGTCCGGCCGGCTCCAGCAGCGCCGCAAACCGGACCGCCGGCACTCCCAGCCGGTCCGCGCCGTCGCCCGCCCGCCACTCCCGCACCTCCGGCCGCCCGCGCAGCCGCAGCCGCCACGCCTCCCAGCCGCGGAGCGTCCTGAAAACCTTGGCGTAAAAGGCCTCCCCGCCTCGCTCGATGCGCCAGACCTGCCGCAACTCGTTCGATTTGACGTGGACGGCCTTCGGGTCGGCGGCCAGCTCCGCCCACGCCACGCCGGCCAGATCGGCCCGGGTCCCACAGACCAGCCGAAAGCCTTTGCCCCGCGAAGCTTTCGCAGGGTCGGTTGCCCCGACTGACGTGGCGGCGTTCGTGGGCATAGGGCGGTTCCTGCCCGGTCAGAGTTCCTCGAAACGCGCCGTGAAGTGCCGCAGCGCGGGCGGCTCGTCAACGATCCGCAGCCCTCGTATCTGGTCGCGCATCCTGTGTACCTCGATGATCGCTTCCAGCACGTAGTCAATGTGTGACTGCGTGTACACGCGCCGCGGAATGGCCAGACGCACAAGCTCCATCGCGGCCGGCTTGTCCCCGCGCCCGAACATCACGCTGCCGATCTCCACCGCCCGAATCCCGGCATGGCGATACAGGGCGCACACCAGCGCCTGCCCGGGAAACTCCAGTGGCGAAATGTGCGGACAGAACGACGCGGCATCCAGATACACCGCGTGCCCGCCCGGCGGCTCGACAATCTGAATCCCCGCGGCCAGCAGTTTTTCGCCCAGGTACTCCACGCTCCGGATGCGATACGTCAGGTAGTCCTCGTGCAGCACTTCCTCAAAACCCTGGGCCATCGCCTCCAGGTCGCGGCCGGCCAATCCGCCGTACGTTGGGAACCCCTCCGTCAGAATCAGCAGGTTGCGGGCACGCCGAGTCAGCTCTTCGTCCCGCAGCAGCAGCACGCCGCCGATGTTCACCAGCCCGTCCTTCTTGGCGCTGATGGTGGCACCGTCGGCCAGGTCAAACATGTCGCGGACGATGGCCGCCACGCTGCGATCGGCCTGGCCCGGCTCGCGCTTCCTGACAAAAAACGCATTCTCCGCGAACCGGCAGGCGTCCAGGAACATCGGCTTGTTGTACGTGTGGCAGATGCGCCGGATCTCCCGTAGGTTTTCCAGGCTCACCGGCTGCCCGCCGCCGCTGTTGTTTGTCACGGTCACCATGACCAGCGGAACGCGGTCCGCCCCGACCTCCCGGATCAGCCGCTCCAGCTTCTGCGGGTCCAGGTTGCCCTTGAACGGATGCCGACTGCGCGGGTTCCGCCCCTCGTCGATGACCAGATCGACGGCCTCCGCCCCGGAGTGCTCCACGTTCGCCCGCGTCGTGTCAAAGTGGTTGTTGTTCGGGACGACCTTGCCGGGCCCGCCGACCAGCTCGAACAGAATCCGCTCGCTCGCCCGGCCCTGGTGCGTCGGCAGAATGTGCTGGAACCCCGTGATTTCGCGCAGCCGGTCCTGGAACCGGTAGAAGCTGCGGGCGCCGGCGTACGACTCGTCGCCCCGCATGATGCCCGCCCACTGCTCGCTGCTCATCGCCCCTGTGCCGCTGTCGGTCAGCAGGTCGATCAGCACGTCGTCGGCATGCACCAGAAACACGTTGTAGCCCGCCGCCCGCAGCGCCGCCTCCCGCTCCTCGCGGGTGGTCATGCGAATCGGCTCCACCACTTTGATCCGAAACGGCTCAATAATCGTCTTCATCGTCGCCTCTCACGGTCGGCCACCCTCACGCCTCCACCCGACGCGGCTCATCCCCCGATCCATTTCAAGGCAATCGCTCCACGCCGTCAAACGACCCGCACGTGTGACACGGATCCAGGGATCCGGGGCGCAGGGGTCGGCGACGATGGGGCCGGCGCCTTCCTCAGAACCGGCGTTCCGGCCGGGCCGGTGGCGGGGCGTTGCGTGGGATCGGGTGAGGCAGAGTCCCCGGCGCCCGCAGCGATGCTCACGCGATCGTCCACCGGGTTGCGGGCGCCCGGATGCTCCCGATTCGGTCGCAGGCGCCTACGAAGCCGCGTGGGTGGGCGGCCGTAGCGTGAGTTCGAGGACCACCTCGTCGTGGATGGGGATGCCGCCTTCGCCGACCTCGGGAATCTCGGGCTTGATCAACCGGGCCTTGTCCACGGCGCCGATGTGAATCTGGGTCATGCGAAAACCCAATCGCTGGTAGAAGCCGATCGCCCGCAGGTTGTCGTTGGTCGTGGTCAGCCAGATGCGGCGGAGGTTGTTCTCGCGTGCGAAGTCGATCGCCATCAGCGTCATGGCCGTGCCGATGCCGTGTCCGGAGGGTATGGCGTTGAGCGTCAGCATCTCCATGGAATCGCCCTGCACGGTGAAGGTGAGCAGGCCGGCGATCCGCCCCTCGCGCCACTCGATGAAACCCCGTTCTTCGTGCGGGTAGTAGGCCCTGCCCCCGCTCATCACCTTGCGGCTGTGCCAGTGCCGCGCGATGAATTCGGCAATGGCCGGACGATCTTCATCCTGAACGACCCGTCGCTCCATGGGTTTCCTTGTAGCGGACGCCGACCGACTTGACCAGAGGGGCGGGGCACCTCTATAGTCACCGGCGGTCGCGGGCCGGCCTGGGGCGTTCCGCAGGGGTTGGGCATGGCTGACAACACGCTGGACATCGTATTCACCGCGCCGCATCCGGACGACCTGGAAATCGGCATGGGCGGGGCCATCGCCAAGCTCGTCAAGCTAGGCTATCGCGTCGGCATGGTCCACCTGACCAACGGCGAGCCGACGCCGCGCGGCGCCCCGGAAATCCGGGAGAAGGAGGCCGCCGCCGCCGCCGAGGCGCTGGGTGCCACCGCCTGGGAGATCCTGGGCCTGCCCAATCGGGAGCTGATGGACGGACCCGCCGCCCGCTACGCCCTGGCCACCGCCCTGCGCAAGTACCGGCCGAAGATTCTGGTGGGCATGGCCGGGCGCACGCCCGCCGGCTCGCCGGACCACTACCAGGCCCAGCTCATCACGGAGGGAGCGCGCTTCTACTCGCAACTCACGAAGTGGAACGAGCGATTCGCGGGCACGGAGCCGCACCGCGTGGATCACCTGGTGTACCGCCCGGTGCCCGGTTCGGCCGAGGTCACGCATTGGCCGGGCTGCTTTGTCATGGACATCAGCGACGTGATGGAGCAGAAGATCGCGGCGATTTCGTGCTACCAGTCGCAGTTTGACAGGGCCCGGCTGGACGGGCTGTTGCACTACGTGCGTGCGATCAGCGGTGCGGAGGGGGCCCGGTGCGGATTTCGGTACGGAGAGATGTACTCGCTGCCGCGCCCGCCCGGCGTGTCTGACATGGTGGCCATGCTCGGCGACTGGCGGATCCCGCCTCCCTTCACGGACAACGTCAGTTCGGCATCCGACTCGGTGCGGTGAGCAAGACTGGACGCGCGGGGCCGCGGCGCGGATACTGGGACGCGACGGTCGCCGGATGGCTCGCGGGCGGACAACCGCATCCGGGCAACACACGTCACGCGGGGAGGTGCAAGGTGGAAGTATTCGTCGACGATCGCCCCTACCAGGCCGCGTTGGATGACAAGGAGCCGCTGTCCGCCCTGGTCAACGAGGTGCGCGATCGAGTCTGCGTGGAGGACCGCATTGTGGTGCATATCCGCTGTGATGGGGCGGACATCACCGGATCGGGCTTTGAAGAGCGGATGACGCAGCCCTTCGGGACGTTCCAGCGGGTGGACCTGTTCACGGGCAGCCCCCGGGACCTGGTCGACGACGCCCTGGATCAGGCCGACGAACTGCTGCGTCAGAGCGAAGCGGACCGGATGAGAATCGTGGACGCCCTGGCGGCCGGACGCACGCCGGAGGCCATCAACCTGCTGGCTCGCTGTATGCACGCCTGGCACCAGGTTCACCAGGGCATTGCAAACTCCATCTCCATCCTGAAGCTGGACGTAAACAGTATCCAGATCGACGGGAAGTCGGCCGCCGATCTGCTCGAGACGACCCGCGATCGGCTGTTACAGGTGCGCGACGCCATCGAGGGTCACGACTTCGTTCTTCTGTCCGACACGCTGCACTATGAGTTTGAGGAAGTGATCAACACCTGGAAGAGCGTGGTCTCCGCCGTGCGCGAACGGTTATAGGCACGGCCCGGACCGGCGGATCCGGACCGATCCCGGGTGGCCGGTCCGGCATGGACGCACTTCCGATCCGCGCCGGACGGGTCGGCGAATCCGTGCAGGGCCGGGACCCCGTGCCGGTCCGCGCACGGAGCGTGCCGGCCCCGAACAGGCATACGATCCAGAGCCCTTATCCCTTCAAGGACGCACAGGAGCATGGCCACACCAACGTTTGAACTGGCAACGAAGTACACCCCGCGCGATCACGACTGCCTGCTGCTGCCCTACCTCCACGAGAAAAAGGCGGCGTTTCCCGCCCGGCTGCTGCCCCGGGAAATCGTCGCCGCCGCCCGGCCCGCCAAGGAACGCGGCGGCGCGCGGACGGCGCTTCGCGGGACGGTGGGCAAGACCGGCCTGCTGGTCTGCACGACCCGGCTCGATGCCGAGCACTCGTCACCGCGGCTGGAACTCAAGAAGGCCGTATCCGCTGCGCTGGCCGCCGCGAAGAAGGAGGAGTGCAGCCGGCTGGTCGTGCTCGTGGAGGGGCGCCAGGCGGAACTCCTGGCCACCGCGCAGGAAGGCGCCCTGCTGGGCGGATACACGTTCGACAAGTATCTCGCCAAAAAGACGCCGCCGCTGCCGGTGCTGCTGGTCTCCGACGTCCGGAATCCGGCGGCGATTCGCAAAGAGCTGAGCCGGCGGGCCGTCGTCTGCGACTGCGTGAACTTCGCCCGCGACGTGTTGAACGAACCGCCGAACGTGATTCAGCCGCCCAGTCTGGCCCGGGCCTTTGCCACCCTGGGCCGGCGCTACGGACTGAAGGTCACGGTGTGGGATGAAAAACGCCTGGCCCGCGAGAAGTGCGGCGGCGTGCTGGGCGTCGGTCAGGGCGCCAAGGCCAAACCGCGCATGGTCATTGGCGAATACGCCCCCCGAGGCGCGCGCCGCCACCTGTGCCTGGTGGGCAAGGGCATCACGTTTGACACCGGCGGGTACTGCCTCAAGCCGACGGACGGGCAGGTCGGCATGAAGTACGACATGGGCGGGGCGGCCATGGTGTTTCCGGCCGCCTGTGCCGTCGCCCGGCTGAAGCTGCCGATCCGGCTGACCGTCATCACCCCCCTGGCGGAGAACGCGATCTCCGGGGAGGCCTTCTACACCACCTCCATTCTCACCACCCGGTCCGGACGCACGGTGGAGGTGCACAACACGGACGCGGAGGGGCGACTGATTTTGGCCGACGCCCTGGCCCTGGCCGCGGAGCGCAAGCCGGACTGGATCGTCGACGCCGCCACGCTGACCGGGGCTTGTGTGATTGCGCTGGGCAACGACATCGCGGGCGCGTACGGCACCGATGCCGCGTTCACGAAATCGCTGATCCAGGCCGGTGCGGACGAGGATGAATTGTACTGGGAGCTGCCGTTGCACATGCCGTACGCCGAGCAACTCAAGACGACCATCGCCGACTGCAAGAACGTGACGGCCCGCTGGGGCGGCTCCATCACCGCGGCGCTGTTCCTGAAGCAGTGGGTCCCCAACGGGACGAAGTGGATTCACTGCGACATTGCGGGTCCGGGCATCAAGGAAGAGCCGTTGGCGCACCTGGGCAAGGGCGCCAACGGCTTCGGTGTTAAGACGCTGGTGACGCTGGCCGAGCGCCTGGGAACGAAGTAGCGGCGGTGCGGCGCGGGCGTCTGTTCGTCTAACGCAACCGCTTGGGGCCGGCCGCCTTCACTTCGTCGGTGCAGCCGGCGGCAAAGAGCTTGAAGTTTTCGACGAACCGGGCGGCCAGCGCGTCATATTTCTTCCAGTATTCGTCCTTGTTGCCCCAGCCGTCGGACGGGTCCAGCACGTTCTGCGGCACGTCCGGACAACTCGTGGGCACCTCGAAGCCGAACAGCTTGTCCTTGCGATACTGTACGTCGTGCAGCCGGCCGTCGAGAGCGGCGGCCAGCAACGCCCGCGTATGGTGGATGCTGAATCGCTTGCCCACGCCGAACGGTCCGCCCGTCCAGCCGGTGTTGACCAGCCAGCACTGGGCCTTGTGCTGGATGAGCTTCTTCTTCAGCAGGTTCGCATAGACGTACGGATGGTGCACCATGAACGGGCCGCCGAAGCACGTGCTGAAGGTGATCTGCGGCTCGATGCCCAGGCCGATCTCCGTGCCCGCGATTTTCGACGTGTATCCGCTGATGAAATGATACATCGCTTCATCCGGCGTCAGCCGGGCGATGGGCGGCATTACACCGGAGGCGTCGCAGGTGAGGAAGATGACGTTCTTCGGGTGGCGGCGGACCATGCGATCCGGGACCACGTTGGGGATGAACTCCAGGGGGTACGACGCCCGCGTGTTCTCCGTGACCTTGTCGTCGTCCAGGTCGATCCGTCGGGACGGCGCATCGTACGGCACGTTCTCCAGGATCGTGCCGAACCGCGATGTGCAGCCGTAGATCTGCGGCTCGTGCTCGGGCGACAGCCGGATGACCTTCGCGTAGCAGCCGCCCTCAAAATTGAAGACACCGCTGTCGCTCCAGCCGTGCTCGTCGTCGCCGATCAGGTGCCGGTT
>CAZPHH010000002.1:9907-115337 GCA_964586145.1 uncultured Phycisphaeraceae bacterium | reverse complement strand
CTACCGCCACCGCTGCCCGGGCGACACGCCGTCGACTCCCGAACCCAAACCCCAAGGCTGCACCGGCGCCTGCCCCTGCCGTCAGAAGCAAAGCGTCGCCCAGCAGGCCGGGCTGGCGGGGATGGATTTGCCGAATCAGATCATGGATGGCCGCCGCGTGCATGTAGCAATGGAACTCCTCACGGCCGCCCACACCATCATCCAGTACGCTCCGATCCGACGTTGCCGGATCGTCGAGGGTCTTGAGTCGCACATCTCCAATCAGCACGATCCGCCCGCCGAACCGGTCCTTCCGTTGGGCGTCGCTCATCGTCAGCGCATCGTGGTAGGCAACGGTGTGCGCCCGCAGTTCCTCTGTCCGCGGGACAATCGTATAGGTCCAGCCCACCCGGCGTCCGAAGGCATCCATCCCCGGCGGCAGGCCGGTGGTCTCGCCCGACTTGACCTCCGCGACGGTCACCGAATCCCAGTCGGGCAGCCAACCCAACTCTCGCCGACCGGCCGCCGGACGTCGGGAATACCGGATTCGCGCCTGCAACAGGCACGGATCCCAATCAATGTGGGGATCGGCGTCGGGGTGGGCAGCCGCCAGAGCGGTCGCCAGGGACAACGACGGGGTCGCTCCGTGTGACGGATGATGTGCCAGCAGCCAGGTTCCGTTCACCCGTGTGCTGGATCGAGCCAGGTAGATCCACCCCCACGCATCGGCGGTCTTTCGCACCGGAGAGCTCAGAACGGGCATGCCGTCCGCGCCCATCCCCGCGACGCCAACCACAACCCTTGTCCTCGCCTCCTGAAGGGCCTCCATGCCTGCGGCGAGATCAGCGTCAAACTCAGCCCGCTCCGCCTGGAACAGAATATCCCACGCGACCACTCGTGGCCGGGCGGAAGCCAGCCGGCCCATGAGGGCCCCGTGCAGCTTCCGCCAACTGTGCCGGTTTGAGCGGCTGACGCCTTCCACACCGGCACCGTGGGCGAGATCCTCGATCTTCTGCACGGTCGCGTCGTCCAGCCCGATCACCACGACTTCATCCGACCACCTCCCCCCGCCGGCGCCGCGCAACAACGGCTGGACGGCCGACTGGAACCGCCGATCAACGTGCCGGATGATTCTGCCCGTGGTCAGAAAATACTCCGCGACGCCCCAGGCCAACAGGGTTACCAGGATGCACGCGCCCAGCGGATGTCGACCCGCGAGTCGGCACAGCTTCCGGTACGCAACGTAGGCCGGCCGGTCGCGCCGGGCCAGAATCGGCTTGCCCTCCAGATACCGATCCAGATCGTCGGTCAGATCGCCCGCCGTCGAATACCGGCGGGCGGGGTCCCGATCCAGACAACGGAGAATGATCGTCTCCAGATCCCGGTCCATGTCCCGGCGTAAGGTGCGGGGGTGGCAGGGTTCTGACTCCTGAACCGAACGCAGCAAGGCGCTGAAATCGACTGACGAGTCGTGGGGCTGCCGGCCGGTAAGCGCTTCGTACAGCATGACTCCCAGGGCGTAGACGTCGGCCGGCGAGTCAATGTGGGCGGAGTCGCTGAACTGCTCCGGGGCGGCGTACGCCAGGGTGCCCATGAATTCGCCGGTGACGGTCACGGGGCTTCCATCCTTCAGGAACGCCCGGCCGCCGCCCCGGGCCAGACCGAAGTCGAGCACGTGCGGCTCGCCGTCGCGGTCCACGAGCACGTTGCGCGGCTTGAGATCGCGGTGAACCACACCGTTACGATGGGCGTGCGCCACCGCCCCGGAAATCCTACGGAACAACTCCACAGTGTGGGTGATGTCGGGCCGTGCCTCCGCGAGATACCGGTCCAGGGGCTGCCCACGGACGAACTCCATGGCGAAGTAACGCTGACCGCCGGATTCACCGCTCTCGTACAGGGTGACGATGTTCGGATGGCGCAGGTTGGCAACCACGTCCACCTCACGCTCGAAGCGCAGGCGGTCGCGGTCGGAGGCATAACGGCCGAATCGAAGGGTCTTCAGGGCCACGACGCGGTGGGTGGCTCTCTGAATCGCCTCGTACACGTCACCCTGCCCGCCGCGGCCCAGCTCGCGAACCAGGTCATATCCGCGAATGACCGGTGGACCGATGCCGTCGCAGTCTTCGCTCGCCGGCGGGAAGAGGCCGCCTGACGTACGAGTGGGCCCCGCGGCCTCATCGGACGACGCAGATTCGTCGCGGCTGCCCGTAGCGAATCCCGTGTCGTCCGGATGATTGACTTCCCGAGCCATGAGATTCTGGACGTGGCCGAACGCGCAGCGGAGAATCCACCGCGTGACGCGCTGTTCCTTGTGCTGTGACAATCGGTTCGCGTTCAGTAGCCCGTCAGGGTCGGGATTGTAGCACAGGCACAGCGTGATGCAACGAAATCCTTCGTATGGCACGATCGCACATCGGCCGCACCATGTGAATGCAGCACTACTGTACCTCTCCCGCGCCGTTGCCGGAAGTCGACATGCATGAGGTCTCATACACACACGTGAAACGTCGCGGCTCGGATGGTGTGGTCACCCTGCGGGAAGCAGGCTCCCAGGCAACTGCGTGACCCCACCCGCCGGTTGCCACCGCCGAGAGCATCCGTATTATGTGCAACCGAATCGATCATGCGGGGACTACTGATGATTGCGAGCTGCATTCATGACCTTCGATCCGAGCACCGCGGGAATCGGCGCGCATGCCTCGCCTTGTGCCTTGGACTGGCACTCTGGAGTGGAGCGAACAGCCTGACCGTCGCCGGCGAGGCGGAATCCACCGGGTCGCGCGCGGCGCCGGATCACGTCGCCCCGGAGTTCGTGAATCCAGTGTACGAGGGGGCCGACCCGTGGATCACGCGGCACGACGGGCACTACTACCTGTGCCGGTCCGAGCAGGACGAAGGCGTGTCGGTGTGGAAGTCAGACAGCCTGACCGACCCCGGCGCAAAACGAGTGGTCTGGAACGCACCGCGGCGGGGATGGAACTCCCGGCAGATCTGGGCCCCGGAACTGCACCGCCTCCGAGGACGCTGGTACATCTACTACGCCGCCAGCGACGGCAGAAATGAAAACCACCGCATGGGCGTGCTGGAGGCAACCACCGACGATCCGCAGGGGCCGTACGTGGACAAGGGCATGCTGTACACCGGCGACGACGCGGCGGGCAGGACGAACAATCGCTGGGCCATCGACGCCACACCTCTGGAAATCGGCGATCAATTGTACCTGGTGTGGTCCGGCTGGCCGGATACGGAGGACGTGCAGTACCTCTACATCGCCCCGATGGAAAACCCGTGGACGATCTCGGGCAACCGCGTCCGGCTGTGCGACAATGCCACCTACGACTGGGAGCGGGTCGGCGGCACGCCGGCGGGCCGCGGCCTGAACGAAGGCCCGCAGATTCTTCGCACTGCGGATCGCGTGTGCATCGTGTACTCGTGCAGCGGATCCTGGGAGCCGACGTACAAGCTCGGCCTGCTACACATGGCCGCCGATGCCGATCCGCTGGACCCCGCGAGCTGGACCAAGGCGGACCGTCCGGTCTTCCAGGGCACCGACCGTGTCTTCGGCGTCGGGCACGCGTGCTTCGTGAAGTCGCCGGACGGCTCCGAGGAGTGGATCGTCTATCACTCGAAGACCTCGCCGAAGCACGGGTGGGAACGGGTGGTCAACATGCAGCCGTTCCGTCGGACAACCGACGGCTTCCCCGACTTCGGCGAGCCGGTGCCGCCCGGCCGGCCTCTGCGAGCGCCCTCCGGCGAGCGGCCGAACCGTCCGGGCGGAGATTTCGTGGAGACCTTCGACAGCGGTAATTGGGACCGATGGCAGTACTACGGCTCCAACCGCTATATCTGGGTGGACTCCGGGGCCCTCAGCTTGGGCGGCCACCCGGTGCGTGGGTTGGTCAATCACTTTCGCACGGGCGAGAAAGCCCTGGTTCGCGGAGCGGAGTGGTCGAACCTGTCCGTGCAGGCGCGGATTCGGGTCGAGCAGGGAGAGCGAGACGCCGGAATTCTCTTCCGCGTGCGGTATCCTTCCGTCGGGTACGACGCGCAGCGGGGGTACTTCGCGGGGATCATCCCGGGTACGAAGAAGGTGGTGCTGGGGAAAACGGACGGTACGCGCTGGCACGAGCTGGCCCTGGTCGATCACCCGGTCGAGTCCGGGCGCTGGTACACGTTGCGGATCGACGCGGTCGACGACCGCATCCAGGTATTCGTCGACGAGGAATTGAAGGTGAACGCACGCGACCGCGATTATGCCAGAGGCATGGTCGGCGTGCGCGTGGTGGATACGCACGCGCGGTTCGATGATATCCAGGTCTCGCCACCGCCACACGACCATCGCCCGGTCACCTCCCGGCCCGCAGCCGGCCTGCAATGGATTCGTGTTGCCGGGGATGGACGCGGTTTCGTGCAGGAACCGTCCGGCCAGTCATTCACGCCCTGGGGCCTCAACTATGATCATGACGAATCGCTCCGGCTGCTGGAGGACTACTGGATTCCCGAGTGGACAAAGGTGGAGGAGGGTTTTCGGGACATGAAGGCCCTGGGGGCCAACGTGGTTCGGATTCACCTGCAGCTCGGCCGGTTCATGCAGGATTCGGACACGGCGAACGAGCAGGCACTGGCGCAACTGTCGCGTCTGCTGGTACTGGCTGAGCAGGTCGGTTTGTACCTCGATATCACCGGGCTGGGCTGCTACCGCAAATCGGACGTGCCGGCCTGGTACGACGCGTTGTCAGAGTCTGAGCGGTGGAAGGTCCAGGCGCGGTTCTGGGAGGAAGTCGCCCGCCGCGCCGCGACCAGCCCGGCTGTCTTCTGTTACAACCTGATGAACGAGCCGGTGGTGCCGGCAGAACCTCGGTCGCCGGGCGATTGGCTGGGACCGGCCTTCGCCGAAACGTATCACTACGTGCAGTTCATCTCGCTTGATCCGGCCGGCCGGCCCCGGCCGGAGATCGCCCGCCGCTGGATTCGCGAGTTGTCCGCGGCGATCCGCAGACACGACCGCCGGCACCTCATCACGGTGGGTCTCGTGGACTGGAGTCTGGATCGGCCGGGACTGAGTTCCGGATTCGTGCCGACCGAGGTCGGCAGGGAGCTTGACTTCCTTTGCGTGCACCTCTATCCGGGGTCCGGCAAGGTCACCGAGGCCCTGTCCACACTGGCCGGCTTCTCAATCGGCAAGCCGATCGTCATCGAAGAGACGTTTCCTCTGCTCTGTTCCGCGGAGGAGCATGGACGATTCATCCAGGAATCCCGAGGGCTCGCTTGCGGCTGGATCGGCTTCTACTGGGGCAAGCCGCCTGAGGAGTTGCGACGCTCCTCGGACGCCTCGGACCGTCTGATGCTCGCATGGCTGGAGCGGTTTCAGATGGGTCCACCGGTCGAGACCCCCTGATCGCACCGGACACGAACATTGCGGCGCGCCTCCGCCCGGCGTACCATCCACCCGAGTTCCCGAGGCCTTGATGATGATCCACAAGACAGTATCTCTTTCAGCTCTGGTGCTGCTCGCCTGGTGCGGCACAACGGCCGGAGGCGACCGGACCACGACGCGGCCGGTCCGCCCCGCACCCTTTCTGAACGCCAAGACCCTGTTTCAGACCAATATCTCGTATGACCCGCGGATCGCCATCGCGGTGGACGGCGTGATCGTCCACCAGCACGGGGTGGGACCGGAGCCGCTGCGCCACGCGATCGAATCGTGGAAGCGGCACGGCTACTGTGTGGGCCGGATGTTCTTCGCGGATTCCGATGCGCAGAATGAGTACTGGACCGGCAAGTGGGACGGCACGCCGCACCCGGATGACGTGGAGCGCGACGCCTCCGGCCAAGTCGTCCTGTGCGCCGGCGTTCGTCCATACATGCTGCCGACCGAGGGATGGACCCGACACCTGCAGGAGATGACGGCAGAGTCGATCGACGCGGGTGCGGACGCCATCCTGCCGGAAGAGCCGCTCGCGCACGCGTTCACCGGGTATGAGCAGAGCTTTCGCGATCTGTGGGTGCGGCGGTACGCGCGCCCGTGGGAGCCCGAGAGCGCCTCAGCCGAGGCGCGCTTCCTGACGGGGCAGCTCAAGAACGAGCTGTACGTGACGCTCGAGCAAAGGCTACTGGAGACCACGCGTCAGCGGGCCCGGCATGTTGGGCGAGACGTCGCCTTCGTGGTGCCCGTGCATTCGCTCTACAGCAACGTGGCGGCCCAACTCGTCGCCCCGCTGGGCACCTCACTCTCCATCGAGGGGATCGACGGATACATCGGGCAGGTGTGGACCGGGCCGGTGAACTGGGCGCGGGGCCAGTACGGCGGGGCCGACGCCTCGTTCTTCACGTCCGCGTACGCGCTCTACGACTACTTCGTCCAACTGGTCGTCGGCACCGACAAGCGATTGTGGCTGCTGGCCGACCCGGTGGAGGACGATCCGAACCACACCTGGGCCGACTTCGAGACCTGGTACCGTCACAGCGTGGCGGCCAAGCTCCTGTTTCCCGCGGTCGACGCGTTCGAGGTGATGCCGTGGCCGGACCGGATCTTCCTTCCGGGCTACGCTTCCGGCGGCGGCACGCCTGCCCCGGAGCGCTACCGCATCATCATCCTGTCCGCGGTCCAGGCACTGCAGGAGGCGCCCGCCGGCGGACGATGGGAAGAATCGCCGACCGAGGGCGTGGGCGTGGCCGTCGCGGACACCGTGTTGTGGGAGAAGCGACCGCCGCCGATGCTGCAGGATATCTACGGGCTGCTCCAGCCGCTGATTCACGTTGGGGTCCCCGTGTCGGCCTGCATCATGGAGCGAGTCGGCGATCCGGCATACCTCAACCGCTTCCGCGTGATCGTGGTCGCCTATGAGGTATTCAAGCCGATCGATCCGAAAATGCACACGGCCCTGGCCGATTGGGTGAAGCGAGGCGGTTGTCTCGTTCTGCTCGGCGGACCGGCCAATCTGGACGATGCCCCGTTCTGGTGGAAGGACGCGGGGCATGAGTCCCCCCTGCACCACCTGCTGGCCGAACTGGGCGGCGCGGCCGACCGGAACGGCGACCATGCCGTCGGCCACGGCTGGGTCCTTCGGCGCCAAGTCCAGCCGAGGCGGTTCGCCGACCCGGCGGCTGCGAAATCCGAATACCTGCCGTTGATTGACACGGCCCTTCGCAAGGCGGGCGCCGCACGGGGGCTCCGCACGCCCGGACGCTTCTGTATGAGGCGCGGGCCGTTCGTCATCGCCGGCGCCACACGCGAGCCGTTGCGCCTGTCGGGCCCGCTGCTCGACGTCTTCGATCCCGATCTGCCGATCCGCGACGTCGTGCAACTGGAACCCGGCCAGAGCGGTGTGTACCGGGACGTGGGACCGATTCTGTCCGACCCGTCGGCGCCGCGTGTTCTGCATTGCACGCATCGACTCATGGCCGATCGATTCGAGAACGAGGCGTCCCGCATCACCCTCCGCGGCCCGGAGGAGACGCCGGCCGTCGTCCGGATCGCCCGGGCCGGGCGCGAGGTTCAATCCGCCGCGGCGCGGAAGATATCCGGAGAGGAACTGCCGATCACCGTCGCTTCGGATGCGCGCACGGTTCTGGTGCAGTTCCCCAACCATCCCGACGGCGCGGTGCTTGAGATTCGCTGGCAGGCCGTTGCGGGCAGGCAATGATTCCCCCGCACGAGGAGAAAGACATGAGAAGGATCGGAAGGTCGCTGATCACTGCACTGGCCATCTCGTGTTCCGTCGGGATCACGCAACGGTCGCACGCCGACGAATTGCCCGCCGCCCCCGCGGATTCGCAGTACAACGTCCGCGACTTCGGCGCGGTGGGAGACGGCAAGACGGACGACACCGCCGCGTTTCAGCAGGCCCTGGAGGCGGCCGGCAACGCCGGCGGCGGTGTAGTGCTGGCGCCCCGCGGAACGTACCGCATCGCGGGCAACCTACGCGTCCCGATGGGCGTAACGCTGACCGGCATCTGGCAATCGGTGCCCTCCCACGCCGGCATCCGCGACGCAGGCCAACCAAAGCCCGAGTACGGAACCACCCTGCTGGCCGAGGCGGGCGAGGGCTCGGAGGACGGCCCGCCCTTCATCGCGCTGACCACGAATTCCACGCTTCGCGGCGTCGTGATCTATTACCCCAAGCAGGATCCCACGGCTGTTCCCAAGCCGTACCCGTACGCCGTCGCCATGCGCGGCAACAACCCCTCCATCCTCGACGTGGAACTGCTCAATCCATACAACGGCATCGACGCCTCGGAGAACCAGCGGGCCCTGATCCGCAATGTCCACGGCCAGCCACTGCGCCGCGGCATCTACGTCGACCAGATCTACGACATCGGCCGGATCGAAAACGTGCATTGGAACCCCTGGTGGAGCATGCACCCGCCGCTCATCGAGTGGCAGCGGGCCAACGGCGAGGCCTTCATCTTCGGCCGGACGGACTGGCACTACGTGCTGAACACGTTCTGCTTCGGCTACCGGATCGGCTATCGCTTCATCGAAACCCCCAAGGGCGTGTGCAACGGCAACTTCCTGGGCATCGGGGCCGACGACTGCCAGGAGGCCTGCGTGATGGTCGAGCAGAGCGCGCCCATGGGCCTGTTGATCACCAACGGCGAGTTCGTCAGCTTCCACGGTCCGAACCCCACCATGGTGGTGGTCGGGCCGAAGCACACCGGCACGGTGCGATTTGTGAACTGCTCGTACTGGGGGCCGAACAAGCAGATTGCCCGGCTGGCCGGGCGCGGCACGGTCGGCTTTTCCGACTGCACCTTCATGCAATGGGACAAGGACAAGGAGGGCCGGGCGGCCCTGCAGGTGGAGAGCGGCACCGTGCTCGTCCGCGGCTGCGAATTCCGGGACTCCGGTAAGCAGGCATCGCTGGGGCCGAACGTGCGGCGTGCGGTCATCGCCGAGAATATCTTCGGCGGCCCGGAGCAGATCGAGAACAACAGCAAGGGATCGGTCCAGGTCGGACTGAACGCCGCCCCGCCGGTGGCGGCCGAATGAAAGCGCCGTGCCCGCTGCACCCGCCCCGGCGACACTGAAAACGCGAATGCAATCCGTATCGCGGCGTTCAGTCCGCCGCGCCAATGGCCGATAATATCGGCACCATGCGGATTGCGCTGATCAATCCCTGCCCGGAGACGGATCTGCAGAGGCACCGGTACGGCGTCGGGCACCTGGGGCTCGGCTACGTGGCGGCCTGCCTGCTGCGTGACGGGCACGACGTCCGGGGGATCGACGCCAAGACCCACAGGCTCGATCTACCGACCGTCGTGCGACTGGTGCGCGGCATCGGCCCCGGCCTCGTCGGCATCACGGCAATGACGCACGAGATCGTCCACGCCGGCAAGCTCGCCGCTGCGATCAAAGACGCACTGCCCGAGGTCGTCGTTATGGTGGGCGGGCCGCACACGACCGCCCTGCCCGAAGAGACGCTGGTCGAGTTCCCCGCCATCGACGTGGCCGTCCGAGGGGAGGGCGAGCAAACGGCCTGCGAGTTGGCCGCCGCCGTCGCGGGAGGAAGTCCCCGGCACATGTGGTCGTCCATTGCCGGCATCGCCTACCGCGACGACGGGCAGGTGGTCTGCAACGCAGCCCGCCCGTTTCTCCGGAACCTCGACGTGTTGCCGTTCCCGGCCTGGGAGCGGTTCCCCACGCCGCCCAACGGCTGGGGGCTGTACGCGGGCCGGGGCTGCCCGTTCCGCTGCGCGTTCTGCCAGCGGGTCCTCGGCAGCCGCATCCGGCTGCGGAGCGTGGACAACGTGATGGCCGAGATCGAGGAACTGGAAGCCCGCATCGGCCAGCGGACCTCGTGGTTCCAGGACGAGACCTTCGGCGTGAACCCCCGATGGACCAACGAGTTGCTCGATCGGCTCATCGAGCGCAACCGCCGCCGGGGCACGGTCTGGCACTGGAAGGCCAACTCGCGGGCCAACCTGGCCGACCGCGCCCTGTACCGCAAGATGAAACACGCCGGCTGCACGATGCTCGATTTCGGGATCGAGTCCGGAAACCCGTCGATCCTGCGGCGCATCCACAAGGACATCACGCTGCGTCAGGCCCGTCAGGCCATCGCCGCGGCACGAGCCGCCGGCCTGCGGACCAACGCCTTCTTCATCATCGGCCACCCCGGCGAGACGTGGTCCACCGCAATGCAGACCGTCCGCTTCGCACCGCTGTCCGGCGCGGACACAATCGCCGTCGGTGTCATGGTGCCGTATCCGGGCACCGAAATCTGGGACATGGCCCGCCGCGGACAATGGGGCTACCGCCTGACGAGCCGAAACTGGCAGCACTACGACAAGTACTTCGGCAACGCCCTGACCTCACGGCACCTGACCCATCGCGGGATGGAACTGCTCCAGAGCCTCACCTACCTGTCGTTCTACCTCGGCACCGGCCGCTTCCGAGAACTGCTCCGCTTCGTCAGCCGTTTTCGCAGGGAGGCTCTGCAGATGGCCCGGCGGCTGCTCGGCGTTCAGAAAGCGCGGATCCCGCGGACCCCGCACCCGGCCAAGGCCCTGCAAAACGCTCGCGGGCGAGCCACTTCGGCGACCGCGCCCGTCTCACCGGCCGGATGACCCGGTTTGCCTCGCCGCGGAGAACCGCCCCAGGGGTACGCCCTGCCGCTCGACCCGCCAGGCACCCGCCGCGGACAGCCTTGCAGCCGAAGCGCCTTCGGATGCCCGGCATCGATCCCCGGAAACGAGCCCGACAATCCACCGTAATACATGCGGTAGAGGCTGTCTCTGGTGCTGGGACCGGAGAAAATCTCGGGAAACGGGGTGCGTGCAGGGACACGCCGGCGGTACAATGCGGACGGGACTGTGCGTCTGCCGGCCGGATGTTGGCCGGCGACAGATCGGGTACTCGTATTCGAGGCGATGTCAACAATGACTCGAACAGGGAATTCGCGCACGTGGGTGGCGGTACTGGCGGTGTCGGTGTTTGCCGTAACGCTCGTGCTGGCCGCCTGCCAGGTGCGCGTTGCGCCGGGCGGCAACGGCGGTGTGCAGATCAAGTTCACCGTCGCCGGGAAGACGTTCAACATCGAGTTAGGGGATGCGGGCGTATTCGACATTGCGGCCGGGGCCGAACCGGTTCGCAACAGCGTCTCCGTCGAACTGTTCAGCGAGACCCCGACCGACCAGCCGGGCGACGCGGAGTTCATCGTGGAAGCGGCCAACGTGCAGATCCTGTCTGCGGCCGGCACGGCGCAGCGGCCGTTTACCATCAGTCAGGCCGTGCCCGAAGGCAGTGTTCGTGTGCGAGGCTACCTGGCCGGCCCGTTTTCCACAGACCCGTGCTCGGACGGCACCCTGGTGATGGACTTCGAGCTTCGGCCGGTGAACGGGCAGACCGTCATGTACGTGAACGACCAACCGGTGGACGTTCGTGCGGTCTGGCGGGTGGGCGCATCCCGCGTAGGCCTGCTCCGCTCGGGGCTGTTCACGCTCTGCCTGGCGGTCTCGTCGGACAACGTGACGTCCCGCATCATCATCAACCGCCTAGGGGTCAGGTTCTATCCGGCCGACGAGCCCACCAACGGCAACGCGAACGACAACGACAATGCGAATGCGAACGACAATTCCGACGACAATGCGAACGACAACATGAACGACAACGCCGACGACAACGACAACGGCGAGCCGGTCGATCCCCGCGATCCGGACGGCGACGGCAACTTCGACGCGCAGACCTGCGACGGCTGGGACTGGGTCGAGGTCAGCGCCGAGGATCCGCCCCGCTACGAGGGCAGTCCGGGCAACGTGGCATGCCTGGCCAAGATCCACTTCAAGAACAACGGTTCGGGAAACGTTGTCATCTGGTGGCACGTGACCAAGGAGGTGCCGGCCACCGGCACCGTAACTGAAGATGGATGGTACAGCACCGGCCTGGGGCCCGGCCAGGAGAGGGACAGCGTGGAGAGTGCCTGGATTTACTCATCAGAGAACAACACGCTGCTTCACGTGGTGACCTCCGAAGTGATGGTCAGCCGTTACGACAACGAGTACGAGCGCGGCTGCCGCTGGCTCATCGAGGCCATCCGCGAGGACGACTCCGCCGTCGAGCTCTACCGAATCGACGTGACGGATCTGAACCCGTGCGAGTAGGCGAGCCGGGCAAGCTTCATCGAACGAAGCACGCCGTACGGGGGACCGGCAATCGGACCCCGAGAAGAAGTACGCAGGACTCCGAACCAGTACGCAGGGAATGACACAGAGGCGGGCTCCCACCACTCGAGGCGCGCTCGACGCCGCCGGAACGGGTGCGTTGCCTGTGTTTGTCCGCGCTGCACCCCGGCTTCCCGCTGCGCCCCCGAGTGCGGCCTGCCGATCGAACTCTAATCATCAGAGTTCGCAACTGCCACCACGGGGACCCCTGGCTGAACGTGTACGTCATTGAAGACAGTTTCCCGCTCCTCCCCCCAGCCGTCGCGCAGACGTCGCTGCATTTCCCTTTACTCGCAATTCGCAATCCGTCATTCGCGATTCGCAATTCCGGCCGGCGCCCGCAGCACGTAGATCGCCTCCTCGGCCAGCAGGTTCGGCCACAGGCGGACGGGATGACGACGGCGGGCCACCAGGGGGATGCGCCGAACGACGGAGGCACCGTGCTGGTGGCAGAACGCCTCGAAGTCGCAGAGGGAGACGAAGCGCGTATTGGGCGTGTTGTACCACGGAAACGGCAGCAGCGGCGTCACCGGCGTCTGGCCGGTCAGCAGCATCTGCAGCCGCGTCCGCCAGTGCGCGAAGTTCGGAAAGCTCACGATGCAATTGCGTCCGATGCGGAACATCTCCAGCAGCACTCGTTCCGGGTTCGCCAGAATCTGCAGCGTCTGGGACAGAATCACCCAGTCGTACGATTTGTCGCGAAAGCTGCCCAGTTCCGCCAGCACGTCCAGGTCAACCACCGGCACGCCGCGGTCCACGCATTCGCAGATCGCGTCCTGCTGAACCTCCACGCCCAGGCACCGCGCAGCCTTGCGCCCGATCAGCCGGCCCGGCAGAATCCCCCGCCCGCACCCCAGGTCCAGCACGGAACTGCCGGGGTCGATCATGCTCTCGATGGCGTCGAAGTCCACGCGCAGCCGTTTCCACGGCGTGTCGATGACCGGCTGCTGGCAATATGGCTGCACGTCCGGCACGTCCGATCGCAGCGGCGATCCGGCCGCGGCGGCCAGAAACCCCCGCAGCAACCGGCCCAACACCTCCGGCTCCAGCAGAAACGCATCATGCCCGTACGGCGAGTTCACCTCCGTGTACGACACGTCCTTGTTGCCGGCCAGCAGCGCATCCACGACCTGCCGGGACTGCTTTGGTGGAAACAGCCAGTCGCTTGAAAAACTGATCACCAGAAACTTCGACCGCGCGTTCGCGAACGCCTGCTCCAGCGATCCGTACCGCCCCGCCAGATCGTAGTAATCCGTCGCCTTGGTGATGTAGAGATAGCTGTTCGCGTCGAACCGGTCGACGAAGACCTGACCCTGGTGGTCCAGGTACGTCTCCACCGAGAATTCGCTGTGGAAGTCGTAGCGGTAGCTGTCGGCGTGGCGGAGCTGCCGTCCGAACTTCGCGTGCATCCCTTCCTCTGACAGGTACGTGATGTGGCCGACCATCCGCGCGATCGACAGCCCCCGATCCGGCCCCGGCCCGCCGTAATACTGCCCATCCGCGAAGTTCGGGTCCGCCAGCACGGCGTTACGCCCTACCGCGTCAAACGCGATGGCCTGCGCCCCGTATCGCGTCGTGGTGGCGATCGGAATCGCGGCCCGGACACACTCCGGGTACCGAACCGCCCACTCCAGAACCTGCATCCCGCCCATCGAGCCCCCGACCACCGCCAGAAGCCGGTCGATGCCCAGATGCTCCATCAGCCGTTTCTGGACCTTGACCATGTCTTCGATGGTGATGACCGGGAAGGTCAAACCCCATGGCCGGCCGGTCTGCGGGTTGATGCCGGACGGCCCCGTCGTGCCCTTGCAGCCTCCCAACACGTTCGAGCAGATCACGAAATAGCGGTCGGTGTCGATCCCCTTGCCCGGCCCGATCATGGTGTCCCACCAGCCAGGCTTGCGGTCGTCCGGGCGATGCCGGCCCGCCACGTGGGCGTCGCCGGTTAGTGCGTGACAGATCAGCACGGCGTTGTCGCGGGCCTCGTTCAGCCGGCCGTACGTCTCGTACGCCACCTCGATCGGCCCCAGGCTCTGCCCGCACTCCAGTTGCAGCAGGTCCGGCGGCGTAAAGAGCGTGGCCGTCTGCGTCTGGACGAGCCCGACGGAGGCCTGCCTGTTGTCAGGGTACTCTGATGCCATGGCGGCGATTATATCCCGCGCCGACCCCAGGAATGTCAAATGCATGCCCGCGACGCCGCCAGCGCCTGGTCGATGTCCGCGAGGATGTCTTCGATGTCTTCCAGGCCGATCGACAGCCGAATGTACTCCGGCACCACGCCCGTCTTCTGCTGCTCCGCCTCGGTGAGCTGGGAGTGCGTCGTGCTGGCCGGGTGGATGCACAGCGTCTTGGCATCACCGATGTTCGCCAGGTGCGACATGAGCTTTGCCGCGTTGATGAACCGCTTGCCGGCCGCCGCGCCGCCGCGAATGCCGAACCCGAGAATGGCCCCGCATCCGTTCGGCAGGTACTGCTTCGCGTTGGCGTGATGAGGATGCTCCGGCAACCCCGGGTAGTTCACCCACTCCACCGCGCGGTGGCGCTGCAGGTGCTCTGCCACCCGCTGCGCGTTCTCGCAATGGCGAGGCATACGCAGGTGGAGCGTCTCCAGCCCCTGCAGAAACAGAAACGCCGCAAACGGACTCATGCAGGCCCCCACGTCCCGCAGGCCGTGCGTCCGGCACTTCGTGATGTAGGCGATGTTCCCGAGGGGCTTCAGCGCCTCGGCAAACACCAGCCCGTGGTACGACGGGTCCGGCTCCGTGAACTCCGGCCACTTTCCCGGCTGCACCGTCCAGTCAAACCGGCCCGAATCCACGATGCACCCGCCCACGTGCAGGCCGTGCCCGCCGATGAACTTCGTGCAACTGTACACGTTGATGTCCACGCCGTGCTCGAACGGCCGCAACAGCACCGGCGTCATCACCGTGTTGTCACAGATCACCGGCAATCCGCAGTCGTGCGCCACTTCCGCGATACCCGCGAAATCCGGCACGTCGTTCTTGGGGTTGCCCAGCGACTCGAAATACACGCACCGCGTGTTGCCATCCACCCGCTTGCGGATGTCCTCCGGCCGGTCCGGGGCAAAGAACCGCACATCGATCCCCATCTTGGCGAAGGTCTGAGTGAACAGCGTCCAGGTGCCGCCGTAGAGGCTGGTGGCCGACACAAAGTTCTGACCCGCCCGGCAGATGTTCAGGATGGCGATGGTGACAGCCGACTGCCCGCTGGCGACGGCTAAGCCCCCGACCCCGCCGTCCAAAGCGGCCAGACGCTTTTCCAGCACGTCGTTTGTGGGGTTCATAATTCGGCTGTAGATGTTCCCGAACTCTTTGAGGGCGAACAGGTTAGCCGCATGGTCCGTGTCGTCGAACAGGTAGCTCGTCGTCGCGTAGATCGGCACCGCCCGCGCGTGGGTGACCGGGTCAGCCTCCTGCCCAGCGTGCAAACAGCGCGTTCCGAGCCCCTGGGATATTTCCTCCCGCATCGTTCGTCCTCTCGTTGTCGAGCACCTTGGGTCTGCGCCCGCCGCGGGCCCGACCGCGGCGGTGCCTTGGGTGAAAGAAGTCTATTGCGCCTCAGGCCGCCCCTCAAGCCGATCGCGTGGAGAAACTCGAACGCGAGGCCCGCAGGGGTTGTCGCAGCCCCATCGCGAGGCGCACACATAACCCATTCCACAACAGAGCGTTACAGGATGCGGGACCGCTCCCCGGCCAAAACCGGCCCCCGACGCCGCCTACCGGGTCGCGTCAGGTTCGCTATGATGGCAATCTGCCCAGGGCCGAACGAGGCGGCCGATGCTCGTTCGGGAGAAGCGAAGAGCGTCAGGAGGTGCGTGTTGATCCCCGATCCCCCACAGTCTGGAGACCCGCCCACGCCTTCGCAGGACGGTGGGGCCCCGGCCGACGGACCGTCGTCGGAAGAGCTGCGCAAGGCGATGAAAGCGTTCAAGAAGAGACTCAAGCTGACGCGGCTGGATGCGGAATCAACCCTCGGCCACGGCCCTATGAGCAGCGGTCGCCGCTCCGACATCATCTCCATTGTCCCGCCCCAGCAATACCCCAAGGCCGTCTGGGACGAGCTGGTCCGCCGCGGTCGTCTCAAATACGTCGGCCAGGGACTGTACGAACTAGCCCAGGAGTAGCCGGCAGCCCGCAGCGCCGTGAACGGACCGCGCGGGGGAGGAACGGGCTGCCCATGCCCGGTCCGGGCGGCTACAATATGCGGCGGCTGGGATGGGCGGCGCGGATCGTGCGATTCGTCGGCACGTTTGCCAGTCAACAACGGAGAACAGCCATGACCGAGAGAACCGGTGTCATCACGTTTCAGGGCAACCCTCTGACCCTCATCGGCCCCGCGATCAAGGCAGGCAGTGAGGCCCCACACTTCACGCTGACGGCCAACGACCTGTCAGACCTGCGGTGCGACACGTACCACGGCAAGGTCCGCGTGCTCAGCGTGGTCCCGAGCCTGGATACGCCCCTCTGCGCCGTGCAGACGCGAACCTTCAACCAGAAGGCCACCCAGCTCTCCGAAGATACTATCGTGCTGACCATCAGCATGGACCTGCCGTTTGCCCAGAAACGCTTCTGCGGCGCGGAGGGGATCGAACGCGTCATCACGGCCAGCGACTACAAGCACCGCTCGTTCGGCCCGGCCTACGGTGTGCTGATCAAGGAGCTGGGCCTGCTGGCAAGGGCCGTCTTCGTGCTCGACCGCAAGAATAAGGTGGTCCACGCCGAGTACGTGCCCGAAGTCACGCACGAGCCGAATTACGACGCCGCCCTGGCGGCCGTTACGGCGGCGATGTAGCGCGGGAACCCACGACCCCCTCGCGGCCGGCGTGAGAAACGCTGCTGATCGGCGCGGGAAGCGAGCGATCATGCGGCGCGGTCGAATACTCGATGTGGCGTAGCTCAGGCGTTTCGGTCGGGAAGTCGGCATCCGTCGCCCGGGTTGTCCGGTAGTGCCGATTCTTGGGTCACATGGCCCGGGCTGCTGAAACCGGTGTCTCAGGTTCTTCGACGGCCTGCTGCGCCGCGTGAACCGATGGCCCATCCGTTCCTGAAGCGGATGGGCCTTCGGTGTCGTGCTCTCAGAGGATTACCACTCGCTCATTCGCTCCGCGCGACAAACAGGCTATTGAGGGACATGTCGCGCCGACCTCCAGTCGGCATTGACACGCAGGCGTGCTTCCCTGAAACCCGCCTGCGCAATCCCCCAACGGGCCGCTAACGGCGCCGGATCACCGCGAGGGCACACAGGCCAAACATGACCAGCGTACCCGGCTCGGGAATGCAGAGCGTTGCCACGCGGAAGTTGTCGAGGAACATCATGTCGCCGTCCTCCACGCTGAAATTCCACACGAACTCCTCCCATTCAGGGTTGGGTTGAATCCAGCCGTCGGCGTTGTCTCGCGTCCAGCCGTCCCCCAGATCCTGGACGTTCTTGAACTCCCAGTCTCCGTCGCAGTCAGTCGGCCAGCTCACTCCGAACATAAAGGTGCCGTAATACTCCGCCTCGTCCCAGAAGTACTTCCAGGGGTTCTCGTTGTCGAAGTTGTTGATGTGAAACCTGATTGACCCGGTCTTCGTTGTGCCATCTCCCTCTCGGTTGTCAATGCCGAGCAGACCCGAACGCCCGGACCCCGTCGGATCCTCGAAGAAGTGCTGCAAGTCTCCGTCCACGATGACCTCATCGCATTCCCAACCGGGGCCATCCCATTCAGGTCCGTACAACGTGGCCGGATTGCGCCAGTTGTCCGGACTGTAGAAGTCCCATTCCAGCACCCGACCGCCCTCCTGTTCGGGATTGAAAGGGGGCGGGTTCGTCCAGCTACCCTCGACCGACACCGGCGTGAACAACGCCGCGGCCAACACCAGCACGAATTCTCTTCTCATGGGATTCCTCCTTCCTGGAACAGACTCCTTCCTCATGTGGCGTCCCGAACGCCGGATTGCCGGGACCCACCCTTTGCATCGCCACGAATTGAAGACGCTCGATATACGCCGCTACCGCTCGGGCCTCGCATCCTGGAGCATCCGTTGCCTTCCGGTGAACCGAGGCGGGATGCAAACCCAAACAAGGCGCGCCAATTTCGGCCGGCAAACACCGGCCATTCGGGAGTTTCTCGATAGCGTCAACACAAGAGAGAGCCAGGTAAAATGAACAGCAACGTCTCCGCGAGATGTTGCGTCGCCCGGGGAGCATACAGGAAGATGTCTTGAATATCAATCCACACTGCCATTATTCCATTGCAGCAGTACTTCATCTCGTCAGCGGCGTTCGCCCGCCGCGCTGGCGAGCCATCCCGTGTGATGACGGAGGATTCGACAGGTCTACCCACGGGAACACGGAAGGATCGCAAGTTGGCAGCCCGTTATTGCACGGTTGTTAACGGTTGCTGTCAATGCCGGCCCGGGAGCGATGTGTAGGCGGTGGGCGAGCCACGGCCAGCAGGCGAGTAGAACCGGACAGCCGAACCAAAGTCTGTCTATGCCCGGAGCTGTTCCCGCAGGCGTAAGGCGAAGCGCGGGCCTTGGGGGATCCGGGGGAACCGGGGGACACCAGGCATCTTCTCCGCGTGAAGCGGAATGTCTCTGCACGCGGCGCCGATGCTTTCGACCGCGCGAGCGGCTGCGCCTGAGCATCCCCATCCGGCCGTCCAGTGGACAAACCTTCGGCCGGAAACATTCCTCCGCAACGAAGCTCGCGCCGCCGATCTGGAAATCAGGGCCCGGTGCTGCCGGCAGTACGGCGGTGACGTCCCGGTCTGTCCCCCGACCTGCTCACGCGGGCCGAGGGTCAGGTGTGGTGTGCTCCGATCTTTCCAGTGTCCGGCCAATTTGCAGATGCTCGAAAGAAGCCGACCTCTTCTGCGTTTCTGTATGTAGGTAGTCGGGTGGTGGCAATGATATCCGGGGTGGGTATGGGAAGCGCATCTGTCTTGAAGGCCGCGAGTCGGCGACAATCGCGGTCCGCCTGGGGGCCGGCCGTACCATGAGTTCATGGACGCGATTCCTGCAGGTTGGTGCTGTGCCTGGACGCACCGTTCGTTTATGGGTTGGCTTCACAGATGGCTGACACAGATGCCAAACAAGAGGATGCCGGACAAGTGGACGGTGGCGGCCCCTGTGCCTGGAGGACGGACCTCTCACTTGGGTTGTCCGGCGTGGCGGCGCTGCTGAATGTGATGCTGGGCATACTCTGGCGAAGTGAAGCGCCAACATGGACAGGTCTGGCCAGGGGGCAGCAAGTGCTTATCGTCTTCCTGACCTGCCACGTGGTCTTCTACTTTGTGGTGGTGGCGTGCCGCCTATGGATGCGCCTGCGCCGCTGCGGAACACGCCGGTGGATGCGGCAGCCGTTCACGATCATCGCGGCGTTGCTGGCCCTGCTCATCCTGCCGCTGACTGCTGTCCAGTAAACGAACTGGCCCTTCGTCTGGTCGTTCAGGCGCCAACACAACCAATTCGTACCCCCCGAACCCAACGGGCTACCGTATGTCGGGCCGATCCGCGTGGGGAACGTCATGTACATGAGCCGATTCACGACAGACGCGGGGCCTTTGTTCCCCACGGTGAGCACGAGAGACCGCGAGGTCGGGTACTTGTACCGACCGGAAGGGGCGCCATCGCGGGAGAAATGGTGGCCGATAGTTACGGATGCGAACGATTCATACCGCTCGCGCATCCGCTTCCACCAGATCTACCCGCTGTCCAGCGGTTGGTACGGGGTGGTGTGGGAGTGGCAGAAGACGCGGTCCCAAATTGATGCCTCGCGACTTCGGCGGCCGTGCGTCACGAGCTCGGGAAGTGCTTTGCACAGACGGTCCCGGCCACTCGACACTCCGGCGAGTGGGCGAGCGCAAGGGAAGGCAGTGGACCGTCTCCACCCGGTCCGCCGGCTTTGGCCCCGGAGGCTTCCGCCAGCCGTTCTTGTAACCATCTGCTGTTTATGGAATTGCGCTACTGGGCGATACAGGACTTGAACCTGTGACCTCCTGCATGTCGAGCAGGCGCGCTAGCCAACTGCGCCAATCGCCCCGATCACTCTACAGGGGCATTCAACCGACACCGGCTCGGGTTGTCAACTGGGCAGACCGGGCGTGGACAGGGTCGCCTCACGCCGGCAGCTAAAGAAGCACGCAGGGGTGCCGGCCCTCCGCGCCTGGGTAGGCTTCACAAAGGTGATCCGCAGCCACGCGTCAGACAACCCCACCCGCGTCCCCCCCGCGCCGCAACGGGCAAGCCGCGGACTTCCGGGCATCCCGCGACGGCCTCCGCCAATCCAGAGATGGCCAACCTGTCGGCACGGCTGGAACTGTATGCAGTCTCATGGTACAAAATCCATCGCGAGGGTCGCCGGGATGCCGCTTCCACGTTCGCTCCCGCCGACCAGGACGAAAACGCGGTCCGGCCGAACGGCCACGTCGGAGGTGAGCACTGTGCTAATGCCATTCTACAACGAACCTTATGTCGATTTCTCTCAGGACGGCCCCCGCTCGAGAATGCTTGACGCCATCACGGAGGTTTCCAGAAAGCTCGGCCAAACATACCCCCTGCGGATCGGCGATCAGACCATCGACACACGAGATCGCATCACCTCGGTCTGCCCGGCCGCGTACCAACAGGTGATCGGGCATGTGGGCAAGGGGACGACCGAACACGCCGAACAGGCCGTCCAGACGGCCGCCGAGGCGTTCAAAATGTGGAGCCGGGTGGAGCCGGAAACGCGGGCCCGCATCCTGGTGAAGGCCGCCGCCATTATGCGCCGCCGAATATACGAGGTCGCCGCCTGGATGTGCTTCGAGGTCAGCAAGAGCTGGATCGAGGCATACGCGGACGCGGCGGAAGCCGTCGACTTCATGGAGTTCTACGCCCGCGAGATGATGCGCCTGGGCGGCAGCCAGCCGGTGGTGCCGTATCCCGGCGAGGAAAATGAACTGCGCTACGTCCCGCTCGGCGTCACCGTGGTCATTCCGCCGTGGAACTTCCCGCTGGCCATCACCACGGGCATGACGACGGCAGCCATCGTGACGGGCAACACCGTGGTCCTCAAGCCGGCCAGCACGGCCCCGGTCATCGCGGCCAAGCTGGCGGAGATTCTCGAAGAGGCCGGCTTGCCGCCGGGCGTGCTGAACTACCTGCCCGGCCCGGGTCGGGCCGTGGGCGACCACATGGTCTGCCACCCGCTCACCCGCAACATCGCGTTCACCGGGTCCATGGAGGTGGGCAAGAGCATCTTCGAGAAGGCCGCCAAGGTGCAGCCGGGGCAGATCTGGCTGAAGCGCACGATCCTCGAGATGGGCGGCAAGGACTGCATGGTCGTGGATGAAACCGCGGACCTGGACGCCGCCGCCGCCGCCGTCGTCGCCGCCGCCTTCGGCTTCCAGGGGCAGAAATGCTCCGCGTGCTCGCGTCTGATCGCCCACCGCGACATCTACGATTCACTCCTGGAGAAGGTGGTGGACCGCGCGAGGATGCTGACCATCGGGCACACGGCCAGCCAGGAAAACCTCTTCATGGGCGGCGTGATCGACGAGGCCGCCTACAAGAGCATCAATGGGTACATCGAGATCGGCAAGAAGGAGGGTCGAGCAGTGCTGTCCGGCAGCCGCGTGCCGGAGGCCGGCTGGTTCATCCCGCCGACCATCATTGCGGACGTGGACCGAAACGCCCGCATCGCCCAGGAAGAAATCTTCGGACCGGTGCTGGCGGTGATCAAAGCCCGCGACTTTGACGACGCACTGGACATCGCCAACGGAACGCAGTTCGGCCTGACCGGCGGGCTGTTCTCGAACGACCGATCAAGGCTGGAGCGGGCCCGGCACGAGTTCCACGTGGGCAACCTGTACTTCAACCGCAAGTGTACGGGTGCCTTGGTCGGCGTGCAGCCGTTCGGCGGCTTCAACATGTCCGGCACGGATTCCAAGGCCGGAGGCAGTGATTATCTGCTCCTGTTCATGCAGGGCAAAAGCATCACGGAGGAGTTCTGAGAGAGGGCGCCGCGGCGTGCGTGGAATCAGTCCGCGAAGACGGGTGCCGTCGGCAGTGCGTCGTCGAGAGGTGCGTCGGGGGTGTCGCAGAGGGGCGTGCCTTCCGCCTCCCCGGCCAGGGCCCGTGCGTGGATCTCCCCCATGGTGATGCGCTGCAGGCAGGTGGGCATCGCCAGAATCCACCACAGAGACTCCGTGTAGAAACGCTCGGTGAACTGCCCGGCCGCAACGTAAATGACCAGCGAGATGAGCGCGGCGAAGGCCCAGATACGGGTCCCCTTGGGATCGTCCGTCTGGTCCGCTCGCCAGTACACCATGTGGAGTTGCAGCAGCGACACCAGGATGATCAGAACATAGGCAACCAGGCCCGGCACGCCGATCTCCGCCGCGCACAGCAGCAGCGTGTTGTGGGCCGCCCGCCGGTGGAGCGCCGGGTTCCACTCGGCAATCCGAAACCCGAAAGCGCCGATGCCCACGCCCAGCGGCTCGTCCGCCACCATGGCCAGGCCGGCCTCCCAGATCTGGTAGCGCAGGCTGATGGCGGCGTCCGCCTCCCGCGATTCCGGCGTCTTCATGGTCTCCATACGTTCCACGAAGTGCGGGTCAATCAGAAAGCAAGCTCCGATCACGGCCACAATGAGTCCCGGATAGACCTTCCATCGCCACGACCGCGGCACCATCAGGGAAGCCGCCAGGACGCCGGCGATCAACCCGATGAACGCGGACCGCGTGCGACAGAGCACGATCGCGTTGAAGCTGAGCACGCCGGCGAGCAGGGGGATGATCCGCAGCCACCACGTCCGCGTGACCAGAAAAGTCGCCCCGATCAACGGAAGCATGGCCGCCATGTGAGCGGCAAACCCCGACGAAGCCCGGAAGTCCGTGCCGCCGATGCTCTGCAGGCGGCCGGTCACAAACTCCTGGGATGGTGTGTTGTACGCCTCGTGGCCCAGCACCAGGCTGCCCACCACGAACACCCACATCACAAGCATGAAGCTCAGCCGATTCGTCATCAGCCGGACAAAGCAGAAGACAAACAGCATCATCTTCAGGAACTTGTCCAGCATCATGGTCTGCACCGGCACGACGTCGCTGGTGGTGAAGTAGCTGAGGACCGTCAGCGCCGCGAGAAAGGCCACCAGCACCTCCCAAAGGGTCAGCCAGGGCCGGTTCTCCGGAAAACGCCCCGTGATCAGACCGACCGCCATGCCCACCAGCATCGAAACACCCGCCCAGAGTGAGTACCGTATCCCGAGCGGCAGCAAGGGCAGACCCCACCAGTGACTCTCCGGATACAACTGATAGATCGCCACGTAGTTCGCCAGGCCGATGATGGGATAGTACACGGCCGCGATGCACGCGGTGAGGAACAGACCCAGGAACCCCATGGTGCGCAGTGGCCACATACCGTTGTATCGTCGCTCCCGCCCGCACGGCCGGGGTGCGGGCTTGTTGTGCCGGTCGGCCCGGCCGGGTCGCAGATCGTACGTTCTTCAAGGCATCGGTTCTTGTCGGACGGAGATTGATCTTATTATCGGCGGCATCCGCCGGGGGCGGTCTGGCGCCGGCAGGACGGGGGAAATATCGGACCTGCCGGATCCGGAACAATGCGTGCCGCGGCTCTCGCATCCGTCCGGCCCGACCACGCGCGGTCCCGATCCCTCAGCGGGTGGACAGCTCCTGCCATAGAGCGGATTCCGCTTCGGTGAATCGCGTGAAGGTCTCCTGGAGCCGGGCCTTGATGGCCAGCAGTTCGGGGTCATCGGCGGCGACCTGGCCGCCGTGAGCGTCCAGCAGGGCCCGCAACTGCGTCGCTGAATCGTCCAGGTGGGCCGCAGCCGTGGCGAACTCCCGCGACGCATCAAAGATGTTCAGCTCTCGCGTCTCCTCCAGACTCGGCCGATACAGCAGCCGCCAGGGGCTGCGGCGGATCTCCTTGGACGCCGATTTCAGGTGCGCGCTCGTCTCGTTCACGTTGGCAAAGATGTCGTTCAGACGCTCCTTGTTCAGCACCAGGACCTGTCGGGTCTCGCCCGTCACCACGGTCAGGTCCGCCAGCGACTGGTTCATCCGATCGAAGGAAACGTGCAGCTTGTTCAGCAGGCTGGTATTGGCGGCTACGTCCAACTGCTCGGCCAGCGGCGTGGCGATGCCGTGCTCCACCGTGTCCACCGTTCGCCTCAGGCCGGCCAGGGTGCCGTCGATGTTCGGCCGGTTCTCCTGAATCACGGCCAGCACCGCTTCGAGGTCGGCATTGAGCGTATCCAGGCCCTTGTGCAGCTTGCCCAGCACCACATCCTCCGACTCCAGCGTGAGCTGGTCGCGCAGCGAGCCGGTGGCCTCGTTGATGTGGTCGAGGATCTGCCCCAGCTTGGCCAGCAGCGCCTCACGGTCGCGCGTGTCCATCTGCCGGGCCAGGCTCTTCGTGATCAGGTTCAGGTCCTCGACGGACCGGTGGATCTTCGCCATCACGGAGCGGGCATTCCCCGCGTCGAGCTCGGTTTTCACCAGGGCCACGAGCCCGGCCGGGTTGTGCGGATCCAGCTCGCCCGCCAGGGTATCGAGGGCCGCGTCAAACGTGCTGCCGGGCACTCCGCCGATCACCGACCCGGGGGGAACCGGCTGTCCGTGCAGCCCCGGGTCGACGATCACCAGCTTTCCGCCTCCGCCCAACAGCGGTCCGCGGGCGACGATTCGGCAGTCGCTTCGCAGCGGCACGAGCGTGTCCACCCGGATGTCCAGCCGCACGAACAACCGATCGGGCCGGTCGTCCGCGCCCGGTTCGATCTCATGCGACACGCGATCCACCGAGCCGACCTGCAGCAGGCCGCAGAAGACCGGGGCGCCGGCGGCAATCTCGTCCGGCAGCGGAGATGATGCGGGGAAGCGCACGGCGTACTCGTTCCGGGCGGGCCCAAACAAATCGCTGCCCCCAATGAACACCAACGTGCCAAAGAACAGGGCCAGCATGACGATTACGGTCAGGCCCAGGGCAAATGTGTTCGTCGGCTTGGCCATGGTGAAAACGCTCCCCGCCCCGTCATCCGGCGGTAATCAATCGTTCAAACTCGCTCGTTCCGGTTGCATCCGTCAGCGGCCCTCGACCGTATCCGTTCAGAAACTGGTTCATCAGCTTCTCCTCGTGGCGGGCCAGCGAGTCCGGCGGGGCATCCCGCAGAATCTCGAACTCCGCCCGCGAGCCGATCTTGAGCACCCGGCCCCGATCCAGCATCACCATCCGATCCGCAATGCGAAACGCGGAGTCCATTTCGTGCGTCACCACCACGCTGGTCACCAGAAGCTTCCTGGACAGGTCCATGATCAGCTCGTCGATGGCCGCGGACGTCACCGGGTCCAGACCGGCCGACGGCTCGTCATAGAACAGAATCTCCGGATCCAGGGCCGTGGCCCGGGCCAGCCCCACCCGCTTCTTCTGTCCTCCGGAAAGCTGGGCGGGCATCTTCTCGCGATGCTCCAGCATCCGAACCTGCTCCAGCTTCAGCGTCACGATGGTCTCGATCAGCCGGGCCGGCACGCTGGAGTGCTCGCGGATGGGCAAAGCAATGTTGTCCGCCACGGACATGGAGTTGAACAGCGCGCCGCTCTGAAACAGAATGCCGAAATGCTTGCGCAACTCGTTCAGCTCCGACTCGCTCATGCCGGAAATGTCCCGTGACGACGGCATGCGCGCCGCGTGGTAGAGAATGCGTCCACCGTCCACCGGAAGCTCGCCGATCAGGCAATTCAGCAGCGTGCTTTTGCCGCAGCCGCTGCCGCCCATGACCACGATCGTCTCACCGCGATGCACGTCGAAGGTCACCCCGTCCAGCACGCGGGCCGGCGTGCCGTCCGCTCGCGGGAAGGTCTTGACCACCTCCTGCACCGAGATGACCACGTCCGACTCCATCGCCCATCCTGCCGGGGCCGGGCCCCTCAGATGCCGAACACGTAGAACACGGCCGTGAACATCGCGTCCACGCCGATCAGCGCCACAATGGACTTCACCACGGTGGACGTGGTAGCCAGGCCCACGCCCTCCGCGCCGCCCGTCACGTTGAGCCCTTCGCAGCAGGCGATCAGCGCAATCAACATGCCGAACACGCCCGCCTTGAACAGACCCGTCAGGTAATCCGTGTGATCCAGCGCCGCCTGCGTGATGTCCAGATAGGTCAGCGGCGGGATGTCCAGCACCAGCCAACTGGTCATGAAGCCGCCGAACACCCCGACCACGTCCGCGATCACGGCGAGCCCGCCCATCATGATGACGGTGGCCAGAAAACGCGGCATGATCAGAAAGTGGTACGGATTCAGCGCGTGGGCCCGCAGCGCCTTGAGCTCCTCCGTCTCCTTCATCGCCCCGATCTCCGCGGCGATCGAGGCGCCCGCGAACCCGCTCAGCACGATGGCCGTAATCAGCGGACCCAACTCCCGCACCGTGGCGATGGCCACGACCGTGGCCACCTGCTCGATCTGCCCGTAGTTCTCGAGCGTCGGCGCCAGTTGCAGCACCAGGATGATTCCGATGAAGACCTGCACCAGCACGACGATGCCGATGCTGCGCACCCCCACTCGCACCATCTGCGCCGCCAGGGCGTCCCGCCGGAAACGCAGCCCCGGGCGCAGCAGGCTGCGGCCGATCCAGCGGCCCGTCTCCCGCAGAACCACGGTCATCTCACCCGTGAAGCGCACCATGCCCGCGATGCGACGTCCTACCGACAGGACCGCGTCCCCCACGGCCTCCACGACCTTCCGCAGTGGCGATGCAAACGGGACCCGCGATCCACCCAACGGCGAATCATCCATCGCTCAGCGCCTCGTCCTCGGAATCAACGATCGTGAAGAACCGGTCCAGCTTCGCGATCTGGAACATGCCCAGCACCCGCTCCGTGGGCGACAGAAGCACGAGCGTGCCCCCGTACGCATTGACACTCCGGAACACCTCCACCAGCGTGCTTACCCCCGATGAGTCCATGTAGCTCACCTGCCGCAGGTCCACCACCAGCCGCGGCGGTTTTGTGCGGCAGATCGCCATCATCTCCTGGTACAGACCCGGCGAACGCTGCAGATCCACCTCGCCCGTCGGCACCACCACGGTTGTCGAACCCACCTGACGCGTTTCCTTCAGGGCCCTAGTCATGACGTTTCCACTTCAGCATGCTCAGGCAGGTGCCGCCCCCGACCGCCGGCTCGTAACACACCTCGTCCATCACGGAGCGGATGATGTGAACCCCGAGACCGCCCGGTCGAACCTCCTCCAGATCACGCCCGCAGATGGTCGCGGGATCCACCACCCGGCCATAGTCGCGCACCACGAACCGAAGCCCCGTCCGCCGCTCCTCGGAAACCACCTCTGCGCGAAGTCGAATCGGCCGGTTCGTCTGCATCCCATACCCGTGCTTGATGACGTTGGCCAGGGCCTCGTCCACGGCCAGTGCAATCTGCTCCGCGTCCGCGTCCGCGAAACCCGCTTCCACGGACACTTGCCGCACGGCCGCTCGCACCGTGGCCAGGTTCGCCGGATCGCTCAGCAGGTTCAGTTCCAGCGGAGGAGACACACTCACCGGGGTCCGTCTCCTTCCATACCGGGGTCGCTCATCTCTTCAGCGTGAACGGATGCCGACGCGCTTTCCTCGGCCGCACCGGCCACAAACGCTCGCCAGCGCTCGACCGCCGCCCGACGCTGAACGACCGAGCCGCTGTAGCGGTACCCCAATCGCGTGCCCGTCAGCCTCTCCAACCCCAGGATGGCGTAAAAGCGCACTGCCTCGTCCTCGTCCTCCAAGCGGTCCACCAGCCGGGGAATCAGGTCCGCCGGTCGCGGCCGGTCCATCAAAGGCAGCGAGGTTTGGGTCGCCCGGTTTGTCAGATCCACGATGCCCCTGATGCGCTGCCCCGGGTCCCCGGATTCCAGCCGGTCCATCCCTCCCCGCGGAGCGTCACACGTGCATAGCGCCAAGCATCCTGCCGCGACGGCGAGAAGCGCAATCCGTCGGTACCACCTGGTCTGCGTAGTCACGGGGCCCTGCCACAAGAGTCGCTGCTTACAGTGGTTGAGATTATAGAGCGGCCCCGAGCCCATGCAACGGCCACCTGTCCACGGACCGCTCGCCACCCTACAATGCGGCAAACCCCTGCCGGTCCGGGGCCGGAATCCCCGAATCCGGGAACGGGGTCGGAACAAACCGTTGGCCAACCATGGCAGATCGGCTATCAGGAGAACTCCGCTGGCTGGCTCCAGGTGATCCGGACTACCTGCAAACGCTGCGGTTTGTCGTGGCCGGCCACACCGTCCCCGACGCCGAAACCGAACGCCGCCTGAACAACCTGTTGGAGTTCATTGCCCAACTTACCCTGGAGATCAACCCCGTGGCCGCCTGCCACAAGGGCCGGCGCCTCGTGTGCGCCTGTGCGGCGATCGTGTCGCCCGGTCGAACCGCCCTGCTGTACCTTCCCCCGGATCACGTCGCGCGGCGTCGGCCGGTGGAACTGGGCGATCTGATCCGTGGTCTCCAGCAGCGATTGTGGCCACAGTCGCTGGTGATCATTCAGGCCATGGTGCCCACGGAGTCCGCGGACACGGAGAGAGTGCTCGTCGCATCAGGGTTTCAGTTCCTGGCCGAGTTGGTCTACCTCGAACGGCCCGTCCGTGTTCCGCCGGGTTCGAATCGGGTGCGCTCCGACCTGACCTTTGTATCGTACTCACCCCAACGCCACTCCCTCTTCATCGACGCACTGGAGCGGACGTACGTCGACAGCCTGGACTGCCCGCCCCTGACCGGCCTGCGACAGACCGAAGACGTGTTGGCCACCCATCGTGCGGCCGGCATCTTCAACCCCGATCTCTGGTGGGTGGCCTTGGCGGACGACCGCCCGGTCGGAGTGCTGTTGCTCTCCCAGGTATTGCGTCGACCGGCGCTGGAGGTCGTCTATATGGGTGTGGCGGCCGATGCGCGGCAGGCCGGAGTGGGGCACGCTCTCCTCGCGCGGGCAGTGGAGACCTGCATCGCCCACCAGGACGCCTGCTTGACCTTGGCGGTTGACAGTCGCAATGAGCCGGCCATGGTTCTCTACCGGCAATGGGGCTTCGCCGAAACGGGACGACGACGGGCGTGGATCGTGTCGACGCCACTCGAAAGCCGTGAATAACCGATCGCGTTTTCCAGAATTTGTTCACATGACAGCCGCTTCCGTGTGTCCGAAAAAAAACTTTCCGCTTGCGTCGGCGTCTAACTTTCGGCGCCGCGGGACCTATACGATTGTGCATAAGAATTCGCTCAAGAGTTTCTGTTGACGCTTCCCGAAGCCGACGGTAGACTTCACTCCGTGCTGAGACGTTCAGATCGACGCGGTCAGGGACGATAGCTCGCGCGATTCCGACCCGAAGACCTACCTTTCCGAAATGTTCGAAAACGCGACCCTGCAGGGGAGGAGTATGCAGTGAGCGTCTGCGTTACAGACACCGTATGCCTGCTCGAAAGCCGCATCGCGGAGAAAGTCGGGCCCCAGCGGTTCAAAGTGTGGTTCAAGAATGCAACTCGTTTCACGCTGACGGACGGGTTCCTCAAGGTTGACGTTCCCAACCAGTTCGTCGGCAGTTGGATTGAGAACCACTTCTGCGAAACGATCGCACTCGCGGCGGAGGAGGTGACCGGACGGCGCCTGGCCGTGTCGTTCGCGATCGATCCATCCCTGGCCCGTACGCTTCGCAAGAAGCAGCCGGACTCCCAGGTGGATTTCGCCGCCAACAATCCGGAGCGACTTGCCCGCATTCACCGTCGCAAGGGCGGACCGCCGCCGGGCCCGCCGCTGCGCGGCACGTTTGAGGACTTCGTCGTGGGTGACTCCAACCGCTTGGCCTTCCACGCGGCGAAGGTGGTGGCCGAGCAGCCGGCCCGGCAGTACAACCCGCTGTTCCTGCACGGCGGCTGCGGCGTGGGCAAGACGCACCTGCTGCAAGCCGTCTGCAACGACGCCAAGGAGCGTTACCCCGACCTGAACTGGGTCTACGTCTCCGGCGAGGATTTCACCAATCAGTTCGTCTACGCGATCAAGACGGGCGATCTGGACGCGTTCCGTCATCGCTATCGCTGCGTGGACCTGCTGGTGGTGGACGACATCCACTTCTTCGCCAACAAGCGGGCCACCCAGGATGAATTCCTCCACACGTTCAACGCCATCGACGCCGCCGGAAAGCAACTGGTCATGGCCTCCGACGCGCCGCCCATGATGATCGGACACCTGTCCGAGTCGCTGGTCAACCGGTTCGTCTCCGGCATGGTCGTGCAGATCCAGGCGCCCGACCTGGAAACCCGGACCGCGTTCCTCCGCAAGCGCGCGGCCGCCTTGAAGATGGATGTGCCCGAGCCGGTCATCCAGCACGTCGCCGAAGCGTTCCAGGCAAACATCCGCGAGCTGGAAGGCGCTTTGCTGAAGCTGGTGGCCATGGCCCGGCTGACCAATCAGCCGCTCACGCTGTCCCTGGCCGAGCGCGGCCTGCGCGACCTGGTGCAGCACGCGGTGCCGATCGTCCGGCTGTCTGACATCGAGAGCATCAGCGCCATCTTCTTCGGGCTGACGCCGGCCGACCTGCACACCTCACGCAAGACGCGCACCATCGCCCTCTCTCGCGGAGTGGCGATGTACCTGGCCCGCAAGCACACGGACATGAGTTTTCCCGAGATCGCCCGACACATGGGCAACAAGAACCACACCACGGTCATCCTGGCCGCCCGCCGCATCAACAAGATGCTCAATGAGGACGGGACCGCCCAGTGGATGACCCCCGCGGGCGAGAAAGAAATGCCGATCCGAACCGTCGTGGCGCAGCTCGAGTCGCAACTCGGCGGTGCCAAGACCACCGGGCACGCGGCGGCGCTGCCGGCCAAAACCACGGACGTAGCGCCGCCTGCGCCTAGGGCGTTCACCGCGAACGCGGCGCCGCCGCCGGCCATAGCCACCGGTTAAGGCGGCGGCAACCGAACATGCTTGGGTCGCCGCCGGCCGGCCGCTTCCGTGGAAACGGCCGGCCGGCGCCGGACGGCGACCCCGGGGGAGGAAGGAAGGCAGACCTTCCCGACAGCGCCGGGCCAGGGCCTTCGGCACGCAACGAATCTTCGGGAGACCCCTTCGCGGGTCAGACATGGCGCGGTTGTGTCGGATGCGGAAGCCCAGCGGCTTCCGCATCGGCACTTTTACGGGCAGCAAACCGAGTCGGAAACCCCAGACAGAGCAACCATATGTGTGAACCGCGCATCCCGGCGCGCCGGGAGATCTGTGCGAGCCCTGAGTGAGAAACCACCCAGGGCCACCCGGCCCTTTTCCCGCCCGAGATGTCCCCCTTTCCCACCTCCCGGATGATGCAAACATGAGTTCGTTCGACCTGTGGAGCAGCGGGCCGGACGGTGAGCCGGGCACGAATGACGACATCAGGAATTGGTAGCCGTTCTTTCATGGTGTTCCACACGTCCGGGAAACGTGGAGACCACTGTTCAAGAACAGTGGTACAGGGGTAGAATCCGGGGCCGGTTTCCGAGTGCCGGAGCTGGTTGGGGGGTTCCGCGTGGAAGGATCGCGACCGACCGTTATCTACTGCCAGGGGCTGTGCAAGACATATGACGCGGGCAAGCGGCGGGCGGTTGAGGCGCTGCGCGGCGTGGACCTGGACGTCCACGCGGGGGAGTGCTTCGGGCTGCTCGGGCCCAACGGGGCCGGCAAGACCACCACGGTGGAAATTTTGGAGGGGCTGATGAAGCCCTCGGCCGGCGTGGTGGAGGTGCTGGGGCGGCGGTGGGGAGCAGGCGCGGACATGGCGCTGCGGCAGCGGATGGGGATCACACTCCAGGAGACGCGCCTGAACGACAAGCTCACCACCGTCGAAATCGTCCGGCTGTTTCGCAGCTTCTACCGCCAGGGCCGCGAGCCGGACGACGTGATCACGGCCGTCTCACTGCAGGAGAAGCGGAACGCCCGGGTGGGCAACCTGTCCGGTGGCCAGCGGCAGCGGCTGGTGGTGGCGTGCGGGTTGGTGGGCGATCCGGAGCTGCTGTTCCTGGACGAGCCAACCACGGGGCTCGACCCGGGCTCGCGCCGGGAAATCTGGGAAATCGTGCGGCGACACCAGGCTCACGGGCGAACCACGCTGATAACCACGCATTACATGGACGAAGCGGAGCGGCTGTGCGACCGCGTGGCCATCGTCGATCATGGGCGGGTGATCGCTCTGGGAACGCCGCCCGCCCTCATTGCCCGGCTGGGCGGCGAGCACGTGGTGGAGTTCGCTGTGAATCGGCACGCCGAGCCGCTGAGCATCGACCGGCTGGACGCGATTCCGGCCGTTCTGGCGGCACGCCCGGATCGGGACGGCTTTGCCCTGACCGTGTCGCAGCCGCACGTGGCCGTGCCGGCGTTGCTGGGCCGGCTGAACCGCTGGAACTACGAGCTGAGCCGCCTGACCACCCGGCACGTCAGCCTGGAGGACGTATTCGTCAGCCTGACCGGGCGACGCCTGAGCGAAGACACGCCGGCCGACGAGCCCCAGGCAAAGGAGGCGGCGCCGGCCTGATCCGCCAATGACGTATCATCCGCTCAAAGAGTTGTTCCTGTGCCGGCTGCGGCAGTTCTACCGCGAGCCGGAGGTCGTGTTCTGGACGTACGGATTTCCGCTTCTGATGATCGTGGGGCTGGGGATCGCATTCCGATCGAAGGCGCCGGACCGGGTCCCCGTGGACGTGGTGCAGTCAGAGACTTCCGCGGCCGTCGTGGCCGCGTTGAAGGAGGCGCCGGGCGGGCTTTTCGACGTGCATGTCAGCGAGCCGGCCCTTGCGATGGAGCGCTTGCGCCTGGCCAAGACGTCGCTGGTGGTGGAGCCGAGCGTGGATGGGAACACGTACCGCTACGACCCGAGCCGCCCGGAATGCATAACCGCGCGGGCGCAGGTGGACGACGCCCTGCAGCGGGCGGCCGGACGCAAGGATGCGGTATCCGCGACGGACCGACTGGTGACGGAGCCGGGGTCGCGTTACATCGACTTCCTGGTGCCCGGACTGCTGGGGATGAACCTGATGGGCGGCGGCATGTGGGGCATCGGGTACGTGATTGTCGACATGCGCGTGCGGAGGCTTCTGAAGTGGATGGTGGCCTCTCCGATGCGCCGGCGAGACATGCTGCTGTCGCTGGTGGGTGGGCGGTTGCTGTTCACCGTACCGGAGATGGCGGCGGTGTTGGCGGCGGGCGTGCTGCTGTTCGGAATTCACGTGGCGGGCAGCGTGGCCAGCGCGTTGGTCGTGGGGCTGGTGGGTGCGGCCTGCTTTGCCGGGATTGGGCTGCTGTCCGCGTGCCGTGCGAAGAAGATCGAGACCATATCCGGCCTCATGAACCTGATCATGCTGCCCATGTGGTTGTTCTCGGGGATCTTCTTCTCGTACGAGCGGTTTCCGGCGTTCCTGCATCCGTACATCAAGGCGCTCCCGCTCACGCAACTCAATAATGCCCTGCGAGCGGTGATCCTGGAGGGCGCACCGCTGACGTCGCAGTGGTTCCCGCTGGCGTACCTCGGCGGGCTGGGCGCGGTGTGCTTTCTGCTGGCGCTGCGCTGGTTCCGCTGGACGTAGGGGCCGATCCCGATGGGTTACTCGCGACGCGGAACGGTACACGTCAGCGTTGTGCTCCCGGCCCGCAGGGCATGGCGCGAGCCGTCGGGCAGAAGGGCGATTGCCTCGACGCCCGTGGGAACCTCCGTGAGCAGTTCGAACGCCTCGCCCTGTCGCTGCCAGCGGCTGACGATCCGGCCGGCGGGGCTGTTGAACGACGCTTCCGCGTGATCCAGCGGCCCGGGGTCTGGCGCAATCAGAATCCTCTTCCAGCCGATGCGGCCGGGCTGCTGTCGGATGCCCGCGACGTACGCATAGTGCCATTCCATGAGATGGCCCAGCATGAAGTGATTCATGCTGTTGCCGGTGCCGGGCCGGGCGTCCCAGCTCTCCGGGAGGGTGGTGAGGCCCTGGTTCACCATGTACCCATAGCTGCCCCGATCCTCGCGGGCGTACACCCTGTGCAACGCGTCAGCGCGACCCCCCTCGGACAGCGCGCGGACCAGGAACACCTGGAGCACCTCGCCGGTGGTCTGTTGCCAGCCGCGGGCGGCGAGGTCGTCGACAATCTTCCGGAGGGCGGCCGGCCGATCCGCCTCCGGAATCAGGCCGATGCAGAGAGCGGCGGCATTGCCGGCCTGGCACGATCCGTTGTTGCGGACGGTTTTGGCCTCGGCGTCCCAGAACCGCTGCTGGAACGTATCGCGGATGCGTCCGAACAGGGCGTGGTACCTCTCGGCGTCCTCGCCGCGGTTCAGCACCTCGGCAGCCCGGGCCACCGTGGACACGCCCAAGGCCCAGATGGCCGTCGCGCTGACCTCGGCCGGCGTCCACTGGGACGGCCCGTCCCCCTTGCCGTGTCCATAGTCGTACCAGTCGCCCAGGTTGCTGGTGATGACGCCGTCGCGGGCGGTGGAGGAAAGGTAATCCACGTAGCGCTTCATGCTTTCGAACGCGTCCGTCAGGGCTTCGCGATCGTCGTACCATTCATACAGATGCCACGGCACAAGCACGCCCGCGATGCCCCACTCCGGCGCCTCGTTCCAGAACCCGTGCGGCGGGATGCCGACAAGGTAGTTCGGGCAGTTCGTGGGGATGTGGCCGTCGGGCAACTGGGTGTCGCGCAGGTCGCGGGCGATCTTGGCGTACCAGTCGTGGATGTCGAAGCGGTAGGCCATCGCCCGGGCCATGTGCCAGTTCTGCTCCTGCCAGCCGTTCTTCTCTCGGTGGGGGCAGTCGGTGGAAACGTAGCTCATGTTCGAGCGAATGGACCAATCGATGAGTCGATGGGCGGCGTTCTGCAGCGGGCTGGAACAGGTGAACTCGCCTGCGATGCGATTGGCCGTCCGCACATGCACGAGGTCCAGATTCTTGATGACGGGCAGACCGTCAGGATTGGGCCGGCCATCCGGGACGGCGCCGGCGACCTCCACGTATTGGCAGCCGACGTAGCAGAAGATCGTCTGGTGCGACTCCGTCCCACCGCCGCGAAGCGTGTAGTCGTGCCAGATGTCCTTGCCCGTGCCCCACGTGTACGTGAAGCGCACCCGCCCGGACTCATCCATGTACTCACACGGCTTGAACCGGATGGTGTGGCCGCGTGGTCCCTCGACCGTGAAACGCAGGAGGGCCGAGCAGTTCTGCGGGAACACGTATGTGAACACGCCGGGCGCGGGCTCGCGGATTTCCACGGGCTTGAACGTTTCAAAGGCCTTCAGCCCTGGGCAACTGAACGGCTCCAGCCTGGCCGGCGGGGCGTCGCAGACGACAATCGGGCGCCAGTCACCGTCGTCGAAGCCGGGTCGGTCCCAGCCGGGCAACTCGCGGGTGGCGTCGTAGTCCTCGCCGGCGTAGATGTGTGAGAACGTGAGCGGCCCATCAGTCCATTTCCAGCCGGCGTCGCTGGTCACCACGGTCTCCCGGCCATCAGCGATTCGAACCCGGGCTTCCAGCCAGAGCAGGTAGGGCTGTCCGTTCGAGAAGTCGGGCATGGCATCGGTCTTGGCGAAGCGTCCCGGATCGTTGGGCGGCGCGACGTGCCAGAAGGAGTTGCCGAGCACAACGCCCCAGGCGTTCGCACCCGATTGAATCCACGGGCTGATATCGAACTCCTGCCAGAACAGCGTCTTGTCATACTGTGACCAGGCCTGGTTCAGCAGAGTATCGCCGACGACGTGGCCGTTCAGCCGAAGCTCATAGTGTCCAAGTCCGATGACCCGCACGGTGGCCTGGGTGGGCCGGCCCTCAACGCGAAACTCGGTCCGAAGCATAGGGCAGGACGTGGCGCGGACAAGGGCCGTCGGGTCCAGCTTCCATGGTTCGGTGGATGCCGGACCCAGTACCACAACCGGCGCCGGAGCGCCGCCCTGGGTTGGGCCGTGCGGGTCTGCCCCGAACACGGTGTGCCGGTTCAGCGGTCCGGACTGTCCCATCCACTTCTCGTCGGTGGCCACCACGAGCTTGCTGCCACCCCCAATCTGCGCCTCAAGCAGGGCGATGACACCGGCGGGGTTTGTGTCGGGTCCCTTGCTATTCTCCGCCATAATGACGAGCGCGTTTTTGCCGGGACGCAGGGGCACGTCGGCGAAGGTTGGCTGCGACCAACTCTCACTGCGCAGGACTTCGCGTCCGTTCAGGAACGCCACGGCCCGGTTGTCGGCGGCCAGGGCGAGGCGGGCCAGGCACTCCCGCGTCTGGTCGGGGGCCAGAAACGTCCGAGACAGCACGACCGGCCCGGGCGGTGCGTTGGATGTGTCGGGTGCCGGCCCGTCCGGGTCTGCTGCCCAGATCCACTTCGCCGACTCCGACATGAGACTTGCATCCGCGGCTCGCGGCGCGATCCATTGCGGGGCGGGACGAACGTCTGCCATGCACCCGGTTAACGTACCGACGACGAGGAGTGAGAGGATGAGTTTCATGAGGCTTGCCTCCGCGGAGTATGCCAACAGCAGGGTCTCTGACATGAAAAGAAATTCCGCTGCTCCGTTCCGTGTTCTGAGCGCTTCAGGTCGCGGCTATCGTATTCCTCGGATCACAAGTCCAAGCTGGTTGCGTCCCACGTAGGATTTGGCGTCCGGCGCCAGGAAGCACGTGTCGATCCACGCCCCTTCCGGGGCATCCGGATCGGGCCAGTGCAGGCGAAGCCGCGTGCCGTCCAGCGTCCAGGAGGCCCCGTCGGCCGCGGCGTTCATCCGGCCGTCCGCGAGCAGCTCGAAGTACTCGTATGCACCGAAGTTCACCGAGTGCTTCCATGCACCAAGCAGATCGGAATCCCGGATGGCGGGTCGGCTCAGGGTGGCCTTGTTGACCGGTTCGCCCACCACGGGCCAGCCGTCCGATGACCAGAGCAGCGGGCGGACCTGAAGCGTCGGCACCCCCTTGGCGCCGGCGTCGTACATGTGGTGGACCAGCCAATCGCCGTCTGCCCCCAGCAGAATCCCGTTGTGCCCGGGCCCGCGACATTCGTCATAGCCGGCGAGTACCGGAGTGCCTCCGCCTTCAAGCATCGGACGCCCGTCGATGTCCACGTAGGGGCCGGTGATGTCCGGGGAGCGGCCGACCATAATGCGGTAGTTGCTGGCGACGCCGCGGCCGCAGCGGTCAAACGACACGAACAGGTAATAGTGGTCCTTCTTATGCACGAGGAACGCCCCTTCGATCGCCTTCTCGCGTGGGCGGGCGGCCAGGGCACGGAGGCCGGCGTCTTTTGCCGGAGGTTTTCCCGTCTCGGGGTCCAGACGAGTCAGCTTGATGCCGGACCAGTACGAGCCGAAGACCAGCCACGGGTTGCCTTCCCGGTCCAGCACGAAATTGGGGTCGATCGCGTTGTAGTCGGCCGTTTCCGGATGCGTTTCGAGGACTTTTCCCTGGTCGACCCATTGGTAATCGGCGGATGTGGGATCGAGCGTCCGGTTGGTGGCCAGTCCGATGCAGGAGCGGCGGCTTCCAAGCGTGGAGATGGAGTAGTAGAGCTGGTAGTGCCCGCGGTAGAAAGAGATATCCGGCGCCCAGACGTCCCGCGCCTGTGGCACGTCCTTCCGGCCCCATTCCGGCACGTTGTCCGCGAACACACGCCCGGCCCTTTCCCAACGCAGAAGGTCCTTCGAGCGGTGGATCGGTACGCCGGGGCCACTGGAGAACAGGTAGTACGTGTCACCCTGTTGGATGAGCACCGGGTCATGCACTCCGCGAACGGCTCCGCTCTGCCCGAAGCCGAGCCCGGGGAAACCCATGAACGCGCATATGCATGCAGTGCCTATCGTCCATTTGCCCATGATGAATTTCCTGTGTGCGGTACGGGATCCCGCGTTCCAAGCGGCTTCACGCAAAGGACCAGCCGACCATCGGCCTTTGATCCCTTCATGGTAACGCGATTGGCGGCTTTTGACGAGACCGAATCTGCGGCACAGTGTGTCCGGGAGCGAGAGACTTGCATTCGCCCGGTCAGTAGTACACGCAGCGGGCGCGGTGGCGGGGATGGGCCTTGTATTCGGGGCGCTGACCGCGGTTCCAGAGGAAATAGTCCAGGTCACGCGCGATGACGTCCAGGCCCCGGCGGCGCAGCGCTTCGACCAGCGATTCAACGGCGGTCAGGCCGCACGCGCGGATTTCGATTTCCTCCGCCGAACCGGGTGTGAGCGGCTCTTCGCGGTTGATTCGATCGAGGAGGTCCGGCTCGTAGCGAAGCAGCCCGTCCATCCGCAGAACGTGAGGGACCAGGTTGTCGGCGAAGATCGTGAGGCTTGCCAGGTCGTCGAACCGGCCCCACCCCTGGTTCGCGAATGCGACGGACAGGTCCGCCGCGGTGATCTGGGCCCGCTTGTAGAACGGCACGCGCAGATGCCCGTAGAAATGAACGTCGCGGTAAAACGGAATTCGATCCAGAATGCCCACCAGCGCTTCCGCGGAGTGGCGGGCGTCCTCGATCAGGGAGGCGAAGCCGCCCTGGTAGTGCTCGATCGTGAAGCGACCGAGGTCGTTGAGGGCCTCGGCGAACAGCCGCATCAATTCGTGAACGGGCTCCGGCGCCCCTTCGAGCTGCCCGAAGATGCGGATGCAGTCGCTCGCGGTCAGCGAGGCCAGGTCCTCCGCCCGTACGGCGTCGCGGGCGTCAAACCAATCCTTCAGCGATGAGGCGACGGTAAGGTAGCCGGAGAGGCCGGGGCGCTTGCGCAGGTGAGGGAAGAACCCAGACCCGAAGTTGACCGCATCGACGGTCAGCACGTACGCCAGTGTCTTTTCCGGGGTGCCCTGGTAGTGGTGGGCCGGGTCCAGCGACGGCGCGAAGACCTGATCCAGCGGCAGGGCGGCGGCGTACGGCTCGACGTTCTCGGCGACGATGCGGACGTGACGGGCCAGGTCAGCAACCCGGCGGCAGGCCGAGCGGATTTCGCCAAACAGTGTCATGGGCAGAGTGGATACGGGAATCCGCGGATTTCGGCAAGACGCTCGCCGGCGTCAGCCTTCCACCTTCGGCTGGAGCGGGGTGTTCGCGAAGGTAAGCCCGGGCGCCGCGCCTCGGCGGCGACCGACGCCGAGGAAGCTGCGGAGCAGGATGCCCACGCGGTAGAAGTTCCGCCGCCAGTCGAAACCGCCACTGGCCAGGGCGAAGAAGCCCTTGGAGAGGATGCCCAGCCGCAGCATGCCCAGACGGACGAACTCGGAAACACCCAGTGGTCGCAGGTCGGTGCCGGGGTAGTCCTTGTTGCGGTCCCAGTCGGCCAGCACCTGGTCAGCCGAATGCAGTCCGTGGCGTTCCACGATGTCGAAGAGCGGCGCCCCGGGCATGGGCGTGGCGATCGACCACGTCATGTAGCGGACGCGGCCCAGCCAGAACTGCTTCCAGCCCCACAGAAGCGAACGGACCGCCTCTCGCGGGCTCTCCCAGCAGAGCCGGCCTTTCTCCTCCCACAGGTTCCAGGCCATCATGAACAGCAGCACGCCGACCCGATGGCGCTTCAGGACCCGCAGGCAATCCTCCACCTGTCGCACGGTGACCTTCTTGCGGATGCCGCGAAGCACGCGGTCGCTGGCGCTCTCACACCCCAGATGCACCAGCCACATGTTCATGCGGCGGAACAGGCCGGCCAACTCGTCGTCCATCGGCCGGGCCCGCAGGTTGCCCTGAAAGTACAGGTCGCGATGGCCCAGGGTCGCGATGGCCCGGCAGACATCCTTCGCCCAGGGAAGCGACGCGTTGATCTCGTCGGAGACGATCTTGATCTCGCGCACGCCGAGCTGATAGAGCCAATCCACCTCGCGGGCGATGCTCTCAGGCGAGCGCATGCGGACGTACGGCTTCGACACCCGCCAGACCGGCAGCGAGCAGAACGTGCAGCGGAACGGGCAGCCCCGGCTGATGACGATGCCGGCCTGCCTCCTGTCCTTGCAGTAGTGCTGCCCGATGAACTTCGAGAAGTCGACGCGGTCCCATGCGGGCGGGGGCAGGCTGTCCAGGTCCTCTACGACGGGCCGGCGCGGCGTCAGCACCACTCGGTCGCCATCCCGCAGGGCCAGCCCCGGCGTTTGGTGGAAGTCAAAATCGCGCCGGGACACCTTTTCCACGATCTCGGCCAGCAGCGTCTCCCCTTCGCCGATGGCGACCAGGTCCGCCGGGCAGCGTCGGAGCACGTCTTGCGGGTCCGCCGTGGGGTGCGGGCCGCCGGCCACCACCAGCAGGTCTGGGAAACGGGCCTTGACCGCGCGGATCGCTTCGTACGCCACGCGCTGGGTCAGGAAGGCGAAACTGATGCCGTACACGTCCGGGCGGTGGCGCTCGACGGCACGCACGTGGTCTTCGACCGTGTGAAACGCATCGAGGAAGAGGATGTCCTCATCGGACAAGGCCGTTCGCTCGCGAACATACGAGATGAGATGCAACAGGCCGATGTTGGGATAGGCCTTGTCGTAATCGTCAGTGTGGGCCGGGGGGTCGACAAGGAGTATCTTCATCCGGCGGCATCCCGCAGGGCGTGTTTCCAGGAAGCGTCCCTGCGCTCAGTTGATGACCACGACGCGGGAGTAGGCGTCCACCAGCATGTCGTAGAGAAACTCCACGTCTTCGTTCAGCAGGCGGATGCACCCCAGAGACACCGCCCTGCCGATGCTCTCCGGCTCGATGGTGCCGTGGATGCCGTAGCCGGATTGGTACATGGCTTCACCGGCTACGCCCTCCAGACCGATCCATCGCTCACCCAACGGGTTCTCCGGGTCGTCGGCCTCGATGGGTTTTCCCCCACGCGGCGGATAGTACCTCGGGTTGATCAGCTTGTTCTTGCACACCCACTCGCCGGTGGGCGTGCTGTCGTCCGTTCCCAGGCCCACGGCAAACCGCTTGACCAGCGTGTCCTTCAGGTAGACATCCACGTGGAACCGGGATTTGGAGACGACCGCATGGAGCGGTCCCCGGATGACCTTGATCCGCTGACCCTGACGAATGATGTTCGGGTTGGCGATGTTGTTCACGCGGGCCAGCAAACCGGCCGTCACGTAGTACGACTTGGCGATGGTCTCCAGCGTCTCGCCTCGTCCAATGACATGCACGTCCACGAGCGGATCGCCCGTAATGGTTCGATTCGAGAAAACCGTTTCCTCCGCCAACTTCAGCGCCTCGACGCGAACCGCCTCGTCTTCGGCCGCGGGAAGGCCCGACAACAAAGCACGCGAAAAATGGGTGCGAGCCGTGATCAGATCGTCCGCGGCCAGGGCGGCGCGCGCCTGCTGCACGTGCTTGGCGGCCTGAGCCGGGTTGGCCTGGATTGCGGCGTCCTCGTCCAGCCACGGCAGCGAGGACGGTATCGACGGCGCGTGTGTCAGCGTTGCCTGCGGCACCACCTTGGACAGAGTCTGTCCGGGCTCGATGATCTGAGGCTGACCCAGCGGCGCCGCCGGTGTGCCGGTGCCGGCGTCCCGGCTCGGGGTGGGCGTAACCGCAGCCGTCTCAGCCCCCGCATTGGCCGTGCTCTGCGTGTCGGGTCGGGTCTTGAGGTAGACTCCGACCAACAGGATGCAGGCAGCCACGGCGAACAGTACGAACGGGCTACGGGAACGCTTCCGGGATCTCCTGGTCACAACGGCACCTCCAGGCGTCTTGGGCTGTGGGATGTCTGTCCGGCGGACCGGCCGCAGGCCGCGATTCCGCCCCAACTCCTACGGGATTATCGACCTCCCGCATTCACAAGCTTACCATGAAAGTTTTATAGGGCGAGTAGGGCCTGGGCAGCCAACTCGACGGAGTTTCGCTGTAATTTGTTGTCGATCAATGGGTTGGGGATCGACACCGAGATGCCCAACGGGCCGGCTCATGGTTGCGGCGCAAAACGGCGCACCTTCACCTCGGTGACCAGCATCTTGACCCGAACGTCCAGCGCGTCGGACGGGACCTGTTCGGTCATCTGCATCTCGAACGCCATCGCGCAGGAGACGCCCTGGAACTCCGGATGGGCCAGGAACCGGTCATAGAATCCCCGCCCGCGGCCCAGACGGTTGCCGTGCTCGTCAAAGCCCAGTCCGGGCACGATGACCAGGTCGATCAGGGAGATCGGGAAGGGGGGGCCGGTGGTTGGTTCGCGAACCCCGAGCGGCGTGGTGGTCAAGTCCTCGGTGAGCGAGCGGATCTCGACCGGGAGCATCCGGCGCTGTTCCCAGCTCACTTTGGGGGCGAGAACGCGCTTGTGGTCCTGCCAGGCCCGCAGCACGAGCGGCTTGGTGTCCACCTCCGTCGGGTGGGAGATGAACACCATGATGATCTCAGCCCTCTTGTACTCCGGCTGGGCGACCAGCAACTCGCAGGCCTTGGCCGACATGGTCTGAACGTCACTGGGTGACAGTCCGGCCACGCGCCTGCGGATTTCCTGTCTGAGCGCCTTCTTCACCGTGCTATTGGCTGTGCGGGCGACGCCGGCGAACAGCCCTCCGCTTGGAGTTTCCTGAACCGTTCCACGTACTCGCGCAAACGGGCCTCCTGGCCGTGATCGGTCGGAACGTAATACTGCTTATCGACGCCCAGGTACTCCTGGGCCACCATGCCCTCGGGATGATCGTGCGGATATCGGTATCCGTCTCCCGCGCCCATCCGCGCGGCCCCGCCATAGTGGCTGTCCCGAAGGTGGCGAGGCACCGGCACAGTCCGACCCTCCCGAACGTCGCTCGCCGCCGACCAGATGGCGACGGCCGATGCGTTGGACTTCGGCGAACACGCCAGGTACACGGCCGCCTGGGCCAGGGGAAGCTGGCACTCCGGCATTCCGACCATCACCGTGGCGTCCGCCGCGGCCTGCGCCAACACAAGCCCGAACGGAGCGGCGTTTCCGATGTCTTCCGCCGCGGCAATCACCAGCCGACGGGCGATGAACCGCGGGTCTTCCCCCGCCTCGAGCATCCGGGCCAGCCAGTAGACCGCAGCGTCCGGGTCGCTCCCGCGTATGGACTTGATGAACGCACTGATGCAGTCGTAGTGCGCGTCACCCGTCGGATCGTACTGCAGGGCCTTCCGCTGGATCGACTCGGCAGCCACCGCCAGATCGACCACGATGGGTCGGTCCGGCTGCTCCGGATCCGCCTGGGATAGGACCGCAACTTCCAGGGCGGTCAGGGCTCGGCGCGCGTCGCCATCGGCTGCCTGGGCCAGATGATGCCCGGCCTCGTCCGTAAGTTCAATAGAAAACCTGCCAAGACCCCGCTCCGTGTCCGTCAGGGCCCGGCGAAGCAGGCTCAGAATGTCGTCCCCCGACAGAGGCTCAAACTGGAAGATCTGGCTCCGGGAGACGAGAGGCGAGTTGATGGCAAAGAACGGGTTCTCCGTCGTGGCCCCGATCAGCGTGATGATCCCGTTCTCCACATCACTCAGCAGAACGTCCTGCTGGGCCCGGTTGAAACGGTGCAGCTCGTCGATGAACAGCACCGTCCGGCCGCCACCATCTTCCACGCGACGGCGGGCGGCGTTCAAAACGTCCCGCACGTCCTTGACGCCCACCGCGGCGGCATGAAGCTCCTGAAACACGGCCCGGGTGGTGTCCGCCACGATGTGAGCCAGGGTGGTCTTTCCCGTTCCGGGGGGGCCGTAAAACACGGCGCTGGTAAGCCGATCAGCCTGCAGCATCCTCCGCAGCAGCTTGCCTTGGCCAATGAAGTGCTGCTGACCGGCGAATTCGTCCAGGGTGCGGGGCCGCATCCGGACCGCCAAAGGCTGGACCGCCCCGCGATTCCGCCGTTTTCTGTCCTCAAACAGGTCCGCCACGGATCGCCTTACCCGTCTGCCCCGCGACGCTGGTGCCGGGGCGAACCTCGGATTATAGGCTGTTTCACGGTGCGATACACCGCCCAAAACGGGTTTGCCGATGAACCCGAGAGAAGCATGGTCCGTTAGATACGGTATGCGCGGTGAGGGGACGGGCAGCGAGCGTGGATGACCGGCGCGGGACCGCGTGGCGGGTGGCCGGAACAGGGGGTCTTCTGATGTGCGGAATCGTCGGCTACGTGGGGCAGCGCCCGGCATTGCCAACTCTGGTCGAAGGGCTCAAGCGGCTGGAATACCGGGGGTATGACTCGTGCGGCGTCGCCCTGCTGGACGAACAGGGGCTCCGCGTCCGGAAGTCGAGAGGCCGCATCGCCGTGCTGGAGCAGAAGCTCGACTTGGCGGGGGAGGCGGCCACCCTGGGAATCGCCCACACGCGCTGGGCCACGCACGGCGTTCCGAATGACGTGAACGCGCACCCTCATTGCGATTCCGCCCAGCGGATTGCGCTGGTCCACAACGGAATTATCGAGAACTACCAGCCCCTGCGGACTTACCTGGAACAGCAGAACGTGCGGTTTCGCAGCGAAACCGACAGCGAGGTGCTGGTCCAGTTGATCGCGTCGTTCTACGACGGGAACCTGGAGACGGCCGTTCGACAGGCCCTGCGGCAGGTGCAGGGCACGTACGGCATCGCGGTGGTCAGCGCGGACGAGCCAAACGAGATTGTGGTGGCCCGCAAGGGCAGCCCGCTGATCATCGGCGTGGGCAAAGGGGAGTACATCGTCGCGTCGGACGCATCGGCCATTCTGGAACACACCACACAGGTGATCTACCTGGAAGACCACGAGATTGCCCGTCTGACACGCGAGGGCTTCCGCACGACCACCCTGGACGCCGTGCCCGTGACCAAGGAGGTGCAGGAGGTCGAGTGGTCCCTCGAACAGATCGAGCTGGCCGGCTACGAGCATTACATGCTCAAGGAAATCTGCGAGCAGCCGGCCTCCCTCCGGATGTGCATGCGCGGCCGGGTGGACGTTCGGGAGGGGTCCATCTTCCTGGGCGGGCTGCGTGATTGCGCCCGTGAGCTGACCCGTTGCCGTCGGATCATTCTGACCGCGTGCGGAACGGCCTGGCATGCGGGGCTGGTGGGCGAATACCTCTTCGAGGATCTCGCCCGCGTCCCCACGGAGGTGGAGTACGCCAGCGAGTTCCGATACCGAAACCCGATCGTGAGCGAAGGCACGGCGGTCATCGCGATCTCGCAAAGCGGCGAGACGGCCGACACGCTGGCCGCCCTGCGCGAGGCGAAGCAGCGGGGCGCCCTGGCCCTGGGCGTCGTGAACACCGTGGGCTCGACGATCGCCCGGGAGACGGACGCGGGGGTGTACCTGCACGTGGGGCCGGAGATCGGCGTGGCCTCCACCAAGGCGTTCACCGGGCAGTTGACTGTTCTGACGCTGATGGCGGCGTTTCTGGGCCGCCGCCGCCATCTGTCGCAGGGGGCCGCGTTCGAGATTTTACGGGCACTGGATGCCATCCCCGACCAGGTGCAACGCGTGCTGAAGCAGGCGGACGCGGCGAGGGCCGTGGCACAGGTCTATCACGAGCGGAACAACTGGCTGTACCTCGGCCGTGGATACCATTACCCGGTGGCCCTGGAGGGGGCCCTCAAGCTCAAGGAGATCAGCTACATCCATGCCGAAGGGCTGCCCGCCGCGGAGATGAAGCACGGCCCCATCGCCCTGATCAGCGAGGGGATGCCGGTGGTGGTCATCGCCCCCCGCGGGGCCCAGTACGAGAAGGTCCTGAGCAACATTGAGGAGGTCCGCTCGCGGGGCGGACACATCATCGCCGTGGCCACCGAGGGGGACCGCGACATCACGCGAGTGGCCGAGCACGTGCTGTATGTGCCGGACACGCTCGAACCGCTCCAGCCGCTGCTGACGGTGATCCCGCTGCAGCTCATCGCGTACCACGCGGCCGTTCTCCGCGGCTGCAACGTGGACAAACCTCGCAACCTGGCCAAGAGCGTGACCGTGGAGTAGCGGCACGCGCCCGGATGTCGTCGGCCTCCCTATGCCCCTACAAAAAGGGCCCGCCTGCCGATCGGGTGGACCGGCAGGCGGGCAATCAGAACTCAGGCATTTCCTCGCCGACGCGGCGAGGTTGGCCGTCCGCGTCAGTCCGCGAATACGGCCTGGAACTCGGCGAAGTCCACCAGGTCGATGTAGTCATCGTCGTTGAAGTCGCCACACACGCACGACGGATCCGCCGGAACGGTCGGGCCGTCCATGCAGTTGACGAACAGCGCGATGTCCTCTTCACCGATCGTGCCGTTCCCGCTCAGGTCGCCGAGGATCGTCGCGCAACCCGGCAGCAGCAGCACGTCCATCCGGACCGGCTTCGTCAGGTCGATGATCGGCCGGGAGATATACTCGGTTCCCGACGTGGTCACCCGCAGCCAACGCTGCTCTGACGTGTCCTTGAAGAACCAGGACAGCCACGCCGACTGATCCGGATTGCCTCGCACATCCGTCACCTCGCTGATGTTCGGTGAGGGTATGGCATGCATGTCCGTCGACCCGGAGAATCTCGGGGTCTGGAACAGCGCCCCGGACCCGACCGGCAGCGGCGTGCCGAGGTGCGTCTCGAAATCGGTGATGACGAAATCGGCGCCGCCGTCACCGGCCTCCACGTTGACGACGTTGTCCACGTAGAGCTTGTAGGGGCCGGCGCTGCGGTTGGGCGACGTGGAATTCACCGCAACGGCCAGGTGCTCGAGCACGCCGCGGGTGGCCGTGATCGCGCCGTCGCCGGTGAAACTGAGAATCGGATCGCTGTTCGGGTCAAACGTGACGGTTTGCCACGCGACCGACGGGCTGATGGGCTTGCCCTGCGGAGCGCCTCCGGAGGCGCTGGACGCGCCGATCCATTCGATCTGCCCCGTGGTGCCGCCCGTGGTCCCCAGCGGACCGGTGTCGCCGGTCTCCCGGACGCCTAACGAGAGCAGAATGGCGCCGTTGCCCTTGCCGACCTCCAGCGCGGCGGAGTCAACGGACGTGCCGGCCGAGTTGGTCTGGGTCGCGTGAATCCGCTCGAGGTGCACCAGCGACCGCACCAGCGGGACGACGACCACACCTTCCGTGGTCACCGGGTTGCCGGAGACGCTGCCAACCTGCGTCGGCGGCACCGAATCGTCCCAGACGGTCACGTTCGTCGCACTTTCAGCGACGCCGGTGATGGTCACCGTCGTATCGCCATCCACGATGGGCCCCTGCACGGTCGGGGGCGGAGGCGCCTGCGGCGCGATCTGCAGGAAGCGGACCGGGCCGACTTCGAGGACATAGTCGTCGTAGTAAGCGATCTGCGCGCTGGCATAGCCGGCACCGATTCGCGGCCAGCCCAGCGTGGGCGCCGTGTTCAACTGCAGGTTCTTCAGGGCTAACAGCTCGTCCACGTACACATCGATCCGGTCACCCTTGTGCACCACAGTGAAGGAGTGCCACCCGATAGACCGCTGAGGCGCTTCGTACTGATCGAGATCGATCCAGTTGGGTCCTCCGAGCCCGTTCGCGCGGAAGTGGTACCAGGGCAAAGTCACGAGGGAAGAGTCATTCCACATGCCGACATGGCCGAACCACGCCCACGAGGTGGACGACGTGTTGAGCTGGGTGAACTGACGCATCCACACAGTGGGTCCTGTCGAGTCGTAGATCAGGGAGTTCCAGACAACCGGCTCCTCGGCCGTGGGGACGATCGGCGTGATGGTCGTCTGCACACGGCAACCGCCGTTCGAGGCGTACAGGGATTGCGCGCCGCTCGGCCAGGTGGCGTTCATCTCGTCCGTCAGCAACATGGAGGGCGAGCCGCTCGCCGGGGCCTGGGTCCACACCGCCTCGAGCGCCGCCTGGCTGGCGTAGGACTCGAAGTTGTCCGAGAGAATGGTGGTGACGACACTCGTCGTGACGGTCTCCGTGTCGGACTCCTCGCTGTTGAGGCCGTCAAACGACTGGTAGGCGTACACCACATCGCCTTGAACCAGGCCGCTGACCGGAACGTCCACGCGATCGGCTCCCGGCGGCACCGGGGCCGTGAACGACTTCGTGGCGCCGTCCGTCACGGTGACGCTCGTCGCACCCGGGACCAGTTCCATTACCCGGACGCTCGCGGTTCCGGCCGCCGGCGCCATGTAGATCACGGGCGCCGGGAAACCGACGACCACGGGCTCCGACAGCGGACTGGTCACGCCGTTGACCGTCTGCGTGGCCGTGACGACCTGGCCGTTTGCCAGCGCGCTGGTCGTAACGACGATCGACGAGTTGCCTTCTTCGCCCGGCGCTGTGCCGGCGAGAACGTCGTTCACGTACACGGTGACGACCGAGGCCGTTGCATGAGCCACGTCATACACGCCGTTCACCGTCACGCTGGTCGATGCGGGCGCAATCGGCGACGTCAACACCGGCGCATTCACGATGTCCATCGCGACGCGCGGGTAGGCCGGATCGCTTTCGCCGTCCACCGGGATCGTCTGCGTAGCGGAGATCGAGTCGTAGGCCGCCAGGCTCGGCAGCGCGACGTCCACGTAGCTTTCGCCGGACGTGGCGATCGGGCTTCCCGCAGGTTCGCCGCTGACGTACACCTGAACGGCCGTCGCGGTCGTATCGATGTTCACTCGCACGGTTTCCTGGGTGCCCACGACGATGGGGCCGACGATCGTGGGAAGAGGTACGGTGGGGTTGGCCGCCGGCTCGCGGCAGTACATATGGAACCGGATCGCCGCCGTGCTGTCACTGAACTGCTCGCTGGACGTACACTCGTACCCGATCCGCTGCAGCATCCCAAGGCTTGTACTCGGAGTGGTGCCCGGATAGGTCCAGAGCAGCCGGTGGCTGGCCGTGCCGTCATACGCCGTCAGGCTGGACAACAACGAACTCGACACGTTGACCGAACTCTGTCCACGCTGATTCTGGATGCGGTTGACGCCGTCCTCCATGTCCAGAATGACCTCGAGGGTCTCGCCTTCGCTGTCGAGGCTCTCGATCCGATCGAGGAAGACCTCCCAGGGGCCCAGATTGTTGGAGTCGACATTCGGGCCGATCGTAAACCACATGCTGTCCATCGCATAGACCCCCGTGGCGGAGGGGTGCGCGATCTCACCGTTGCCGCCGTAGCCCGGGAGGACCACGCTGTCATCATCCAGCGGGATCTCGACGACCTGCCACATCAGGCTGTTGGGGAAGATCGCCGTGATTCCCTGCGGAACGAAGCCCGAGACGGACGACACGCCGACCCACTCCCAGCCGCCGGGCGGATCGTAGTTGCAGGGGTTGCCGTCCTCGTCCAGCAGAATCGAGAAGGTGAAGGGCGGCGAGCCGCTCAACACTTTCACGGACGGCGAGAGGGGGCTCTGCTGGTTCACCGGGGTCTTCGAGTCCCACTGTTCGGCCGTGTACACGTCACCCGCGACGTGTTCCGGCACGGTGAAGGCGTATTCCTTGATAGCGCCCGGCGCCGACGGAGACAGGGCCTGGTCGCCCACCTCCACGGCGTTCTTGAACAGCTTGACGCGGTTCACGTACGGCACCAGGTTCGTGACCGTCACGGTCTCGTCGGTGTCGAGAACGGGCGACCGGATGATGGGCGCGACAATCGGGTCAAACTCCGGCGACTCGAACTGGAGCTCGTCGATGTAGAGCTCGATGTCCGTCGCGGTGTCCGCTGCCGAATTCGTGATGATGAGCGCCTCAAACACGCCTCTCTGGTCCGGCGCGTCGGCCAGGGTGCCGGGTTCGCCCGTGGTCAACGTGACGATGCCGCCATTGTAGGGGGTGCCGTTGAACGTGACGTTCCCCGTGGCCAGATTCACCTCAAACGGAAGGAAGTCCCAGCTCGGGGGGACCTCCACGGCCGGAATCGGAACCAACCCTCCGTCCGTGGCACGGATATAGCCGTACCGCTCCTCGTCTCCGGTGACCGCCACGGTATCCAGTACCCGATTCGGTCCCCAGGAGATCGCCTTGTACGTGTCCACCTCCCCTTCAGGCGTCCACTCCACCAGAATGTCGTCCCCCGCAACGGTGGATTGGCAATCGTCCGTTCCGCACTCAATAACGCTTGGAGTCAGGCTGACGCCCACCAGTTCGACGGTCCCGGAAGTGGTGCCATCGAACATCTGCGGTACCAGCGCGCCGGTCTCACGCACGGTTACACAAAGCCCCACGGTTCCGGCGCTGAAGCCCCCGCCAACGTAGAAGCGGATTTTTCCCTGTGTATGCAGACCGGGGTTGGGATACACGGCGCCGTTGAAGGTGGTGAGTCGCACCCATCCGTATGGGTCGGCGCCATCCTCCCAGAAGAACGTGACTCCCAGGGACTTCGACCCCTCGGAGCCGCCCCACGCCGCGGACCGCAAGGCGGTGTGTACTTTCTCCGGATCCAGGCCGCGTGTGGAACCGGACGTCGTGGGGGACCGGAACACTTCCGGTTGGCCGGAGTCGCCCTCGAAACTGAGCTTCTCCGACGGGTAGGGCTGCGCTCCGGCCGTCAACGGCCAGGCGACAGCGACCAGTACGCCCAGCAACAACAAGCCAAACCGATGAGACATTACTGATTCCTCCTCAACAAACAACATCGTCCGTCGCAACTCCGTCGACGCTTGTCGACGCTTCCGATGTGCCCATCCGAGGGCATCGCTGCATTCATGCTTGTCCGCGCAACAACAAAGCCGGCTCGGGGAATGATGGCAGAAGGGCAGGGTGAACCGGTTTCGGCAGGGGTGCGCCCCGGACCGACGCATCAGCCACGGGTGTCAACCGATACGTGCTTCTTCCCCCGCGCCTTTCCGCGTTACAGCCGCCCTATCGAGCGACGTTTCCCATGCGAGCTTTCCCCGGTATCCAGCTCGCTGTCCCGGCTCCACGGAGACCGGGGCCCAGCGCTCCATGTGATTGTAATCACGCAGCTTGGAAAATGAAACACTGATCAATTTATGCAGTGACCGAAAGAAAGTTTCCGGTCCATGCTTTGCTGCGGGCGTGGACGTTTCGCAGGGGGACTGGATTTCACGCTCCCGCTTCTCGCAGGATCGGGGTGCCTGTTCAAATCTGAATATCTGCCCCCCCCAAAGGGCGTTCCGGCCCTGAGCGTCCGCGCCTATGGGACCTCACCGGGGCCGGCTTCTCTCAGGCGAACAGCTCAATCCGCTCGAACGCGTCCACGTCAATCAGCCCCTGGTCCGTCACACGCAGAGCTCCGATAACCGAGAGACTCAGGAACGACATCGCCATGAACGGTCGGCGCAGCCGGCAGTCCAGCTTCTTCACCGCGGCGTGCAGCTCGCGCAGGCCGTCTCGCAGGTCACCCGCCGGCGCGGGGCTCATCAGGCCGGCGATGGGAAGGGCCACGTCGGCGAGAATCTCACCCCCCAACGCGACGCAAAGACCGCCCCGGATCTTCACGAGATGCACGGCCGCGGCAAACATGTCCTCGTCGTTGGTGCCGACCACCACCAGGTTGTGTGAGTCGTGCGCGACGGACGACGCGATGGCCCCCCGGGTCAGGCCGAACCCTCGCACAAAGCCCAGGCCGACGTTTCCGCTGGCCTGGTGACGTTCGATGACGGCCACTTTCGCGACGTCGCGAGCGGGGTCCGGCACGACATGGCCGTCGTTGAGGGGCAGGGCCTCCACGCTTCGCCGCGTCTGAAGCTGACCCTCGTCCACCTCAATCACGTGGACGCGGCGGCATCCGGTCCCCTCGGCGGCAACGGCGAAGTGAGCGGGCTCCAGCCAGTGTACGTTGATCGTGCTGCGCAGCACCGGGGCCCGACGCGGCGATCCCGAATCGACCGTGCAGCGACCCTCCACGGCCACTTCCTGACCCGCATGGTAGACGCGGTTGACCCGGCACGTCTCGAAGTCGTCCAGGACGGCCAATGACGCGAGGTACCCGGGGGCGATCGCCCCGACCCGGTCCAGCCGGAAGTATCGCGCCGCGTTCCAGGACGCCATGCGCACGGCTTGCGTGGGCGAAAGCCCGAACGCCACCGCCCGCCGCACCATCACGTCGATCTGCCCTTCCTCGATCAGATCGTCCACGTCCTTGTCGTCGGTGACAAACATGAAGCGATCGGCGGTGGCCGGCGTCACCAGGGGGAGCAGGGCGTCCAGGTCGCGGGCGGCGGAGCCCTCGCGGATCATGACGTGCATGCCCAGCCGCAGCTTCTCGCGGGCCTCGTCGACGGTCGTACACTCGTGATCGCTCTGCACGCCGGCGGCCACGTAGGCGTTCAGCGCCCGTCCGCTCAGGCCCGGCGCATGTCCGTCGATGACCCCGTTCCCGGCGATCTTGAGCTTGTCCAGCACGATCTCGTCCTTCGCGACCACACCGGGGAAGTTCATCACCTCGGCCAGGCCCAGCACCCAGTCGTCGGACAGCAGCGGCAGGAGGTCGATGGCCGTCAGCTCGGCCCCGGCACTTTCCCAGCGCGACGCGGGCACGCACGAACTCAGAGTCAGGTACACGTGGATGGGACAGTACTTGCTGGAGGAAAGGATGAACCGGATGCCCTCGGTCCCCATCACGTTCGCAATTTCGTGCGGGTCCGCCACCACCGCCGTCGTGCCGTGCGCCACCACCACGCGGGCGAACTCCGGCACACTCAGCATGGAAGACTCGATGTGAACGTGGCCGTCGATGAAGCCGGGGCAGAGGAAGCGCCCGGAAACGTCCACCTCTTCCGCGCCGTTGTAGCGTCCGATGCCCGCGATCCGGTCGCCGTAGATGGCCACGTCTGCGGGATAGATCTCATCCGAGAAGACGTTGACGACGTGGCCGTTCTTAAGCACCAGATCGGCGGGCCGGCGACCCGCGGCCACGTCGATGAGCCGCTGAAGCTGCATGGGGGACCTCCGTGCTGGCACCTGCGTCCAGGTGAGGCGGGATTATACGGCCGGGGGCGGTCCTTCGACAGCGCGGGGCCGGGAGGCCGGAAATTCCCCTCAACTCTTCGGCGGGGGGCGGGTATAATGGCGTGAGCCGCGTTCGGTGGCGCCCGACGCGGCCGGCCGCAACGCAGAACGCGGTGCCTTTCGCTACAAGGAGCTTCCCATGTTCAACCAGACGGACGGGGGATGCACGCTGCCCGTGGCGCGGTGGGTCGCAATCGTTACGGTCTTTGCATGGGCGGCCGGGGCGGTCGGGCAGGAACAGGCCGATCCCTCGCCGGCGCCGACGGTCGAGCCGCCGGTCCCGCCGGCGGAGCCGCCTCCGGAGGTCGGGCCGTGGGCGGACCCGCCGCAATGGATCGACTACGATTCCGAGCCGCCCTACGACTTCTATGAGCGAAGCTGGCGATATCGCATGCGCCAGTACCGCGGTTCGCGATTCTCACGTGAGTACGACTCGTATGGTCCGTACGGCGGGTACCGCGGTCCGTACTACCGCCCCTGGGGCTCGCCGGCTCGACCGCATCCCGACCACGGATACGCCCCACGCGGGTATCCGTACGGCTATGCGCCCGGCCCGGTCCCCTACTACGTCTATCCCGGCGATCCCGCGTTTGACGAGGGGTATTACCAGGGACACCGCGACGGGAAGGAGTTCGCCGAGTGGAGCTTCCAATACGAGCTGGGGACCCGGTCCTACATGAAGGCGATGGAGTCGGGCGTCCGGGCGTTCCAGGCGGGCGACTATTCGCTTGCGTCGCGGCAGTTCGTTCTGGCCGCCCAGTTGAACCAGGGAGACGCCGCGGCCCGGCTTCATGCGGCGCATGCCCTGGTTGCGCTGGGTCGCTACGACGAGGCGGCCCTCAGCGTTCGACGGGCTTTGCAGTTGCAGCCCAAGCTGGTGTTTCTGCCGCTGGACATTCGCGGCGACTATGGCCGGATCAAGGATTTCGACGAGCACACGCGCAAGCTTCGGGACGCCGCCGCGCAGGCCGGCGACAGCGCGAACCGGTGGTTCCTGCTGGGCTACTGGGATTTCTTCTCCGGCCGGTCCGATCAGGCACACCTGTCGCTCCAGAAGGCGGACACGCTGGACCCGGAGAACCGGACGACTCTGCGCATGCTCGACGCCGTGCGCCTGTCCACGCCGGCCGAGCCGGAGCCCGCCGGCCAGCCTGCGCGACCGGCAGAACCGGCGCCCACGGCACCGAAATCCGCTCAGCCGGAAGACGGTTCTCAGGCGACGTGACGCCGCCGTTTCGGGCTCCTCCCAACCCGGCAGGACGCGAAGGTCGCGAGCATAAAAAAGAGGCGTGGCCCTTTGGGGCGGCAGTCGTCCCGTGCTCGGTCGTGTGCCACCGTCTCTTGATCAGTGCCCACTGTCTGCTCTGCGCACCAGCTCCGTTCACGGGCCTTGCCCGCCGCAGCCGAGTAGAGTCCGCTCCGCGGACCATCCGCGACTGGAACAAGGCAAGACCGGCTCGTCTCCGCAGGCGCCTCGCCTTGGCGAGAAAGCCGGTCCCACAAAAACTGGAGACCTGGAGGCTGGAAGGGCTGGAGAACCGGTCCCGGAGATGTCAGGGCCGGGGAGACGGGAGCACGGTGCCGTGGCTGGCGGAAAGACTCCTGAGCCGGCACGGAGCGGGGATTCTGTGGCGAGGCGTCTTTGGTTCGGCGCGTTATGGACGATAATGGAAGCGTGGGGGGAGGACCGCTCGGACCGCGGCCCTCCTTCAGAAGCGAAACGTCAGCCGTCCGCCTGGCGGTCGGCGGGAGAACGCGGAATGATCCGGAATACTCTGTCCTGCGTGGCAATGCTGGCAATCAGTGTGGCGCTCACCTTCGGCACGGGTTGCGGCGTACCGGTTGGCGGTGGCTCGGGCGGAACTGTTATCCTCATCGGCCCGAACGACCCCAACGGGGGGGCCGCCTGTTCGGACGAGTACAGCACGGCTGAACTGGCCGCCCAGGCGGTCGCGCTGGGCAACACGGAACGAGCCCGGGCCGGTGTGGGCCCGCTGGCGGTCGATCCCGTCTTGCAGGCGGTGGCGCAGGCCTATGCCGAGGCCCAGGCCGCGCAGGGTTTTATCGGGCACACGGATCTCAACGGCGACACGGTGGACGGGCGTATTGCCGATGCCGGCTACGCGTGGACCGCGGTCGGCGAGAACCTGGCGTACGGACCCTGCACGGCTGAATCGGTTGTAACGGGGTGGATGAACAGCGAGGGCCACCGCACGAACCTGTTGCGTTCCGTCTTTACGCACACCGGCCTGGGCGTATACCGCGGCGGCGAACACCGGATATACTGGGTGCAGGTTTTCGCCACGCCGCAATAGGTTTTGTTCACGGTTTTTCGGTGCTGCAACATTCTGTCGACGGAGGGAGTCTTCCCGCGTCGGCCACAGGAATGCCAAACCATGCAGAAGCTCGTGCGGGGAGTGCATACTTTTCAGAAACACGTGTTCGGGACCCGCCGCGACCTGTTCGAGCGGCTGGCCGTCGGCCAGCGGCCCATGGCCCTGTTCATCACCTGCTCGGATTCCCGCATCGATCCCAACCTGATCACACAGACCGAACCGGGTGAGCTTTTCATCCTTCGGAACGCCGGCAACATCGTTCCGCCGCACGGCTCCGGCACGAACGGGGAGGCCGCCACCATCGAATTCGCGGTGGTCGCCCTGGGCATCCGCGACGTGATCGTCTGCGGTCATTCCGGGTGTGGGGCCATGCAGGCCCTGCTGGCGCCCGGCGATGTCGAGACCATGCCGGCCGTCCGGGCCTGGTTGGGTTACGCGGATTCGACGCGCCGGATCATCGGCGAGAACTACGCAAGCCTGGAGGGTCCGGCACGAGTGGCCGCGGCCGTCGAGGAGAACGTGCTGGTCCAGTTGGAAAACGTGCGTACGCACCCGTCTGTTGCGGCGGCTTTGGCCGAGGGGCGGCTGCGACTGCACGGCTGGGTCTACAAGATCGAGACCGGCGAGGTCTTTGCGTTTCACCCGGAATCGGGGCAGTTTCGCCCATTGGAAACCGGACCGGAGGACTGTTCGGACCTCTCCGACGGCACTCGCCGAACCGACCCGGTAATCGGCTGAGCGAGGACAAACTTTGTCCGCCTGGTCTTGACAACGGCGCGGGATTCCGATACACGCGTGTTGCTTGCAGGGAGGGAATCGGCGGGCGCGGCGAAAGAGAGAGAAGACCTGTCTCGCGGTCGTACGGCTTCTTCAACACTTCCAGCAAGCGGTTTGTGGGCTTCGTTATGGTAGATGTGAGGACGGCATGTCTGCCCGTCCGGAACGGCTCTGCGCCGCGTCTGTCCATGCCGCGCGGAGTTCACGCAATTCGTATCCACACAAAAGGGAGGAGAAGACAGATGTCCACGACGACGAACCGAGTCCGACGAGTATGGCAGCGCCCCGGCCGGTCGATCCGCCGGCTCTTCGGGGGCCCGGCGCTCGGTGTGTTGCTCGCAACGGCCGCCGTTGCGGACGCGACACCGTTGACCGGCGGCAACCTGCTGATCCACACCGACCAGATGCTGCTCGAGTTTACGCCCTCGGGCGATTGGGTCCAGACCGTCCCCATCCCCTACCCCGGGCCGGCGGCAGAGCGTGCCCGCGACATCGTCGTGGACCGTCAGGGCCATGTCCTGGTGTACAACGGCACGGCGGCGCCATATCTGAGTTGTTACGATCCGGTCACAGAGTCCTGGTCCCATACAACCTTCACCGGGTGGAGCAACCTCCAGAACGAGGCGTACGGCGGAATCGCGGCGTACGAGCAGTACGCCTTCGTCACGGACATGGTGACGTTAAGCGGCACTGCGAAGGGTGTCATCCGCTTCGACCGGGACCAGTCCACGGCGCAGCGGTTCGCGCTCGACATCGAGCCGATTGACCTCAACCTGGGGTTGGATGGACTGCTGTATGTTCTCTACCCCAGCACGAGCCCCGGCGGAAGCCGGCTGGACGTATACGATCCGATCACCCTGGCCCGCACGGGCAGGCTCGACCTGACCGCATCGCTCGGATCGACGGCCCATCGCTCCGTGGCCGCCAATGCCGCCGGCGACATCTTCATCGCGGACCCCGACGGAGAACTCCACCGGCTGAACCCCAACGGCGAGTGGCTGGCCACCACCAACCTCGCCACGGCGAGCCCGCCTGTGGATCTGTATGACGTGGACGTCCTGCCGGACGGCACCATCGTTCTCGGCGACCGGTACGGCCGTGTCTTGCTGACCGACGAAGGCTTCAGCGCTGCATCCGCCTTCTCCGTGGGCTTCAACAGCGTATTCGTGACGTACGTCCCCCACGTCCCCGAGCCATCGGCAGTGTTGCTGGTGCTCCTGGGCGGCTTGACGCTTCTGGCAGGCCGGCGAGCGGACCGCCGCGTCCGCTGAAGCGTCCGACGAAGCTCGGACGGAAGGAGTTGTGTGAAGCATGCGTCACACCCGCGCGGTGTGTCGCCGTGCTTGTGCCCTCTCTCGGCACAGCGGTTTCCCGGACCTGATCGGCCCTGCTCGTTCGGCGCGCCCGTCGAAACGGGCGTGTTGAAGGTCCGAGAACCGTTACCAGAGCCACAAAACCTCTCCACCTGCCCTCGAGCTCCCCAACGCCCCGTGGGCATGGCACAATCGTCCCATGAGGCGTCTGAGCAGACCGATCCCGTCGCGCGGGCTTGCAGCCGCAATGCGACGATTGAAGCCATATCTGCAAGAAGGCGCCGGATTGTGATTTTCGGCGCGCCGTTTCGGGAGGCCGCCCGCTATAATCAGTGCTGCGGCAAAGCGTTGGGATGCGCCATCGCACCGGGAGCCTGAGGCAGTGATCGGGCGCCCGGTACACCGCAAGAAAGACGAGCGATCAAGGAGTCTTGGCGATGCAGCGAATCGGTTTGCGCAGCGTGGGTCTACCCACAGCGTGTGGCGTGTGCGTTCTCGGGATGCTTGCGGCGGTTGCCGGCGGGCAAACGGTGATCGTGGACAACGCGGATGCGGGCTTCACCGTCTTTTACGGCGAGTGGACCTCCGGCGTGTACGGCGCGCCGTACGGAGCGGACTACGTGTGGTCGCTCACGTCGGGCGGCGGCGGTGAGCCGGGCGAGGTGGAATGGCGACCCGATTTGCCGGAGAACGGCACGTACGAAGTGACTGTCTGGTACGTTCAGGGCGCCAACCGGGCCGTGAACGCACCGTTCACGGTTCATCACGCGACCGGGTCTTCGGCCGTGTCGGTAAACCAGCAGATCAACGGCGAGACGTGGTTCAGCCTTGGGGCCTACGATTTTGACTCAGGGACGAGCGGATATGTCCGGTTGAACACCGATGCCAGTGCGCACGTAGTCATCGCGGATGCGGTGCGTTTTGACCGGGTCGGTTCGGGCACGGTGCATCTGACCATGGCGGTCGAACCGGCGGGCGCCGGCACGGTGACCCCGGCCGCGGGCGGGCCGTACGCCGTTTCTCAGGGAGCAAGCCAGCCGATCAGCGCATCGCCCGCCGCGGGCTGGCGGTTTGATTCCTGGGACGTTTCCGCGGGAGCGGGTGCGGCGAACCCCGGCGCGGCAAGCACGACCGTCTCCATGGACCAGGACAAGACGGTCACGGCCGTGTTCGCGCCGTCCGCACCGGGCGGGGGGGAGTTTCGCGCGTTCTGGATCGACGCATTCGGCATCGGATTCAAGACTCCCGCGCAGGTGGACACGATGATCAGCAACGCCATTGCGGGGCGATACAACGTGATCGTCCCGGAGGTGCTGGCGTTTCAGGATACGGGCACCAGCGCCCACGGGGCGTATTGGAACTCCAACATCATACCGAAGGCCTCGGACATCGATCCGTCGTTCGACCCGCTGGCGTACATGATTCAGCAGGCGCACGCAAACGGCCTTGAAGTGCATGCGTGGCTGGTGGCGTTTCGGGTGTCGAGCGTCTGGCCGCCGCCTGGGAACCCGATCCTGGCGGCCCATCCGGAATGGATCATGGTTCCGCGGGCCGAGATGGGGGGCGGCCCGGAGAAGGTGAGCAACTACTACACGCTGGATGCGGGTTCGCCCGACGTGCAGGACTACCTGTCCAGCATCATCGTGGAGATCTGCAGCAACTATGCGGTGGACGGCATTCACTGGGACTACATCCGGTACACCACGAAGGACGCGGGGTACCCGTCAGACGTGAACTACGCCGGGTCAACACTGGCTCGGTTCAAAGCGCTGACGGGATACGTGGGCACGCCGCCGTATGACGGTGAAGAATCCTGGGATGATTTTCGCCGCACGACGGTCACCGAAGTGGTACGCCGGGCCATGACGGAAATCCCCCTGGTGAACAGCCCGCGGCAGCCGATCCGACACTCGGGTGCGTTGGTCACGTGGTATCCGGCCAATACGGATTTCACGCAGACCCGACCGTACTACGACGTGTTCAGTGACTGGCGATTGTGGATGGAGTTGGGGTACCTGGATACCGCCATTCCCATGTGCTACTTCAGTGAGGGCAGCTACCCGGTGACCTACCGGCAGTGGGTCGACAACACCGTCGCCTGGACCGCGGCGTACGGCCGCCAGGCGGTCATCGGGCCGGGCATCTACATGAACACGTTTGCGAACAGCATCACGCAGATGGCGTATGCCCGCAACGCCGGCGCGGACGGGCTATGCACGTACTCGTACCGATCCACCAACAACGGCGGCGAACCGTGGGCAAACTGGTATCCGTATGTGGCCGCGAACCTGTTCACGACAACGGACACGGTCCCGACCATGCCGTGGCGATTGCCGCCGTACGCGACGAAAGGATCCGTGTACGGCCGCGTGGTGGACGGCAACACAGGGCTGCCCGTTGACCATGCCGTGGTTCACGCCGGTGCGTCCGCAACGACGCAGACGGACGCGAACGGCCGATTCCTGATTCAGAACCTGCCGGCCGGTGCGAGCGGGACGATTCTGGAGGTGTCGGCCGGCTATGGCGCCACGCCCGACGTATCGCGTCCGTCGGTGCTCGTGGAGCGGGCCGGGATGACGGAGGTGAACTTCGCGATCGGCCCGTGGCTGCCGGGTGATTATGACGTGGACGGTGACGTGGACGTGGCGGACTACGTGCGGTTCGCTGACTGCGTCACCGGCCCGAACGCGGGGCCGATCGCGGCGGGATGCGACCTCTTTGACGTTGACGCAGACGGCGACGTGGACGCCGAGGATTTCCAGACGTTCCAGGAGGCGTTCACAGGATAGGCGTCCCCGCGCCCGGGCACGTATCTGCAGGAACGCCGGCACCCCATCGCGGACATGGCCCGCGATGGGGTGCCTTGTTCTCTGAGTGAAGCGACGCGTCTGTGTCGGTGCTCTGCGTCAGACGGCCACGGCAGATCGGACCAGGCCGGCCACGCGCTGGACCTGGGCCCGGGTCATGCCGGGGTGAATCGGGAGCGACAGAATGCGTTTGCACAGTTCGTGGGTCACCGGCAGGTCGTGCGGAGCGAGCCCGAGGAACTCATAGGCCGGCTGCTCGTGCATGGGAATCGGATAGTGGATGCCGGCCCCGACGCCCTGCTTCTGCAGATGCTTCAGGAGGTCATCTCGATCATCCACCTGAATCACGAACCGGTGGTACACGTGCTCGGCTTTCGGATCGACGGCAGGCAGAATGCAGGTGGTGTCTGACGACAGATCCTCGCGATACCAGCCTGCGATCTGGCGGCGGGACGTGTTCCATCGATCCAGGTGGCGCAGCTTGGTGTTCAGGACGGCAGCCTGGAGGGTGTCGGTGCGTGAGTTCATGCCGACTTCGCCGTACTCGTATTTCGACTGCCGCCCGTGATCGGACAGCATGAGAACGGTCTGTGCGAGCGGCTCGTACTGAGTGACCACGGCGCCCGCGTCGCCCCAGGCGCCGAGGTTGTCGCCCGGGTGGAAGCCGAACGCAGCCGCCCGGCTGAGTTGCCCGGGCTTATACCCGTCGTAGGTGGCGCCGTGGCACTGGGCGGCGTCTTCGATGACGACCAGGTCGTGCTTGCGGGCGATCTGGGCGAGCCGCGGCATGTCCACCATCTGGCCGTACAGATGCACGGGAACGATCGCCCGCGTGCGTGACGTGATCGCCTTTTCCACCTGGTCCAGGTCCATCACGTAGGTCTGTGGATTCACGTCCACGAGCACGGGCTGATAGCCGGCCTGCGCGATCGCCTCCACGGTGCCGACGAAAGTGTGCGACACGGTGATGACTTCCTGCTCGCCGTCGCCGATGCCCAGCGCCGCCCGCAGCGCGAGGTGGATGGCGTCCGTCCCGCTGCCGCACGGGATGCAGTGGTCGACGCCGCAGTACGAGGCTACGCCGGCGGCGAACCGCTGGAAGACGGGCCCGCCCACAAACCAGTTGGAGTCGATCACTTCCCGAATCGCCTGCTGCAGCTCGTCGGCGATCTCATCGTGCATCAGCTTGAGATTGACCAGGGGAATGCTATCCGGCACGGCTCAACCCTTTCTGCTTGTCCATCATCTGCGATTTCAGCCTGGCTCCTGCCCGCCGCGCGGCTTTGCCCGTCGCAGCACCCGGTTTTATCGGAAAAAGGGCCGTCTCGGGGGCAGCGAGAATCGCAGGTGTCCGCCGAGCGTTCGACACGCCACAGGCCCGGGCCGGCCGGCCCTATGCGAACCGAACCCTTTTTCAAAAAGAAGGTTATCACTGGTGACGAGCTCGAGCGGGAGCGTGCCTGCGTTCCCCCCGCCGGGACCGACCGGGCAACCGTCCGCCCGGCTAAGGGTCAACCGGTTTTCGGACGATGAATCACTCGACAGGCCGTACGGCGGTCGGAAGGAGACCTTGTGCAGGCAACCGAGTACCAGCAATGGCTCCGCGACACGCGGGAGTTCTGGGACGTTGCGGACGAGGGCACGGCCCGGTTCGGGCGGGTCTGCTCGTCGCCGGAGATTGACGAGGCCCGCGATCCGCGGGAGCTGGAGCGAATCTGGCAGCGGGAGACACAGACGGCAATCGAGCAGATTCTGGACGGCGTTCCGCTCGACGGCGATTGGCACTGCCTGGAGATCGGCTGCGGCGTGGGCCGGCTGATGAAGGCGCTGGCGGGCCGGTGCGGACACGTCGCCGGCGTGGACCTCAGCGAGCGCATGCTCGGCTATGCGCGGCGATATCTGGCGGACACGCGTAACACGTCGCTGCACCTGAACGACGGGCGCTCGCTGGAGATGATTGCCGATTCCAGCGTCGATTTCGTCTTCTCGCACCTGGCTTTTCAGCACATCACGCTGTACGAGGTGGTGGATGCCTACCTGGCCGAGATCGCCCGGGTCCTGAGGCCCGGCGGCTACTGCCGTATCCAGAACTGGCGTGAGGGCTCGCTGCCCGTCGTGGAGCGCGTGAAAAACGTGGTCCGCCGCATGGCCGGCCGCGAGGTCCTTCGCAGCAACCGATGCTGGCAATGGCGGGAGGGCAAGTCGGTACGTTTCGGCGGCGTCACGTTCACGCCGTGTGAATGGCGGCGTCGATTGCGCCGGTTCGGCCTGACGCCTCTGCGAATCCAAGTCGGCCTCGGCCATGACTACTGGATGTGGACCACGTGCCGCCGGCCGGCAGAAAGCCGGTGAGTCCCAAACCACACATGAGCAACCGAGCGGTCTCCGTCATTCTGCCCACCTTCAACCGCGCCCACCTGCTCGGGCGGGCGATCGACTCCGTCATCGGACAGACGTACCCTCATTGGGAGCTGATCATCGTGGATGACGGATCCACGGACGACACCGATGCCCTGCTCTCGGGCTACGCCGCCTCGCTCGGCCGCCGGCTGATCGTAATCCGCCAGGCGCATGGCGGCGCCAGCGCAGCCCGGAACGCCGGCATCGACCGGACAACCGGGCGGTACGTTGCGTTTCTCGACTCGGATGACGCATTTCTCCCTCAGAAGTTGGCTCGGCAGGTTGCCTTGTTTGAACGCCGGCCCGAGCTCGGACTGGTGTTCAGCGACATGTCCGCGCAGGCGCTGGACGGAGCGCGGTATCGCAGCACGATTGACCGTTACGGACCGATGGTCCGTTGCATTCCCGCCGAAGACCTCGGTGACCACCAGTTCGTCTGCGGCCCGGACGCCGTGGATCACCTCGTCCGCCGATACTGCATTCCCACGATCACCGGAATGGTTCGTCGGGACGTTCTGGGGACGGATGTTCGTTTCCTCACCGATCAGACGTACTCGGAGGAGTGGCTGTTCTTCCTGGAGGTCGCCGCCCGAGCGCCGTGCGGCTACGTCGACGAGCCCTTGAGCGTTCAGTATTGCCAGCGGGACAGCGCGTCCACTCGCTGCCCCGCATCGAACGTGCGACAGCAGTATGCAGCAGTCACCCGCATTCGCCGGCGGTTTCCGAACGTGTCGCGCGAGGCCAGGCGATGCCTGCGCGACCAGATGGTGACCTGCTGCCGCCAGATGGGTTTCGACGCCTTCAAGGCCGGTCGCTTCCAGCCGGCCCTGCGGCATTTTCAACGGGCCTGGCTCCATCGGCCGGATTTCCGCGGCTCGGTCTGGATCGCGCAGACCCTGTGGGAGATGATGCGAACCCGTCTTCCGCACACCTCGTCGGAGGAGACCGCCGTTCCATGACCACCCAAGGTCCCATCGAGGCACTGCCTGTCTGGGAACGTGTCTGGCGGCACGTGCCCAGCGAGGACAAGGACCACGCCCGACTCCGCCGTGAGGAGCAGAGCACGCGATGGACCGTCATTCGCGATGCCTTACAAGAGGCATTTGGTGGGATGGAAGGTATTCACACGATCGAGCTCGGGGCCGGGCGTGGTGATCTGTCCCTGCTGCTGGCCCGGCATGGCGCGCAAGTCACCCTTCTCGATCTTTCTCAGACCGCCTTGAGCCAGGCGTCCGAGCGATTCGCACGGGAAGGACTCTCGGCAGAGTGCGTGCGTACCGATCTCTCCGCCGCCGGCCAACTCGCGGGCACCTTTGACGTTTCGCTCTCGCTCGGTGTGATTGAGCACTTCCGCGGACCCGACCGACTGCGGGCCGTGCAGGCCCACGCCGACGTGCTGCGACCCGGTGGCCTGGCGATCATCAGCGTGCCGCACGCGGCCTGCCTGCCGTACCGTCTCTGGAAGGCGTACCTGGAGCTTCGCGGATGGTGGCCGTACGGCGTGGAACGGCCCTACTTCCGCCGCGAGCTGGCCCGGCTGGCCCGCTCGGCAGGGCTTGTGGACATACGGCTGGTCGGCACGGCGTTTCTGCAGAGCCTGGGCGACCACGTGTGCAAGACGTTTCTGCATCGCCGGCCGGCCTGGACGGATCGCCCCTGCCCGCTCGACAATGCGATGGGCCTGAACCTCCTGCTGCTGGCCCGGAAGGGATCACCCAACCCCCGGAGCAAGCACTTATGAAGATCCTCTTCTTCGTGTATCGTTACTGGCCGGAGGTGGGGGGTGTGGAGAAGTACATCCACCAGCTGGCTCGGGCGCTGGATGGACTGGGACACGCGGTCCGAATTCTCACGCCGGCTCATCGGCCCGGCCTGCCTTCCCACGAGGCGCACGACGGCCTTGAGATCTATCGGTTCCCGGGCTACCGCTCGCCGATGCGGGCCTGGCTGCACCTGATGCGCCGGCAACGCCTGTTCCGCTGGGCGGACGTCATTCACGTCAGCAACACGCACGTGCTGGAGTACTACTATCGCATGGTGGCGTGGACGCTGCCCGACCGGCCCGTGTTCCTGACTCGGCACGGCATGTCGTATACGTACCCCGTGCCGGAATCGGAAATGGCGCGGGCCCACCGATCGCTTGCGTGGGTCGACGGTGTCGTGCATGACGGGTGTTTCATCGAGAAGCACCTCGGGGTGGCGCCCACCATCGTGCCCGATCAGGGTCTGTGGCCGGAGGCGGACGATCTGCCCGCCGTTGCGGAACCTCCGCCGGATTCCGCGGTGTTTGTGGGCCGGCTGGACGCAGACAGCGGCATCCAGATCTACGTGGACGCGATTGCGTGTTTGCGCGATCGGCATCGCCAAACCATCACGCTGCACGTGTACGGCGGGGGCTCGTTGGAGGAGCACCTGCGGCGCAAGGCGGAGCGGCAGCGGCTGCCCATCGTCTTCCACGGGTGGCAGCCGGGCGCGCAGGAGCGGATCACCGACGGGTGCTTCGCGTTCGTCGCCGGCCGGATGGCCATGCAGGAAGCGATGGCCCGGCGCCGGCTGGTGGTGGCGGCCTTCGTCGACCCGTTGAAGCGAGACTACGTCTGCGGCGAGCCGTTCAGCCCGCACGTGGTGGCCGGCGAGGACGCAGAGAGCATCGCCGTGCAGGTGGCGTACTACGCAGCGCATGAGGAGAAGAGGCGGCAGCGCGTGGAGTCCGCGTTTGCCTACGCCCGTCAACTGAGCTGGAGGCGAACCGCCGCGGCCTATCTTGACCTCTGGGGCCGCGCCGGCGCGACGGAATCCCCCCGCCGCCGCCTGGGCCGGCTGGATCGCGTCCGCATCGCCCTGCAACTCCGGGCCGAAGCCCACAACCCCGACCGCCGCCCTGGCATCCACGAACTGCCTCGCCCGCACGAGCTCCCCTTGCCGGCGCCGCAGTAGCCCTTCAGCAGGACTGATCCGCCAGGCGGTGCCCGGCCCGCTTCGCATTGGGAACGGCGATCAAGTTCCATGGCCTGCCTGTGCAGCCGGTGCCACTGAGGATGAGCGTTGGCGGAGCGCGGGCAGCGCGATAGACTACCGGAATGGCTGCGGTGGGGAGGGGATGACAGCAGCCGGTGACGATCCATGTCGATTCTGAATAATAGCGTGTTGATTGCGGTGTTGTCGGCCGTGGGGTTCGTGCTGGCGTATCGACTGTACGGCCGGTACCTGGCACGGCGCATTTTCGGCTTTGACGCCAGCCGGCCGACGCCGGCCCACCGGTTCCGCGACGGCATGGACTACGTGCCCACCCACCCGGCCATTCTGTTCGGACACCATTTTTCCTCCATCGCCGGGCTGGGGCCGATCGTCGGACCGGCCATTGCAGTGCTGTGGGGGTGGGTGCCGGCGCTGCTCTGGGTGGTGTTCGGCAGCATCTTCATGGGGGCCGTACACGACCTGGCCACGCTTTACGCTTCCATGCGGCACGATGGCCGGGGCATCGGCGATTTGACCCGGGACGTGCTTGGGGCCCGGCCGCGGGTGTTGTTTCTGGTGATCATCTTCTTCCTGCTGGCGCTGGCGATGGGCGTTTTCGCGCTGCTCATGGCGCAGTTGTTCACGGACCTGTCGCCGCAGGCCGTCGTACCGACGCTGGCGCTGATCGGGATTGCGGCCATCCTCGGAGTTCTGGTGTACGTGCGGCGGTGGAACCTGGGTGTGGCCACGCTGCTGGGGCTGGGCCTGATGTTCGGGTCGATGTACATCGGTATGAAGGTGCCCGTCCCGCTGTACAAGCAGTTCCTCGATTCTGAGATTCACCAGGCCCTGGAAGACGCCCCGCGGCCCCAGGTGCCCATGGTGGGCGGTGTGCGGGCGGCATTCCCGGCCGAGGCGATCGCGTACTTCGAGTCGCATCCCAAACACACGCGGGCCGCCGGCTGGGCGGACGACGTACGGGAGGCGCAGCTCCAGGCAAAGGACACCTGGACCTACGCCCTGCTCCTGTATGCGTTCATCGCCTCGATCCTGCCCGTTTGGCTGCTGTTGCAGCCGCGCGACTACATCAACAGCTACCAGCTTTACGCGGGCCTGCTGGCCCTGATGGCCGGCGTGTTCGTGCTCCGACCGGTCATGTCCGCACCGGCCGCCCGCATGCCGGACTGGTGGAACCAGCCAATCTGGCCATTCCTGTTCATTACGATCGCCTGCGGAGCGATCAGCGGGTTTCACAACCTGGTCAGCAGCGGAACAACGGCCCGTCAACTGCGAAACGAGGGCGACGCCACGGCCGTCGGGTACGGCTCGATGCTGACGGAGGCATTTCTGGCGGTGCTGGTGATTCTGGCATGCTGCGCCGGGCTGGGCGCGGAGCGGTACGGCGCCCTGTACAACGCCGGATTCACGGAGAACATGGCGCTGGGAGCGTTCCTGGAAGGGGCGGCCAACCTGATTGCGGCGCCCTTTCTGTGGATGTCCGCATCGCCGGCCGTGGATGAGGCGGCCGTCAAGCTGGGGGCGCGAAGTTTCATCGCGGTGGTGATCGTCAGCTTTGCGATGACCACGCTGGATTCCGGCACGCGGCTCCTGCGGTACAACGTGGAGACCATCGGCAGACTGGTCCGGCTGCCCCTGCTGTGCAACCGCTACGTGGCCGCGGTGATCGCGGTGGTGGCAATCGGAGCGGTCGCCCTGCTTCGCATCAACGGCCGGCCGGCGGGCCTGGCGCTGTGGCAGCTTTTCGGCACGACGAACCAGTTGCTGGCGGCCATCGGCCTGCTGATCGTCAGCGTGATGCTCTTCGCCATGCGCAAGCCGATCGTGTACACGCTGGTCCCGATGATCCTGATGCTCGTCATGGTGAGCTGGGCGATGGTCTTCAAGCTGAAGGAGTTCCACGCCAGTTGGCAGGCGTCCGGCGACGCCGGGTACCGGGCGCTGTTCCTGTTCGGCTTGCTCATCGCGGTGCTGACGGTCTGGCTGATGATCGAGGCAGTGATCGTCTTCGCCCGGCAGTGGCGGAATCGAAGCCTGCCCGCGGTCGCGGGGAAATAGGCCGCCGCCCAAGCGGGCAAGCGATGCGACGGCTCAGTATTCTGGCGGAAGCTCGTTGAGTTGAGCCAGCGTGAACACGGGGCCGTCCTTGCAGACGAACAGCTTGCCGACGTTGCACCGGCCGCACTTGCCCACGCCGCACTTCATCCGGTTCTCCAGCGTCGTGTAGATTTGCTCCGGGGCAAAGCCCAGCTTCGCCAGCACCGGCAGCGTCAGCTTGATCATGATGGGCGGGCCGCAGAGCACGGCGATCGTGTCGGCGGGCCGCGGTTTCACTTCCTCCACGATGGCCGGCACGAAACCCACCTTGCCCGTCCACTCGGGCGTCTGTCCGCCGGGATCGACGGTCACCCACAGGTTCACGTCGGAACGCTGGTCCCAGTCCGCCAGTTCGTGCTTGTAGACCAGGTCGGCCACCGTCCGTGCGCCGTAGATGATACTGACGTCCTGATACCGATCCCGCAGGTCGAGCACGTTCCAGATCACGCAGCGCACGGGCGGCAGCGCGATGCCGCCGGCGATGAACAGGATTTTCTTGCCTTCCCAGTGCTCCACGGGGAAGGTGTTCCCGTAGGGGCCCCGGAACCCGATGATGTCGCCCTCCTGCCGATCCGCCAGGGCGCTGGTCACGCGGCCGGCCTGGCGGAACGTGCATTCAATGTAGCCCTTGCGCGTCGGCGAGCTGGCGATGCAGAACGTACTCTCACCCTCGCCGTAGACGGAGTACTCGCCGAACTGCCCGGCCTGGAACGAGAATCGGGCGGCCACCTCCGCGTCCACGAACTGGAGCTGAAACGTGCGGACGGCCGGCGCTTCGTCCGTCGCCTTGACGATCCGCATTTTGTGGGGCGTGTACAGATTGCGCCGCTGCGAAGCGGACGGCGCGGTCGCAAAGGTCGTCATACGCTCATCTCCGACAGCATCCGGACGTGCTCGCCGAGGTTCATGTCCACCGGGCAGGCCCGCGAGCATCGCCCGCAGCCCACGCAGCCCGTCACGCCCAGCCGTTCGGGCTGGTACGAGAACTTGTGCATCACCCGCTGCCGCCACCGCTCGCTCTGCACGTGCCGCGGGTTGTGGCCGGAGGCGTGCAGCGTGAACAGCCGGAAGCCGCAGGAGTCCCAGCATCGCAGCCGCGTGCCCTGGTCCCGCACGCGTTCATCCTGGATGTCAAAGCAGGAACACGTCGGGCACACAAACGCGCACGCCCCACAGCCCAGGCAGCGAAGCGATTGCTCTTTCCAGACGTCCGTGCGGTCAAACAGGGACGGCAGCCATTGCGCGAACTCTTTCGCTTCAAACCGAACGGGCACGTGCGCCAGCACCTTCTCCTTGTTGGCCGCCTCGCCGTTCGCCGGCGCAAACAACTGCGGCGCCAGCGCGGCCGCCGCCTGCCCCTTCTCGGTCAGCACTTCCGCCAGCCACCGCCGATCGTCCAGCGGCGTCAGGAGGATGTCGCTGCCCTGCGTCGAGCCGGGCCCGCCGCCCACCGACGTGCAAAAACAATACTCGTCGCACTGCGTACAACTCACCGAGATAACGGTCAGACTCGCCATCCGGGCTTCAAACCACGCATCCGGCGAATCCCAGGTGAACACGGCCCGAAGGGTCGCGAAGCTCGCCGCGTCGCATGGCCGGACGCCGAACAGCACCGTCGGCTCCGCCGCGATCGACGGCTCCTCGACGTGTACGTCTTCCCCGTTGGCGCGGAATCGCAGCATCTCGTCGTACGGGGGAAACACAACCGCCTTGGCGGACGCGGGCGTCTGCACGAACCCCGTGGCGATCTGGTCCGGCGCCGAGGGCGTGGCAAAAACCACGCGGTCCGCCTCGCGAACCGGCGCCAGCACGCGCTGCCCGGCCCGGCCCATCGCCTCAAGCCAGGCGCCCAGCGAAGCTCTCTGCAGGATACTCGATTCGCTCATGGCCTCACCGGATGAAGGTTTCCTTGTCGTCGGGCTTGAATACGGACAATGCATACTCTTTGCGGACGCTGTAGCCCGCCTCGGCGCCGAATTGCGTCATCGCCTCTTGCGCCAGCACCTGGTTCAGCAGGTCGATCCGGATGTTCTCCGGACACGCCGCCGCGCACGACCCGCAGTTCACGCATCGGCCGGCCAGGTGCATCGCCCGCACCACGTTCCATTCCAGGTTGCCGAAGGCGTCCGACGCAACCGGGACCCACTGCGGCTGGTTGTTCTCCGTGATACACTGCTCGCAATAGCACAGCGGACACGCCGCGCGGCACGCATAGCAACGGATGCACCGCGCCAACTCGGCCGACCAATATGCCCAGCGGTCTTTCTGCGATCGCGCCGCGTGTTGTTCCAGCTCCGCGCGATCCCCGTCGGAAAGCCCGTGCGGCCGCTGGGCCAGGTACTCCTCGACGGCGGCGAAGCTCGTCAACTCCTCTACCCGCCCGTCCTCAAGCGCCAGCGCAACGACCAATCCGTCGGCAATCTGGTTTTCCACGGCATACTGCAGCAGCGTCCGCAACGTGGTCGGCCCGCCCACGACCGCAGCCTTGCCCATGGCACGCACCTCGGGCTTCAGCAGGTAGACGGCCAGGTTCTGCCGGCATCCTTCGCCGAAGATCAGCCGATCGGCGTCGTCGGCCGATCGCGCGAAGTGCGGCCGGAACCGATCGGTCGCGGAGCCGGCGGCGTACCCGATGACGACCTGCACGGCCCCGCCCGTCAGCAGCGACTTCGCCTTGTCTCGTAGCAACTCCATCTATGCCACCTCGAGGGGTTTTTGCCCCGGCCCGCCCAGCCGCTGCGGGAACTCCTCGTACGGCCCCAGCGTGCGGACATCCGCCACAACCGAGTTCACCAACTCGGCCCACTTGGCGCCTTCCGCGGCGGAGACCCACGAAAACGTCACGCGCCGCACGTCGATGCCGACAAAATCCAGCAGCCGCCGAAACAGCATCCAGCGCCGCCGCGCGTGGAAGTTCCCCGCCGTATAGTGACAGTCGCCCGGATGGCAGCCCGAGACAATTACGCCGTCGGCCCCCTGCCCGAACGCCTGCAGAATCAGCATGAAGTCGATCCGGCCGGTGCAGGGCAGGCGAACCACGCGCACGTTCGGCGCGTAATGGATGCGGCTGGTCCCGGTCAGGTCCGCCCCGGCGTACGTACACCAGTTGCAGACGAACGCAATGATCTTCGGCTCAAACTCCGCCACGTCGCCGCTCCTGAAGAAAACCCCCACCGCCCGCAAGGCCCGCAAACGCCGCGGACGGCATACGCTTCAACCACCTCACAACGCCAGCAGCTCGGCGTATACCTGTTCGTTCGTGTAGCCCTGCAGGTCGATGGATTTCGACCGGCACAGGGCCACGCACGTGCCGCAGCCCTGACACACGCTCTCGTTCACCTTCGCGATCGTCCGGATCAGGCCGCCGTCTCGCCCGCGGATTTCCTCTCGCTCGATCGCCTGGTACGCGCACGCCGTCTCGCACAGAAAACAGCCGACGCACGTCGACCAGACCGGCGGCGGCTGCCGGTTGACCACCGCAACCACCGGCTCCCGCGACAACTCGTCACGGCTGAACATGCCCGCCACCTTGCTCGCGGCACCGGACGCCTGGGCCACGGTCTCCGGGATGTCCTTCGGGGCCTGGCACGCACCGGCCACAAAAATGCCGGCGGTGTTCATCTCCACCGGCCGAAGCTTCGGATGCGCCTCGTTGAGGAACTTGTCGCCGTCGTAGCTGACCTTCAGTTTCTGGGCGAGATCCTCCGCGTCGGGCTGGGCCGTCATGGCGGTGGCCAGGACGACCAGGTCCGCCTCCACCTCCACCGGCCGGCTGTTGAGCAGCGTGTCCACGCCCTTGACGATCAGCTTGCCGTTTTTCGGATAGATGCGCGACACACGGCCGCGGACATACCGGACGTGGTCCTCTTCAACCGCCCGCCGGACGAATTCCTCGTACATCTTCCCGCCGGCCCGGATGTCCATGTAGAACACGTACGCCTCGCCATCGTGGACCTTGTGGCTGTACAACATCGCGTGCTTGGCGGTGTACATGCAGCAGATTTTCGAGCAGTAGTGGATGCCCTTGGCGGGATCGCGTGAGCCGGCGCAGGCAATGAACACGATCTTCTTCGGCACCTCGTTGTCCGACGGCCGGCGGATCTCGCCGAGCGTGGGGCCGGAGGCCGAGGCGAGCCGCTCAAACTGCAGCCCGGTGATGACGTCCTTGTACTCGCCGTAGCCGTACTCCGGGAAAAAGGAGGTCGCCTTCACGTCGTATCCCGTGGCGACCACAACGGCCCCCACGTCGATCGTCACAAGCTCGTCTTCCTGGTCAAACCGAATCGCCTTCGTCGGGCACACCTTCTCACACAGCTTGCACCGGCCGGATTTGTAGTACGTACACCGCGCCCGATCGATGACCGGTTTGTTCGGGACGGCCTGGGGGAACGGAACGTAAATGGCCGTCCGCCGGCCGAGCCCCGCGTTGAACTCGCTGGGGATTTTCTTCTGGGCGCACTTCTGGATGCAGGCCCCGCAGCCCGTGCACAGCGACTCGTCCACGCTGCGAGCCTTCTTGCGGATGGTGGCGCGGAAGTTCCCGATGAAGCCGTCCAGCGACTCCAGTTCGCTGTACGTGTACAGCGTGATGTCCGGATGCTGGGCCACCTCCACCATGCGCGGCGTGAGGATGCACTGCGAACAGTCCAGCGTGGGGAACGTCTCGGAAAGCTGGGCCATGTGCCCGCCGATCGACGGGTCACGCTCGACCAGCACCACCTTGTGCCCCGCGTTCGCGATGTCCAGGGCCGCCTGGATGCCCGCGATCCCGCCGCCCAGCACCAGTGCTCGCTTGGTGATCGGCACCCGGATCGGCGTGAGCGGCCGGTTCCGCTTCACCTTTTCCACGAGCATCCGCACCAGGTCGATCGCCTTCTGCGTCGTGACCTCGCCCTTTTCGTGCACCCACGAGCAATGCTCGCGCAGGTTCGCCATCTCGCACAAGAACGGATTCAGCCCGGCCTCCGCACACGCGCGGCGGAACGTCGGCTCGTGCATCCGCGGCGAGCACGCCCCGACCACCACGCCGGTCAGCCGCTTCTCGCGGATCGCTTCCTTGATGAGGCTCTGACCCGGGTCCGAGCACATGTACTTGTAGTCGACCGCGTGAGCCACGCCCGGCAGGCGACCGGCGGCCTGCGCAACCACCTCGCAGTCCACCGTGGCCCCGATGTTCTCACCGCAGTGACAGATGAAGACACCGATGCGCGGCATGGCTATTCCTCCCCCTCGCCCGCGGCCGCCGGCGCCACGGACGGCGGCGCGGCCGACAGCCGCACGGGAACGTGATGCCGGTGCAGGCCCAACGGACGCAGCGAAACGCCCATCGCCAGCCCGACGACCTGGGTGACGTACAGCACTGGTATCCCCGCAATTCGGCTCCGGCCACCCGGCGGCGCGGCCGCAAGGATGGCGTCCCGCCGCAAATCCAGGTTCGTGTGGCACATCGGGCAGGCCACGACGATCGCCTCCGCCCCGCGCTCCACCGCGTCGGACACGATGCGCTCCGAAAGCCGCGCAACGCTCTCCGTGCGCGAGACCGACAGCCCGGCCCCGCAGCACTCCACCTTGTACGCCCAGCGGATGGGCTCCGCCCCGACCGCCCGGACCAGGTCGTCCATCTCGGTGGGGTCCTCGATGCGCCGGCACGCGGCCAGGGCCTTCGGCCGGGTAAGGTAGCAGCCGTAATAACACGCCACGCGATGGCCGAACGGGGCCGATACGTGGCCCGGCAGTTCGCCGACCACCCGATTCAACCACTCCAGCACGTTCAGCACCCGCGTGGCCCCGTGCCAATTCATCTCGATGATGTCGGTGATCTGCTGTCGCAGCGCCTCATCGTGCAGAAGCTCGTGACGCGTCCCGGCCAGCCGGTTGTAGCAGGCCGAGCACGGAACGACCACTTCGTCTAGGCCGGCCTGTTCGGCCAGTGCCAGCGTCCGCGCGGGCAGCGCAAGGGCCAGCCGATGATTCAACGTATGGGCGGCCGTCGCGCCGCAGCAGTTCCAGTCCGGGATTTCCGCCAGCTCGATCCCGAGCACCGCCGCCACTTCCCGGATGGATTCCAGGTATTCTCTCGAAGAGCCTTCCAGCGAGCAGCCGGGGAAGAATCCGATTCTCATGGCTGGTTCCCCTTGTGCTCAGGGTCCGCCGCCTCCGTCGCGCAGCGGTCAAAAATCCGCTTCACGCCGGCATGGCCCTCGATTCGATGGGGAAGGATGCTCAGCTTGCCTCGGGCCAGGAGCTTCGGCGCGACGAGAACATCCTGGAAGAATCGCCACGTCCGGAGCTTGAAGGTCGTGATCAGCCCGACCTCATGCAGCCGCCCGCCGCGGCGGATGGTATCGAGGAACGACGTGTGAAACGCCAGAATGGCCTTCGCCTTCTTGTTCGCCAGGCCCCGGCGCTGCGATTCCTGCCGGAGCCAGTCCGTGATTTTCGGAATGTCCACCTCTTGCGGGCACCGCGTCGAGCATTGCTCGCACGTCAGGCACAGCCAGATGGACAGCGAGCCCAGCACCTCCTCGTCCATGCCCGGCTGACCCAATTGCAGCAGGCGCAGGACCTGGTTCGGGGCAAGGTCCATCTCCTCCGCCAGCGGGCACCCCGCCATGCACTTGCCGCACTGGTAGCAATTGAAGACGGATTCACCCGTCGCCGCCTCGACGGCGTCCGCCAGCCCGACGGCGCCGTCCGCGTGCTTCACCGGAGCGGACATTTGGTTTGCTCCCTTGGTCCAACCCGCGCCGCGCGCGCCGCATTCCGCCGCCCGAGCGTCGACACGGCAACCACGGGGGACCGCCGACAGCGCCCGGCGCACACGCTTGGAGCGTGCCTGAGTTGCAAGGCTCGTGCCAACGCTGAGAATTCACAACCGGCTGCGGTCGAGTCGTTTCCAAATCGTTGCTTCTATGATCCGGTTACAAAGCGGCCCATGCAAGTGTGGAGTTTCTCGCATCCCCGCGAACTTCCCCGCACACCGCCGCCGCGAGGCAAAATGGAAGATTCAGAACGCGAGGCAACGAAACGCCCTCATCGCTCGTGCAACGCCGTCAGTGCGCTCACTCGCCGGTCAACCACGCCGACCGCCCAGCAGGCCGGAGCGCAACACGAGGTACAACAACTGCAGAACGGCCATCAGGGTGGCGGCCACGTACGTCAGCGCCGCGGCGCTGAGCACCTTGCGGACCATGCCCTGCTCCTCGACGCGGATCACACCCGTCTGATGCAGGGCCGCCAGGGCACGGCGGCTCGCGTTGAATTCAACCGGCAGATTGACGACCTGGAAGACCACCACGGTGCCGAAAAGAAGAAGGCCGCTGATCATCAGGATGTGGCCGATGCCGCCCGGGGCCTGGCTGCCGTACGAGACGACCAGACCGATGAAGAAGAGAATGAACGACAGATGCGACCCCACGGACGCCAGCGGCACCAGCCCGTTGCGCAGCGCCAGCGGCGCATAGCTCACCGCCTGCTGAATCGCATGACCGGCCTCGTGCGCAGCGATGCCAACGGAGGCCAGCGACCGCCCCTGGTACACCTCCGGGCTCAGACGCAACACCCGATGACGCGGGTCGTAGTGGTCGCTCAGGAATCCGCGGGCCGGCTCGATCTCCACGTCGTGCAGGCCGCTCGCGTCGAGAATGCGCCGCGCCGCCCGCTCGCCGCTCAGCCCGCTGGAAACCGGGATGCGCCCCGCCCGCGCATAGGCGCTCTTGACCTTCGCCTGCGCCCAGAACGCCAGGATCAGGGCGGGCGCAATGACCACGAAATACACAGGATCAAACATCATGGCACTCTCCGTGGCCGTGACCGCTTCAGCTTGACGAAGCCTCTCCGGCAGAAGGCTCTACGCAACAATACGGGCAAGGTTCGTGCCAGTCCACCGAGTTGCGCAACATCCGTTGAGCAAACAACTTGCCGGCGTGTGAAGTTGTGCGTGCCCTGCCAGATTGGCGGGGCTGGGCTGGCGACCGCGTCAGTACCCACCCGCCAGGTCGGATTGATCCAGCAGCGTGAAGTTCCGCCGGGATAGGTTGGCCGCTGCCATCGGGATGTTGTCCGCCATGACCGCCAGCGCCGGCCGGCCTTTCGGCTGAGTCAGTAGCGAGTACGTGTAGGACACGCTGACCTCGCCGCTGAGCAGAGCGGACCACGTCTCCAGCAGCGCCCGCTTGCCGTGCGGAAGCGAAACCACCAGCAGCTCCGATTCGCTGATGGCGAAACCGGCGTCCCGCAGCGTCTGGGCCGCGCCGTCCGGGTCATCCACGATCATCCGCGCGATGGCCGTATCCACCGCGTTGACGATGGACAGGCCGACGATACGCACATCGCTCGGGTCCAGGGTGCGGGTCAGCCGGAGCAGCTCGCCGACGCGCTCCACCAGAAAGACCGAAATCTGCGTGACCGTCGGGTATGCGTCGGCCTGAGCCAGATCGAAGGGTTCCGTATCCATCGTGAAGGAAGTGTAACGGCCCCGCGGGGTCGGCCAAAGCAGATAATCCCGCCCGGCAGAACCAGTTACGGCCGCGTCCCGAGTGCCAATATCGCAGGGGGTCGCCCTGTCAGGATGGCAGTAGCAAGCGAGAGCATCCAATCGGATTATTTCCTAACATCCTTTCGTTCAACGGGTTATGCACCAAAGAGCGTCCTCGCACGTCTGGCATCGGGCGTGCAACGTCAGGGGACGGGGGGGCGCTGCGCCAGCGCTGCAGGCCGGTGCCGGTGCAAGCCCGACCCGTACAGGAGGTGTCCGAATGTCGAAGATCATCGGGATTGACCTGGGAACCACGAACTCAGTGGTGGCCATCGTCGAGGGCGGGCAGCCCAAGGTGCTGACCAACTCGAACGGAGCCAGGCTGACCCCGTCCGTGGTGGGGTTCACCGAGAGCGGCGAGCGGCTGGTGGGGCAGATCGCCAGGCACCAGCAGGTCGCCAATCCGCAGAACACCGTGTTTTCGATCAAGCGATTCATGGGCCGGCGGCACAACGAGGTCAGCCATGAGGAGAAGCTCGTGGCCTACAAGGTCGTGGGCGGATCGGACGAGCTGGTGAAGGTGAACGTCCGGGGCAAGGAATATACGCCCCCGGAAATCAGCGCCATGATCCTCCAGGACCTCAAGAAGACCGCCGAGGACTACCTCGGCGAGAAGGTCGAGCGTGCGGTCATCACCGTGCCGGCCTACTTCAACGACTCCCAGCGCAAGGCCACGAAGGACGCCGGCGAGATCGCCGGGCTGAAGGTCGAGCGAATCATCAACGAGCCTACGGCCGCCGCCCTTGCGTACGGCCTCGACAAAAAGAAGAAGGAAGAGCGGATCGCCGTGTTCGACCTCGGCGGCGGCACCTTCGACATCTCCGTTCTGGAGATCGACCCGGAGGTGGGCACGTTTGAGGTGAAGGCCACCAGCGGCGACGGCCACCTCGGCGGCGACGACTACGACGAGGAGCTGATCCACTTCGTTGCGGAAGAGTTCCGCAAGAAGGAGGGCATTGACCTCCGCAAGGATCCCATGGCCCTGCAGCGGCTCAAGGAAGCCTGCGAAACGGCCAAGTGCGAGCTGTCCAACACGCGGGAGACGCAGATCAACCTGCCGTTCATCTCCGCGGACCAGGCGGGACCCAAGCACCTGCAGATGACCATCACCCGCACGAAGTTCGAGCAGCTCACGGAAAAACTGACGGAACGCTGCCGAAAACCGGTCATGGAGGCCCTGGAAGGCGCCCGCGTCAGCCCGTCCGACATCGACGAGGTGGTGCTGGTGGGCGGCTCCACGCGGATGCCGGCCGTGCAGCAGCTTGTCCGCACCATTTTCGGCAAGGACCCGAACAAAAGCATCAACCCGGACGAAGTGGTGGCGGTGGGAGCGGCCCTCCAGGGCGCCATCATCGCGGGCGAGAAGGACGACATTGTGCTGGTCGACGTGACCCCGCTCACCCTGGGCGTCGAGACCATGGGCGGCGTCTGCACGCCGATGATCGAAGCGAACGCGGTGATCCCGACCAGCAAGACCAAGACGTACACCACGGCCAGCGACAACCAGACCGAGGTGACGATCCACGTACTCCAGGGCAACCGGCCCATGGCGGCGGACAACCGCTCACTGGGCCAGTTCAACCTGACGGGCATCGCCCCCGCACCCCGCGGGCTGCCGCAGATCGACGTCACGTTCGACATCGACAAGAACGGCATCATCAGCGTGTCCGCGCGGGACAAGGCCACGGGCGAGGAGAAGTCCATCCGCATCGAGGGCTCCAGCGGCCTGAACAAGGACGAGATCGACCGCATGAAGCGTGAAGCCGAAGCCCACGCGGCCGACGACATCAAGCGGAAGGAGCTCGTCGAAACCCGCAACCAGGCCGAGCACATGGCCTACGAAACGGAAAAGCAGCTCAAGGAGCACGGCGACAAGATCAGCCAGGCGGACCGCGGCAAGATTGAGCAGGCCATCAAGCAGGTGCGAGACGTGATGGGCGGCACCGACTTGGACGCCATCAAGAAGAGCACGGAGCGGCTCATGGAGGCCGCCCAGACCATCGGCAAGGTCGTCTACGAAGAGATGACCAAACAGCAGGCCGCCGGCGGCGCGGCCGGAGACCCGAGTTCACCCGGCAGCGGCGACGCCGGGAAGAAGGACGAAGACGTAATCGACGCCGAATACGAAGTGAAAGACAGCAAGTGATCTGAAGAATCGCCCGGGCAATCGCCCGGGCGTTTCTTTTTGTCGCGGTCATCGGCTTCCCAACCCCCGCGATGGCCGACGTAGACGGCCTTTCGAACGGATTGACCGCAAACGTGCCGAATTTCACGGCACTTGCGAGCGCGGTCATGCTGCGGGAGAATACGCGCGGCTGCGCCATATGATCATCGGATACGTCCGTGCGCTTCGTCATCCCATGGGCAGAGCCTGTGAACGCATCCGATATCGCGACAGCGCTCGCATAACGGGACTGACGCATCCAGCAGGCCCATGACTCGTCAATGTCGAGTGGTGGGGCAGGGAGCGTGACCACACCGGGAGGATGGACTCATGAGACGGCTCGACATGTGGATGATGGCGGTGGCGGTGTTGGCCATGGCAGCGTTTGCGGGATGCCCGTCCGGAGCGAAAGGCCCGAGTTCCCCGAACAACGGGGGTTCGACAAGCGAAAACAGCAACGCGCAGGACGAGAACAACGACCCCGCAACAGCGGATGGCCTGCTGACGGCTGAAGAGGCCGCGGCGGTCACCCAGAACACGGATTTCGTCGAGCGGGTTGCCGGCACGTTCGCCACGCTGGCTGCCGCGGACCTGCCGCCCCTCACGGGCGGGCCGGTCGTGGAGCCGGTCCCCGTACCGACCTGTCCCACACTGGCCATCACCGTGGGGCGGATCGTCATCGATTTCGGCACGAACGGATGCGTTTCGACGCTCTACCCGGACATTACGTACAGCGGCGCTATCCAGGCCGACGTAAACGTGCAGGAGCGTACGCTTGTACTCACCTTCAACGAACTCGGCGTCCAACTGGAGGGGTTGGGCCTGCTCACCGTGACCGGAACGGCCGACGGAGCTGCCAACCAGGATGACGGGATGATCCTTCTGGGGGCGACCCTCGAACTGGTCTTCCATGCCGACGCCACGACGCTGGCGGTGGCGGGTGACCTGACGTTCAATGCCGACCTGACCACCGGCGAGATGGTGATCATGACAGCAGATCTGACGACCACGGACGAAACTGGCCAGACAAACGTGCTGGAACTCAGTCAGGTCCATCTTGATCCGGCCGAATACGGCAACCTGGTCCCGGACTCGGGCACGGTCAATCTTCGTCTGGGAACGGAAGGGCCCGGCTCCGTGAGCATAGTGATCACGTTCAGTGAGAACACACCCATCGACGGATCCGTGTTTGTTTCCGTGAACGGAAGTCCGGCCGTGAGCATGGGGCCGGAGGGCAGCTGATCACTCGTAGTGGCGGCGCCTCGACCTGCAGGAGAGTACAGGGACGGTCCATCACGCGTGTGTGAATGGACCGTCCCCGTCTGCTTGTGGTCGAGAAGCTTCGTCAGAATCCCCTCGACGCAACCTGGAACCGATCGTCACTCCTGCATCACCGGCTCCACGAGTAGGGTAAGCGTCTCGTTGGTCAGGGATCCGACGGCAAAGACGAGATACGTCTTTTGGGGCTGTACCGTCAGCGACGCGGGGCCGAACACGGCATCATCGCCCCCGGCGGGGAAGAGCGAAACACCCCAGCGCCCCGGGAGCAGTGTGATGGACCCTTGATCGCCGTTCGACACGTCCTCCAGCCCAAATGCCCGTCCCCAGCGCCAACCGAAGCGCCGGATCTCCACGTCGACCGTCGGGGCGGCGGCCGTGTGGTGAACCGTGACGCGGCCTTTCGGGGCGGTCCGGCTCACGTCATTCACAAAGACGCTGGCGGTCGGTGCCCCTCCCTCCGTCAGATGGGCAATGATAGAGTAGTTCTGACCGACCTCGAGTGTGACATCATCCGCAGTGATGACCGGCGCGCCGCTGCAGGGGCTCTGCGGATCGGCCAGGGCGATCGCAATGTCATATTCGCCTGCAGGCAGCGGCAGCGGGCCCACGATCTGGCCGAACGTGAAACCCGGCAGCGCGCATTCCCCGTTCAGCGAGACGTCCACCGGGAGCGCCGGGTCGAGGTTCAAGTCCTGTCCCGGAATCCCGTGAATGACGTATGCAAATGCGTTCGTCTCCAGCACGGGCTGCAGCAGAAGGGTGAAGGTGTTGTTGGTCAGCGACCCGACCGCGAACACAAGGTACGTGGTGTCTTGCTCGAATGCCAGATCGGCAAGCTCAAACACGGCGTCGGAGCCTCCAGCGGGGAACAGGGCCACGTCCCAGTGGCCGGCCGGAAGCAGGACGGCGCCCTGGTCGCCGTTGGACGCGCCCTCGATCGTGCGGTACTGGGTCCACCACCAGATGGAGCGACTGAATTCCACGTCGACCGTCGGTGCGGAGGCCGTGTGGTGAACAAGGACACGGGCCTTGCGACCGGTCGGCGACACGTTATTCAGGAAGGCGCTGGCGGTTGGGGCTCCATCCTCCGTCAGGTGGGCCACGATGGAGTAGGTCTGCCCCTCCTCCAGAATGAGATCGTCCGCCTCGATCACCGGGGCGTTGCCGCAGGGGTTGGCCGGGTCGGCTAGACTGATGGCAATATCATACTCGCCTGCGTCCAGGGCCAGGGGGCCGACGATCTCACCGAATGTGAACTCCGGCAGTGCGCACTGACCGTTCACCGATACGTCTACCGGCAGGCTCGGTACCAGGTTCAGGTCCTCCCCGGGAATCCCGTGCACAACGTATACGGTCGCGCCGGCCTGGGCGACCGCCGGAACCAGAACCAGCACACACAGCGCTTCCAAGCCTCGATGACTGAACTTCTTCATTGCTTGCATCTCCTCTTCTGTTGGTATTCTCAACCCGTCTCCTGGGCACCGACGATCGGTGCTTTCCGCGACATTCATTTCGGGATCCGCACGACGGCGGGGTGGTTCAACGTTCGTTCCCGTGTCACTTCGAACGATTGCGGGGACCCGATGCCCGCACAGGAGAGACGCTGCGTCAATGGGTGATAGGAACGAGCCGGTTTTTTTTCCAGCGGAATTCTGTCGCGGCGGCGGCAAGGTCGGTGAGTGCACCGCCAACCCAAACGGGATGCGGGGTTTCGGCGACTTTGTTACAGAAGGAACGATCCGGCTGACGAATCGGGGAGCGCGATGCGAAACCGTCGTTTCGTATGTGGAACGGGACGGAGGGTCTGGGTCCCGCAGGCACGACGAATCCTACGCAATCGCTACGCTCCACTGCCATCGAATGGGAGGGGAGCCGGTTCAATTCAGTCGATTCCAAGTTGCAGGCGGGCGGCCTCGGAAATGCGTTCGGGCGACCAGGGCGGGTCCCAGACGACTTCGACCTGGCAGCCGGTGACGCCCGCAATGCCGGCGACCAATCGTTCAACCTGGGGTGGAAGAGACCCGGCCACGGGGCAGGCCGGCGAGGTCAGCGTCATTCGGATGTGTACGTTCCCGTCGTCGGCCAGGTGGATGCCATAGACCAGGCCCAAGTCGTAGATGTTGACCGGGATTTCCGGGTCATAGATCGTGCGAAGCAGTTCGATGATTTCGGCCGTTTTGATGTCCTGCTGTATGCGGCTGGCGGGGGAATCGCTCATCGGTCGCTCCCTGTCGGCGAATCTCACTCGGTGGAGACGGTGTCGGTACGATTCTCGAGGGCGGCCTGCACGGTATGCCACGCAAGCGTCGCGCACTTCACGCGGGCGGGATACTGGCAGACCCCCGAGAAGACCTCCAGCTTCCCCAGGCCGTTGCCCAGGTCCGTCTCCACCTTGTCTCGCGTGACGAACGCGTGGAAGTTCCGGAAAAGCTCCTTCGCCTCTTCCAGCGTTTTGCCCTTGACGGATTCCGTCATCATGGACGCAGAGGCCGTGGAGATGGCGCAGCCGGAACCTTCGAACCGAATGTCCGTGACCCGACCGTCCTCGACCTGCAGGTACACGTGTACGTGGTCGCCGCACAGCGGATTGTACCCTTCGGCGTCACAAGTCGCGTGATCCAGGCGGCCTCGGTTGCGGGGCCGCTTGTTGTGGTCCAGGATGACCTCCTGGTACAGGTCCTGCAGGTCGTCGGACATCAGTTGAACACCTCGATCACGCGGCGCACCGCCGCGACCAACGCGTCCACCTCGTCACGCGCGTTGTACAGCCCGAACGACGCCCGAGCCGTCGCGGATACCCCAAACCGCTGCATCACCGGCTGGGCACAATGATGCCCCGCCCGCACGGCGATCCCCTCGCGGTCCAGGATGGTACCCACGTCGTGCGGATGCACGCCTTCGACCACGAACGAAAGCACCGACGCCTTTTCCCGTGCGGTGCCGAGAATTCGCACTTGGGGCATGGCCGCCAGCGCCGCCGTCGCATACGCAAGCAGGTCGTACTCCCACGCGGCGATGGCATCCAGACCGATTCGCTGAACATACTCCAGCGCGGCGGCCAGTCCGATGCCGCCCGAGATGTTCGGCGTACCCGCCTCGAACTTGTACGGCACGTCGCCGTACGTCGTCTTCTCAAGGGTGACCGATCGAATCATGTCGCCGCCGCCCTGATACGGGGGCATGGCGTCCAGAAGCTCCTTCCGCCCGTACAGCACGCCCACGCCCGTGGGGCCGTAGATCTTGTGCCCGGAAAACACGTAGAAATCACAGTCGAGCTTCGCAACGTCGACGGACAGGTGCGGAACGGCCTGCGCCCCGTCCACCAGAACCACCGCGCCCTGCCGATGCGCCAGGTCGATCATGGCCCACACCGGGTTCATGGTCCCCAACGCGTTGGACACGTGGGTCACCGCCACGATGCGCGTGCGCGGTCCCAGCAGGGCCGCATATTCGTCCAAATCAATCTCCCCGGCGTCACTGATCGGAACCACCCGCAGCCGGGCGCCGGTCTGCTCACACAGCATCTGCCACGGCACGATGTTCGAATGATGCTCCATCGTGGTGATCAGCACCTCGTCGCCCGGCTGCAGCCGCGGCCGGCCGTACGACTGGGCGACCAGGTTGATCCCCTCGGTGGCGCCCCGGACGAAGATAATCTCCTCCGGCCGAGCGGCCCCCAGAAACCCCTGCACGCGGGTCCGCGCCGCTTCGTACGCCTCCGTCGCCCGCACGCTGAGCTCGTGCACGCCGCGATGGATGTTTGCATTGTCCTGCCGGTAATAGCGACCGATCGCATCGATGACCGCCAGAGGCTTCTGCGTCGTCGCCGCGTTGTCGAGGTAGACCAGGGGCTTGCCGTTGACCCGCCGGCTCAGAATGGGGAAGTCGGCGCGGATGCACTGCACGTCGTAGCTGGCCCTCTCGGTATGACCGTGTGTCGATTCCATGGCTGTCACGATCGTACTCATAGCTCATCCCGGCGTACAACGGCCTGCGGAAGCCGATCCAGCAGCCGTTTCTCCAGGTGACGCCGCAGCGGCTCGTACCGCACCTGCTGCAGGCTGTCTTCGGCAAACCCGTAGACGAGCAGGTTCCGTGCCGCATCCGCATCCAGCCCGCGCGTCCGCAGATAGAACAACGCCTCGTCATCCACCTGCCCGATGGTCGCCCCGTGCGTGCAGCGCACGTCGTCCGCGAAAATCTCGAGCTGCGGGCGCGACTCCACCCGCGCCTCCTCCGAAAGCAGCAGCGACATATGGGTCTGCTTGGCGTCGGTCTTCTGGGCGTCTTCGGCCACGTAGATGCGGCCCGTGAACACGCCGCGAGACTGATCGTCCAGCACCCCCTTGAAAAACTCCCAGCTTGTGCAGTGGGGCCTGCCGTGCTCCACGCGGAGGTGGTTGTCCACGTGCTGCCGCCCGTTGAGAAGGTACAGGCCGTTGATCGTGCAGTCGCCGCCTTCACCGTCCAGCACCGCGTGATACTCGTTTCGCACCAGGCGACCGCCCAGCGTCACCGTGTGCGATCGGACGGCACTGTCCCGGCCAAGCCGCGCGGCCGTTTCGCCCACGTGGAACGAATCATCCTTGTCCTGTCCCGCCTTGTAGTGGTCGATCCGGGCGCCCTCCTCCGCGACGATCTCCGTGACGGCATTCGTCAGGCACGGTGCGTCGCCCAGGCTCACGAACGACTCGATGACCGTGAGCCGGCTGTTCGCGCCGGCCACGATCAGCGTTCGCGGATGGGCAGCGACCGGCTCCCCTGAACCCAACGTGACGTACAGCACGTGTACGGGCCACTCGATCACCGTCTCCGGGGGCACGATCACCGCCGCTCCGTCCTCAAAGAGCGCGGTGTTCAGCGCCGTGAACGGCCGACCGCGATAGTCCGCCAGCCGGGCAAATACCCCCTGCAGCCGGTCCGCGCCGTCCTGCAGGGCCGCGACCAGACTGCCGATCCGGACGCCCCGCGGCAATGAACCGACGGAGGACAGCGCCCCCGCGTACCGCCCGTTCACCACCACCAGCCGGTGCACGTCCGTTCCGCCCACCCAATGGGGCGCCAGGCTGCCCGGACACAAGTGTTCATCCGGGGTCGCCCACCGGAATTCCGTGTCCGCGATGGGGCTGACGTCGGTGTACTTCCAGTCTTCATCCCGGACGGTCGGGAAGCCGACCTCCGCGAAGCGAGCGATGGCCGCCTTCCGGATCGGCGTAAGCCAGTCGGCAACCGCGCGGCTTGCCTCGACGGCCTCGAACGCCGCGAGATACGAGTCACGGGCATCTTTCGTCGTCAACATCGGTCGCGCACCTCGCAATCGCGGGCTCTCGGTCACGCAGACACCGGCTCAGACCGGCGGGCTTCCTTCTCCAGCCAGCCGTAGCCTTTTTCCTCGAGTTCCAGCGCCAGTTCCTTGCCGCCCGATCGGGCGATCCGCCCGTCGATCAGCACGTGTACGTGATCCGGCACAATGTAATTCAGCAACCGCTGATAATGCGTGATCACGAGGAACGCCCGCTCCGGGCTTCGCAGCTTGTTCACTCCGTCCGCCACGATCCGCAGCGCGTCAATGTCCAGCCCCGAATCCGTCTCGTCCAGGATGGCCAGCGTCGGCCCCAGGACGGCCATCTGGAAGACCTCGTTCCGCTTCTTCTCACCCCCGGAGAACCCTTCGTTCAACGAACGGTTCAGCAGCTTGTCGTCAATCTCCATCAATCGGGCCTTTTCCCGCACGAGTTTCAGGAAGTCCATGGCGTCCAGCTCGTCCTGGCCGCGGTGTTTCCGCACGGAGTTGAGGGCCGCCCGCAGAAAGTAATTCGTGCTCACGCCGGGGATTTCGACCGGGTACTGGAAGGCCAGAAACACTCCTTCGCACGCCCGCTCGTCCGCCGCCAGCTCCAGGAGGTTCCGGCCGCCGTACAGGACCTCGCCCTCCGTCACAGTGTACGTATCCCGACCGGCCAGGACCTGCGAAAGCGTGCTCTTGCCCGATCCGTTGGGACCCATGATGGAGTGGACCTCGCCCGGTCGCACCGTCAGGTTGATGCCCCGCAGAATCTCGTGGCCGTCCACTTGTACATGCAGATTGCGAATCTCAAGCATGGCTGCCTCTTGATTTCTCGGCGTCGCTCAACCGACGCTGCCTTCCAGGCTCACTTCCAGAAGCTTGCGAGCCTCCACCGCGAACTCCATCGGAAGCTCGCGGAACACTTCCCTGCAAAACCCGTTGACGATCATGGACACGGCGTCCTCCGTGGAGATGCCCCGCTGGTTGCAGTAGAAGAGCTGGTCCTCTCCGATACGCGAGGTCGTCGCCTCGTGCTCGGCCCGCGCGCTGTTGTTCCGAACCTCGATGTAGGGAAACGTGTGCGCCCCGCACCGGCTGCCCAGCAGCATGGAGTCGCACTGCGTGAAGTTCCGAGCGTTCTGGGCGCTCTTGGCGATTTTCACCAGCCCGCGGTACGTATTCTGCCCACGGCCCGCGGAGATGCCCTTCGAGACGATGGTGCTCCGCGTGTTCCGGCCAATGTGGATCATCTTCGTACCCGTGTCCGCCTGCTGCCGGTGGTTGGTCAGGGCCACGGAGTAGAACTCGCCCACCGAGCCGTTCCCCTTGAGAACGCAGCCGGGGTACTTCCACGTGATGGCCGAGCCCGTCTCCACCTGCGTCCAGGAGATTCGCGAATTCTCACCCTCGCACAGCCCGCGCTTGGTCACGAAGTTGTAGATCCCGCCGCGGCCTTCCTCGTCGCCCGGGTACCAGTTCTGCACCGTCGAGTACTTGATGGTCGCGTCCTTGTGCGCCACCAGCTCCACCACCGCCGCGTGCAACTGGTTTTCGTCCCGCATGGGCGCGGTGCAGCCCTCCAGGTAGCTCACCTGGCTGCCCTCATCCGCGACGATCAGGGTCCGCTCAAACTGGCCCGTGGCCGCTGCGTTGATCCGGAAGTACGTAGACAGCTCCATCGGGCAGCGCACGCCCCTGGGCACGTACACAAACGATCCGTCCGTGAACACCGCCGCATTCAACGCGGCGAAGAAGTTGTCCCGATAGGGCACCACCGATCCGAGGTACTTCTGGACCAGGTCCCCATGGTGACGGACCGCTTCCGAAAACGAGCAGAAAATGATCCCCAGCTCTCGCAGCTTATCCTTGAAGGTCGTGGCCACGGACACGCTGTCAAACACAGCATCCACGGCCACACCCGCCAGGGCCGCGCGCTCCTCCAGCGGAATGCCCAGCTTCTCGTACGTCTCGAGCAGCTTCGGGTCCACCTCGTCCAGGGTTCGGGGACCGCCCTGCCGCTTGGGAGCGGAGTAGTAGACGATCGCCTGGTAGTCGATGGGCGGGTACTGCACGTTCGGCCAGCGCGGTTCGGCCATCGTCTGCCAGTGCCGGAAGGCCTTCAACCGCCAGTTCAGCATGAACGCCGGCTCGCCCTTCTTGGCCGAGATCAGCCGGATGGTGTCCTCATTCAGGCCGGCCGGTACGCTGTCCGCCTCGATGTCCGTGACGAACCCGTACTTGTACTCCCGGGCGGCGAAATCTCGGATGGCATCACTGGAACTGGACATGCCGCGCTCTCCCAAAACCAGATCGGGCCGTCAGGCGCAAAAACTCTTGCCGCAACCGCACGACCCCTGCGCGTTCGGATTGCGGAAGACGAACCCCCGCTCGTTCAGCCCGTCGTGGTAGTCAATCTCCGTTCCGTCCAAGTGGGCAAAGCCCTCCGGGTCACACAGGAGGCGGATGCCGTTCGAGGCGAACTCGTGATCCGCCACCTCGCGCGCATCCGCAAACCCCATCGCGTAGTTCAGGCCGCTGCACCCGCCGGTCGTCACGCCCACCCGCAGATACGCCGTGTCCGGCGACAGCCCGTTCCCATCCATCGCGCTCCGCACCGCCGCCGCCGCCTGTTCCGTCAACGTGATACCCATTCTGATCGTCCTTGCGTTACGAACTCCGTCCTCTAGTCGAAGCGGGCCATCGGGTCCGTCCGGGGTGTCCGGACCCAACGCCCAACCGATCCACTCGTAGTTTATATAGGATTTCAATGGTCCTATTTCAAACCAAAAAAGGTGCCATATCGCACTGGCGAGACACATTCTCGTAACCCTCTTTAATATATACAGTTATCGACACATCTCGACCGATGGCCCAGTTCTCGCACCCAAAACCCTGCCTGCGAAGTGCCGGGCAACGGCCGCCTGTCGGATCCCGGCCACCGTCACGATGTTCGCAGCCCAACCCACGGACACCGTGTTTGAGTCTCGCATCTCTGCCTTCCGGAGCCCAGACCCTTAGGGCTGGGGCCGGCCTCGCTCCCACCCGCCGACTCTGGAGGAGATCCAGCCGGCTTGACGCCACAGACCTACGGTTGCTCTTCGCATTGCGGGAGTGCTGTGCTAGCATGACGGTGTGTGGAAAGATGCTGTTCCCGACCGGCGCACCCGGGCTGTTTCCAGAGCGTAAGCGGTGAGTGGGGTCCCCTGCTCGGCGACCGGGCCGGGGGCTGACGCGGCAAGGCCCCCGCGGACCGGAAAAGGGAGACCGGAACCCAGGATAACCCGTGTCTTACGCCTGAACCTCCATTGGATAACGACCGGATCAGCCAACAGAGGGCCACACCGGGCAGAACCATGCAAACCGACCTGACCGAGCAGCAGATACGTGATGAGGTTCACCGCCTTGCCCCGTTCCACCACAGGGTGGAACTACCATACCATCTGAGTACCCATCTTCCGGAACGATCGCGCCGTCCGGTGGAATACACCCGGGTTTCGAACCTGGTTCAGCACGCCTTCCCTGCCCTGATCGAAGCCTGTGGAGGTTCCTTGCAAGGGAAGCGAGTCCTGGACGTCGCGTGCAACTGCGGCGGCTTTTCGGTGGAAGCGGCAAAGCTGAACAGCGAATACGTCCTCGGAATAGACCTGGTGGACCGCTACATAGAGCAGGCAAACTTCATCAAGCGTGCCCTGTGTCTGAAACAGGTGGAATTCAAGCGAATGGACATCGACAGCCTGGATGAATCCGTCGGGGGGCTTTTCGACGTCACATTCTGTTTCGGCATACTCTATCACCTGGAGAATCCGATTCACAGCATGAGGCGGCTCGCCTCCGTAACCAAGGGTTGCATGCTGGTGGATACGGATATCATGCGTACGCCGGCTTACGTAAGGCCCTTCTTCAAGAACCCGTTGTGGTTAATGAACTTCCCGGCCGTGTCATCGACAGAATCGACAGACGTTACAACCAGTCTTTGGAGAAGCAGGGAGAGACGCGTTCAGTTCACACCCAATGAAGAGGCCGTTGCGGATTTGTTGAAGTTCCTGGGCTTCCCGAACGTCCGGAAGCTCAAACCCGTCCAACAGGGGCTGGAGAAAAGGTACTACACCGGAGTCCGGGCCACCTTCCTGGCCGTTCGCGCCTGACGACCCGTGCAGAGCCCAGGTGGGAACTCTCGGACACGCCCTCCGGCCCGATCGGTGCGCGTTCATCCAGGCGTTCTCAGAGCACGCATACCAACGCCCCCGGGTCACCCGGACCGGCGGGACCCGCGTCATTGCAGCGACCGCACGGCCAATGTACTCTTGGGTCCGGAAAGGATTTCTGAGCATCCGGCCAGTGACGGCGTGAGGCTTGTCGGCCGCGTGAGGCCCGCTGGCCATGCGGGCGAAACCCGGCTCGGGGCAAGGTCGGGGCGTCGGAGCGAAGGCACCATGTCGGGGCAGGACACCATGCGGATCATCGCCGGGCAATGGCGTTCCCGGCGAATCCTTCGCCCGGAGGGCGAGCAGACTCGTCCCATGCCGGACCGGGTCAAGGAGGCGGTGTTCGATCTGCTCGGCTCACGCTGCGGAACACCCGGGGCCCTTCCGCCGCTGACGGTCGCCGACCTGTTCAGCGGATCGGGCACGATGGGTCTGGAGGCGCTCTCACGCGGCGCGGCTACGTGCTGCTTCTTCGAAAAACACCCGCTTGCTCTCAAGGCCCTGCGGGCCAATCTGCATGCCCTTGACGTGGGTCCGTGCGGTCGGATCATGCCAGTCGACGCCTGGAAAGACCCGTGGTCGCGCCTGGCCGACTCGGATTCGATCGACCTGCTTCTGCTGGACCCGCCCTACTGCGACTCCCGCGATGCGTCGCCGACAGGCAAGGTGGCGCGGCTGCTGACGACAGCCGCAACCAGCGGGCGGATGCACGCGGAGGCCCTCGCCCTGTTGCACCACGAGGTAGACACGGAGTACGCGCCCGATGTCGCCCGCGGCTGGGCCGTGGTGGACCGTCGCGTGTACGGTCGGAACCAGATCGTCGTCTTCCGGCGGTTGGAGACGAACCCCACGGCCTGAGCGGAGGTCGCCCACAGTGCGAACGCCCCTTCGACAGACAGCAGAGAGAATCGTCGCAACGCTCCGCGATGCCGGCCACGTGGCCTATTTCGCCGGCGGCTGCGTGCGGGACGCGCTGATGGGGGTGGACCCCAAGGACTTCGACGTGGCCACAGACGCCACGCCGGACCAGGTGTCAGGCCTCTTCCTACGCACGAAAAAGGTGGGCGCAAAGTTCGGCGTCGTGATGGTGCGCGTGGGCGGGCACGAACTGGAGGTGGCCACGTTCCGGTCCGAGGGCGACTACGCCGACCACCGCCATCCGGGGCACGTGCATTTCACGACCGCCGAGGCTGATGCAAACCGCCGCGATTTCACCATCAACGGCATGTTCTTCGACCCGGTGGCGAACCGCGTCATTGACGGCGTGGGCGGCCAGGCGGACCTGCAGGCCCGAATCATCCGCGCCATCGGCAACCCGGCCGACCGGTTCGAGGAAGATCACCTCCGCATGTTGCGAGCCGTCCGGTTTGCCTCACGCCTCGGGTTCACGATTGAGCCGGCCACCTCCGAGGCGATCCGCCGCCAGGCGGCGGGCATCCGATCCATCAGTGCGGAGCGCATCCGCATGGAACTCGAACAAATCCTGCAAGACGCCAACCGCGAACGAGGCTGGCGACTCCTGCACGCGGTCGGACTCTCGGCGTTCCTCGTGGACGGGCTCACCTTCAGCGACGACGACATCGACCAGGCAGCCCGCCGTCTGGCGGCCCTGCCGGCCACGGCATCCTTCCCGCTGGCCCTGGCAGCCATTCTGCATGAGCGGACCGATCCGCCGGCCCGTGCCGTCTGCATCGCGCTGCGGATGAGCGTGGCCGAAACGGACTGCGTCACTTGGCTCCTCCAGAAACTCCCCCAGGGTCGCGACGCGGATCGCCTGGAACTCGCGGACGTGAAGCTGCTTCGGGCAGACCCCCGCTTTGAGGATCTCGTCGCCCTGTTGCGCGCGGAGGCCCACGCCGCAGGCCGCGCGTCCGCCGCCGCCAATACGCTCGCTCGCCGGGCCGCCGCGATGGCGCCGCACGCCGTGAGCCCGGCACCGTTCGTCAACGGAGACGACCTCCTGGCCCGAGGCGTGCCCCAGGGCCCCCGGCTGGGGCGCATCCTCGAAACCGTCTTCCGGGCCCAACTCAACGAACAAATCGCCAATCCAGAAGAGGCGCTGGCCCTGGCCGACCGCCTCATTCGCGATGCGGCCGAATCCCCGAAATCACAGGATTGAATCGGAAACGAGGATGAGAGCGGCCGCGCGCCTACGCCCCGCCCATCGCCAGGATGCGATCCGTTACATCGCCGATCATCGTCACGCGCAGTCCGAAATTCTCGCCGACCTTCACGGCATGTCCGGAACCGATGGGCTTATTGGCGATCACCAGTCGAAGGTCGGAATCGGCGGGTTTGTCGAACTCGATGATGGATCCGGGCGTCCAGCGCAGAACGGAATGAAGACTCACGTCCCGTTCCGCCAGGTTTACCAGCACCGGCACCCGCATCCGCAGAATGCGACGCAACTCACCCGGCACCGAGATCGGGGCTGTGGCCGCTCCGCCCCCGCGGCCGGGAGCCCGTACCGGACTCTCAACGCGCCCAGGCGTTGGGCGCGAAGCCGGGGCAGCCGGCTTGGCCTCCTCGTTGTCCAGATCGCTGGCAGACGCCAGCAGCGCGTCGATGTCGGCCTGGCTGATGGTCACGTGGATACTCCCCGGGCGTCGCGCCGTCGGGCGAGGTACGGGCCTCTGCGCCCGGGATATCGGTGTCCCCAGGGGGGTAACTTGAGAACTCAGCGATACTTGGAAACGATGATGCAGGCGTTGTGGCCGCCGAAACCGAAGGAGTTGTTCATGGCTCGCTCAATCGGCATATCCTGCGCCGACCCCTTCAGATGCCGAACCTCACAGCAACCCTCATCGGGATTCTCGAGGGTAATGGTCGCCGGAGCCACCGAGTGCCGGATGGCCTGGATGCACGCCACCAGCTCCACCGCCCCGCTGGCCCCCAGCAGGTGCCCGATGGACGCCTTGGTACTGCTAACGGCCACTCCGTCACCCCGTGGTCCGAAAACCTTGCGAACCGCATAGCACTCGGCCACATCCCCCAGGGGGGTCCCGGTGGCGTGGGCGTTGATGTACTGAACATCGTCCGGGTTCAGCCGGGCATCAGCCAGGGCCACTTCCATGGCCCGAGCGGCCCCCGCGCCGTCCTCGTCCGGCGCCGTCAGGTGGCCGGCGTCACACGTAGATCCAAAGCCCGTGATCTCCGCCAGGATCTCCGCGCCACGACGACGGGCGAACTCCAATTCCTCCAGCACGAGGATTCCGGCCCCCTCGCTGAGGACGAATCCGTCCCGACTCCGATCGAACGGGCGCGAGGCGGTCGGTGGGTCATCATTGCGGGTGCTCAGGGCCTTCATCGCGGCAAACGCGGAGAGCCCCAGCGGCGTCAGAGCGGCTTCGGCACCGCCGGAAACCATCACGTCCACCATGCCCCGGCGAATCCAGTGAAAGGCGTCTCCCAGCGCGTTCGTCCCGGACGCGCACGCCGTGGAAACGGCCTGACTGGGCCCTTTGGCCCCGATCGCAATCGAGACGTTGCCCGCCGCCGCGTTCACCATCAGTTTGGGAATGGTGAACGCCGAGACCTTGTCCGGACCCTTCTCCAGAAGGCGGCGATACTGGTCCTCCAGTTCCTTGATTCCCCCGATGCCGGAGCCGATCGTGCAGCCCACGCGCACCGGATCGACGGCCGAGACGTCAAAGCCGCTCTGCCGGACGGCCTGATCCGCCGCCACCAGCGCCATCTGGCTGAAACGATCCATCCGGCGGGCCGCCTTGGTCTCAATCACTCCCGCCGTGTCGAAGTCAAGGCACTCGCCCCCGAAATGGACGTCAAACCCGGTGCTGTCGAATCGCTCAACAGGGCGGATGCCGGACTTCCCGGAGATGAGATCATCCCAGAACCTGTCGACGGAGCATCCGAGCGGAGTCACCACACCCGTGCCCGTCACTACGACGCGTCGGTCAGCCATGCGTTGCTCTCGGTAACAATGGATTCGCGGCCGTCTACGCGCTCGAGCCGGCGTCGCCGTTCTTCTTGCTCAACTGCTCGTGGATGTAGTCGACGGTCGCACCAATCGTATCGATCTTCTGCGCGTCCTCGTCGGGTACGTTCATGTCGTACGCCTCTTCGAGGTCCATCACGACCTCCACGATGTCCAAAGAATCGGCATTGAGGTCATTCTGGTACGACGTTTCGCGGGTCATTTCAGACGGGTCGCGCGCCAGGTGCTCCGCAACAATCGAGATGACCTTGGCCTGAATCTCTTCTTTCGACGGTATCGACACAAGCATTCCTCCTGCCTTGTACCGCTTGCCAGTACGGACCTTACAGTTATGGGCCGGGATTCTAGCCGCTGCCCCGGTCCGATTCAACCGTGCCCGGCCCCCGACAACCCTACATCCGCAACCCGCCGTCCACCTGGATCACCTGCCCCGTGATATACGAGGCGCCCGGGCCGGCCAGAAACGCCACCACCCCCGCCACCTCGGCCGCCGTCCCGAACCGCTGCAGCGGAATGAGCGGTTTCACCGCCTCCTTCACCTGGTCCGGCAGAACGTCGGTCATGTCCGTGGCGATGAAACCCGGGGCCACCGCGTTGCAGGTAATGCTGCGCTTGCCCAGTTCCTTGGCCGCCGACTTGGTCAGGCCGATCACCCCCGCCTTGCTCGCCGCGTAGTTCGCCTGACCCCGGTTGCCCATCACCCCCGACACGCTCGCAATGTTGATGATCCGACCCGACCGCGCTCGCAGCATGGCCTTGCCCGCCATCTGCGTGCCCAGGTAGACCCCCCGCAGGTTCACGCGGATCACCAGGTCCCACTGGTCGTCGTCCATCGACAGCAACAGCGTGTCACGCGTGATGCCCGCGTTGTTCACCATGATGTCGATGCCGCCGAACTCCCCCACCACTTCGTCGCCCAATTGACGCATGGCCGGACCGTCCGTCACGTCCTCAACCTTCGCCACCGCCTTCACGCCCAGGTCACCCAGCTCGGAAACGGTGGACTTCAGCGGGTCCGCCAGCAGGTCGACAGCCACAATGTTCGCGCCCCGTCCGGCCAGTTCCATGCAGATCGCCCGGCCGATTCCGCGGGCTGCGCCGGTCACCACCGCCGTCTTGGACTGCAATTCCTTGTTCATTGGTCCATCCTTGCCCCACGCCCGCTCAGCTCCGGGGCGACAGGTTCGCATCCAACTCCGCGGCCGTGCCCACGTTGACCACCTCGGCGGCCCGGTCCATCTTGCGCATCAGACCCTTCAGCACCCGCCCGGCCCCGACTTCCACGAACCGCTGGAGACCCCGGCCCACCAGTCGCTCCATGGACCGCTGCCAAAGCACCGGATGCGTAAGCTGCTGAACCAGCGCCGTCCGGATGGACTCCGGGTCCCCGTGCGGCTCTCCCGTCACGTTGGAAATCACCGGAATCGAAGGCGAACGAACCGGAGCCGATGCCAAGGCCGCCGCCAGACCCTCCGCCGCGGACGCCATCAGCGCCGAATGAAACGCACCGGCCACCTTCAGCGGCACCGCCCGGCACCCCACCTCGCCGGCCATCTCCAAGGCCCGACCGCACGCCGCCCGCGAACCGGAAATCACAATCTGCCCCGGGCAGTTGAAGTTCGCCGGTGACAGCACCTCGCCCTGGGCCGCTTTCTCGCACAGCGTCCGGGCCGCGGCCTCGTCCGCCCCAACCAGCGACACCATCCCGCTCGGATTCGCCTCCGCGGCTTCCTGCATCAACTGGCCCCGGCGCTGCACCAGCCGCAGACCATCCTCAAACGACAGCGAGCCCGCCACGTGCAAAGCCGAATACTCACCCAGGCTCAGGCCCGCGGCCGCCTCGAACCAGGAAAGGCTCACGCCCTTCTCCCGCAGCGCCTCCCACACGGCCACACTGGTGACGAAGATCGCCGGCTGCTGAATGTCCGTGCATTCCAGTTTCGCGTCCGGTCCCTCGAAGCAGATGTGCGACAGCCCGTACCCCAGAACGGAGTCCGCCTTGCGGAACACCTCCGCCGCGACCGGACTGTCCGACGCAACGTCGCGTCCCATCCCAATGGACTGCGATCCCTGCCCCGGGAACAGTAGTGCTTGCCTCGTCATCCGTTCGAGCCCGATCCTTGAATTCTACAGCCGCATCAGGGTCACGCCCCACGTGAGCCCCCCGCCGAAACCCAGAAACATCACTAGGTCGCCCGCACGAAGCCGGCCCTTTCGGCGCGCCTCATCCAGGGCCAACGGAATCGACGCCGCCGACGTGTTCCCGTAGCGGTCAATGTTCACCGCCAGCTTCTCGATCGGCAACTGGATCCGCCGGCGAGCCGCTTCCATAATCCGAAGATTCGACTGGTGCGGAATCACCATGGCCAGGTCTTCGACCTTCGTCCCGGTCTCTTCCAGGCACGCCACGACCAACTCCTCCATTTTGCCGACGGCAAACTTGAAGAGGTCGCTGCCCCGCATCTTCATGTAGTGCAGGCGCTCCGCAACCGTTCGTGCCGATGCCGGCTCGCGGCTGCCGCCCGCCGGAATCCACACCGCCTTGGCGTCCTGCCCCTTCGCGCCGAGACTCTGGTAGAGGATCCCTCGACCGGGATCGTCACTGCGTGAGACAACCGCCGCCCCGGCCGCATCACCAAACAGAATCGCCGTGGCCCGGTCCTCATAATCCGTGATCCGCGTCAGCGTCTCCGCCGCCACCAGCAGAACGTTCTTGTACAAACCGGCCGTGATCTGCGCAGCCGAAAAGACCAGCCCGTAGACAAACCCACTGCATGCCGCCGCCAGATCGTAAGCCGGCACGTCCGTTACGCCCAGTTCCGCCTGAAGCCAGCAGGCCGTGGCCGGCAGCGGCGTGTCCGGAGTAACAGTGGCCACCACGATCAGATCGAGGTCCGACGCCGTCATCCCCGCGTCCGCGAGGGCCCGCTCGGCCGCCGCCTTCGCCAGCGTCAGCGTGGACTCGTCGGGCGCGACGCGCCGCCGCTCCCGAATGCCCGTACGGGGCACAATCCACTCGTCCGACGTGTCCAGGTAGCCGGCAAAAAACTCGTTTGTCAGCACCTCCGAGGGAACAAAAGAACCGGTCCCCCGGATCACCACCGGTAGAAATAGACCCATGGATTGTCTCGATTCAGCCGTTCCCGCCCAAGCGTGCGAGCACGGCGTCGTTCAGTTTGTGCGCCAGGAACCTGGTCGCGGCGCGGATCGCGTTGCAGATCGCCCGCTCCCCGCTCCGCCCGTGGCAGATGATACACACACCGTTGATGCCCAGCAACGGGGCGCCCCCGTACTCGCTGAAGTCGTGCCGGGCCCACACCCGCTTGATGGCCGAGTCAAACCGCGCCCGCGCCTGCGGGTCCTCGTCCGCGAGCTCCCGTTCAATGGTGGGAAAGAGACCCTCCGAAAGCCCTTCGATCAGTTTCAGCACGATGTTGCCGACAAACCCGTCGCACACGGCGACCTCGCACACGTTGGAAAACAGGTCGCGACCCTCCACGTTGCCCACGAAGTTGAGCTTCGTATCGCGCTGCAGCAGCTCGTGCGTCTGCTTCACCACCTCCGTGCCCTTGGCACTCTCCTCCCCCACGGAAAGAAGGCCGACCCGCGGGTTCTCCCGCCCGATCACCTTCTCCGCATACAGCGTCGACAGCACCGCGTACTCGTAAAGCTGACGCGGCTTCGCCTGGATGTTTGCCCCCACGTCGCAAATGACCACCGGGCCGTAAAACGACGGAATCGCCACCGCAATTCCCGGGCGGTTGACGCACCGCAAGGGCCGCAGCTTGATTTGCGCCGCGCCGGCACACGCCCCCGTGTTGCCCGCACTGATGATCGCGTCCGCCTGACCCTCCAACGCCAACTGCGTCATGCGGTGAATGGACGAGTCCTTCTTCTGACGCAACGCGTCCATCGGCGGCTCGTCCATCCCGATCACCTGCGACGCATGGACGACCCGAACCCGGTCCGCACCCGCAAACCCCCCGATCGCATCGAGTTCCGCCTTGACCCGCCCTTCGTCACCCACCAACAGGACCTGAAGGTCGGGATCACCCGCCACCGCCTGCACGGCGCCGCGGACGACTGCCTGCGGAGCAAAGTCTCCGCCCATGGCATCCAGAGCGATCCGGTTGGGCATCAGGCCTCTTTCTCCTTCAGCGCCAGCGCCACGCGCGAACTGACGTACCCGCAGTTCTCACACGCGGCGTGAGGGAGCTTGGCCGATCGACACTTCGGACACGAAACCACGTTCTGCGGACGCAACGCGTGGTGCGCACGCTTCGTGCGCGTCCGCGTCCGCGACTTCTTTTTCGCCGGTAACATCAAAAACTCCAAAAAAAACGGGCGCCAACCTGCGATGCAATCCGCGCACCACACGCGCCGCCCGGGAGCTCAGCCTCCAGGCAAGCTCCACAGGCTAATGCACTTACGAAAACCTGTCAAGAACGGCAAAAACGTCCCGCCGCACCGCCGATCGATCTCATGAGTACCCGCCGACCGGCCCGCCGGTTGCAGCCGGACCCGCCCGATTCGCACCCCGCCGGAACCCCCCGGTTCACGCAAACTCCCCCGCCGACGGACAATACGACGCCAATTCACACCGCTCACACGCCGGCTTGCGGGCCGTGCATACCCGCCGGCCGTGCCAGACCAGGGCGTGCGCCGCGAACGTCCAGCTCTCCCGCGGCAGCACCGCCATCAAATCCTGCTCGATCCGGACCGCGTCCTTCGCATTCCGGCCAGTCCAGGTCAACCGCAGCCGCTCCGCCAGCCGCCCGACGTGGGTGTCCACGACCACCCCTTCGGCCTTGCGGAACCACGTGCCCAGCACCACGTTGGCGGTCTTGCGGGCCACACCGGGCAGCTCCAGCAGCTCCTCCATCGTGCCCGGCACCTGCCCCCCGAACCGCTCCACGATCATCCGGCACGTCCCCTGGATGGCCTTGGTCTTGTTCCGGAAGAACCCGGACGGCCGGATGTCCGCCTCCAGTTCCTCCCGTGGCGCCTCCGCGAATGCCTTGGCATCCCTGTACTTACGGAAAAGCCCGGGCGTCAGCCGGTTGATGGTCTCGTCCGTCGACTGGGCCGACAGAATGGTCGCGATGAGCAGGTGAAGGGCGCTTTCATGCACCAGCGCGGTCGTCGTATCCTCCCCATACGTCTTCCGCAGCGCCGCCAGAATCTTCCGGGCCCGCCGCTTCCGCTCCTCAGCCCCCTCCGCATCCTTTCGCCCCCTCGTGCCTCCGTGCCTCCGTGCCTTCGTGCCTTTCTTCTTGCTTTTGGTTCTCATCCGCGCCCCCCCATCAGGACCAAAGGTCGCAGGCTTGCCGTTTCGCGGCACATCCGAACGCCGTTGCCGTCGTTTCGCCAACCCCCCTCCCACCCCGACCCGTTCCCTTTCCTCCTCGTCGCACCCACCCATCGTGTCCATCCCGCCCACCGTGTCAATCTCGTCCATCTCCCCGCCCGCCGCATCCCCCTGTGTCAGCCCCCCGGAACCGCCCCAACCGGGGCGCCACCGTGTGGCACTCTACCGTTCCGGCATTTCCCTGCAATATCCGAGATGTCGCATCTGACCCGCGCCCACTCAGAGAGGGTTCGTCGTCTCTTCGTCGTCGCCTGGGTTGCGAACCAGGCACATGCCGCACCGTCCCTGTGCAACTGTTCCATCGCCAACGCGCCGAGCTCGCGTTGCCGAGACCGGTCTCAGCTCTGTATACTGGCCAATCAGCATGTTCCACACAAGCATCGGTCGTGTCCTGCGCGTGCTGGCCGTGTCGGCTCTCGCAATTCCAGCCGTCGGGTTGGTTCTCTTCGGCCCGCGCGCCGTGTCCTCCGTGCCCGCGGATCGCACGGTGGTCGTGTACTGGGAGAAGTGGACCGATTTCGAGGGGCGGGCCATGCGTGATCTGGTGGCCCATTACAATGAGACCGAGGGCCGCCGCGCCAGCATCTACGTGGACTACGTCACCACCACCGGCATCGACCTCAAGACCCTCATCGCGACCTCCGGCGGCGATCCACCCGACCTGGCCGGTCTGTGGCAGCGAAACGTGGTGAGCTTCGCCGCGTCCGATGCGTCCGAAGCGCTCGACGACCGGGCCGCCCGCTCCGGCATCACGCGAGACATGCTGATTCCCATCTTCGATCACGCATGCCGCTACCACGGACGTCTCTACGCCGTGCCCGTCACGCCGGCCACCATCGCCCTCTACTACAACCGGGACATCCTCGCCGAGTTTGCTGAGCCGTTGCGCAACGCGGGACTCGACCCCGAAGCCGCGCCGCGCACCCTCGCGGAACTCGATGCGTTCGCGGACATCGTCCACCGCCGCGACCGGGACGGCAAACTCGAAATGATGGCGTACTTACCCGCGTCCCCCGACACCATCGGCTGGTTCTGGAACAGTTGGCCCATCTGGTTCGGCGGGCGGCTCTTTGACCCCGCCGAGGGGCGCTTTCGCGTGGACACGCCCCCCTTCCTCGACGCCTATGCCTGGGTCCAGGCGTACACGGCGCGGTTCGGCCGCAAGGACGTCCTGAACTTCGAAGGCAGCCTCAGCAACTACTCCTCGCCGAGAAATCCCTTTATGACCGGCGAGCTCGCGATGATGCGCCAGGGCCCCTGGTTCGCCAACACGATCCGGCAGTTCGCGCCCGACATTCGCTACGGCGTCGCCCCATTCCCGACCGTCGACGGCCGGGAACGCGCCTTCTGCGAACAGGACGTGCTCGTGATCCCGCGCGGCGCCCGGCACGCCGACGAAGCCTGGGCGTTCATCGAGTGGCTCTACACCGCCGAACCCGTCCGCGTGCAGTCGCGATACGGCGGCGCCGGGCTCGGCTATGACCACTGCGAAATCCGCACGGCAACCGGCGTGGAGCGACACCCCATGCCGCCCCTCCGGCCCATCGAGTGGATCTGCTGGATGCACTGCAAGAACACGCCGCTGCGCGAGCCCTCGCCGGCGTTTCTGGAGACGCATCCCAACCCGGCCATCGAGGTGCACGACCGGCTCGCCCGCGGCCCGGAAGCGCAGATCGTGCCGCCGCTGCCGAACTGGACCGAGCTGAACGCGGAATTCGGCGCCGCCTACCGCGACATCTGGATGACCGACGTGCCGGCACGCAAGCGGCTGGAGGCCCTTCAGGTGCGTCTGGACGTGTTGACGCAGCAGGCGAAACGAAGGCAGGCCCGCTACGGCCAGGAGTACCCATGAAGCGAACCGCCGCGCATCCGGCCGCCCGCGACAGCATCGCGTGCGGGCTGGCCTGGATCAGCCCGTGGCTGATCGGCTTCGCCGTGTTCGTGGCGGTGCCCATCGTGCTGTCGGGCGCGCTGAGCTTCTGCGAGTTTGACGGCATACGCCGTCCCGTCTTCATCGGGCTGGAGCACTGGCGAGGGCTCTTTGCCGATCCGCTTGTCTGGAAGGTGCTGCGGAACACGGCCGTGTACGCTGCGCTGGCCCTGCCGATCGGGACCGGTCTCGGCGTGGCCCTGGCCCTTCTGCTGAATCAGCCGATCCCCGGCCAGACGCTCTGGCGCTCGATCGTCTTCGCGCCGAGCCTGCTGCCGCTGGTGGCCGTCGGCATCATCTGGACCTGGATGTTCAACGCGCGCTTCGGACTGATCAACTCCGCCCTGGGGCTGGTGGGAATCAGCGGCCCGACCTGGCTGAACGACGCCTCGTGGGCCATGCCGAGCGTGGTGATCCTGGGGCTCTGGAGCATCGGGCACACGGTGGTCGTGTACTTGGCCGGGCTGCAGGACGTACCGCGAGAGCTGTACGAGGCCTCCCATCTCGACGGCGCCGGCCCCTGGTCGCGGCTGTGGCACGTAACGCTGCCGATGATCTCGCCCGCGATGTTCTTCAACATCGTGATCGGCCTGATCTTCGTCTGGCAGATCTTCGCCGCGCCGTATGTCATGTTCCCCGGCGGCGGTCCGGAGCGTAACGCGTATTTCTACACCATGTACGTCTATGACCAGGCCTTTGCGTATCGTCGATTCGGGTACGCCTGCGCCCTGAGCTGGGTGCAACTGGCCATCATCCTGGCCCTGACGGCCGTCGCATTCCGGTCCAGCCGTCACTGGGTGCATTATCGCGGAGCCTGAGCGTGAGGCCGCAGACCGCAACCCGTATCCTCTATCTCGCCGCGGTGGTGATGGTGTCGCTCGGGTTTGCGGCCCCGCTTCTGTGGATGCTCAGCACCAGCCTCAAGCCCCTGGAGGACGTCGGGACCGCCCGCGTTTCACTGCTTCCCGCGCAGCCGGAACGAACCGGCCAGTACTTCCGGGAAAACTACTACGAGGGCCGACCGACGTTCGTGGACGAGCAGGGCGTCGAACGCGTCGGCTACGAGGGCGTCTGGACCAGCCACAACGTGAACTTCCCGCTATTCCTGCGGAATACGCTGATCGTGGCCGTCCTGAGCGTGTCCGGCATGGTGCTTTCCAGTGCCATCGTGGCCTACGGCTTTGCCAAAGTGCGCTGGCGCGGACGCGGAGTCTTCTTCGCCATCTGCCTGGCCACGATGATGGTCCCCTTCCCGGCCATCATGGTCCCCACGTATTTCCTCTTCAAGTGGTTTGGCTGGATCGGCACGTTGCAGCCGCTGTGGGTGCCGGCCTGGTTTGCCAACGCCTTCAACGTGTTCCTGCTCCGCCAGTTCTACCTCCAGATCCCCGAAGAACTGTCGGACGCGGCCCGAATCGACGGGCTGTCGCACTGGGGAATCTTCTGGCGGATCATCCTGCCGCTCGCCCGCCCGGCCCTGGCTGTCGTGGCCGTCTTTCATCTGACGTACGTCTGGAACGACTTTCTGGGTCCGCTGGTCTTCCTGCACCACCAGGACAACTTCACGCTGGCCCTGGGGCTGCAGTTCTACATGCAGCAGCACGGCGGCACGCCGTGGAACCTGTTGATGGCGGCCACCACGCTGACGGTGGCCCCGCTGCTGGTTCTGTTCGCGCTCACGCAGCGATTCTTCCTGCCGGGGCTTGCGACCTCCGGCCTCAAGGGCTGACGGTGCAACGCGTTTCACGGTGTTCGCCCAAATTGCAGAAACACCCGTTACACAATCCGCCGCACGCCCGCTGAGTGACGAGTTCAGACGACGTCCCGGAGGGACGCCCGAATGCCCCAATTTTTGACCCGCGCATTGGTCACAGAATCAGCAGAAATCCTATAAAATGTTTATTGATAGATAGTTAACTACGCCTGCCGGACGTGACAGGCTGATAGGAAATTCGTCGTTTTTCTGGACGTACCCCCTTGACCGATAATGTCGAAGTTGCTATCCTTATGATTGCAACAGTTGCAGAGACTGTTCTTCCGCTCGAACCAGGGACGTACAAAATGTCATCCGTGCGCCACATCGCAGCAGAGGCCGGCGTTTCGATCAGCACGGTATCCCGCGCGCTGAACAATGACCCGGCGGTGAACCCGAGAACGCGGGAAATCGTGCTGGCGGTGGCCAACCGCACCGGGTACGTCGCCACGGTGGGCCGGCGAGTCACGAACAACATCGCCTTTGCGTACGCGGGGCGTCAGACCATTTCTTCCGTCTATGATTCGGCGTTGCTGGAGGGGATCGTTCGGGGCGCGGATACCAGCCGATTCGACGTGATGCTGCTCAACCTGCAGCGGGACAAGGGCGCGGAGGAGACCTACACGCAGTTCTTCATGCGCAAGGGCGTCCGAGCAGTCGTGCTTCGGACGACGAGCGAATCACGACACGTCTGCCAGGCCATCGCGGATGAGAATTTCCCGATGGTGGTCATCAGCGAACGCTTCGAGTCGAAGAACGTGAGCTTCGTCGATTGCGACTCGAAGACCGACAGCATCCGAGCGGTGGAGTACCTGATCTCCCTCGGACACCGGCGGATTGCACTGGTGATGCACGTCATCCCGGATTGCGACCACCTGGATCGGTTCGAAGGATACCGCGAAGCGATGATCGGGCATGGCCTGCCCGTGGACGAACGGCTCGTCCTGCGCTTCCCCGCAAACCTGTCCGGCGGTGCAACGGCCATGGCCATGCTCAGCCGCATGGCCAATCGGCCCACGGCGGCGTTTTTCGCCGATCCGATGCTTGCCGTGGGGGCGGTGAACAAAGCGCACGAACTGGGCATTCAAATTCCCGAGGACCTGTCGGTCGTCGGGTTCGACGATTCCGATATCCGCCACAGCGTCTATCCGACGCTGACGGCCGTCTGTCAGGACGCCGCTCAACTCGGCCACGAGGCGGCCCTGCGTCTGACCCGCATGTTGGTTCGCAAGAAGATGGAGCGATTCCAGATAACGCTGCCGAGTTTCTTTGAGGCCAACGGATCGACGGGTGCGCCGCCAGTGTGTCGGTTGCAGGGGCCGGCGTCCGACCTCGGATTGGCCCCCGGCCCCGTCGAAGTCGATACGCGGCGACTGGATCCCCCTTCCCCTCTGACCCTTCGCCATCTGGAACAGGAGCATCAGTAAAGGAGGCCCTGGCATGTGTCGCGAATATGCACGTCGTTTTCGCCCTGTATCGCACCGCTCGCCGCGCGTGGGATTCACGCTGATCGAGCTGCTGGTGGTCGTCTCCATCATCGCCCTGCTCCTGTCCATTCTGCTCCCGTCCCTCAGTCGAGCCCGTGAGCAGGCGAAGCTGCTGAAGTGCCTCTCCAACGCCCGGGGCCTCGCGCAGGCGGCGACGGTGTTCGCCAGCGATCGGGACGGCCGATTCCAACTGGCGACGGACGAGATCGGGGTGAACACGGCCGACTCGGACCGCAACCGGTTTGCCTACGGGACCCAGCGAGAGCTGCTGGCCTGGCCGGTGGCCCTGGGTCAGGCGGCGGGCTTCAAGTATCGCAACAACTGGGACTGGGGCGTGCGGGCCACAACCTTCACCGACGCCCGAAACAAGAAGGAATTCATCAAGGATGATTTCAAGGTGATGGTCTGTCCGGCGGACAAGGTCCAGATATCAACGCCCTTCTACCCACGATACAAAAGCGCATCCAACAACGGGTTGAAGGGATCGGGGGACCCGGCCAATCCCATCGGTGCCGTCAGCGGCATGTCATACTGGGGGCTGCTCAGCTACGGAATCAACGAGGACATCTGCGGCGTGGAAGTGGAGGAGAGCGGGCCATTCCCGGCATGCTGGCGTGCGGTCCAGACGGGCAGCGGATGGCAGCCGAGGCTCGGGGAGTACGCCTACGCACCGAGCGACCCGGGATACAACGTGGGCTGGCGACTTCGAGGGACGCTGGACAAGGTGTTCGACCCCGGACGGGTCGGGCTGGTCTTCGAGGCGGGGGCCGACTCGGATACGGCCGCGACCAGCGGCGAGTTTGCGAACCTGATCATCAGCGCCAAGGCGCAGGGTCCGTATCTGGGGGATTTCCAGCAGTTCTTCCGCACGCGTATGCCCAACCGCCGGCACCAGGGGGGCCGGCTGAACGTGCTGTTTGCGGACATGCACGGGGAGTCCGTTCGGCCAGTAGAGTATCGGAGTCAGGGGGGAGGCGAAGCGCTTCCGTCACGGTACAGCCCGCGGGTGCGGGTGTCGCCGTACAATCCGCGCGGGTTCTAGCCCGCCGGTAACCCCGACGGAGATTCGGAGGGCGGTGAGAGAGAAGGTGAACATGGGAGCGGGCGCGGGAGCCCGCTCCGGGAAAGTGGTTGGGGCCGCACCGGCCCGGTCTCTCTCGAAAGGAAGGAAGTAAAATGCAGCGTAGACTTTGTGCTCTCATGCCCGTCTTGATGGTCGGACTGCTGGTGTGCCCGGCCGCAGCCGACTTCACGGTGAACGTAGGCCAATCGACGGAACCCTGGCTGGGCTATGTGAACGTCTTCGAGTTGCCCGAAAACGGTGGTGCGTATGTCTTTGGCAGCGCGTGGGGTGTACCCGATCTGGTTGCCAACTTTGACGATCCCAACAACAAGGTGACGTTCAGGGCTACGCCCATCGGAACCGGCGACGCGTTCTGGTACAAGAACGGAACCGGCGGCCCCGGTGCGGAAGGCAACAAACTCGTAGAAGCCAACCTGTACATCCAGATGGACGACGACGCGCTGGCCGGCCAGACCATGACCTTCGAGGGCGACGTCCTGTCCAACACGTTCGTGGCCGGGCGTGAAGCGTATATCTTCATCAAGGACTTTGCGCCCGACTACTCGTCGTTCAACCAGACGATCATACCGGCCGTTCCGGGTCCCTTCAGCATCAGCCTGGCCTTGGAGCCCGACCTGGGTCGTCACGTGCAGTACGGGTTCCAGAACGTCGGCGCCAACGTGTGGCCCTCGGACATCGCCCTGGCGGGCAACGTGGTGTACGGCACGATTCCCGAACCGGGCGCCCTGGCCCTGCTGGC
>CAZPHH010000002.1:0-9807 GCA_964586145.1 uncultured Phycisphaeraceae bacterium | reverse complement strand
TCACGTGATGTCTCACCGGGACCATCTGTGGATTGCGAGAACGCGTCGCGGGACGTCCGGTCTTCTGCGGTGGACCACGGCGGCCCTGTGCGTGGTCTTCTGGGCGGCGTCGGAAGCCCCGGCAGCCCTGCAGAACCCCGGCTTCGAGGACGGCGGGGGCTCGCTGGCCTCCTGGACGGCCTTCAACAACGTCATCCCGAACGTGCTGGCCGCCCCGATCACGCCGCGATCGGGCACGCACGTGGCGAAGGTGTTCGGCGCCTTCAGCGGCGTCACGAACTGGTCGGGAATCTACCAAAGCCTGCCCGCGACGCCGGGCCAGGTGTGGACGGCGGAGTGCTACGTTCGCCATAACGCCGGAGATGCGTTGGCGGGCGCGAATCAACTGGCTGTGAAGATCGAGTTCTACCGGGTGGTCGGCGGCGTCTGGGGATCGTCCGATTTCCTCGGTGAAACCGTTCTGCCCGCGCTCGACAGCGCTTCGCCGTCCAACACCTGGCTCGGCCGCTCCGTGCAGGCCACGGCGCCAACAGATGCCGTGGAGGCGCGCATCGCGTTCGTGTTCACGCAGGAAGGCGACGCGGCGGGCGCAGCGCTCATCGACGACGTCTCATTCTCGGCCGATGGTGAACCACCCGTGCTGGACGCATGGCGGCTTCTCTGGCACGACGAATTCGAGAATCCGGCCGTCGATCCCGGCAAATGGCGGATCGAAGACCTGCATCTGATCAAGAACAACGAGCTTCAGTACTACGCACCGGACGAGGTATACGTGGAGAACGGCAATCTTGTCCTGCGGAGTCGGCAGCGGACGTACTGGGGTTTCGACTCCAACGGAAACTGGGGGCGGTACGACTACACGTCCGGGCTTGTGGAGACGCGGAATCGCTTCGCCCACACGTTCGGCCGCATCGAAGTCCGGGCGATCCTGCCGTGGACGCAGGGCATGTGGCCGGCGCACTGGATGCTGCCGTCCTCCGGCGCCTGGCCGCCCGAAATCGACATCATGGAGATGCTCGGACACGCCCCGCAGGCCGTGTACATGACGCATCACTGGGGCACCTGGCCCGACGTGCAGAGCGACGGCGGCGTGTACATCGGCCCGGTGTTCGCCGCCGACTATCACACCTTCGGCCTGGAATGGCAGCCCGGACGGCTTGACTGGTACGTGGACGGCCAGGTGCGTTTCACCAGCCAGACGCAGGTCCCGACCCAGCCGTTCTACCTCATTCTGAACACCGCGGTGGGCGGCACGTGGCCGGGCAACCCGGACGGGACCACGGTGTTTCCGCAGTACCACCGGATTGACTATGTCCGGTGGTTCGTGCGGGGCGTCCGCGGGGACATCACCGGCGACCACGTGGTGGACGATGCGGACATCGCGGCGTTCGGCGACTGCATGGCCGGCCCGGAGCAGGCCCCGTCGCCCGTTTCCGGCATCCACCGGGTGGCTTGCACGACGACGTTTGACTTCGACGGGGACGACGACGTGGACCTGGAGGACTACGCAGCGTTGCAGGCGCTGTACGCAGACTGAGAGTGCAGGAGACAGGGATGGATGGCGACGGTTGCCGCGGCGCGTCGCCGGTGTCCGGAAGCAGGCCGCGGCCGCCAACAGAGTAGCACGCGGAACCCGTGTCGGGGCCGCGGCGTCCGCCTTCCCGGATGGAGGCGTTTCGAAGGGAGCCTTAGGATATGTCTTCGCAATCGCGCGGAACAAAGAGTGTGGTACTCGTGCTCGCACTGGCCCTGACAGGGCCCGGCGTGGCGTTCGGCCAACGAATCGACGAGAGCTTCGACTCCGTAACGGGAACGGGCGGAGGCACGGTGCTGGACGGCGCCGGGTTCAGCCTGCTGCCGGACTGGGATGACGGCATCTTCGGCGAGACGGCGTTCGGCGGCACCGTGGGCAACACGCACGCTCTGATCACGGCCCAGGGCGGCCCGACGGCCGGCGTGGGAGGCACCGGCGCCGGCGTGATCACCGTGTCAGACGTGAACTTCAACCTGTTGGATGAGCGATTCGGCGCGGCGACCGGCACGGGCGGCGGCGTCTTTCTCGCCCCCAACGGCCAGCCGGACACATTCCACTACACAACGAACTGGGATGACGGCCTGGCAGGCGAAGGCGCATTCGCGGGCACGTTCGGCGGCGCCGTTCTCGTGGGCGGTGCATCCGCCCAGGCCACGCTGGGCACGGGAAATCCGGCCCCGGCAGGCCAGATCATCGTGGACAACGTGAACGTGGGGTCCGGAGGCTGGTACGCCGGACTGCAATGGGACGTGCCGGGCCTGCCCGGCGAGGTCCGCCTGGCGAACCCCGGCTTTGACGACACCCCGGAGCTGGTCGGCTGGACGGAGTTTGGCGCCGGATGGAACGTGCTGGCGGAACTGGCGGCAAACATTCCAGTGACGCCGCTCTCGGGCACGCGCGTGCTCAAGATGTTCGGTCAGTTTTCGGGCGCGTACAACACGTCCGGCGTGTACCAGGATATCATCGCCCAGCCGGGGCAGACCTGGGAATTGGATGCGTTCGTGCAGCATGTCTCCTCGGACAGCCTCGTGGGCACGCAGAACTACGTGACGATGGGCATCGAGTTCTATGACGCGGCAAACACGCTGGTCGGGTCGAACGACGCGGAGGTCCTGAACTCGGCATCCCCGACCGACCAGTGGATCGACCTGACTCCGTTACAGGCCGCGGCACCGGCCGGCACCGTCCGTGCCCGGGCGGTGTTCACATTTGTCCAGCCCCTGGTCGGCGAATATGAAGGCGGCGCGGGACTGGTCGAAGACGTCAGTTTCAAGGTGGTGGCCGGTCCGCCGGCCATCGATCTGAGTCAGTTCAGCCTGCTGGCCGACGTGCGAGGTCTGGTGAACACGGGCGCCGGCGAGCAATACGGACAGTATCAGCTTCGACTGGAAGACCCGGACGGGGATCGGCTGACGTTCCATTCTCCGGCGGTGGCGAGCGGCACCTGGACGACAATCGGTGGAGTCCTGTCATCGGCAGTCGAGGAGGATGCCAACGGGCAGGCGGCCTCCGGCGTGTTTGACGCGGATGCCGCGAGCTTCCGCGCCGTGGTGGCGTTCGACAACGCCGTCGCGCCCACCTGGGGAACCGGTGGTACGCTGGAGGTGGACAATCTGCGGCTGACCAATGAAGACCCGGCGGGCAGCTCGTGGTACGCGGGCACGTTCTGGGACAATCTGCCGGCGTACGCCATCACGGACCCGGCCCGTCTGATGCTGACCGCGGACGTGAAGGGCAGCGTGCCGGGCGGGCAGTACGACGTTCGAATGGAGGCTTTCCGTATCGTGCCCGGCGGTGGAATCGACGAGGATTTCGAGACCGTAACCGGCACGGGCGGCGGCCAGATCCTGGCCCCCGGCGGCACCCAGGGCGAATCAACCAACTGGGACAACGGCATCGAGGGCGAGCGGGCGTTTGCCGGGACCTGGGGCGGTGCGACCGTTTTTGGCGGCGTGACGGTCCAGGGGACGACCACCGGCGGTGTGGGCGGCGGCGGAGCCGGCATGATCGCGGTAGACGAGATCAGCTACAGCCTGAATTCGGGCTGGTACGCCGTGCTGGCCTGGCCGGACCAAACGCTGGGTTCCACCGACCTTTCCCAAGTGGTGCTGACGGCCGACATCCGCGGCACATTCGGCGGGTCCGGGCAGTCGCCCGGCCTGTACCAACTGCGGATCGAGGACCCGCAGGGAGACTACCTGGCGTTTGAGACAGTTGCGGACGGCACCTGGCAGTCGCTGGGCGGAGCGCTGATCGACGCGGACACCAACGGCTCACTGGCCGGCGGCGACGGAACATTCAACACGGATGGCACGAGCTACACGGTGGCCGTCGCGTTCGAGTCGGCGGACGGCTGGAACTGGGGCGGTACGTTGTACGTGGACAACCTCTTCCTGACGGAAGGGCCGCCGCAGCTCGCGCAAGTGGGCACCATCTCGTTCCCGGCGGAGGCCGACGGCACATTCCAGTCGGTGGGAGGCCTGCTGTCGACCGGCCAGTCCACCTTCCCGAAAGAAGGCGGCGAGTTCTGGGCGGCGAACGGAAGCTCAACCATTGGCGGCCTTCCCTGGGACGCGGGCATCGAAGGGGAGCAGTGCTTCGCAGGGACCTGGTCGTGCGGCGACCCGCCGACCATGGAGACCGTCACCGCGCAGGGATGCAAAGACTGTGGCGTCGGAGGGGGAGGCGGCGGTCAGCTCATCGTCACCGGACTGCAGTACGGCACGTGTGGCGGCTGGTGGGCGGGCGTGACGTGGCCGGGTCTGGACGTTGACCTGAGCGACCTGAGCCAGGTCTCACTGACGGCAGACATCAAAGGCGAAGGGCTGACCCTCAGCACGATGACGCTGCGGATCGAGGACCCGAACATCGACTTCCTCGCGTTTGACCTCGTGGCGAACGGCTCGTGGCAGTCGATCGGCGGCCCCCTGTCCACGGCGGTGGAAGGCGGAACCGGGGACTCCGGCACGGGCAGTGACTTCGTCTTTGACCCGAACGCGGCCACACACAACGTGGTCATCATCCTGTCCGGGTATCAGGACGAGCAGACCTGGCCGGACGGTGCCAGCATCACGTTTGACAACGTGTCGCTGACCGTCGGTGGCACCACGATTGTGCTGGATGAAGACTTCGAAACCGTGGTCAGCCCGATCGCCGGCCGGATCGCGGGCGTCGACTCTTACACGGTCACCGTCACGATGGTGGACGGCGTGGAGACCTGGGGAACGGCGGGCACGTTGACGGTGGACAACGTGCTGTTCACGCCGGTGGCCGTCTCGTGCGATGGGGACGGCGACGTGGACCTCGCGGAGTTTGCCCTCATGCAGACGTGCTTCGGAGCGGCTGTCGCCCCGGGGTGTGAGTGCGTGGACATCGACGCCGACGGCGACGTGGACGCGGATGACTACGTGATCCTCAGTCGCTTCCTCACAGGCCCGTGACGGCGATCGCATGTGGATCGCCGGTTGCGGCTTTCCGACCCCTCCGGCGGCGAGACCCTTGTGCCTCGCCGCCGGAGGGGCGTCATGGAGAACCCGCGAACGTCGGGCTGCGCTGGAGCCAGGGAGAGCCGTGAGACAAGGCCGCGGATTCGCGGTCGAGCGTGAAGGAGTGCATCGTGACGTTTCCGGAGGACTTCGCCTGGGGAGCGGCGACGTCGGCCTATCAGATTGAAGGAGCCGTGGACGCCGAGGGCCGCGGGCCCTCGGTGTGGGATGTGTTCTGCCGCCGCCCGGCCGCCGTCTGGGGCGGGCACAAGGGTGATACGGCCTGTGACCACTACCGGCGGTACGCGGCAGACGTGGCGCTGATGCGGCAGATCGGCCTGCGGGCCTATCGCCTGTCGATCGCGTGGCCGCGGGTGCTCCCCGGCGGCGTGGGGGAAGTTAATCCGCGCGGGCTGGACTTCTACGATCGGCTGATCGACGCGCTGCTGGACGCGGACATCGTCCCGTACGTGACCCTGTTTCACTGGGACCTGCCCCAGGCGCTGGAGGACCGGGGCGGCTGGCTGGACCGGGCCAGCGCAGACTGGTTCGCAGAGTACACGACGGTCGTGGCGCGCCGGCTGGCCGATCGCGTGACACACTGGTTCACGATCAACGAGCCGCAGGTGTTCCTGTCCCACGGATATCAGACCGGCGTTCACGCGCCGGGCAAGAAGCTGCCTCGCAAACAGGTGCTCCAGATGGGCCACCACGTGCTGCTGGCACACGGCAAGGCCGTTCAGGCCCTGCGGGCGGCCTCGGAGGGGCCGTGCGAGATCGGATTCGCGCCGGTGGGCACGGTGTTTGTCCCGGCCACGAACGGGCCGGCAGACGTGGAAGCGGCCCGGCAGATGATGTTCACCGTCCACAACGACAGCCTGTTCAACAACACCTGGTGGATGGACCCGCCGTTGCTGGGCCGATACCCGATCGACGGGATTCGGCGGTTCGGGGCGGACTCGCCGGAGGTTCAGCCGGGCGACCTGGAAATCATCCACCAGCCGCTGGACTTCTTCGGGCACAACACGTACAGCGCCCAGGTGGTCCGCATGGGCGCCCAGGGTCCGGAGTGCGTGCCCTCGGCGCCCGGAGGCGCGATGAGCACGTTTCGCTGGGCACTGGAGCCCGAAGCGTTGTACTGGGGTCCGCGTCTCTTCCACGAACGATACGGGCTGCCCATCCATGTTGCCGAAAACGGCATGTCAAACACGGACTGGGTGGCCCTGGACGGCAAGGTCCACGATCCTCAGCGGATCGACTACATGGCCCGTTACCTGCGGAAGCTGGAAGAGGCGTTGCAGGACGGCGTGGACGTGCGCGGCTACTTCTACTGGTCGATCCTGGACAACTTCGAATGGGCCGAAGGGTACCGAGAGCGGTTCGGCCTGGTACACGTGGATTTCGCCACACAAGCTCGCACCCTGAAGGACTCGGCCTACTGGTACCGCCATGTGATCGCCGGCGGCGGCGACGCCCTGTTCGACCCGCGCCCGACCCCGGCGGCGCTGGCCGTGTGAGCGAGAGGCCGGTCTTCCGGGACCGCCGCGTGGAACACCGACCCATGCGTATCGCCATACGCGCAAGCTTGGCCAAAGCAGCCGCCGGAACACAACGGCGACCGGGCGGGTTCACGCTCATCGAACTACTCGTGGTCGTCTCCATCATCGCCCTGCTCCTGTCGATCCTGCTGCCGTCGTTGCGCCGAGCCCGTGATCAGGGGAAGCTGGTCAAGTGCCTTTCGCACATGCGAGGGACCGGCCAGGCGGCGGTGACGTTTGCCGCGGACCGCGAGAACCGCATCCAGATCGCCACCGGAGAGTCCGTGCTGCGCGAGGCGGACGCGGACGCCAACCGGTACGCCTACGGCGCCCAACGCGAATTGCTCTCCTGGCCCGTCGCGTTGGCCCAGGCGGCCGGCGTGAGATATCGCAACAACTGGGACTGGGGCGTGCGAGCGGTCACGTTCGCCGAGGCAAAACAGAAGGAATCGCTCATCAGCCGCGATTTTGACGCCGTGATCTGCCCGTCGGACCCCGTGGAGCTCTCCACGCCCTACTATCCACGGAACGACGGGGCAAACAACAACGGCCTGAAAGGCACAGGCGACCCGGGCAACCCCACAACACCGACAGCCCGCATGGCCTACTGGGGCCGGCTCAGTTACGGCATCAGCGAGGACATCGCGGGAGGCGACTCGGACACCGGTCTGCCGACCTGCTGGCGGCAGGTTCGCGGGGCAGGCGGCTGGCAGACGTGTACGGGGGGGTCGGTGTACCCCCCGTCCAACCCGTGTTATGGGACGGGGGGCCGACGCCTTCGGGGCAACCTGGACCGCGTCTCGCGCCCGGGGGACGTGGGACTGGTCTTCGAAACCGGGCCGGAAACAGCCGATCAGTACCAGTCCATGCCGTCCTGGGACGAGTTCGCGAACCTCGTGCAGTCTTTGTTCACTCCGGGGCCGTATCTCGGCGATTTTCAGCAGACGTTCCCGTCGCGAATGCCGACCCGCCGCCATCCGAACGGTCGGGTGAACGTGCTGTTTGCCGACACGCATGGGGAAACCGTGCGGCCCGCCGCCTACAGCAATGGGAATGCGCTGAACAGGCGCCTGCCATCCCGCTACAGCCCGCGTGTGCGGGTCTCGCCCTATCCCGTGTACGACGCTCCCTGATCCGCGAGCGCAATGGGGAACACTGGGGCGATTCACGGTATAGGGATTGCAGCGAGAACCCGCGATCGACTACACTGGGCCTGGAGGGTGTTGCGCGGTGGCAGCGGGTCTGACCATGGGAAAGAGGCAATCACTCCGGCCGTTTCATCGTGGCAGACTCGTCGCCCCAGATGCCCGTTCAACCCGCGCCTATGAACACACCGCCGACCGGACCGCTCCTGGCGGCATCGCCCCGACAACGGCGGAACGTCCGGCCACGCGAAAACCGCAGGTCTGTGTTGGAAGGAGACGTGCGATGCACCATTGCTCTGGCCCCGTTGATGGAAAAAACCCCATTGGCTGTCTCTCATCGGGCCGCTTGCCCGGTCCGGTCCGCCGGACGCTCTCGCGTCGTTTCTCCCTCCAGGAAGCGTCCGGACGCGTGCTTCTGTTGACGATCACGGCATGGGCCGCGACGCTGCTGAGCCCCGGCCGAACGCAGGGCGAATCGGTCTCGCGCGAAGAAATCGGCGTCTGGGAGTCGGACGGGGCGTTTCTTCACGTGCGCATCCGGAGCGACGAGCGTGCGGGCGTTGCCGAAACGCTGGACGGATACACGCTGGTCCACGATCCGCAGACGCACTTCCTCTGCTACGCCCGCCAGTCCGCCGGCGGCGGCAAGCTGGTCTCCACGGGGGTCCGGCCGGCACAGACGAACGCCGCAACGCTGGGACTGACTCCACACCTCCGCATGCCGCGAGAGGCGACGAGCCGCGCGGAGGCCGGACCGGCCGAACGGGTTGCTCCCCCGTGGACCGCCGAGGGCGTTCTGGCGGCCCGCGCCCACCTCCAGGCGCGCGAGGACCGGCCGGAGTGGTTCCAGGGAATGGTCATCCGCGACCGGATTCTGTACCACCGGGATCGATACATCGGGCACGCTCTGGTGGAAATGGACGCCATCACGTACCACTTCGCCGCCGCCGATGGCGCATTCGTCGAGAAGCGGGTTCGCTGGCGGGACGATCTGCCGGACGAGTTGCCGGCCGTAATCAGCGAGGCGGATGCCGGAAAGCTGGCAGCCGGTGACGTTCGGTTCTGCCGGCTCTACTACATCGCGCCGGACTCCTCGGTTTTTCCGCTGGACTTCACGCCGCAGCATCCGTGCTGGGTGGTGTGGGCCGACCGGAACGGGCGGCCGACGGTGCTCATCGTCGATGCGGTAACCTCGGAGTTTCTGGGCCACGGCGTATCGCCGCCGGTCACGACGGCCTTCACGCTGGGCGGCCCCAACTGGGGCTCCTGCGACACGTACTACTACCCGTACGCCGCGAATGCCAAGTGGTGGTTCGACTACATGGGCTACGAGACGGTGGCGGCGGACAACCCGCCCGACAACACCGTGCGCCAGCACATCCAATCGGACACCGTAGCGCTGTTCTACGAGCTGGCACATGGGGACCACACCTCCTTTCACAACATCTGCCCAGACTCGGAGAGCATCACCCACAACGAGATCGAGGCGTGGATCGCGGAGTACCACCCGATGCGCTTCTCGTTCCTGGGCAGTTGCGGCGGAATGTGCGGGACCGGCAACGAGACCCTCGCGTACGAGCTGACCAAGGGCACGACCGAGGGAACGGTTGTGGTCGGCTACTGCGGGATGGGCGACGCCCTCTGCGCAACGGACTGCTGGCCCGTGGCCATGGACTGGCAGAATGAACTCTTCTACTACATGAAGCTGGGATACACCATTCGGGAGGCCTTTGACCGCGCCAACATCGCCTACCCGGACTGCATCGACGACGGCTTCGCCTGCATGCGATTCCACGGCGACGAGACCCTCCGAGCGGTCATGGACGGCCTTCCCTCACTGCTGAGATTCCCGGACTGCAACGGAAACGGCATCAACGACGTGCAGGACATCGCGCAGGGCACAAGCCAGGACTGCAACGGCAACGGCATCCCGGACGAATGCGAAGAAGACTGCAACGGAAACGGCATCCCCGATGACTGCGACCTGTCATCGGGCGTCTCTTTCGACTGCAACGGCAACCTTGTGCCGGACGAGTGCGACATCGCCGAAGGCACGTCCGATGACTGCAACGGGAACGGCATTCCGGACGAGTGCGACATCGCCG
>CAZPHH010000001.1:0-117943 GCA_964586145.1 uncultured Phycisphaeraceae bacterium | reverse complement strand
GTTGCGATTCGCCGCGTGCAGGTTGTTGTCGTTGGTGTAGAACGACCCGCCCCGCGGTGCCAGCCCCGTTCACGGGGCTTCCCCGTCCCGACTCAGGTCGGGACGGGCTCATGGGCCAGTCCTTTGAGGACTGGTTCGCGTGCGAAGACCATCATATCTTCACCAACGACAAAGGGAGCCCGTTTCAACGGGCTTCTCTTTTCTCACTGTCCGCCGCGGCCTGGATCAGAACAGCGGAAGCCCGCTGAAACGGGCTCCGATTCGGAGAGGGGAAGGTAATGCCTGCCCCCGCCAACCAGCCCTACAAGGGCTGGCCTATCAGCCCGCGTGCGGCGGGAATGCTCGTTGAAACGGGCAATCAACCCGACAACGGTTGACCATCGCCGGCCGAATACTAACCGCTGGTTCCTGGGAAAGCTGTCCACGCGATCCAGCAGCCACTTCGTCACGTCATACCGCTTGACCAGCGCGACCGGCGGTTCGTTCCGCGAATCCCCGCTGATGCGGCGCGTGCGCACGGCTCAGAAGAAACTCGCGCGCCGCCTTGGGTCTTCGCCCTTCGGGCTGCTTCCTCACAAGCCGGCGGCGAAGAGAAGAGGGATGATAGAGACAAATGGAAAAGAGCTACCTTCCCCGCTTACGCCCACCCCGATTCCGAGAATCGGCGCTGTTTCTTGATGCCGCACGGTCCGAGCCGAATCCTCCGGCTCCGTCAGGACCGACCGAGCCTTTGCCGAAAGGCCAGCCATTGCCCCCAACCGGCAATGCTCCGGCCCCGGGGCCCCTTGACTACGGCAGGGATTCGTTCTTAAGTGCCTGTGTTATAGGACGTTGCGATAGCAAACGTGGGGAGTTGCACCCATACCATATGGATAGGCAGGAGGCGGGGGGGCCGACCGGCCCGGGCGAGCACGCCCGGAGGACCACCCTTCGTCAGGGTGGCCGTCCGTCAGGAAAGGGCTCCGCTGTTTGCCGGTCGCCATTCGCGGGTTCGGATCAGCTTCCGCCGGGCAGGTGGGCGTAGTCGTACTCAAAGACGGCCACCATCTTGCTGCCCAGGTTCGTCATGGCCGTCCAGGCGGCCAGGACGATCAGCGCCAGCATCACCGCGTATTCCACCGCGGTCGGTCCATCCTCGGACCGCAGGAAGGCTCCAGCGAGTTCTCGCAGGCGGCGCATGGTTCTGCTCCCTTCCGTGTGCCGGTTCCCTCTCGAACCGTGTCCATGCGGCGGCCAGTCCATGGTCCGCGCCGTCCGCCCATCCGGGGCGGCCGGGCACACGCGCCACACGGGCGGCTGACTTGAACGTAAGAAACAAATGCTGCGGGGGCAAACCATGAAGGCGGTTTGGCGCTGGCGCGTGGGTCCTCCGCGCGTTTCTCGGACGTGCATAAACGCCCGCGCAGACCGATAAGCCGAAGACGGTGCGTCACCCGTTGGTGCTTATCGGAACGGCGGGAGCCGGGGTGGGGCCTGCATCCGTCCGCACATCCACGACGTCAATCCTGAGCTGCCCCATCACGCGAAGGAGGGGGAACGCCAGATCGCCCATCGACGTATCCTGCATGGAACTGGCGGCCACCGCGATGTGCGTGGGGTTGCAGTCGCTCTCCCCCTGAGCCGCGTCAAAGTCTACCCACGCGTCGCCGATCAGGAACTGCGTCCACATGTGGAAGCCGAAAACGTGCTTCTGCCCCTCGAACGCCGGCACGTAAACGACGCCGTACACCACGCGAGAAGGAATGCCCAGCGCCCGGCCCAGCGCGGCCAGCAGTACGCTATGCTCGCTGCAATCGCCCTGGCGGTTCCGGGCGACCTCACTGGCCGTCGCGAAGCCGACCGACAGGTCCTTCTCCTCAATGACATCGGTCACGTACCGGCGGAGGCGGTCGCAGATGGCGTATCGGCCCTTGGCGTCCCCGGCGGCCTCCTTCGCCATTTTGCGGATCTCCGGGTCTTCGTGGTTCATCCAGAGGTTCGAGACGAGGTAGGGCTTGACGTCCTCTTTGTCGGTGTGGCCCTCGATGCCGGCCAGCCGCCTGGGATCCACCCGGGCCACGCGAAGCTCCATCACGCGGTCCTTCCAGGGGCCGGGAGTCTGCATGGCGGTCTTCGGCAGCTCCGGCGGCGGGTCGCCGGCCGGTCCCGTGTAGGTCAGCCGATACGTGATCGCGCGCGCCGCCTCGCGGTCGATGGGCCGGGACACCGGAATCAGCGTGGACAGGAAGAGTTCCGCTCCGCCGCCGGTTGCCTTGGCCCGGGCCTCGGTCGTCCGGATCATCTCCAGGGTCCCGATGGCGGGCAGGGGCATCTCGGAACGCAGAATGCGATAGTCGTCGTCCAGCCAGCCCACGCTCTCGATCCGTCCCATCGGCATGTCGGCAGGTAGTTCAAGCACGGTCGTCACGCGGGTGGCTTCCGTCTTTCGGCCGTCCGGCAAATCGAGCGGTTCCTTGGCGCCGACCTGCACCGACGCCGTGATCGCACCATCCGCCCGGAGTGCCGGGGCATAGACCGGCACGCGGTAGCTTGTCCCGGGCTTGAGGCCCTGCCGATACTGCTCGGCCAGCATTCCCCAACTCATCTTCGCGCCGGCCGGAAAGTCGTGCGTCTGTTCCGTGCTTTGTCCGAACTGGGAGGCGGTGAGGAACACTTTGCCGCCTTCCACGCGGCCCGCCACGCGAGTCTCCATGACCGCGAACTTCGCGATTGACTCAAAGGTCAGCGGCTCGCCCGGAATCGTTTCCGTCGTACGTTCCGTGGTGTCGATCTCAATCGTCTGGCCCGCCCGTTTGATGGACAGATGCATGACCGTCTGCGACATCACGTGGTCCTTCTGCCGCGTGCAGGTCGAATGAGCCCACCCGGCCTCCTCTGTGCCGATCCGCACGAGGAACCACTCATCGATGAAGGTCCCGGCCGTGGGGTCTTTCGGATCGAACGGCTGCGCCCCGGCGGGGGCGATTGCCGCAACCCACAACCACAACAGGCTGAGCCGGACGTACCTGCGATTCACGATGTTCTCCTCCACAGGTGCCGCAATGCCTCTGGCCGGTGGCGCACTCGGCTCCCGCACCGCCGCGGGGCCGCTCGGGCACGCTGACCTGTGGCTTGCCACCCGCCGCGGGCCCAGGCGTCTGTCCACGAAGTCACCTGAGGATCCTCTTCTACGCCGGTTTCCCGGTTTCCGCAAATGGCAGGATCCTGTGGGTCGGCAGGCACGCGCCGGCCGGCGGCATGAGGGCCGAACAGCATTGACCGTAACGGGATTGGGCTCCGAGGTGGGCGCAGCGATCTTCGTGCGGTCCCTGTCGATGCCACTCCCGACTCACGGGATCAGTTGCGACAGACGCACGACTCCCGGACAGGCAGGTACCGGATCGGCTGCTGCGGCAGATAGGCGTCGACCCCGGCGCAGGCCGTCAGCAGTTCCTGGAGTTTCTCGCAGGCATCCTGGATCAGCTCTCCGTCGACCTGGAGAGACAAGCGGACGAGGCATCCGTGGTGGAAGAAGGCAGTCACCTGGCCCAAATGGACTTTCAGACACGGCGCCGGCAGGCCGGCCTCCGAATGGTACAGGCATGGGTACCGACGGACGCGTGCCCATTCCACGATGCGAGCATCGGCCGGTGAGACTAGCATGGCAGGACTCCTTCCCGCAATCGATCCGGCTGTACGTCTCCACGGCAACCGGATCCCTGCCATGCACGGGTCGATCAGATCGGAAGTGCCGGCGAACGCGGCGGGACGAGGCGAACGGTGTTGCGAGGTGCGGACTGCGGCTTCGCGCGCACGCGTGAACCGTCAGACCGCGGCCGTCCTGTCGTCCGCCCGGTCGCCGCCTCTCGATCCGCGCGACCGACGGTCAAACGCATGAAGCGTTCACAGGGTGCATCGGTGAAGCGTCCTTTCTTCACCGATGCGGCTCATACTCGATGGGTAGCAACGACATCGATGCCGGTACCCCATCGCGTGACAGAGCCAAGGCGCGGTTGTGTGGGACGAGGACCGCCGACATCCGTGTCGACGGCGTGAGGTCTATGGACGGCATCGCGACGCAGAACCCCGGTTCGGGTCCCGAACCGGGTGGCGCGCCTGCAGCGCGACGCGTTGTGTTCGAGGCACGGCGGGCAGGTGTTCTGCGCGGCCCCCGGACGAGCCCGTCGTGCGGTTCCGAGCCACCGTTACTCCTTGCCTTTGCTTCCGGACCAGCCATGTTTCCTTCCCGCCCGGTCCGCGGGAGCGTGACCACAGAACACAGACCGGGCGACCCTCTCGGTTGGCAGCCGTATCCGCTATCAGCACTGTAAGAGTAAGAATACTACGGAGTCCGGTAAAGTGGAATACTGCAAATACCCCACAATGCCAGACATGTGGCATTCCTGTTAAGTTATTCCGGATGTAGGAGGCGACCGATATACAGCATATTAGATATAGTGCTTGCAATGACACCACATGTGGTGCCTGACTGGCGATGGACGCCTGTCAAAAAAAATCTTCGGTTACGCAGAGTTTTTTACCGCGTGGTGTTGAAATGGGTAGTCCTTTATGGCGATCGCTTCACGCCACACCGCAGCCAGCCGTGAATGAAACGACCGGATGTCGAAATCCGCAGCTCGATTCCGAGCGGCCTGTCCCAGGTTCCGACGCGCCTCCGCGTCACGCAGCAATCCCTCCAACGCGTCGGCGAGGGACGCCGGGTCACCGGCGCAAACCACGCGGGCGTCGTGGTTTGCGGTGACGACCTCCGGCACCGCGCCCACGGATGTCACCACGCATGCAAGCCCGGAGGCCATGGCCTCCAGAAGGGTCAGCGGCATTCCCTCGCCGTGGCTGGGCAATACGAACACGTCCGCTCGCGCATACTCCGCGACCAGCGGAGCGTCCGACAGGTGGCCGAGCCATTCCACGCAATCGAGAATGCCCAACTCGCGGGCGAGGCCCTGCAGACACCCTCGGCGCTGCTGCGGATCATCCCCCACGACAACCAGCCGGACCGTCGTTCGCAGGTCGTTCGGCAGGTGCGCCAGGGCCCGCAGCAGATCGTCGATGCCCTTGGTTTGCGAAAGCTCGCCGACGAAGAGCACACGGTTTCCCCATGGCGAGCGCGACGCGGCATAGCGCCGGGTGTCCACGGCGTTGGGTAGAACGGCTGTTCTCAGGCCAGGAACGCGCTGCAGGAGGCGGTGGCGCCAGGTCGGACTCAGCACCACGACACAGCGACACAGACGCAGATGGAAAGCGGCCCAGACCCGCCCCAACGGAGGCAGCCCGTCCAGGAATCGGTCGAAGAAACCCCCGTGTACGTGAAGCACCACGGCCGCCCCGAATAGCCGGGCCGCCAGGATGTCCAGAGTGGATCGGACGAACGTCCAGTAGCTGCACGTGTGCAGGTGGACGATCTGGGGGCGGAAGATCCGCATTTTCCCGCACAGAGCGATGATCTGCTCGGCATGCGCCGCGATTGCCCGCCACCGACTTCGCGCACCCGGCGGCCGGGTCGTGTCCAGAACGTGCAGAGCGCATTCGGGCAGCGAGCCGGTCTGAGCGGTCTGCCTGGCCATGACGGCCAGCCCGCCTCGACCCGTCATCGGCCCGACCACCAGCACGCGGAAGGGAAGGCTCATGGAATCGCCAGGCACGGATCTTCTTCACCTGCGGACGGAACGTGCGGTTGATGCCCGTACGGCGATCCAATCGCCCGTCCGTCGGGTTATCGGCCGCCGACGCGGGAGACTTTCGTTCCGGTGCCCGCCGGGATCGCGGGGGGAGAGAATCGCGGCGGGGCGGAGGGCCCGCAGTTTCGAGGCGTCCCCTACGATACCCCCGATCCGCGAGGCGCGTAACGACCGATTTGGGCCGATTTGCCGCAAGGATCGGTGATATGGGGGGTTTGCGCGGCAAATTGGGCAGTTTTGGAGACAGCGATGGGATCTAAAAGCTTGTTCCAGGGGGGGGGCTGTGATAAAACTAACAGTGGCAAACTGGGTCTGTTCGCGGCGTGGGTCGCCGGGTCCGTCTTCAGGGGTGGAGGGGGTGGGGCCTCGCGCATCCGACGCCGGGCGGGCAATGGCCGTTCTTCCTGGCGGAACTGCAATGCATGGCGAGGACACACAGTTTCCCATCGTGATGGCCGCGGGTGTCATTTTTTCCGGGGAGCGCGTGCGGCGGCGTCGGCAGAAAGGTTGCCTACGGAGCCTGCATGGATTGTGTAGGGTCGCCGCGCTCGCGGCGGTCTTCCTCGGGTTGAGCCGAGCCGTCTCGGCAGACACCGAGTGCGGCTGCATGGACCTGGTGTTCGTGGTGGACACGACGGCCAGCATGGACCTGGCGTTGCGAGAGTTGGCCGGCTCCAACGGCCTGTGTCAGGTTGTGGACACCGCGTTGGATGCGTCGGCGGGCGACCTTCGCCTGGGGCTGATCACTTTTGACGGAAGCAGTTGGGGCGGGAACGATTACGTTCGTGTTCTTTCGCCGCTCACGACGGAAGTCTCGGTCGTGAGAACGCTTCTGGCCGGGCTGGTAAACGAGATTGACAACGGCGGCGGCTGGGCGGAGGCCTCGGACGAAGCGTTGCGGGAGATGCTGAGCCCGACCGCATGGTCGTCGGGCGGAAGTCCTTGCGTCGTGTCTGTGCAGCGGTTTGACGTTCCCTGGCGCGCCCACTGCATCCAGCATGCCGTCCTTCTGACGGACAACATCCCGGGCGGCTGCAACGACAGCTATCAGTGCGAGATCGACGAGGTCAACGCGCTGACGCGCGCGCGGCAGGCCGCCGCCTCCGGCATCCGGATTTCGAGCATCTACGTGGGCGGGTGGTCGTATCCGTCCGGCGTCCTGGAACGGGTCATGCGTCGGTACGGCGTGCTGACCGGCGGGACGTACGTCGCCGTCCCAGCGAACGGCTACGGAACGGTGGAAGCTCTGCAGGTTGCGATCGGGTCCTGCCCGGACTGCAACGGGAACGGCATCAACGATCTGCTGGACGTGGCGTCGGGCGCCAGTTTGGATTGCGACGGGAACGGCGTTCCGGACGAGTGCCAGTTGGACTGCAACGGGAACGGCATTCCGGATACCTGTGAGATCCTCGCGAATCCGGCTTTAGATGCCAATACCAATGCGTACCTGGACGTGTGCGAGGTGGACTGCAACTTCGACGGGCTGCCGGATGCGTGCGCGCCGGATTGCGATGGCGATGGAATTCCTGACGAGTGCATGTTGCCGCCGCTGGGGTCGAGCCTGGACTGCAACTTCAACGGCATCCCGGACGAGTGCGAGCCGGATTGCGACGGCGACGGCATTCCGGACGAATGCGCGCTTCCGCCGTACGGCGACAGCCTGGACTGCAACTTCAACGGCATCCCGGATGAGTGCGAGGTGGACTGCAACGGAAACGGCATCCCGGACGACTGCGACATCCGCGATTGCGTCGGGGACCCCCTCCCCGTGTGGTGTGCCGACTGCAACAGCAACGGCATACCCGACATCTGCGACCTGGAAGCCGACGGCGCGGACCTCAACGGGAACGGCATTCTGGACGCATGCGAGGACTGCAACACCAACGGGATTCCGGACGGGTGCGACCTGGACTGTGAGGACCCGGCGTGCGCCGGGATCGTCGGTTGCGTGGGGTCCTGGGACCTGAATCTCAACGGCATTCCGGACGAATGCGAGCCCGACTGCAACGGGAACAGCGTGCCCGACGAAATGGACGTGCGCCTGGGTTACGCCTATGACTGCAACAGCAACGGCGTGCCGGACTCATGCGATATTCGTTCCGGCTACAGCCGGGACTGCAACGGCAACTACCGGCCGGACGAGTGCGACATCGCCTTGGGCACCAGTGCCGACTGCAACGGGAACGGCATCCCGGATGAGTGTGAACTGGTCAATTGCCCGAGTTGGAACTGGAGGTGCCAGGACTGCAATGCCAACGGGATCCTGGACGAATGCGAGCTGGCCGCGGGCACGGCGACGGACTGCAACATGAACTGGAGGCTGGACGAGTGTGACGTTGCCATGGGGTTCAGTGTGGACTGCCAGTCGGACGGCGTGCCGGACGAATGCCAGATTGACCACTCTCATTCCACTCCCTACGCAACGTACTACTGCTTTCCGTCCTACACGACGTGTTCCCCCGACGTCAACTGGGACGGCGTGCCGGACGAATGCCAGGACTGCAACGCGAATTCGATTCTCGATCCCTGCGAATTCAAGTGCGGCGTGGGATGCGACCCGTACAACTGCGGGTTTGCCACGGAGCTGGAGTGCAGCAGCAACGGCATCCCCGATGCGTGCGAGCCTGACTGCAACGAGAACGGGCTTCCCGATGTGTGCGAGTTCTTCCCGGCCGACTACGACCGGGACGGCGATCATGACCTGGCCGACTTCGCGGCCTTTCAGGCGTGCATGGGCGTCGGCGGCACGCTGAGAAGCGCGCACTGCAACGGGACGTTTGACCTGGTGCCGATGGAGGGCGGGCCGGGGATGGGGGACGACAGGCTGGACGATGCGGACTACCAGGTGTTCGAGGCCTATCTCAGCGGTCCGATGGGCGGCCCGCATGAGCCGTGCTGGGGCGACAATCCGTACTGGAGCCGTCCACCGCCCCTGTCACCGTAACCACCCCCCTGCCCCCCATTTCCCCCGTGCGGGACGCGATCGGCAAAGGGGGAAGCCGGCGGCGCGAAGCACCGTGCCGCTCGTGCCGTGCGAAGCCATCGGAATGTGCGGCTCGCTTACGCGGATCGGCTGGATGCATGGGTCGCGGCGTGATCGCGTGTCGCACGCGTTCCGGGACGATCTTGTCGAACCAGGTTTGTCACCGCGCGACGGCGGAGGATGAGGCGTGGCCCGTCGGGGGGGCAGCGCTCCAGAGCGGGTGGATGGCGGCCCAAAGCGAGCGGAGGTCCTCCACGCAGCCGGTGGACTCGTGCTCCGCCACCGCCCCGGCCGGCCGGGTTCGCGGAGTGTCATGACTCCTCCGCCCGGCGTGGCCGGTCGGCTGCATCCGTGGGGAGCGGAAGCCACCTGGAGATGCCGTCTCCCTCGGCGACTCAATCCAGAAACTGTGCCACAGGTGAGTCACCCAACGCAGGACCCAACCGGCACGTCGCGATTCTGAAACAGAGGGTTGGACCGGGTTGGCCTGCAGCGGGGATGCCGGAATGGCGCGACCGGGCCACTCGCCTGTCAAGTCAGGCGGAATCCTCGGGCTGCGTCGGCAGGGCGTGGCACTTCTCGCGGGATCGCACGCGGTGTCCTGTTCGCGAGGCATCTTCCCTGTCCCCATGTGCTGTGCAGTGCGACTGAATGCCAGAATAAGAGCTCTCTTACTTGATCTTGGTTTGGAAATCTCAGACAATACGGGGTGTTCGGGGTCGGGAGCAGAGAGAGCGCGACGATAGTCAGATCGAACGCGGCTCGGGCCGTGGCCTTTGTTGTCTGAGGTTCATACGGGCCGCGCCAAGAGTGGGAGTTGCGAGACTCCTGCGGAGGAGGTGAGGACTATGAAGAACGCTCTCTGTCTGGGTATCACGTCGTTGCTGGTTGGACTTCTGGTTGCACCCGTTCTGGCCGATGGACTTCCGTTGCCTCCGGTGACACTGCAGGTCGGATGGGAACAAGGTGGGGAACCGAGGGTGTGGGCGATCGACATCACGGATACCTCGAACGGTGCCGTTTCCGGCGTAACGCAGAACCCTGACGGAACATGGCAGTTGCAGGGTTCGTGGGCGTCGGGCGTCCCGGCCTGGGACTGCTCGTGGAACTTCACCGTCGATCCGGATCCGGCGGTCTTCGGTGGATTCTCGTTCATGAACGTGACGGGAATTCCGCAGAACTTCTCGGTGTCGCTTGTGCTTCCGGCAGTGGTACCAAGCCCGGCGCAGATGCGCGGAACCATTGCCGGATCGCTTCTGGACGCCGGCAATGACGGCGCCGTGTTGTCCACCGTACCCGGTGTGGCGCTGTACACGGCGATCATCGACGGATCGCCTGTCAAGACGCTTCTGGACGATCCGTTCCTGTTCAGCGTCGGCCCGGCTGCATCGGGCACCTGGCCCACGTCGCCGGCCGCGTTTGGTTTTGAGCCGGCCCCGCCGGTGGCGACGATGATCGGCATCGATCACCAGTTCAGTCTCTCGGGTGGCTTTGATATAGTCACCTTTGTGACGCGATTCGAGGTCATTCCCGAGCCGGCCACCCTGTGCCTGCTGGCTCTGTGCGGCCTGGCCCTGGTCCGTCGCCGCTAGACCCAACCCGCAACGATGACCGTCTCGCCCCAAGGCGAGACAGACCCAGACAACCGGACGAGCCGCATCGAGTCGAGACTCGGTGCGGCTCGTTTGCTTGTGCGCTACTTCTCCCGGGTGCCTTCGTCGGGACTTCACCCGGCACCGCCCTCCGCCCCTGCGGCGTTCGCCTCGACGGCGGAGGATGAGACATGGCCGTTCGGGAGGGTCGCGCTCCAGAGCGAGTCGATCACGACCCAGAGCGAGCGGAGGTCCTCCACGCAGCCGGTGGCCGTGTGCTCCACCACCGTCTTGCCCTGAATCTGGGCCTGGGTCACGGCCGCGTCATAGCGAATCCGGCCGGCCACCGTCATGCCCGCCGCGGCGGCGTGGGCCTCAATCGCCTGCGACACCTCCGGATTGATGTCCCACTTGTTGATGCACACCAGCGTCGGAACGCCGAAGTGCCGCGTCAGTTCGCCCACCCGCGTCAGATCGTGCAGCCCGCTGGGCGTGGGCTCCGTGACGACCAGGGCCAGGGCGGCGCCGGTGATGCTCGCGATGACGGGGCAGCCGATGCCCGGTGAGCCGTCGATGAGAACACGCTCGATCCCATGCTCCTCGGCAAGCGTGCGGGCGTTCTGCCGAATCAGGCTGACCAGCTTGCCGGAGTTCTCCGCGGCGGTGCCAAGCCGGGCATGCACCAGCGGCCCGCATCGCGTCTCCGACACGAACCATTCGCCGCACGTGCGCTCCACGAAGTCGATGGCGTGAACGGGACAGAATCGGACGCACACTCCGCAGCCTTCACACGCGAGCGGGTCGATGACGAAAACCGGCGGGCCGCCCTGCCCGGAGGCCTGCCACATCTCCCGCACGATTTCGTTCGTCCGCAAGGAGCACGCGCGCTGACAGAGGTCGCAGCTCCGGCAGGCCGAATGCGGGCCGCGCGGCGCCGCCGCCTCATGCCCGCCGGAGCACTGCAGTACCGCATCGTAGCGGCAGTACGTTACGCAGGCACCGCACGAAATGCAGTCCGACTGGCGGATGATCGCCTCGTGGCCGCTGCGGAACTCCTCTCGCCGCCGGATCCGGGGCGTCAGCACCAAGTGCAGGTCCGCGGCGTCCACGTCGCAATCGGCAATGACGCATCGCCCCGCAAGCACGGCCAGGGAGGCCGCGATCGAGGTCTTGCCCGTTCCCCCTTTGCCGCTGATGACCACCAGCTCTTTCATGGCAGGCTGCTCCGGGTTGCCGACGGACGTTTACGCCCTTGACCGCTTTCCTTCTCCAGTCGAGCCAGCAATCTCTGGAACACACGACGGTACGACGGCAGAATCTTGCCGGCCAATTCGCCCCGCGAGTACGCCTCGGCCACGCGCCGGTCATCCGGAATCTCTGCCAGCACGGGCAACCCCTCGGCGCGGGCGTATCGCCGGGTTTCCCGGTCCCCGGAGTCCGCACGGTTGATGACCACGCCCATCGGCAGGCCCAGGGCGCGAGTCATGTCCACGGCCAGTCTCAGGTCGTTCAGCCCGAACGGCGTGGGTTCCGTCACCAGCAGCACGAAATCCACACCGCGCACGGCTTCGATCACCGGGCACGATGTGCCGGGCGGCGCGTCGATGAGGGTCAGGTCAGCCTGCGGGGCCGCCGCCTTGACCTGTCGGATCAAAGGTGGGCTCATCGCCTCTCCCACGTTCAATAGCCCGCTCGTGAACCGGATCTGCTCCGCGTGCCCGATGCGCAGCATGCCGATTTCCCGCGGGACCTCCCGGATGGCGCCGGCCGGACAGACCAGCCTGCAGCCGCCGCAGCCGTGACACAACTCGGGAAACACCAGGACGGTGACATCCAGTGGGGCGATCGCGCTGAACTGGCAGATTTCACCGCACTTTCCGCAGTGGGTGCATCTGGCTTCGTCCACCTGCGGGACGGGGCGCGTGACCACCTGATCGGCTCGCCACTCGGGCGCCAGAAACAGGTGCCCGTTCGGTTCTTCCACGTCGCAGTCCACGTACGACACGGATCGCCCGCACGTAGCGGCCACCCAGGCCAGGTTCGTGGCCACGGTGGTCTTGCCTGTTCCGCCCTTGCCGCTGGCGACGGCCACTTTCATGACGCTTCACCCCGTACGGTATGCGCCGCCGGCGTATCGGCGCGACGAACAAAGAGCAGGGGGAACACGATGTCGCTGGTGCAGCAGGGGACCCAGACGGCCAGGAAGAGAAAAGCACCGGCGAGCAGGATCGTGCCCCAGCCGACCTGGCTTCCTGCCGCCATCGTCATATGAAACAACGACGCCCAGGTACTCAGAAGCACGTGCGCCGCATGGGGCACCCGCGTGTGCGGCCAGCGGATGCCCAGGATGATTCCCGCCAGGGCCAGGGGATTGACCAGCCACCACTTCTCGATGAACCCGATGTGGATGCCGCGGTTCGGCATATCCAGCAGCCATTCACCCACGAAAGGCATCACGGAGTCGCTGAGCGTGGCGATCCCGATGGACCCGAGGTACCCGACAAGAAGTCGCGAGCCCAGGGAATGCGGCCCGTGACGCTCGTACATGGCCGTCGTCACCAGGGCACTGAGCACGACGTGCAGCGGGTGGAGGGTCCAGAACAACGCGCCGGACGCAGACCGGGGGACCTCGGCGTAGACAATGACCGCCATGAGGACCAGACCGGTCAGCGTCCCCATCGCCGTGAAGGGCGCGTGTGCCCTGAGTTCTCTCGGGATGGTTTTCAGCATCAAGCGGGTTTCTTTCTCCGGTCATGGAGAAACAGCGCCTGGTGTTTCTGCACTTCCCCGATCACCGTATGAATGCACTCGCAACGACCCGCGCAACGCAGCTCTTGCAGATACTCCAGGTCCACCTCGGCCAGCGGACGGCCGACGAGATAGTCGCGAAGCGTCGTCTCCAGGTCTCGGCAGGCCGGTGTATCCACAATCTCGAATTCCACAAAGCGGAGAACGCCGCTCGCGTCATTGAGGCGAAACCGAAGTCGGTCGCGACATTCATCGGGCGGTACGTCCATAGAGGCCCTCACTTTCCACCGCTCTCCAGGTGGATGGCGCCGGCCGGGCACGATCCGACGCACGCGCCGCAGCCCGTGCATCGGGTGCGGTCCACGTCGATCCGTCCGATCATCCGGATGGCACCCTGGGGACACGCCTCTTCGCAGACGCCGCAGAGTTGGCAGGCCCTGTGGTCAACCACCGCCACGCGGCGGACCGCGGTCGGCTCCACCGCCTCCAGGCGGGCGCGGATGACTTCAAGCCGGCCCTGGAGCCGCTCGGCCTCCTGTCGAAGTTGACCGTGTTCCACCGGCGGCGGGGGCGCACTGGGCGGGGGCGGACCCTCGAGCGTACCCGAGGCGGCCGTCCCGGAAGCGCTGTTCGGCATCATGCCGGGGTTCCGGGCGCAGCGCACACCGAGACCTTGCCCTCTGCCCTGCCCCCGCCCATCACGCAGGCCCCGACCTCGCCGCCCATGACAACCGCGTCCGGCCACGTCAGGACTCCTTCGCTTGGGTGGCCTCGATTTCGGCAAGACGCCTACGGATGTCCTCGAGCGTCTTCTCCATCTGTTCGGCCTGTACGCGCAGGGTGCGGGCTTCGGCGTCCGGCGGCGCGTCCGCAACGAAGGGCATGCCGGTGCGTGCCCAGAACGGGAGGCCCGTGGCGTAGTACCAGTGGCGCCACCCTCGCCCGCCTCCACCCCCGCGGCCCCGTCCGAACCCCATCCCACGTCCCATTCCTCGACCAAGGCCCGGCGTCGGGTTCATGTAGCCCGGCACCGCAAACCCCGCACAATACCCCGCACCCCGACCCGTCATCGGACCCATTCCCAACGGTCCCGTTCGATCACCTGCCGGCATCGTAACAACCTCCTTACTGGTTCTGCGCAATCTGCTGCGCGGTCTGTTTCTCTCATGACTCCGCCTGCCTGTCGGCGGAAACGTCATCCCACGTCTTGCGACTTGCCTCGGCGACCTCGTCCCCGGCCGGGACCGCCCTGCCCACGCCGCCGTCGCCCGCAACAACCGGGCATCACGAACGAGTTGCGCCCCAGCGAGCCATCCAGAAAGGCTTCCAGCACCGCATCCACGCTTCCGCAGATATGCGAGACCACGCGAATGCCCGCCGAGGACAGCGCCGCCTCCAGTGGCCAGGAGAGGGCCCCGCAGATCAGTACGTCTGCCCCCTCCCGCCCGATCTCCCGAGCACGCTCGATCGGATCGGCCGCCGCCACGTGAAGCTCCCGGCGGCTGGTCGGCTGCCCGTCGGTCACTTCCACGATGAGCAGATTGGCCGCCGCATCGAGAACGGGCGAGACCCGGCCCTGCCACTGAGGAATCGCAATCTTCATCGTGACCACTCGTCACAGATTGCGTGCCAGCGAGCGGTTTCTGTAGATTACATCTGTAATGTCTTAATCGACATGATTTTATGATCTTTGTCGATCAGAGCGTCCATCCGGCAGGTTATTGCAATGTGCAATTTTGTGAATCCGAATATCGTTGCAATTTGCAAAATTGGCGCATACGATCCTACTGAACGAGGTGGATGATGCCCGCAGTCTCCGGCGGCCAGCCGCAGGACGTAATCCTGGACTCGATTAACGAGGGTGTGTTCACCGTCGATCTGGACTGGCGCATCACCGCGTTCAACCAGGCGGCGGCACGCATCACGGGGGTTTCCAGGGCCGAAGCGCTGGGTCGCCCCTGCTGCGAAGTGTTCCGGGCGAGCATCTGCGAGAGTGCCTGCGCCCTGCGACGCACGCTGAGCACGGGCAAACCGGTCGTGAACGCGACGGCCCATATCGTCAGCCACTCCGGACAGCGGATCCCGATCCGCATTTCCACCGCTCTGCTTCAGGCCCCGGATGCGTCGATCATCGGTGGAGTGGAGACGTTTCAGGATCTCAGCCAGGTGGAGCAGCTTCAGAAGGAGTTGGAGGCACGCTACACCTTCGAGGACATCGTGGGGCGCAGCCCGGCCATGATGAGCCTTTTTCAGATTCTGCCGCAGGTGGCCGAAAGCGACAGCACCGTCTTGATCGAAGGGGCCAGCGGCACGGGCAAGGAGCTGTTCGCCCGGGCGATCCATAACCTCTCGCGCCGGCGGAAGAAGCGTTTTGTGGCCATCAATTGCGCCGCGCTGCCCGATACGCTGCTGGAATCCGAGCTGTTCGGGCACAAGGCCGGGGCGTTCACGGACGCACGGAGGGACAAACCCGGCCGGTTTGCCCTGGCCGACGGCGGGACCGTCTTCCTCGACGAGATCGGCGACATTTCACCGGCAATGCAGGCACGGCTGCTGCGGGTGCTGCAGGAGCGGTGTATCGAGCCGCTGGGATCCGTCGAATCGCTGAAGGTGAACGTCCGGGTGGTGGCGGCGACGAACAAGGACCTGGCCGAACTCGTTGGAACGGGGGTTTTTCGCGAAGACCTGTACTATCGCGTTCGCGTGGTGCATCTGAAGCTGCCGAGCCTGCGGCAGCGCCGCGAGGACATTCCTTTGCTCATTGACCGGCTGGTATCGAGATTCAACGGCGTGCAGGGCAAGGACATTGTCGGCGTGTCCAGCGGGGTGCTTGCCCGACTGATGGAGCACGACTATCCCGGCAACGTCCGCGAGTTGGAGAACATCATCGAGCAGGCATTCGTGCTCTGCGGCGGCGGGCTGATCGACCTGCATCACCTGCCCCCGGAGCTGCGCCCCGCGGCCGGCCGGTCCTCCCGGGACGACGAAGGCCCCACCACGCTGGAATCGATGGAGCGGATGCTGATCGCCGAGGCCCTACGGCGTCACGAGGGCAACCGCAAGCAGGCTGCGGCCGATCTGGGCATCGATCCCAGCACGTTGTACCGCAAGCTCAAGGCCCTGGGCATCGAGGCCCCCGCGACCGATGGTCGGAGCCGGCGTCGATAGCGTGGCAAAATGCAACGGTATCCCAGGTTGAGCAGCGGTCGCCGCTCGTTTCCCGGCATGGGGGATACCATCCTAACCTTCCATCGTTACTGCGATTAAGACCGATAATCACCCCCGCCGGGCCGCCCTGGAACAAGCCTTGCCTAGAGTTATGCGGGTTGGATTGGTCATCGGTGGGTGAAGTTTTGGTCTGCGCTTGAAGAAAGGATCGACTTCATGTTTCGCTGTGGATGTCTGATGGGGGCGTTTGGGCTTCTGATCGGCGGCCTGCTGGCCGGTTGCACGCTTGACCCGGCCAACTGCCCCACCTGCCAGGCCCGGCTTGGCGGAGGTGGGCAGACCACGCCGAGTTTTGCGCGGGGTGAGTTGGGGGGGGCGTGCCTGATCGATGGAACCTGCGAAGAGGGACTCGAGTGCCTCGAGGACATCTGCATGCCCGATCCCGCGGCGGACACGATGCTGGTCTTTCACAACAACTCCGGTCCGATGTGCCTGGCCGCGCTGCGATGGATGGAGGAGTCGCAAGCGGAGCATTCCGCCCTGGTTATTGAGGAACACCTGACCACCGAGGAAGACGAGGCAGACCTGCTGGATCAACTCGCGGGCCAGTTCGCCGCCAGCGAGGGCGTGTCCACCAGCTTCGAGTACCTGCCCGTCTTCTTCTTCAAGGGCCGGGCCTTCTCCGGATTCGACGCGGAAGTGGAGGCGGCGCTGGAGGCCCTGCTCCAACCGGAAGACGAGGAGACACCGTAGACGGCCGTATTGAATTCCAGCAAGCCCCTGCGTGTTCGCAGGGCGTGTTTCTTTGTCGGGGAATGCCGTTTCGTGGTTGGGAGCCCCAAGAGCCTCACGGACGGCTGGGAAAAACCACACACAGGTAGCGAAAAGGAGGAACCTACCATGATGCGGGCAAGAATCTACAGACTCGTGGTGCTGTCGGCCCTCGTTGCCGTCGTGCTGTGCGGCTGCAATGCGACCACCCCGCCGACCACGGAGACGCCCGACCCGCAGCCGACGGACACAGCGCCCTTTGTGATCCAGAAGCCGCGGATGTTCATGCAGCTCATCGAGTTCCACGATGACATCCAGGGGCTGAGAAACTGGGCGTACGAACTGGACGTGCGCGGGCTGAAATCAATCGTCAACGTACGATGGCCCATCGTGGAGGCGTATCCGGAAGACTTCAAGTGGTTGGCCGATAACGGCCATGAGATCATGGGGCTGTATGACGGCGGGCCGCTGTGGGACGTGCCGTACGAGGACCAGCTTCAGGGCATGCTGGACGCGAAAGAGGTGATTGAGCGAGTGACGGGCAAGCCGATGCGCACGTTCAGCAGCGCCTATGCGGCCTGGGACGAAAACACGCTGAAGGCGGCCGATGAGGTTGGCGTGGAGTACGTTTTCGCCCGGGGCGCCAGCGACGTGGAAGCCGTTATCTTCGATCCGGACGAGTATGCCTGCAAAATCATCTCGCAAAGCAACGTGACGTTTGAGGACATGGGCCGCGGCAGCCTTTGTGATTACTCGCTCTTCGCGCGCGGCGCTACGGGAGAAGAGTTCCAACAAATCATGGAGGATACGCTGGAGAAGTATCCCAAGCGCGTCCTGGTATCGACCCATTCGTATCTCGGCGGAATGAAGAAGGACTGGTGGGAACCGTACGAATGGCTTCTCGATAGTGAGGAGGTTGAATGGGTTGCCACTTTCGACGAGTGGGTGAAGGCGGAGCACGGCGTGAACATCGGCGTACCGCTGAGCATGGTCCCGGACAACCGCGAAGTGACGTATACGACCCCCACGCCGGCGGTTCCTCTCGAGGAGCTCGAAGACGTGGAAAGCATGTACAATCCCTGCGCTGGCTGGTAGTGTTCGCGTTCTTTCCGGCTGCCCTGGAACGTTGCCTATGGCGAGGGGCTCGATCAACGAGCACGGAGGAGTGATGCGCGTTGTCGTGACATCCCAGGGGCCGGACCTGGATTCCCCGATGGACCCCCGGTTCGGACGGGCTGCGTACCTGATCGTCGTGGACACGGAGACGGGCGAGCACTCGGCCGTGGACAACAGCATCAACCTGAACGCGGCCCAGGGGGCGGGAATCCAGGCGGGGCGAAACGTCGTCGCGCTGGGTGTCCAGGCGCTGATCACCGGAAACGTGGGCCCCAAGGCCTTCGCGACCCTGGCGGCAGGTAAAATCCAGGTCTACACCGGCGGGGCCGGCACGGTGCGACAGGCCGTCGAGGATTTCACAGCGGGCCGGTTGCCGCCCGTCGCCGCGGCAAACGTGGAAGGGCACTGGTCCTGACGACACGGGCCCCGTCGAGACGGCGGCTCAGACAGGTGGAGAAGATGACAGGAGTTCGTATGAAGATCGCCATACCGGTTGCGGGCGGGCAGCTCTGCATGCACTTCGGGCACTGCGAGCAGTTTGCCGTTCTTGAGGTGGACCCGGCCGCGCAGACCGTTCTGAATAGCGAGTACCTGGTCCCGCCCGCGCACGAGCCGGGCGTGCTGCCCCGCTGGCTGCACGGGCAGGGCGTGAACGTGATCATCGCCGGGGGGATGGGCCAGCGGGCTGTGCAGCTTTTCACGCAGAACGGCGTCAAGGTCGTCGTCGGCGCGTTGGTAGGGACCCCGGACGAGATTGCCACCGCCTATCTGGCCGGAACGCTGGAAGCAGGCGACAATGTCTGTGATCACTGAGCGCGGGCCGGACGCCCGACCCGTTGCGCGAAATCCCGGACACGGGCGTTGCGTGGTCTGCGGGTCGGACAACCAGCGAGGCCTGAACCTCGCGTTCCGGCAGGGCGAGGACGGCTGGGTCGAAGCGACGCTGAACGGCGATGAGTCCCTGCAGGGGTACGCACGCCTGATGCATGGCGGCATCATCTCGTTGCTGCTCGATGCGGCCATGACGCATTGTCTTTTCGCCCACGGCTACGCCGGCGTGACGGCGACCCTGGAGATCAAGTTCCGCCACCCGGTCACGGTGGACGCCCCGGTGCGGGTGCGGGCCCGGCTCGTTCGATCGGCGTCATCCGCCCACCAGCTCCGGGCGGAACTGCTGCAAAACGGCCGCGTTCGGGCGACGGCCAACGCCCTGTTCGTCCATCGGCCCGCACTGGTCAGTCAGGATGTCGGCTCATGCCCCGTGTGTCCACGCGAATAACCGTCCTGGTCGAGAACACCGCCGGCCAGAGAGACCTGATCGGCGAGCACGGTCTGGCCGTCTGGGTGGAGAGGAACGGACGGCGCATTCTGTTCGACACAGGGCAGGGACCGGCCCTGGTACACAACGCCGCCGCGCTGAACGTCGATCTGTCTGCCGCCGAAATCGTGGCCCTCAGCCACGGCCACTACGATCACACGGGCGGCTTGGCGCACGCCTTGCCGCAATTCGCACGGGCAACGGTGTATGCCCACGCCGGCGTATTTCGAGATCGGTTCATCCAGCGGCCGAACGGGCGGATCCAGACCGTTCGCTCTCCAATCGAGTCGGCAGAGTGGCTGCGGCCGCAGGTGGGTGAACTGGTTCTGACCAACCGGGGGCCTGTGGATTTGGGCGGCGGCGTGTGGCTCAGCGGCGACGTCCCCCGGCGGAACGATTTCGAAGATGTCGGCGGGGCGTTCTACCTCGACCGGGACTGTACGGAAGCGGACACGCTTCCGGACGACCAGGCGATGTTCATCGAAACGGACCAGGGGCTGGTGGTGCTGGCCGGCTGCGCGCACAGCGGGATCGTGAACACACTGGAGCACATCCAGGCCCTGACCGGAGGGGCCCACATCCACGCCGTGCTCGGCGGGATGCACCTGATGTCCGCAACGGACCGCCGATTGGACGAAACGATCCGCACGCTGACGGACGCGAACGTGGAGAAGATCGGTCTGGCCCATTGCACGGGGCTCCGCGCCATGGCCGCGATCTACCATGCGTTGCCCGACCGATGCTTTCACTGCACGGCGGGCACCCGGCTGGATGTTCCGTGAACGAACACTGAGGAGATCAGAAATGACGTGCGAGAACCGACTGCCGCTGATCGGAGAGAAGGCGCCGTCCTTCACGGCGGAAACGACGCAGGGACCGATCTGCTTCCCCGACGACTTCAAGGGCAAGTGGGTGATCTTCTTCTCCCACCCGGCCGACTTTACACCCGTCTGTACCACCGAGTTCATGACCTTTGCCGCCATGCAGGGCGACTTCGAGAAGCTCAACTGCCGGCTGCTGGGGCTGTCCATCGACAGCACCTACAGCCACATTGCGTGGCTGCGGACGATCCGGGAACGGATTGAATACAAGGGGATGAAGGAGATCGAGGTGACCTTCCCGGTCATCAGCGATCTGACCATGGACGTGTCCCGGGCGTTCGGCATGCTCCAGCCGGCGGCGAGCACGACCCAGGCCGTGCGAGCGGTGTTCATCATTGACCCCAACGCCGTGGTTCGGGCCATCCTCTACTACCCGCTCAGCAACGGGCGGAACATGGAGGAGGTCAAGCGGCTGCTGATGGCCATGCAGATGTCCGACCAGCATAAGGTGGCCACGCCGGCCAACTGGCAGCCGGGTGACGAGGTGATCGTCCCGCCGCCGGGCTCCTGCGGCACCGCCAAGGAACGCGTGGAAAAGCCCACGGCCGATACCCGGGTGCTGGACTGGTTCATGACCCTGAAGAAGTGTCCACGGTGAGGACCGCGTAGGGTGTCGTCTCGGAACGATCGTTGAGAAGTGGGCCGCTTCTGCTGCCGGACCGCGCCGGATTCTGAGGCGCAGAGGTGCGGGCATGAATCATGTCTTTGGGCCGGTGCCGTCGCGCCGTCTGGGGCGCTCGCTGGGCGTGGACCTGGTGCCGTTCAAAACCTGCACCTTTGACTGCATCTACTGCCAGTTGGGTCCCACCACGGTCAAGACCGCCGAGCGGCGGGAGTGGTTGTGCCGGGACGAGGTGCTGGAGGAAATCCGGCGGAAGCTGGAACCCAGGCCGGACTACATCACGTTCAGCGGCTCCGGCGAACCGACGCTCCATACGGGGCTCGACGAGTGGATCGAGGCGATCCGATCCATCACGGACGTTCCCATCGCGGTGCTCACGAACGGCTCGCTGCTCTGGCGGCCCGAAGTTCGCCGGGAGCTTCTCCAGGCAGACTTGGCCATTCCCTCGCTGGACGCCGGTGATGCGGAGACGTTCCGGCGGGTCAACCGGCCGTGCGACACGATCTCCTTCGAGCAGATGGTGGACGGCCTGATCGCCTTTCGCGAGGAGTTTGCCGGTCGGTACTGGCTGGAGGTCCTCCTGCTGTCCGGCTACACGTCCGACGAGGCGGCCGTGAAGAAGATTGCCGCGCACGCCGGGCGCATTCGACCCGATCGGATTCAATTGAACACGGCCACTCGTCCCCCGGCCGACTCCCTGGTGGAGCCGGTGCCGCACGAGCAACTGGTGCGACTGGCCGGGTTGTTTGAACCCGCCGCCGAGGTGATCGCGGATTTCGACCATCCCGCTCCCGATGCGGGCCTGGGCGCAAACAACGAAGACATCCTGACGCTGCTGCGTCGGCGTCCCTGCACGCATCCGGATGTTGCGGCCGCCCTGGGCCTGCACCGCAACGAGGTGCTGAAGTGCCTGGACGTGTTGATCGACCGCGGCCTGGTCACCCGAACGCCCCGCGGCCCGGCCATCTACTACCGCGCAGCGAGGCCGGAGTAAGAATGGTCTCGACGCCGCCGGTCTGCGGACTGGCCTGACGCGGTCGGTCCCTGGCGTGCGTGGGGTGCGGAGAAGGGGAGGCGTGCGGTGGCCGGACGGACGCTCGGGATCGCTTCATCCCGGCATGGCCCTCAACTCCTTGCCGCGACAGCAGATGCGCGGGCGCGGTTTGTGGCAGCCCCCCGGCGGGGTCTGCAAGCGACAGCGAGTTGGCACCCCGAAACGAAAATACCGGCAAAAAAGGTGAAACCGGTTTGACACCTCCCGGGTACGAATTGGAAGTTTCCTGTATGAGGAAAGAGTCACAGTCATAACGGATGAATGGACGTCACTCATGGTACTGCTGACGGGCGATAACGTACACGAACGGGCTTCCGAGTTTCTGACCATGGTTCGCACTCGCTTTTTTCGGGCCGTCCGCTGCGATCGCTGCGATGAGCAGATCTGGTTCTTCCCCTCCACCGACAATGAGACCATGGCCGTCACCCTGGCCCAGGAAGGCTGGGTCCCCGGCTACGACGTCAGCGACGGGCACCTGATCCTCTGCCCCAAGTGCCGCAACGTCTCCTGAGCGCGGCGCCCCGCCGCGCCCCCACACCCCCCTGGTTCTTCCCCCGGCTCGTGGTATAAGGTTATCCGGACGACACAGGACGCCGCGCAACGGAGCGCACGCCGATGGTCAACACCGAACTGACCCGGGCCTTCGAACGCATCGCCGACCTGCTGGAAATCACCGGCGGCGACCGGTTCCGCATCAACTCGTATCGGCGCGTGGCTCGCACGCTCGACGCCTTGGCCGAAGATATCGCCGATCTGGCCGCCCGTGGCGAACTCACCATGCTCCAGGGCGTCGGCAAAGGCACCGCAGAACGCATCGAGCAGTTCCTGAAGACCGGCGCCATCGACGTGCTGACGGAGCTGGAGTCCCAGCTCCCGCCCGGCCTGCCCGCTCTGCTTTCCATCCCCGGCATGGGTCCGAAAAAGGTGGCCGCCGTCCACCGCGAGTTGAACGTGGGCAGCCTCGACGACCTCAAGCGGGTCATCGCGTCGGGCGAGCTGGCCCAACTGGCCGGCTTCGGCGAGACAAGCGTGAAGAAGATCGCCGACGGCATCACGTTCCTGGAGACGTCAAGCGAGCGCACGCCGCTGGGCGTCGCCCGGCCGGTGGCCGACCGCCTGGCCGACGAGGTGAAGAAGATCAGGGGCGTCCAGCGGGTGGCCCTGGCGGGGTCGCTGCGCCGCGGCGCGGAGACCATCGGCGACGTGGACATTCTCTGCGAAGCGAAGGACGGTCCGGCCGTGATCGAGATCTTTACCCAGGCCAAGGGCGTCAAGCGGGTGCTGGCCGCCGGCGAGACGAAGGGGTCGGTGACCATCGAGCTGCCCGACCGGCGGGAGCTGCAGGTGGACTTGCGTGTCGTGCCGGCGGAGTCGTTCGGCGCAGCCCTTCAGTACTTCACTGGCTCCAAGCAGCACAACGTGCGTCTGCGGGAGATGGCCATCCGGAAAAAGTGGCGGCTGAATGAGTACGGGCTGTTTGACGGCGACACGCCCCTCGCCGGCGCACACGAAGGCGAGATCTACGAGCGGCTGGGGCTGCCCTTCTTCCCGCCGGAGGTGCGCGAGGACCGGGGCGAGTTCGAGGACCCGTCGTGCGTGGAGAGCCTGGTGAGCCTGGACGACATCCGCGGCGATCTGCACGTACACACGACGGCCAGCGACGGCACCGCCACCATCCGGGAAATGGCCGAGGCGGCGAAGGCGCTGGGGTATGAGTACCTGGCCATCACCGATCACTCCAAGAGCAGCGCGATCGCCAACGGGCTGTCCATCCAGCGGATGGAACAGCACATCGAGGAGATCCGGGCGGCGGGCAAAAAGCTCAAGGGCTTTACGCTGCTGGTCGGGTGCGAGGTGGACATTCTGGCGGACGGCTCGTTGGACTACCCCGATGCCATCCTGAAGGAATGCGACCTGGTGGTGGCCAGCGTGCATTCCGGAATGCAGGGCGGCAAGAGCTCACCCACCCGCCGCACGCTGGCGGCCATGGAGAGCCCCTACGTGAACGTCATCGGGCACCCCACCGGCCGGCTGCTGGGCCAGCGCCGGCCGATGGAACTCGACATGGCCGCCGTGGTGAAAGCCGCGGCCGAGACGGGCACGGCCCTGGAAGTGAACGCCTCCTGGCAGCGGCTGGACCTCAAGGACGTACACACCCGGCAGGCGATCGACGCGGGGGCCATGCTGGCCATCTGCACCGACGCGCACAGCACGGGCGGTCTGAGCACGGTGCATTATGGCGTCACCACCGCCCGCCGCGGCCGGGCCGCCAAAAGCACCATCGTCAACACCCGTCCACTTCGAGACTTCCGCCAATGGCTGGCGGCCAAACGGGCATAGGCCGCCCGCGAGGGGTCGGCGCTCACTGCGTTTTGGGTTTCGTGTAGTAGTCAGAGGCCCACTTGATCAGCGCTTTGGCCAGGCCCTCGGCTTTGGTTCCGGTGCCCATGCCGACGGTCTTGCCCGTCCGCCCCAGGGCGTTGCCGAATGCGATCACGTCGCCCGTGTCCTTGTCGACGAGCTGCACCTTCGCAATCACCTGCTCCAGCGGACCGAGCACGTGGTCCGTCAGGTCCGCCGTTTCGTAGTGCAGGATGCTCACGTGGAACACGGCCGTCTTGCCCGCCACGGCCTTGGGCAGTTCCGACTTGGCCAGTTGTTCCGCGAACTTGCCCGGGAATTCACGCAGAAACGCCGGCGGCACGTTCCGGCCGAAATCATTTTTCACCTCGCCAAGCTCAAAACGCTGATACGCTTCCAGCCCCTTGCCTTCCTTGGCGGCCGCGACGGGTTTCTCCTCAAAATACTCTCCCTTGGGCCCCATCGCGCCTTCGGCGCCTTCGCCGATCAGCCGCCCCATGCAGCCGCCGGATGCCAGGACCACGCCAACCACCATCGTCAGCCCAACAACTCGCACGGATCGACGCATGATATCGCTCCTCCCTGTATCCGACGTTCGTGACGGCGGCGGGCGGCCCGCGCTTCGCCCCCGTCGAGCACGCCACGTGGCATGTCCAGACCCTTGCCCGCACAGTGTAGCGATCTCCCCAGGCCGGGCAATCCTCCACGGTCCGTGACACTTCCGGCGGAGCGTTCCAGCCCCGGCAGGGGCGTCGGATCGTAGCCACGGGTGCAAGTTCGCCGAAGGCGAACGAAACCCGTGGAACGCGTCACGCAACTCAGACTCCGCCCCGGCAGGGGCGGAGGAGATTGCCTTGCACGCACTTCCGCCGCCCCTGCCGGGGCGGTGCGGGCTGGGCACCGAGGTCCACGGGTTCCGTCTCGGCAAGCCGAGACTCCACCCGTGGCTACGATCCGGCGCCCCATTCGGGGCGAGTTGGCTTCGCGCCAGAGGTGTCACGCATCCAACCCGCTCGGAGCGGGTCCTGCCGTCTTGGGCCGCCGCCGTCCGGCTGGTATAATCCGTGGTTTGCGGACCGTGCGAAAGGAGACCTCCGAATGGCAACAGCAAAGGCAGACCTGGATTGGAAGAACCTCGGCTTCGGCTGGCGCCCAACCGACGTTAACATCCGCTTCACGTTTCGCGACGGAAAGTGGGACGAGGGCGTGCTGGTTTCGGATGATATCATCCCGCTGCACATCGGCGCCACCTGCCTGCACTACGGGCAGGAATGCTTCGAGGGGTTGAAGGCCTACGAGACGAAGTCGGGTGACGTCGTCGTCTTCCGCATCGAGGAGAATGCCCGCCGCCTAATCCGCTCGTGCGAGCGCATCATGATGCAGCCCGTGCCGGAGGAGATGTTCATCCACGCCGTGTTCCGCGTGGTGGATGCGAATCGCCGGTTTGTACCGCCGTACGGCATCGGGGGCACGCTGTACATCCGTCCGCTGGTGCTGGGCACCACCGGCGCCATGGCCCTGCGTCCTTCCGTCGACTACCTCTTCGTGGTCTTCGTGGCGCCGGTTGGGCCGTATTTCAAGACGGGGTTCACCCCCGTGGACCTGCTTGTGGAGGAGGAACTGGACCGGGCGGCGCCTCGGGGCGTCGGCCACGTCAAGGTCGGCGGCAACTACGCGGCGGGCATGAAGGCCAGCACACGGGCCAGGCAGAAGGGTTACGCGGACGCACTCTATCTCGATCCGCGCGCCAAGCAATTCATCGACGAGGCCGGGCCCGCCAACTTCTTCGGCATCACCCGCGACCGGCAGTACGTCACGCCCGACAGCGAGTCGATTCTGCCGTCCATCACCAACAAGTCACTGATTACGCTGGCCGACGACATGGGGCTGCGCCCCGTCCGCCGGCCCGTGGATGTCGAGGAACTCTTCGAGTTCGCCGAGGCGGGCTGCTGCGGAACGGCCGCGGTGATCACGCCCGTCAAGTCCATCACGTATCGGGATCGCGTCGTGGTCTATTCCCAGGACGGCCGGCCGGGCCCGGTCTGCACGGACCTATACCAGCGTCTGACCGCCATCCAGTGTGGCGACGCCCCGGACCCCCACGGCTGGGTTCGCCGCGTACCGGAATGCGGTTGAACGCGGCCTCCCCTTCTCGCATTGAACTCGTCCGCCGCCGGAGTTTCCGGCGCAGCCCGCGCCAGGCCTTCGTGCTGCCGGCGCGCGTTCGCTCCAGACCCCCGGCGACGCGAATGCCGGTTTCACAAGATGCTTTGGCGACGGGAATGTTGCCTGCGGGCAACATGGCCGGCAGATTCGGCAGCGCTTGACGGCGCGTCCGGGAACCGGCTCGCGTCCGTTCTTCGGACGTGGGCGGCGCTGCGTCCGCCCGCAGCGGCGCGCGAAGCCGCACATTATCGACACCGGGCGGCGGCCGGGCGGCGGCGGTCGACGGCGGGGTCGGTGGTGGGCGCCTTGCCGGTACTCCGGGGGTGACAGCCGGTTGGCTGTCGCGAGGAGGTGGAAGAAGCCGGTGGCCCCTCGATTCGAGCAGCCGATCCGTGTCCCCCGCCGCTCCGTGGCGACGACCGCGGCGCCGGTGGTGCAGACCGAGGCCGTTGTCCTCGGCGCCGTGGCGACGCTGCTGGTGCTGGCGGGCTCACTCACGCCGTTTCAGTTCCAATCGCACGCCGCGTCGAGGCTGGCCTGGGCGCCGCCCACGCTCGAAGACCTCGTGGTGAACCTGCTGGTCTACCTGCCGGTCGGCTTCACGCTGTTCGGAGGGTTGAGCCGGTGGCTGCACCGCCGAAGCTGGGCCATCCTTGCCGCCGCCGCGGGAGCGGCCGGCTTGAGCCTGGGCATCGAGACCCTTCAGGTTTTTTCCGCGGCGCGATGGGCGTCGTGGACGGACGTGCTGCTCAACACGATCGGCGGGCTGGCGGGCGCTCTGATCGCACCCGTCGTCGGGCAGGCGGCCGAAAGCCTGACCGGCGCCGTGCGGCGGTCGTGCCGTCGCTGCCCGCTGGCTGCCGCGTCGCTCGTGTTGACCGCAGGGGTTCTGCTGCACGGGCTGGCGCCGTTTGACTTCGTCCGCAGTGGCGCGGAGTTCCGCACGTCGCTGCTGGCGTCGCAGTGGTGGCCGATCGCCGAGCGATACACGCCACCGCACGCGGTGGGCCTGCTGAATCCCTACGCCGCACTGCTGAGCACGCTGAGCCTGGGCGGGCTCTTCTGCCTGCTGGCGGCGGTGCATGCCCTGTCCCAGCGGGCACTCAGCCGAGACGGCAACACGGCACTCGCCGCGGGCGTCGGCCACGCGGCCCTGGTGGCCGTTCTGGTCGAGGTGCTGCAACTCTTTCTGCGGTCGCGGGCGTTCAGCACGCTGGACGTCTGTACCGCCATCGTCGCGGGAGCGGCCGGTGCGTGGCTGGCGGCGTTAGCCTATGACGCCTGGGACGGGCGTGACCGGCGGACGTGCCGGCCGGTGAACGTGCTGTCGGCGGCGCTGACGGTTGTGGTTGGGGTTCAGGTCGCGTGGCACGCGGCCTCCGGGCTGCTGCCTGCGCTGCACGGCGGGCCGGCGGATGGGTCTTGCGTGCCGTTCGCCGCGTTGTTTGCCCTGCCGTTTGTGGAGGCGGTGGGCGTGATGACGGGGACGGTGCTTGCATACGCTCTGCTGGGCGCCACGTTGGCGCTGCTGTCCTGGTCGGCGGCGGGCACGGTGCGATGGGGGCTCGTGACGGCGTTGGTGGCTGCCGTGGCGCTGCTGTCCGCGTGGTTGCGAACCGGCCTGGCCCTGCATGTGCCGGACGTGACCCCGGCCTGCCTGGCGCTGGTGGCGGTGATTCTCTGCGCGATCCACGTTCGACTCGTTCGGCCGGCGCATTGAGTGTCGCGACCGCGACCGAAGCGACGGAGCGCCTTACGCCCGGGACCGGCCGCCTCTCGACGCCTGACGCAAAAAGATCGGCGCATTCCAGTCCCATAGAAGAAGCCGGGCTCACGCGAGAAGCCGCCGCTGCGCAGCAACCCTCGTCTGAGCGGGTTGTCGGGAGGCGAGAATTCGCCTAGAATAAATAATGGGGTATTGTGTATGCGCCGGGCGAGGAAGAGCGCGGGTTCGTTCGTTCCGCACGGACGGGCCGACCCGGACCGGGCGCATGGGATTCGCCGACGCTCATTCGGGAGAACCGCATGTCTCATCCGAACGAGCCCCGAGCCGGCCAGCCGCGACGGGTGAAGTACATCGCAAGCATCGACCGCGTGCCGCAGATTCCGCCGGAGCAGCGGGAGGCGCTTCGGGCGGTGGTGCAGCGCTACGTCTTCCGGGCGAACGACTACTACCTGGGCCTGATCGACTGGAGCGACCCGAACGATCCCATCCGCCAACTGATCATCCCGCGCCCGGACGAGCTTCACGAATGGGGTCGCCTGGATGCCAGCAACGAAGCGGCCGTCACGGTGTCGCCCGGCGTGCAGCACAAGTACGAACACACCGTGTTGCTGCTGTGCAACGAGGTGTGCGGGGCGTACTGCCGCTTCTGCTTCCGCAAGCGGCTCTTCATGGATGAGAACGAAGAGGTGACGCGAGACGTTTCGGAAGGCATCCGCTACATCGCGGAGAATCCGAACGTCACGAACGTGCTGCTCACCGGCGGGGACCCGCTGCTCATGAGCACGCGGCGCATCCGCGGAATCCTGGAATCGCTGCGGGCGATCCCGCACGTCCGCATCATCCGCATCGGCTCCAAAATGCCGGCGTTTGACCCGTGGCGGATCATCGATGACCCGGAACTCCAGGACGTCTTCCGCACGCACTCCACGCCGCGGAAGCGCATCTACCTGATGGCCCACTTTGACCACCCGCGAGAGTTGACCGACCCGGCCGTGGACGCCCTTGACTGCGTCATCCGCAGCGGCGTGATCTGCGTCAACCAGTGCCCGCTGATCCGCGGCGTCAATGACGATTCGTTCGTCCTGAGCAACCTGTTCCGCGAGCTGTCGTTCGTCGGTTGTCCGTCGTACTACCTGTTCCAGGGCCGGCCGACCGCCGGGAATGAGCCCTACACCGTGCCCATGGTCCGCGGGTGGGAGATCTTCCGGGCGGCCCTGCGAAGGGGATCGGGCCTGTCCCGGCGGGCGCGGTACGTGATGTCGCACGCCACGGGGAAGGTGGAGATCGCCGCCGTGGATGAGCGGCACATCTACCTGCGCTATCACCGGGCGAAGGACCCGGCCCTTCGCGGCCAGTTCATGATCTATCAGCGCGACGACGACGCGCTGTGGCTGGATGAGCTGGAGCCGGCCGACGAGTCCTCGCCCAGGTTCGAGCACACCTCGCGGCTGGGCGTGGATGAGGGGCCGGAGTGAAGCCTGCACCGGAAACCGCCGTCGCCCGCTGATTTGCGAATGCTCCGGCCCCTGATCCGCCGATACCTCCAAAGTGGATCGACCCGCGATCCCGCGGCCCCAGACACCCTTCGAGAAGAGCATCATGGAACTGCACGAGCGAATCTCGGCCAAGCTGGGCAAATTCCGACCCTCCCTGACCCTGGCCCTGAAACAGCGGGTGCAGGAACGGCTGGCCGAGGGCCGGCCGGTGTACGACTTCGGACTGGGGGAGACCAAGGGCCGACTGGACCCGGACATCCGCGAGGCGGGGGAGCGGGCGTTCCGTGACGAGTGGACGATGTACACCGACCCGGCCGGGCTGCTCGAGCTGCGCGAGGCCGTCCTGCAGTGGCTCGGACTCTCGGACGTGTATGGACCGAGCAACGTCATCATCTGCACGGGCGCCAAGCAGGCGCTGTTCAACATCTTCCTGGCGGTCTGCAACCCAGCAGACGCCGCGTTGCTGGAGGCGGCCCCGTGGGTGAGCTACCAGCCGCTGGCCACGGCCGCGTATGCGTTTCCCGTGATGGTGCTGCCGTTGGGCACACAGCGGGAGTGGCTGAAGGTCACCCGGGAGGACGTAGAGCGGAACCTGGACGCCCGACCCCACGCCAAGCTCTTCCTTCTGAACAACCCGTGCAACCCGACGGCACAGCTCTACACGGCGGAGGAAGTGGACGCGATGTTGCGCGTGTGTGCCGAGCGCCGCGTCTACTTCGTGCTGGACCGGCTGTACTGGCGCATCCTGTTCGACGGCCGGCGGTACCCGGAGCCGCGCATCGACGAGCAGACGCGGCCGTGGCTCGTCCAGGTGGACGGGATGTCCAAAAACTTCCGCCGCACCGGCGGCATGCGGATCGGCTGGGCGGTCGGGCCGGAGGACGTGCTCCGGGCCATGGTGAATCTTCAGAGCCACTATACGTCCGGGGCGGCCACCCCGACGCAGGCGGCGGCCCTGGCCGCCATCCGACGTCCGTACGATCCGGAAATTGTGGAGGAACTCCAAGCCAAGCGCGACCTGCTGCATCACGAATCGAAGGACATGCCCCACGTGCAGATCTGGCCGACGCCCGCCACGTTCTATTCCTTCTGGGACGTGCGAGGCTGCTTCGGCAAGCGGACCCCGGCGGGGTCCGTCCTGCAGAGCTCGGACGACGTGGCGGCGTATCTGCTGGACGCGGCCGGCGTGGTCACCGCCAGCGGCGCGGCCTTCATGCAGAAGGACTACCTGCGACTGAGCTTCGCTACCCCGGACGAGGACATCATCCACGGCATGCGCGCCGCCCGGCAGGCGCTGGCGGAACTGGATTGAGATTGGAGACGGCGAATCGGGGAGCGGTGTACGGCCGACGGACCGGCGCCAGTTCCGCTTCAGAACCGGCGCCACATGCCCACGCCGGTGCCGATTCGCACGGGAGAAGAGGATTCCTTTCGAGCAGGTTCGGGTTTGTAGCGTGGGAAGGCCTTTCCGTTCTTCTCCCACCATGCACCCGCGTCGTCCGCGTCGTCGAATGCCTGGTGGGTCAGCCGGTTGAAGGAAGCCAGGGCGATTCGCTGGACCGACAGGTCGGCGTCCGGCAGGGCCGCGGCCGCGAACGCCGCGTGCCGCCGGTCGCCGAACCAGCCCAGGGCGTACAGGGCTTCGCGTCGCTGCGGCGAATCCACACCGCGGACCAGGTCTTCCACGAAGTTCGCCTTCCCCTTTTCGTACACCGCTTCCTCCAGGTGGCGAGGTGGCGGCCCCAGGTCGTCCCGGCTGTGCTGGTACATCGCCCGAGCCTGCTGCATCGACTGTTCGTACCGTGACGGCCCGGAACTGCACGCGCCCAGAAGCAGCCATCCCGGCGCCGCCAGCCATACGAACGCACATCGCATCAACCACGTCATCGCCGTATTCATCCTTCGCTCAACAGAGCATCCACGCTTACGTCCGCCAGGCTCGGGGCCAGGCGATCCACGCCGGGCAGGCGCTCGGCGGCGCCGATACCGAAGACGGCCATGCCCGCCCGGCGCGCCGCGTCCACGCCGACGGCCGCGTCCTCGACCACCAGGCACCGCGCCGGCGGCACGCCCAATCGCCTCGCCGCCAGCACGAAGACCTCCGGATGCGGCTTGGAGTGCTGAATGTCGTTTCCGTCCACCACCACGTCAAATCGGTCGGACCAGCCCAGCCGTTCCAGGATCAGCGCCGTGTTCCGGCTCGAGGAGCCGATCGCGATTTTCACGCCCCGCGCCTGCACTGCCGACACCATCGCATCCGCCCCGGGCAGGGCGTCGGCCGGGGTCAGCGTCGACAACAACTCGCGGTACTTCGCGTTTTTTGCCTCGGCCATCGCGGCCTTCTGCTCCGGCGAGTACGACCGCGCGGCCCGTTCCAGGATGATCTCCAGGCTCTGCATCCGGCTGACGCCGCGCAGGCGGTGATTGATCGCCCGGTCAAAGTGGATGCCCTCGGCATCGGCAAGCTGCTTCCAGGCGAGGTAGTGCAGTTCGTCCGTCGAGACCAGCACGCCGTCCAGGTCGAAAATCACCGCGCGGATCACGCCGGCACCTCCCAGCGCTGCTGTTCGCCGGCGAGAACCTCGCGAGCCTGGCCAAAGACCACCACGGCCAGCGGCTCCGCCCCGCGGTTGGTCACCGTCACGCCCTTGGAGTTCGCGTCGATGTAAGCCGGGCGCCCCTTCCAGACAATCGGAAACGCCAGCCGCGTCCACGCCTCGGGCAACCGCGGCCGCAGGGTCAGCACGTCGCTTTGCATGGCCGTCCGCATTCCCGCAAAGCCCAGCACCGCCATCTGCCAGACGGCCGCCGCGCCGGCGATATGAACGCCCTCCGCCGCGCCGGCGTGGGCCACGTCCAGGTCCAGTGCCCGACCGACCACCCAGAACCGCCACGCATCGCCCATCCGCCCCAGCCGCACCGCGACAATCGCGTGCGCCCCCGGCGACAGCGAAGAATCGTGCGTGGTGTACGGCAGGTAGCAATCCCAGGCCCGCTGCACCTGCTCGTCGGTGAACTCGTCGGGGAAGAGCGTCATCAGCATCAGAACGTCGGCCCGCTGGAGGCACTTGCTGCGGTACAAACGCTCCTGCGACACCTGGGAGGCGAACGGCCGGCTCCGAGCCTTCCAGAACTCGTCAAACCGCGGCTCGGCCAGCCGTTCGAACTCCTCGCACTGAAGCACGAGTTCCCCGTTCGCCGCCCGCAGGATGTACAACTGCGGCGACGCCTCCGCGAACGCGGCCCGCTCGCTCGGCGAGGCTCCGCCCGCCTCGCCCACTTCCGCGGCCACGGCCAGCGCGAAAGACACCAGGCGGTTCGTGTAGTTGTTGTTGCCGGAGATGGGCATGTACTCGTCGGGCCCCATGACGGCCAGCAGACTCAGGCCCTCGTCCCCCGGCCGGCGGTCGACGCGCTGGAGCCAGTACCGCGCGGTCTCGACGGCCACTTCCGCAGCCGGGCCGCGCAGGTATTCGTCTTCACCCGTCGCTCGTGCGAAGTGACTCAGGCCGTAGATCACGTCGGCGGTCACGTGAATCCCGTGATCGGCATGTTGCCGGTTCGGGCAGCACTCGTTGCCCTGGCCGTCGGATTCCCACGGGTATCGTGCTCCGTCGTATCCGTATCGGCGGGCGTTGGCCCGGGCCCCGTCCAGGCTTTGCACGCGGAAGTCCGCCAGCGTGCGGGCCCGTTGCGGGTCGGTGTACAGGTAGAACGGAAGCAGGTACATCTCGGTGTCCCAGCAGAACCGTCCCCCGCACGCATCGCCCGAGTAGCCGTTCGCATCGATGGCCACGCGTGGATCGCCCGGGACGTGCGCCCGCAGCAGATGGAACAGGGCCGCACGCATCGCCCGCTGCGAGTCCGGGTCCCCCTCGATGATCACGTCGCACGTCTCCCACCGCGCCCGCCAGGCCGCCGCGTGTTCGTTGTGGAGTTCCTCGAACGACAGCGGCTGGACCTGCGTCAGGCAGGTCACCAGGTCCCACGGGTCCAGGTCCCGCGTGGTCTGCACGGCCGTGCGCTTCTCGAGCGTCCAGGCCTTTCCCGGCGGCAGGTCCAGTTCCGCCCGCAAGGTAGCCGTTCGGCCGTCGGGCTTGTGCTTCCAGACGACGCGCGGGGCGGTGGCCTGCGTCACGACGCCCACCTGGTCATGCGCGTCCGTGTGGACGAAGCATGCCAGGGCGCTGCCCCCGGCGCGGCCGGTTTCCACGTGGACGAAGTGGTCGTAGCCGTTCGTGCGCACGTCCGCGTCGATGCCGACCTCCACGTCCACACGCATCGCATCGCCCGGAGTGAGCGTCATGCGCTGCACGCAGAGGTACGGCCGGACGGCCGAGACGAATCGCTCGAAGCACACGTCGACGGTCTTGCGGGACGCCGTCCGCCAGCGAAGCGTCCGCACAAGAGTGGCGGTATCCAGCCGCAGTTCGCGACGATAGTCCTCGACGATGCACTGCTCCAGGTCCAGCTTCTCTCCGTCCACGGAGGGAGCGATGCCCAGAAACCAGGGCAGATTGATCATTTCGCTGTTGAGGAGTGGGTGGCGTCCGAAGATGCCGGGCACGTACGTTCCCCATTTGACCTTGGTCGCGGGGCATGTCTCGCGGGCTGCGTCGGCGGGCAACCGGGTGTAGGAGAGGTCCTGCGGCGCGTCGCGGAGGTGCTCTTCCAGCGAGCCGCGCACGTGCAGGCATCCGCTGCCCAGGGTGAACAGGCCCTCGTACGCCCGGGCGTATTCCACCCGAAACGGCGATTCCACGACCGACCAGCCGTCTGACATCCGATCCTTCTCCACCGCTCCACGCCCCACCAGTCGGATCCGATCCGCCCCGGGGCCAATCCCACGGCATGGTAACCGCGAACCACCCAAAGGTCTAAGCCCATATTTCCCAGATGACATTTACCACGGCGTATAATGAGATAACGATTTTCCTATGAATACAGGCGAAAACGAACCTCAAGTCGCTGAAATTCGGAGAATGTGATGGGTGAAGCACGCAAGGAGGCGTTGCGGGTCGGTTTCGACAGCCAGATCAAGTTGGAGTTTCACGGTGCGTCAGTCACCTCTGATGCAGGACTGGTCGCGTATCGGGAACTCGATGAAGCGCTGGGACTGACGGCCACAGCGGATGACATGTTCCGCGATCCTCGCCGGGGCAAGAATACCCAGCACGAAGTGATGGGCCTGTTGCGGCAATCGGTGTACAGCCGCCTGGCGGGCTACGAGGATACGAATGATGCGGAACGACTCGCTGTTGATCCGGCCATGCGTCAGGTGGTAGGAGGTCGGGCCAAGGATCGGCAAGCCGCGTCCACCAGCCAGATGGGGCGCTTCGAAACGGAGATTCTGACGGCCAGGAGAAACCTCAAGGCATTGATGAATCTGCCGGGGATGTGGATTGATCGGGTTCGCCAACGCCGCGCCTTGGACAGGTTGATTCTCGATCTGGACAGCTCGGTGAGTGAGACCCATGGAAGACAGGAAGGCTCGGCGTACAACGGGCATTTCGAATGCACCTGCTACCACCCGTTGTTCCTGTTCAACCACCTGGGCGACCTGGAGCGGGCGTTGCTGCGAAACGGCAACGTGGCCAGCGCTGACGACTGGCGTTCCGTGCTGGAACCGGTGGTTACCCGCTATCGCGACTTGGACATCGCGAAGTACTTCCGTGGCGATGCGGCGTTCGCCATCCCGGAGTTGTATACGTTCCTCGAAACCGAGAGCTACTTGTATGCGATCCGGCTGAGGTCAAACGCCGTGCTGGAGCGGCATATTCAGCACCTGCTGACCCGTCCGGTAGGTCGCCCACCGAAGAAGCCGGTGGTGCGCTATCACGACTTTATGTATCAGGCCGCCAGTTGGGGCCAACCCCGTCGCGTGGTGGCCAAGGTCGAGTGGCACCAGGGTGAACTGTTCCCCCGCGTTGGCTTCATCGTCACCAATATGGGCGGCGGAGCAGCCAGCGTGGTCTGGTTCTACAACCAGCGTGGCACGGCGGAGCAGTGGATCAAGGAGGGTAAGAACGCGATCAAGTGGACGAAGCTATCTTGCCACGACTTTGTGGACAACCAGGTGCGATTACAGTTGTTCGCTCTGGCGTACAACATCGGAAACTTCCTGCGGCGGCTGGCGCTGCCGCCGCGCGTAGGGCACTGGACACTGACGACCCTGCGGGAAAAGCTGATCAAGATCGGGGCGAAGGTGGTGCGTCACGCGAAATACGTGTTCTTCCAGATGGCCGAGGTGGCGGTTCCGCGCAAGCTCTTCGCCGCCATCCTGGATCGCATCCGACGCCTGCGTGCCGTGCCCGCGATGGCACCTTCATGATGGCTCGACAAGTTCCGCAGAATGGCTCCCGCTGCGATGGTCCTTGGGGAAGCCCTGCGCCGACGCCAAGAAACGAGGCCGAGAGGCCGCCTTGTCACGCAGGGGAACGACCGTTTCGGCCCTCAAGAGCAGGAAAAACCGAGAATGAGGAAGGCGCAGCCGCGGGCTGGCTGGTATCATAACGGAGTACCGCTCGGCGGCGTAGCCGGGCAAGGTCAAATGGGAAATGTCGGATCATAGGCCAGGCGTCGCAATACCGCTTCTCGCACGCTTTCTAAGATAAGGAGACTCAGAATGAAAACATTGAGAGTATGTTTTGGTTTGCTGGCACTGAGCCTGATGATGGTCATGCCGGCCATGGCGGCCAATTACGACCTGGTGATCAACAACGGCCGGGTGATGGACCCGGAGACAAACTTCGATGGGATCCGCAATGTCGGGATCAAGGACGGCAAGATCGCCGTCATCACCAGTGACAAGATCGATGGCAAGGAGACCATTGATGCCACAGGGCTGGTGGTGGCACCTGGGTTTATCGATGGGCACCAACATTGTATTGAGCCCTATCAGTACCGGTTGATGCTACGCGACGGTCGTACGACGCTTCTGGACACAGAGATCGGCGCTCACGGTCCAAAGCTCGACGAGTGGTACAAACGGCGTGAAGGAAAAGCACCATTGAATTTCGGTGTGGCGGTGGCCCACGAATTTGCGCGGGCTGAGGTGTTGGACGGCTTTACCGATTGGAAACATCTATACACTCCCGACGCGGAGAAAACCCGATCCACAAAGGACAAGATAGACGGCAAAGAAACCATTAAGGAGGGTTGGTCCAAGACCCGACCCAATCTGGAGCAGGGAAACCAGATTCTTTCCCTGATTGACGAAGGCTTAGCGCAGGGAGCACTTGGCATTGGTTCTACCGTTGGCTACATGCGCGCGGGGGTCTCGGCCCGCGAGATATTTGAACTGCAAAAGCTGGGCGGGCTATACGGCCGCTTTATCGCCATGCATTTCCGCTATACGCCCGGTGATGATACCACCGAAGTCAACGGTATCCAGGAGATGCTCGCAAACGCGGCGGCATTAGGGACGCCGGCCATCGCCTCCCATTTCAATAATCCGGGATACAATATGGTGCATGAGCTTATGGTGCGGATGCGGGAACGGGGTTACAACGTCTGGGGTGAAATCTATCCATATGCCGCAGGTTCCACTGCGCTGAATGCCGTATTTCTGGAGCCGGAAGTCTGGGTACAGGCTCTGGGCAACAAATACGAAGAGACGGTTCAGGATGTCGCGACCGGCGAATTCTACACCCAGAAATCGCGTGAGGAGATGATCAAAAAGGAACCCGCACGCCTCGTGCTTGTCTACAAGATCCCGGAATCGGCTATTGTTGACTGGCTCAAAATGCCCGGCGTGGCTATTGGTAGCGACGGCATGCCCATGATCCCAAGCGATAACCTAACCTGGGATACTCCCTTCGAAGATCTCCCCAATACCCACCCGCGGACTTCCGGGTCTTTTGCCACCGTGCTTCGCCTTGCCAGGGAAAACAATATTCCGTTGATGCAAGCCGTATCCATGACCAGTTACAATTATGCCAAGCCGCTGGGCGAGATGGGTTTGAAGTCCATGCAGGTTCGCGGCCGCATGCAAGAAGGCATGGTGGCCGACATCACCATATTCGATCCTGAAACGGTAAGGGATAATTCGACCTACGCAAACGGCAGACTTCCGTCCACGGGAATTCTTCACGTACTTGTTAATGGAGTCATCGTTATGAAAGATCAGGAACCGCTGAAAGGCGTGAATCCTGGACAGCCGATCCGCTTCGAACCCGTCAAGAGCAAGTTCAAGCCGCTCACCAAAGAGGGGTGGACCCAGACCTTCTATGCCTCCCCGATCGATTTCGGCGGTGGGATTCCTTGTTGTGATGTTCATTAACTAAGGGGAATCGCCCGGCACTGCTGCGGAAAGTGCACTCTATGCAGCTTGATAACTCAACATACAAAAGGGGGTCGGCCCCACCAACGCAAACTCACGAAACAACCAGTGAAAAGGAGAATACCAAATGAATAACTACATCAATGCGCTTGCGCCGGAACAGACGTCGACGTCGGATACGCCGCTCGCCCGAGATAACGAAACACCAATCAAACAAGAAACCTTGGAGAATATGATGAAGAATGTGATGAAGAAGCAAACAAATGGCTTACGCCTTGCCTTGGTTGCTGTGCTCCTTTTTTGTATGACGGTGCAGCCGGCGAACGCTTGTACTCGGCTTTTGTATGAAACTGGAACCGGGACGTACATTACTGCACGCAGCATGGACTGGGTAGACCCCGAACTTACCAGCGATCTCTGGGTCTTCCCGCAAGGCATAGAACGGAAAGGAGGGGGCAGCGACAACGAGCTGACTTGGACATCGAAATACGGATCCGTCATCACGGCATTCTATGGTACCGCATCGGCGGATGGCATGAACGAGAAAGGCCTGGTCGGAAACATGCAGTATCTGACCGAAGCCGATTTCGGTGATCCGGCTAAAACCGGGAAACCGACGATCAGCATTGGAGCCTGGTTGCAGTATTTTCTGGACAACTACGCCACGGTTGAAGAGGCGGTGGCAGCCATGCAAGATGCGCCGTTCACGGTTGTTACCAAGCCGGTTGAAAATGGTATGGCCGCGAAAATACACATGGCGATCTCCGATGCGACAGGTGACTCCGCCATTTTTGAGTATCTTGACGGCAAACTGGTGATCCATCACGGGCGACAGTATGTCGTTATGACCAACTCCCCGATTTACTCGGAACAACTTGCCTTGAACGCTTATTGGGAAAAAGCTGGTGGTGAGAATTTCCTTCCGGGAACGGCCTCTGCGACTGACCGGTGTGTAAGAGCAAGCTACTACCTGAAGACGATGAAAAAACAGGAAGACCGGAAGTTGGCGCTGGCCACGGTATTTTCCCTAATTCGTGGAGTAAGCGCCCCCATAAGCAGCGCCAATGGCGTCGAGACCCTGTGGCGAAGCGTGGCTGATCACGATGCCAAGACCTATTATTTTGATTCGGCGGTCTCACCAAGTGTATTTTGGATTGACTTGAATAAGGTCGATTTTAAGCTTGGGGCAAAGGCGATGACCCTTAAGGTTTCAAAAGACAATCCGCTCGCCGGAGAAGTCTCCTCTCAACTTAAAGAGGCTGAGCCTTTTGAGTTTTTATAAAATCAGGCGATCTTCGCGCCAGATGGCAGGCCACTTGGAGAATGTCGGCTGAAAACATCCAGAGAGAATACCGGACGAACTCGGAACAGGATGTCGCAGATGCCGTTCCGAACTCAACGGGTAAAATTCTAGTAAAACCAAAAAAACGAGGAGTGTGCTGATGTACAAGATTCTAAACTCGGTGGCCGTGATTGCCACCATTCTAACGCTTTCTGAAACGGCCGCACTTGCCCAGGATCCGCCTCAGGTCGTGGAAGCCCTGAAGGTCGAGGGTGCGCGCGTAACCTTGCCGGTGAGCGTGGCAATCACCAAGGATGTCTTTACGCCGGAGTTCATTCGCAGCGCGCGCGAGAACTGGGGCAACTTCCATTTCCAGATGGGCGGCGATCACGCGCTTTACTACGCGATGCACCTGGGCGAGTTCATGCCCTCGGCCGAAGCCTCGCCAAACGTCAACTATAAGGTTCTGGAACGGGATCTCCGGCCTGAGTTGCTCTATCTCAAGCAGTCCACGAGCAAGGGCGATTTAACGCTCCAGGAATACATGGTCGATCCGCTCTACCGTGCGCAGGCCATGATCATGGTGCATAAGGGCAAGGTCGTTTACGAGAACTATCCGGGTATGCGCCCGACCGACCGTCACCTGACGGCCTCGACCGGCAAGATCACCGTTGGCGCGGTCCTTATGCAGTTGATCGCCGAGGGTAAGATCGATCTCAAGAAACCGTTTACCGAGTATGTGACGGAACTGAAGGGCACCGTCTGGGATGATGTGTCCACCTACGCCGTGGCTAATATGACCACGGGCCTCGACAACGAGGAAACGGTCGAAGCCCTTCTGCAGCCGGACTCGCCCGTCACACGCTTCCTCGCCGCCACCTTGGGCACCCCTCGTGCGACCACGGGTGTAGTCGAGGGCTGGATCGACGTGGCGCGTGACCAGAAGAAGTTGGGTAATGGCGAGAAGCCAGGTGATGTGACGCGCTATGCCTCGCTCAACACGACTGTCTTGACGCGGTTGATCGAGAATATCGAGAACAAGCCCTTCGTTGAAGTTTTCCAGGAACGGTTCTGGTCGAAGCTTTATGCCCGTCAGTCGATGATGTTCGGCCTTACGCCCGATGGAACCGCACTCCCGGTGGGTTTAGCCATGGCGACCCCCGAGGATTATGCGAAATTCGGGGTGATGTTCACGCCAAGCTGGAGTGCAGTGGCGTCCGAGCGCGTCGTGACCGACGAGATGATGAAGATCCTGTACGACAATGTCGACAAGGAGCGTTACGCAAAGGGGGCCAAGCTGAAGTCGTCGGAAGCACAATTCAACGAAGCGGCCCAGGGCTACGCACTTCAGTTCGATTACGTCTGGGATGACGGTGCGATCGCCAAGAGCGGCAACATGGGGCAGATGATCTATATCGACCCCAAGCGTGATTTCGTCAGCGTCTATTTCTCGACCATCCCGTTCGTCGACGGCTACGGCGAATTCAAAGCTGGCGCCTATCAACGCGCCGCAGCCAAGATGTTGGCCGGGAAATAGTGGTTATATGACTCACGAATTAGGCTCGACGTCCTGATCGATCCGATGAGTCAAGTCGTGTCGCTGCCCGAATTGGCCGTCGAGCGGTGGGCAGGGTACTGGGATGAGTGCGACACCGATGCACACTACGGCGAGCAAGCCATCTTCACGATACTCCTCGTTCGGGATGACCCGGACGTTGCCCGCCGGGTCCGCACCTACTTGGAAAACCTCGCGAGAGAGACCCTGCAGCGCGGCGAGCGGGTTGAGGCGTACTATCTGCTCGTTGGCGCCACTCTTCTCGACCACAATCCGACGCCCGAGGAACTGGAACAGATTGCCAACGAAACGTCAGTGCCCAAACCGGGGGGCCCACTTGATCCGCGGCCGCGCGGCACCGCCGTCCCTCAAGCTGCAGCGAGGAAACACCCGTTTGTCGTAATGCTCAACCGCCTTGTCGACGCGAAGTACGGCACAATCGAGCACGCTTTTTCACAACGGGGATTCTCCACCAAGGACGAACTGAGGAGCCATATCGCGGATGAGTTGACATTTCCGCAAACGGATGCGCGTACAGTGACAGAGGGGCCTATCGCCTGCCATGTATGGGCCGACGTCCCCGGCGTCGTAGAAGGATCGAAGGGTACCACTATCTCGTCGTTCTGTCGGCCGGAGCCATTCCTAGTCACACGCGACCGCGGCCAGCCGCAAAAACGCACGTGGCATCGGGACGTGCGAGACTTGCTTCGCCACAACATTCCGAATGACACACCTACCGTCGGGAACCTCGTTTCCTGGCACACGGCACGGACATCGGATGCCGGTGTCCGCGAGTGGTTATACAACTGCGGAAAGAAACCGAAAGGCCTGCGCGACCTAGAACTAACGATGGCTTCGCAGCTGCGGGAGTACCCTGCTCGCACGCGTTCAGCTTTGGCCAAGTATTTGAAGATGATGATCAGCGAAGTCAATAAACTAAAAGAGAACCCCAAGCACGGCAACTACCGGAATATGCAGCGCTGGTGCGACACCATAAACAGCGAGACCTTCGCCGCCTGTGCCTCCGAAGCAAAGAAAGAAGACAGCTGGTGGATGGTCACTAAGACGTGCTCGCACGCCGGCCCGCGCGCGACCGGTTCGGCCGGAAGCGGATCATCGTAGAAACGGCCCGAAGATGCCCTCCGCGGCGATCATGGAGCCGTTGTACGCTCCGTGCAGGATGATCGCGGGCACCAGAAAGCGCAGCGCCTGCGTGATCCGCGGACGACGATACTCCGTCAGGGCCTGCCGCCACACCTCCACCAGGCCGCGGGCGGCCAGGTACGTGCAGCCGACGTGTAACGCCGTACACACGAACCACCGCCACAATGCCAGTTTCACGCTCGGGTTCTGCACGAAGACGTACAGGTAGATGAGATTCTCGATCACCGCGAACACGACGGCCGCCCCGACGGTGGCCAGGTGAATCTGTGCTTCCCGCCTGAACCAGTACGGCCGCAGCTCCACCACGTACGTGCCGGCCGCCAGCTTCATCGTTTCTTCGATGGCCGGCGCGTACACGGCGGCCAGAAGGAACGTGCTCCAGCCGCCGATCCCCGCGTGCTGCGTGCCGATGAGGCTGGCGATGACGGCCCACAGCCCGCCGACCAGGGCCGCCCCCAGGGCCACCAGCCAGCAGGTTTCCGGCCCCGTCCGCTCGATGCGGCGTTGCAGCCAGGTGCGGTAGCTGTCCACGCCGGGCGGCGGCGGTCGGTAGAGTTCCACGCGCCCGCATTCCGGGCACCGCTGCCCGACGAACAACCCGCGGAGGTTGTATCCGCACGCGCTGCAGAGCCAGTCCTGTTCGATGAGATTGTCCGACCGGCCGGGCAGGATGTCCGGCTCATCCCAGACGCTGTGGCCGTTTCGGAACGTGCTTTCCGCGCCCGCGGGCTCGAATTGCGGTTGACGGTCGGCCCTGGCCTCCGACGGGTCGACGGCGGGGAGGGGTCGGTCCGGTCGCAGGTGCGGCTCGTGCGAAGCGGACGGATTGGAGTCCTCTGCGGTCATGTCTGTTCCCGCCCGTGACGGTCGGCGGGGCCTCACGCCTCATGCCGGCGCCACGAAGTCAATCGGTCCGATCGGCGGGACCAGCCCCGCATCCGCCCCGCGCCGCAGCAACTCGCTGACCGCCCGGCGGCCGACGGGGCCGTAGTCGATGGTCCAGGCATTGACGTACATGCCCACGAAGCGATCCGCCAGGTCGACACCCATGTCTCGGGCGTACTGGAGAGCGTGCCGGACCGCATCCGCGCGATGGGCCAGACTGAACTCGATGCTGTCTCGCAGGACGCCCGTGATTTCCGCCATTGCCACCGGCCCCAGGTCTCGCCGGATGCCGTTGCCGCCCAGGGGCAGCGGCAGTCCGGTCTGCCGCTTCCACCACTCGCCGAGGTCGACCACCTTGGCCAATTTGTGCTGCCCGTAGGTGAGCTGTCCTTCGTGAATGATGAGCCCGGCATCCGCCTCCCCGGCCGCCACGCGCGGCAGAATCTCGTCAAACATCATGACCCGATGCCGAAACCCGCCCCGGCCCAGGAGCAGATTGAGGACCAGAAAGGCTGTGGTCAGTTCGCCGGGGACGGCCACGGTCCGACCGGCCAAATCGTGTACGTCCATGGGTTCGCGGGCGACCACCATCGGCCCGTACCCGTCGCCCATGCTCGAGCCGCAGGTGGTCAGCGCGTAGCGGTCAGCGACGTACGGATAGGCGTGGATGCTGATTGCGGTGATGTGCAGCTCGCCGCGGAAGGCCCGGTCGTTGAGGGTCTGGATGTCCTGCAACACGTGCTCGAATGCCCAGCCCCGCGTGGGTACCTGCCCGGCGGCCAGCCCGTAGAACATGAACGCGTCGTCCGGGTCCGGGCTGTGTCCGAGAAGCAACGTTCCTTTGGACGGCATGGAATCGTACTCCGGCGAAGTCTGGTTCGCGAATTCGCCGATTGCTATACTGTCACCGCACCGGAGGGTCTCCCGGCCGGCTGCCGGCAGCGCCTCCGCCCGCGAGTTTCAGCGGAGTCCACGGACCCATGCAGATTCTTGTCCACGACGGGCACGAAGTCATTCGCAACCTCCAGTTCGAGGACAGCGCCGTCGCCATAGGCTCGCAGGCCGATTGCGCCGTGTATCTTCCGGACATGCGCGTCGCGATGCAACAGGCGGTCCTGGTACCCATCCCCGGCGGCGGATGGATGCTCGACCCCGTCGACCTCACGCACAAGACCATCCTCAACGGCCGTCAGGTGGTGACGCGCACCGAAGTGGAGCACGGCGACGAGATCATCATCTCGAACTTCCTGCTGAAGGTCTTCCACGAGTACCAGGGGGACGTGGAGATCACCAAGACGGCCACCCGGGAGGAAATCTCCCGCATCCGGCAATACCCGCTGCCGCCCGGTTCGCTGCTACGCAAGCCCAACGAGCCGTTCACCATCCCCTGCGGCGTGGAAAGGCAGTTCGCCCGATTCAGCTTCGAGCTGCGCGAATGCTCGGACATCTCCAAGCTGATGGAACTGACCCTCAAAACCCTCCTCAGTGTCTTCGACGCCCGACTGGTCTGGCTCGGCGCCCGCCGGCAGGATTACGGCCGCCTCGAATTCGTGGAGGGCCGCACGGCGGAAGGCACCACCACGCTCGAACCGCCCAGCCTGGAAACGTACACCTTTCGATGTCTGGAGCGTACCCAGTTCATCGTCGTGCCCCGTACGGATGAGGAGCATACGCGATCGGCCATGGCCGTCCCCCTGGTCTCGCAGCGCGGCCGCCTCGGCGTGCTCTACGTGGACTCCAAGCCGGACTCCGCCATCTTCGACCTCGGGCACTTGGACCTGCTCTGCCTGTACGCCGCGGCCGTGGCGGTCCAGCTCGAGGCGATCGTTCAGGAGCAGATCCGCCTTCAGGAGGCCATTCGGGCGGGCGAGTTGTCCTTCATCCGCGAGATTCAGGACCGGCTGGACCCGACCAACGTCCCCCAGTGGGACCATCTGCAGTTCGCCGTCTACTGCAAACCCGGACTGGATCACGCGGGGGACGTTTACGACGTGATGCGGATGCCGAACGGACTGGCCACCTTCTTCATTGCTCACGTTTCGGGCCCGCCCACACGCACCGCCATGGCCCTCGTCGAAATGCGGGCCGCCTTCCGCGTGGCCGCCCTGCACGCCGACCCCCCCCACGTGCTGCTGCGCGAGATCAACTGGTTGCTGGCCGATGATCGCACGCCCTGCACCGCCGTGAGCTGCGCCATCGTCATCAACCCCAAGACGGGCGCCGCCGAATATGCAACGGCCGGCGGCATCGGGGCCGTCGTGGTGGACGACTGCGGTGAACCGAAGCCGTTGGCCGAACCCGGTCTGCCCGACCTGGGTTCCACCAAGAACTACGCGTACGCGTCCAGGCCCCTTCGAATCATGCCGGACGAGACGCTGGTTCTGTACACGCCGGGGGCGTTCGCCGTGCGAGACGAGCAGGGCCAGGCCCTCGGGCAGGAGCGGCTGACGGAAGCGCTCTGCGATGGTTTTGGGATCCCGGCGTCCGACGCGTTGAACAACCTGCTCACCGACCTCAGCGGGCACTTCAAGCGGGGCCGCCAGCCGGACGATATCACTTTTTTGTTCATGCATCGAACCGGGGCATGAGGTCGCCCCGTCGACGTGGCGGCACAACCATTGATGAATGAAGAGGTTATGACTGTCCACCCGGAGTGAACAGGACCGGCGGTATAATCCGATAAGTAAGACAGACAAGAACCGGCGTCTGGTTACGCATTTGTTACGTTGTCGGGCTCTCGGCTTCGGTTAGACTGAGAGCACAGGCCGGTCCGGCCGGCCGATGAGGAACTCGGAGCACGGGGTTGAATCGCACGGGACGGGATTTCGGAGTGGTGCTGGTCGCCTTGCTGGCCGGCGTGGTCGTCGGCTGCTCGTCCACGGCGCCCGGCAGCTACGTTCGATCGCCGGACGAGGGCGGCGACGAGGCGCACGCCTCGGCGGCGGGCTCCGCGTGCGTGACCCCGGAGAACGTGGACGGCGTGGTCGAATACCTTGCCGCCCGCATCCAGGCGGAGCGTGATCGCGAGGGCCTGGCCCCCCTGCTGGTCAATCCCACGCTCAACGCGGTGGCGGACGAGTATGCCTGCCGGTTGATCAACGGCGGGTTCTTCGCCCACGTGGACCCGGATACGGACTCGTCGCCGGGGCAGCGCGTACTGGAGGCCGGGTACAACTTCCTGACTGTGGGAGAGAACCTTGCCGCCGGTCAGCGGACCGTGGATGAGGTTCTCCAGCAGTGGATGAACAGCGAGGGCCACCGGGAGAACATCCTGGGCGCCAACTGGCGTGAGACGGGCATTTCCGTCCGGCTGGGCGGCCGCTATGGCGTGTACTGGGTGCAGGTTTTTGCCGACCCCCTCGATTTCGGAACCGGCATCCCCTCGCTCTGGGCCATTGCATCCCCCTGAGTTGTCGTCCCGGGGCGGCGTCGCGATCCCGAGTCAAACCACCAAGCCACCGATTCTGCCGTCCTGACCGTTGCGAAAATCGGGCTGTGACCCTACCCTGAATCCTGACTTGCGCATCGGTTCCCGCATTGGAGTAGAGGCATTGCTCGCAGCCGGCCGCCCGACCATCGGGCACTACTGTGGTCTGTTCGGAGTCTTCGGTCATCCGGAAGCCGCCTACCTGACCCAGCTCGGGCTGTACGCTCAGCAGCATCGGGGCCAGGAGGCCGCCGGCATCTGCACGACGGACGGGGTCCGCATCCAGCGGGCGGCGGGCATGGGGCTGGTGGGGAACGTGATCAGCCCCCGCACGCTCGAGGCGATTCGAAACCCGGTGGCCATCGGGCACGTGCGGTACTCGACCACCGGCTCCAACTGCGACCTGAACGCGCAGCCGCTGCTCTTCGAGTTCGCGGGCGGACAGGTGGCCACGGCCCACAACGGCAACCTCTGCAACGCGGCCCTGCTGCGCAGACGATTCGAGGACGACGGGCACATCTTCCAGACCACGTGCGACACGGAAGTCATCGTGCATCTGCTGGCCAAGCCGGCGCATCAGGCCAAGCCCGCCCCGCTGGCCCACGTGCTGGGCCACCTCCAGGGCGCGTATTGCCTGTTGGTACTGTTTCCGGATCGCCTCGTCGCCGCGCGCGATCCCTACGGGTTCCGCCCGCTGTCCCTGGGCCGCCTGGGGGCCGCCTGGGTGGTGGCCTCCGAAACCTGCGCCTTTGACATCATTGACGCGGAATACGTTCGGGACGTCGAGCCTGGCGAAATGATCACGATCACGGACGAGGGCATGGCGTCGAAGCCGTTTGCCCCGGCAAACGGTCGCGGCGCCGCCTGCATCTTCGAGCAGATCTACTTCGCCGACCCGTCCAGCATCGTTTTCGGTCAGAACGTGCATCTGGTGCGGGTGGCCATGGGTTGCCGCTTGGCGGAGGAAGCGCCCGTGGACGCCGACCTGGTGGTTCCCGTGCCCAACTGCGCCCGTTGTGCATCCATCGGGTATTCCCAGCTCAGCGGGATTCCGTTCGGACGGGCGTTCACCACCAGCCACTTCGTCGGCCGGTCGTTCATCATGCCCAACCAGACGGACCGCGACTGGGCGGTGAAGATGAAGCTTAAGGTGATCAAGGAGGCCGTCAAGGACCGCCGGCTGGTGGTCATCGAAGACTCGGTGGTCCGAGGCACGACCACCCGGGGAAAGATGGGCGCGCTGCGCCGGGCCGGGGCGAAGGAGATCCACCTTCGTGTGGCCAGTCCGCCCATTCGGCATCCGTGCTACTTCGGGATCGACTTCCCGGACCCGTCGCACCTGGTGGCCCCCGGGCGATCGGTGCAGGAAATCCGGGACTACCTGGAGGTGGACTCCTTGCACTATCTGTCGGTGGAGGGGATGCTCAGCGCCGTGAACATGCCGAAGGAGAAGTACTGCACCGCCTGTTTCACGGGCGACTACCCGGTGGACGTGGATCACCCGGTGGACAAGTACGCCCTGGAGCGCCGGCAACTGCGCATGTTCAAGTAGGCCCCGGCGGCATTCGCCCGGGGCAGGTGCGCCCGACCTGCCCCCGGGGACGCGAACGGCGCCGGATGGACCGTGCCGCATGTCAGAAGAGAAGCTCACGTACAAGGATGCCGGCGTCGACATTGATGCCAACGCCGTCTGGGTCAACCGCATCCGGACCGCCATGACCAGCACGTTCTCGCCGCGGGTCTGGCGCAACCACGGCGGGTTCGCCGGGCTGTTCCGGCTCGACTATGCCGAGTCGCTGTTTCGCAAGGAGTACCGCAGCGCGTCGCTCGTCGGCTGTGCCGACGGCGTGGGCACCAAGGTCCTGCTGGCCGTGGAACTCAACCGGCTGGAGGGCCTCGGCATCGACCTGGTGGCCATGAACGTCAACGACATGATCACCTGCGGGGCCGAGCCGCTGTTCTTCCTCGACTACCTGGCCACCCACAAGCTCGACCCCGAGTGGCTGGCCGTGGTGATCGACAGCATCGCCGCGGGTTGCCGTGAAGCCGGCTGCGCCCTGCTCGGCGGCGAGACCGCCGAGATGCCGGACCTGTACCACGAGGGCCACATCGACCTGGCCGGCTTCGCGGTGGGGGTGGTGGAATCGAGCCGAGTCATTACCCGCAAGCTCGTCAGCCCCGGCGACTGCCTGGTGGCCCTGCCGTCCAGCGGCGTGCATTCCAACGGGTTCACGCTGGTGCGTCGCCTGCTGGCCCGAAACCGAGTGGATCTGCATCAACCGTTTGACGAGGCCGGGCGCACGCTCGGCGAGGTGCTGCTGACGCCCACTCGCATTTACGTTCGATCCGTGCTGTCGACCTTGAAACGGTACCGCCGCAAACGGGTGATCACCGGCATGGCTCACATTACCGGGGGCGGGCTGCCGGAAAATGTTGCCCGCATCCTGCCGCCCGGGTGCAACGCCGTCATCGATCGAAAATCATGGGCACCGCCGCCGGTCTTCCCGTTCCTGCAGGGCCTCGGCGTGGAGGCGGACGAAATGTACCGCGTGTTCAACATGGGGATCGGATACGTGCTGGCCGTCCGCCCCGCGTTCCTCGGCGGCATTCTGCGCAACCTTCGTCGCGCCGGCGAAATCCCGTTCGTCATCGGCAAGGTCAGGAGCGGCCGGGGTCTTGTGGAACTCCGCTGACCCCGCAGCGCGGACCGCCCACCCCGGGCCGTTGGCAGAACGTTCCGTTCACCGACCGCAACCTGTTCCGGTCTCACGGCCCGAAGCGAGCCTGGAACTCCGCAAAATCATCCAGGTCCACGTCCCCGTCCAGGGCGAAATCGAAAACCTCGCACTCCGGCTGCGGATATCCGCCTCCGGGGCCGCTGACGCAGTCGGGAAACAGCGCGAAGTCCGCCAGGGTCAGAACGCCGTTGCCGTCTGCGTCTCCGTTCGGCCAGGCCTTCACGTACACCCACTTGGCGGCGTCCGTGTACACGCGGTAGTTCCACGTCGGGCTGGGCCGGCCGGTGACCGTCTCCTCCGAGATGTCCAGTGACCCGCTCGCCACGCTCTGGCCCGCGGCAAACCAGTACTCGCCCAGCGAGATCCACAGGCCGTAGTTCGGCGGCTCCGGCGCGCCGCTGGAAATCTGGTCGACCAGCAGGTCCGTCTGCCCGAGGTGGTGGCTCACCCGGTGCCGCGAATCGTAGCAGTTGGCGCCGTTCGCCCAGGTGACGAACACCTCGTATCGTCCCGGCGTCACCACGCTGGGGACGAACCGGGCGTGGTCGGTCCCCGTGTTGGGGATTTCGTAGGTGATGAACCGGCTGCCCGTGCCCACGAGGCCCGGGGCGGAACTTTTGACGGAGCTGTTCGCCCAGGCCCCGAATTCCTGATAGGCCGGCGCCGGCGTCACCGCGCCGGACGCATCGCGCGATTCCAGGATGATGTCTGCAGGCGGCGGGGGCGGCGGCTCGCCGGCGTCGAATCCGAAGAAGTTCAGCACAACGATCATCACGGCAAGCCGGCTGTTGGCACTGGTGATGGCCTCGAACGGGAACCCGAGATGCACCAACTGGTATGCGTCGTCGTACACGATGGCCGCGCCACCGCCCGTGCCTCCCACGTAGTTCAGGGCCAGGGCGCTGCCGCTGTAGGCCGACAGTACGTCCGGCGAATCCACGTTGTAGATGGCGGTCCCGTCGTCGAGGATGAGCCCGCCGATGCCGTCGAAGATGGACCCGGCGACCGGTTCGACGGAGTACGTTGCCGCATCGTCGGCCACGTGGTCGGCCCTGAGGATGCTCCGGTAGAACGAGGCCCCGTTGCCGTTCCCCACCAGGTCGTAGCCGATCTCCGAGCCCGAGACGAACAGCTTCCCGCCGTTGACCAGATAGTAGGCCACCCGCGTCTGCTCCGTGGAATCGAACGTGGCGTCGGCAACGGATTCCTTGCCGAGCTGCCAGATGACCGCGGTGTAGTCGGGAAGGTTCACGTAGCTGTCGCGCACGGCCTCGTTGGCGCAGTAGTCAAACGCGAGTCCGGTCGGCTGGAGGGCCGCGGCGAACGTGCGGGAATAGCCGTAGTGGTTCATCCGCATGGGCCGCTCTCGCCGCATCGGATCCGCATCGTACGGATCGTCTTCTTCCAGCAGCATCCAGCGGTCCATCCGGTCAAACCCGTTGACGATCAACAGCGGACTGGTCCCCTCGGCGCGAACGCGCACCGCCCCGATCTCCGAGGGGAACGATTGCCCGCCCGCGTTGGTCGCGATCACCCGCACGTACCGGATCGCCCCGGCCGGCAGGCTCGTCAGATCCATCTGCGTGGACGTGGTGGGCGTGCCGTCGTCGAAGCCGAACCCGTTCTCGCTGACCTGCACGAGGTAGCCCGTCGCCGGATCGCCCAGCAGGCCGTTGCCGGAATTCGAGGGCGGCGGCTGCCAGGACACGCGCACGGTGCCATCGCCCAGATTGCGGACGGCCAGGTGCGTGGGCGGCTCGGGAAGCAGGGTGTTGTTGATCGCGGGCGTCGAGTTCGGCCCGTCGTGATCGTGGTACCACCATTTCACGATGGACTGGTACACGGCCCGCGACACCATGTCCCGGAAACGCGGGTCAACGAGCGAATCCGCGTCCGTTTCGTTGTCGTGGAAGGCGACCTCGATCAGCACGCTCGGCATCTCATCGTTGTTGTTCGGGTTCAACTCACCGAACCACGCGGAGTACAGCCGTCCCGGCCAGTTCGGATCGTTCCAGGCGATCCGCAGGTCGCTGATGATCTCATCGCGAATCCGGACGGCCAGGGAATCGCTGCCCGCCACGCCGCTGAACTGGCTGAACGGGCTGGGCGGCCCGTTCGGGCCGTAGACGTACACGTCGGTCCCGTGGCCCACGTAGGAGCTGCCGGTCGCATTGCTGTGCCAGGAGACGTAGATGGAGTCTTCCCAGCTCTCACTCTCCCACTTCGCGTATCGCGGCATCGCGTCCACGGTCCCCAGCGGGGTGGTCACGTGCCCCATGAACACGCCGAAGTACTTGCCCGATTCCTCCCACCGCGGCCAGCCGCTGATCGAACCGCCGTCCGCGTAGTCACCCATGCCGCCGCCGAAACGCACCGCGTCCGCGATGACGTACTTGCTGGGGTCCGAACCGACGTTCGAGATCTGCACGGAGCCCTTGGGAACATTCCGTCCCGCGGCGAAGTGATACATGCCCAGAAACCGCCAGGTGTTGCCGTCCTGCTGCATGTTGATCACGTGCGTGGTGGTGCCGCCGGTGTGGTTTACCCGCACCGTGGCCGCCGTCGAGCGGTTTGATGCGCTCGGCGTCCAGACGTACACCGCGTATTCATCCTCCGTCGGGAACGACGGCGCATAGGTCGCCACGGACGTCTCCGTCGTGCTGACCGCGGCGTACTTGTAGTTCGTGCCGTACCACGTGCCGGCGCCGGTGCTGTCCGTCCACGTGCCAGTGACGCTGAAGTCCGGCGCGGCGTCCGTGTTGTCGATGATCACCATGTGGGGGTTCATGTCGCGCTCACGGCACGGCCAGACGTTGGCCCCGGCGTTGTGCAGGTAGCGAGCCAGGTGCAGGAACACCGCCTCTCCATTGCTGTGGTCCTCGATCAGGCCGTAACTGTTCCCCCGCTGCGTCGCCCAGCGGCCGAGCGTGGAGGAGTACACCCATCCGTGTCCCGGACTCAGAAACACCGTCTTGCCGGACAGCGCGCCCATCGGCCGCCCCGGGTTGTACGCCGGCAGTCCGCCCGCCCGCAGGCCGACCTCGATGTCCTCCGGCTTGTCCAGCGGGCCCTCCGGCGCCGGGAGATACTCCGGCAGCGCCCGGTACTCCGCCTCCGCGGACTCCAGCGGCTTCGCGAAGATGCCGAATCCCCGCACGCCGTCGAGCGGTTTGAGCAGGATTACCTGCTCGCGAATGATCCGCTCGCACTCTTCGTCGGTGAGAGTATCCAGGAACGCCGCGGGAAACTGCATGTAGGCCGCCACGTACCCCTCGACCTCGTCCACGCGGTCCAGCGTCGTGCCGACGGGCAGGGCCGAGGCGAAGGGGTCTGCCCCCCGCAGGGCCGCCTCGGCCACCCAGGCCTGCATCCGGGCGGTCGCCTTCACCTGCAGCGCCTCGTCCGCCCGGGCCGGGCCCGACGTTAGCATGAGGATCAATGCCACCACACCCGAGGCGGTTCCCCAGGGGTTTCGACGGGAATGCCGATCTCCGCAGTTCATCACGATCATGATTTCGTCTCCCAGCACGCGGGCCCGTGGCGGTCCGTGAGCCCTGGACCGCATTGGGGCCGGATGGAACCTTCCCCCCGGCACTTCATGGGTATTGTAGCGGATGTGGGTGGGTTAGGGCGAGCGACTTCCCGGGCATCCGCGGGTTTTCGGACCCAACCCCGCGTAACCTGGAGAAGCGGCCCGGCGATCGGTAGAATCCCGCTGATTCGCCTGGTGTCCGGCTGCAGGAGTGCTTCGATTGCCCACATCACCCGTCATCGGCATCCCGAGCGAGCGTGTGTACCACGCTCAGGTGAGCATTAAGGACCAGAACACGGTGTCCCGCGGATATACGGACGCCGTCCGGTGTCGGGGCGGCATTCCGCTGGTCATCCCCGTGGTGGACGACCAGGAGCACCTGCCCGAGGTTATCGCGCGTCTGGACGGACTGCTCGTGCCGGGGTCGGACGACATTCCTCCTGCGCGGTACGGGGCCGCCCCGCATCCCGCAGAGAAGCCCATGCCTGACGCCCAATACGACACCTGGGCCGCGCTGATTCGATTGGCGGTGGATCGGGGCCTGCCCACCCTGGTCATCTGCGGCGGGCTTCAGGCGATGAACGCGGCCCTGGGCGGGACGCTGATCCAGGACATCCCGTCGCAGGTTGGTGCCGTCGTACGCCACCAGAGTGGCACACACGTGGACGCGACGCACGAGGTCGATGTCCTGCCGGACAGCCGGCTCGCAGAAATCCTGGGCCCGGGGCGCCGGACGATCAATTCCGCCCACCATCAGGCGGTGGATCGGCTTGGCGCAGGCCTTCGCGTGACGGCCCGTTGCCCGGTTGACGGCATCGTGGAGGCTTTGGAGCTCTCTGGCCATCCTTTCGGCCTGGCCGTCCAGTGGCACCCCGAGCGGTACTTCGACGGGGACTCCAGCGACCGCCTCTTTCGAGCGTTTCTGGCCGCGTGTGGCACAATCAAGGGCTGAATTCGTTTGCGCATCCTGATACAATCGAATGCGTGCCGGGCCGCCCGGCCCGTCCGGGGCCTCGGGGCGATCGGCCAGGAGGGAATTGGAACGTCTCACGCGACTGCGTCCCCCCACCACCGGAGGGGGGAGGGCGCCTATTCCACTATCCCCGTCCAAAGGAGGAGGCAGGATGCGGTTCTCACCACAACATCGATTGGTGCTGTCTGCACTGGCTTCGGTCGCGACCCTGTTGGCTGCGGTTCCCTCGTTCGCCCAGGACCCCGAGTTCCGGGCCATGTGGGCCTCACGCTTCGAGTGGCCCGACGCGAATGAGGCCACCTGCAAGGCCAATATCGACGCCATCATGCAGGACCTGGCCGATGCGAACTTCAACGCGGTCTTCTTCCAGATTCGCGGGCAGGCGGACACGCTCTATCCGTCTCCGGAAGAAGTCTGGTCGGTTCTTATCGGCGGCACGGACCCGGGCTGGGACCCGCTGGCGTACGCCGTCCAGGCGGCCCACAGCCGGGGCATCGCGTTCCACGCGTACATCAACACGCACCCGTGCTGGGCGTCGGGCACGCAATCCCCTCCACCGAATCCGAATCACCTGTTCTACGCGCACTGCAACGCTGCCGACCCCGCGCGTCGCGACTGGCTGCACCACAACGTGCCGGACAACCCCGTGCAGTTCAGCGAAAGCGACTACGTGTGGATGGCGCCGGGCGTGCCGGACCTCCAGGCGTACATTCGCCGGCAGGTCCTCTACGTGGTGGAGAACTACGACGTGGACGGCGTGCATTTTGACCGCATCCGGACGCCCTGGTCCAACCAGCCGTCCTACGATCCCATCAGCCTCGCCCGCTACAACAGCCCGTGGGGCAACCCGAACGGCCTGAGCTTCACGCAGTGGACGGCCGATCAGATCACCCGGAACGTGCGCGACATCTACGCCGCGATCATGGCCGTCCGACCGGAAGTGGTCGTCAGCGCCGCCGTGTACTCCAACCCGGTCACCGCGCCGACCGCCCAGCACCAGGAGGCGCTGGTCTGGGCGAACACCGGCGGCATGGACATGCTGGTGCCCATGATGTACTTCACGGGCGGCGCGGGCTCCACCTGGGACTCCCGACTCCAGGCGTGGCTCTCCGGCGCCCCGGACCGACAGGTGGTGGCCGGCCACATCACCAGCCAGGGCACCGCCTCCCTGCTGCAGCAGGTGGAATTGACGCGGCTGCGCGGCGGACACGGAAACAGCATCTTCTCCTGGTCCTCGTTCACCGGCTGGTCTCAATACGTCGCCAACGTCTACCAGACGCCGGTCAGCGTGCCGGTCATGACGTGGAAGACGTCCCCTGCAACGGCCATCATCTACGGATACGTCACCGGGGTCGGCGGTCAGCCGCTGGCGGATGCGAACCTCATTCGCTCCGGCTCCAGTTACACCGCTCTGTCCACGGGTGACGGATTCTACTCGTTCCTGATGGTGCCGCCCGGCACGTACAGCCTGGACGCTTCGCACAGCGGCTACTCACCGGCCACCGTCACCAACGTCACGGTGGCCGCGGGTGACGTAATCCGCCGGGACATCGCCCTCGTCACTCTGCTGCCCCCCGTCATTGCCGAGGTGGAGCCCGATCCGGACTCGGCCACCATCGGGGTGGAGTACACGCGGCAACTGACGCTGGCCCAGGGTGACGCCGAGACCTGGACGCTGCTGGTCGGGCCGCCGGGCGCCGCCGTGGACGGGACGGGGCGGGTGTACGGATGGACGCCGACGATAGAGGACCTGGGCCAGTTGTTCCCGTTCACCGTGCAGGCCGGCAATTTCGCCGGTTCCGATACGGAAGACTGGTCCGTGCAGGTGGTCGGTGCGCCGCCCTGCACGCCCTGGCTGGCGACTGATTTCGAGGGGTATGATCCGGGCACGCAAGTGATGTTCAACCTGCCGCGTTTCAGCGGGAGCACGTCGGGCGACCTGGCCGCCACCCCGAACGTCGCGGAGGTCAGCGCGGACGCGCCGGCCTTCAGCGGCAGCCAGTCGCTCAAGGTTCAATGGGAGTGGATCGACACCGATCCCCAGCGCTGGATGCGGCTGACCGCGCACAACGCTCCGTACGTGCCGAACCCGACCATCACGCTGGACCGGCCGGTCCGCGTGCGGCTGCGGGCGGAGTCCGGACGGTTCCGCCTGGCCATCGGCATCCGCGAAACGGGCACGTCGGCCGAGATCGGCGAGGACGGCGGGACGAGCGGCAGCATCGAGTGGGTAGGCGCGGCATCGGATATCGACGGGGCCCCGCAGGGTGTGCTCGTGGAACCCATGCCGGGTGTCTGGCAGACCTTCCTCTTCAACCCGCTGACCGATCCGATCCACGGCATGACGGGCGACGGCGTTCTCTACACGCCCACCAACAAGGGCGTGCTGGAGCACCTGGCGTTTTCGCTCGTGGACGCAGCCGGACCGATCACGGTGTACATCGACGACATCGAGCTGCTCTGCGGCACGCCTCCGTTCGGCGACATGGACGGTGACGGCGACGTGGACCTGGACGACTACCCCCTGTGGGCGGCGTGCCTCCAGGGTCCCAACGTCCCGGTCGGTCCCGAATGCGAAGCGGCGGACGCCGACGGCGACACCGACGTGGACTTGAAGGACTTCCAGCTCTTCTCGGCCATCCTGACGCCGTGACGATGCCGGACGCGAGGTGACATCCAGAACCGAGGCAAGCGGCCCTCGCACCGTGCAGGCGGGTCAGGCCTGCTCGCGCTCCGCGTGCCCGCGCCGGGCGCTTTGCCGTCGCCTGCGGTTCTCTCTCCCCTTCAGCTCCGGATTCCGCTATGGTACGCCCGAGGCCGTGGTTACGGACGGGCGCACGCGATGACGAAGCAGGATCTGCCGCGCAGTATCGGAGTCTGGGGCGGTGCCGCCATCATGGTTGGCGTCATGATCGGCAGTGGCATCTTCCGCACGCCGCCCGCCATCGCCAAGGAAATGGGCAGCCCCCTGCTGATCCTGCTGGTATGGGTGGCGGGCGGGGGGCTCTGCATGCTCGGGGCATTCACGTTCGCCGAGCTTGCCACGCTATATCCCCGTTCCGGCGGCTTGTACGTCTTTCTTCGCGAGGGGCTGGGGGACTGCCCGGCGTTCGTTTTCGGCTGGACGTACCTGCTGCTCACGCAGCCCCTGGCCCTGGCCGCGCTGGCGACCGTGTTCGCCGAGCATCTTCTTCTTCTGCTGGGCGTGAAGGCAGACGCCTGGCTCGTGTCCGCCATCACCTGTGCCACCCTCCTTCTGCTGACCGGACTCAACGTCACCGGCATGAAGAGAGGGGCCGGCGTGGCCGTGGTGCTGACGGGCTTCAAGACCCTGGCCCTGGCAGCCATCGTGGCGGCGGCCGTGATCCTGATGAAGGGCGACGCCGCCCATTTTGCCGCGGTGCCGGCGCCCCGGTCGTTCCTCGCGGCGCTGGCGCCGGTGCTGGTCGCGATCTTCTGGACGTACGACGGCTGGAGCGACGTATCCGCCGTGGCGGAGGAAGTGCGCGAGCCGCAGCGGCTCATTCCGCGGATCTTCCTGCTCGGGACTGCCGGCATCACGGCCCTTTACGTGGCGGTCAACGCCGTGTATTTCTGGCTGGTTCCGCTGGAGGAGATGCGGGACACCGATACGATTGCCCCGCTGGTGATGCAGCGGCTGCTGGGGCCGGCCGCCGGCGTGGTGGTCACCGTCCTGATCATGGTGAGCGTGCTGGGGTCGACGCACGCCTCTGCCATCGTCGGCTCCCGTGTGATGTTTGCCCAGGCCCGCGACCGACTGCTGTTCTCCTTCCTGGGTCGCGTTCACGCCCGCTTCCAGACGCCGTCCTCCGCCTTGTGGGCCCAGGCCGTCCTCGGCTGCGCAGCCTCGCTCGGGGTGCGGCAGTTCGAGAAACTCATCGACGGCTTCGTGTTCACCATCTGGGTCTTCTATGGACTGTCCGCCCTCTCGATCTTCACGCTGCGCGTGCGACGTCCGGACCTGCCCCGCCCGTTCCGTTGCTGGGGATACCCAGTGGTGCCGGCCGTGTTCATCCTGGCCGCGGCCGGAATGCTTGTGATGAGCATCGTGGAATCGCCACGGCAGACGCTGCCCTGGCTGGTCGTGCTGCTGCTGGGCATCCCCGCGTTCTATCTTTGGAAGCGCGGCGTGCGGCATTCCGCGTGACTGCGGGCGTCCGTCCATCGGCGTCCAGAACCACCCGGAAGCCGACGTTCGGATAGCGATCGGCCGGCGCCACGCAGTAGCGGTACGCGCATCGGCAATAGTAGGCCACGTTGTACCACGAGCCGCCGCGGGCCACGCGCCCGGGTGGCTCGCCGGCCGCCCACACGGCGCCGGGATAGGGCTTGTACGCATCCGCGCACCACTCGCTGACGTTCCCGATCATGTCGCAAAGCCCGAACGCGTTTGCGCGATAGCGGCCCACCGGCGCCGTGAATTCGTGCCCGTCGTCCATGGGCATCACTACGTAGCCGGCACCGGGCTGCAGGTGGCCTGCGTCCGCCACGTTCGCGACGCGACCCGTGTCATCCATCGCATCGGCCCACCAGAACGCCGTCTGCGTGCCCGCCCGGCAGGCGTACTCCCACTCGGCTTCCGTGGGAAGTCGATAAGACCGCCGCTCCCGCTCCGACAGCCATCGGCAGAAGGCTTGCGCGTCGTGCCAGCTCACGCACACGACCGGATGATTTTCTCCTTGCGGGAACCCCGGATTTGGCCAGCTCCGCCCGTCAACCCGCCGGGCCACCGCGTCGACGTACGCAAACGCCCAGCCCTCGCGTTCGGCGTCTGTTTCGTACCCGGTGGCTCGCGTGAATTCACGAAACTGCGCCACCGTCACCTCGCACGCGCTCACGTACAACGGCCGATCGATCACCCGTACGTGCCTCGGGTGTTCATCCACACAGTTGCCCGGCCGGCCGCCGAAACGGGCCGCCACTTCCTCGGGCGCCAGTCGGCTTCCCATGTGGAACGACCCCGGCGGAATGCGGACCAGGGTCATTCCCAGCGAATTGACGAACGGTGACCGGGGGAACGCTTGCCGATCACCGCCTTCGGTCCGCGCACGCCTCGAGTCCAGGCAGGCGGAGCACGCCAGCCATGCGAGAGCCGGCGCAACCATGCACGCCGCCCGACGCAACATGCCCAACACGCGAACGTCAATCATCCCGGTGATTCCTCCGCGGACCGTCCGTCACGGGGGGTCAGATGCGTGGTCAACTCCGGCAGCGGCTCGCCGTCCGGCGTCTCCACGTGCGCACCGAATGACCACCAGCCATCGCCGTGTGCGATCTTCAGCAGCAGCGTGTTGAGCCCCGCCGACAGCCGCACCGGCACACGGTCCTCGTGAGAGAGGTAGGGACGCCAGCCCTCCCGCCGATAGACCGACCGGCCGTTCAGCCACGCCATCGCGCCGCAGCCGAACCCGAACGCCAGCGAAACCTCCATCGGCGCCGGGGCCACGATATACGTCATCGCGTACGTGACGGCGGCGTCGATCCGCCGGCCGTAGATCGTCTGCCAATCAAGAACGAACTCGTCTCGCGGGTCCGATCCAGGCTCCAGGCGCCGTTCGAACGATCGCCACGTGACCGGCTCGTTCTTGCGGCCGGGGTAGACCGCGGCCAGGTCCACGGCTTCTTCCGGCGGAAACGCCGGCCCCAGCTCGTTGTCCTTCGGCGCGAGCAGCGGCCCGAGCAGCCACCAGCGGTTCACGGACGGCAACAATACATGCTCAAACGCCAGGTCCACCTGCGCCTCGCCCACCTGCACGCGCAGGGCCGCGCGGGCGCGCGTGGTCTGCGGCAACCCGGCGGGCGAAAGGACCGCGGACGTCCACTCACGCTGGTCGAAATGCAGTGGATTCCATTCCGTCTGCCCGCCCGACTCCAGCGCCCAGTGCAGGCCGCTTTCCCAGCTCAGGGAGACTCGCACGTTCCGCAACGCGTCGCAGGGCGAGCCCGCAAACAGGTGTGAATCCAGCACAATGCGGCCGTGGGGCGCCGTGGTGAAAGACGGCGTCACCTGAAAACCCAGGTTCAGCAACTGCATCACGGCCCGGCCGGCCGCCTCCGGCGCATCCGCCATCCGCTGCACGGCCTCGCGGAACCGTGAGTTCAGCATGGTCTGTACGGCCACCCGCAGAGCGTCGCCGGTCATCGTGAGCGAGGAGAGGCCTTCACGCACTCGTGCCACGTCCGCCTGGGCCGCCCGACCGAGAAGGGCGTCCACTCGCTCGATCAGGCGTAACTGCCCTCGCAGTCCGTCCCCGAACGCCGCCGACTCGACCTCCGATCGGTCGGAACAAGCTTCCACCTCAAACCGCTCATGAGTCGCCCGGGGGGAAAGCCGAATTACCGTGCTGAGCGATACCGGATCGTACCACCAGCCCCGATGCCGCCGGTCCGGCGCCCGAGGCACCGTCCGGCCGTTCACCGTCACGCGGTCGGGGGGCAATGACTCCCGTAGATGAATCTCGTACGCCCGCCGTCGCGGCATGCCCGGATATTCCCCTTCCGCGGGTCCAACGACCACGCGCCGCCCGGTGGCCGTTGCTTCCTGCCGCACGGCCGTCCACGCGCAGGCGCCGCTTGCGTACCCCGTTGATTCCCCGTCGTCCTCGTAGACCTGCGTTCCGCCGCGCGAGCCGGGCCAGACCTCGATGATCAGTGGATTGCCCGGCCTCTCGGAGGTGTTCCGCGTCGGCTCCTGCCGGGCGATGGCGGCCCCGCCCCGCACGAACACGGGAACGTCCTCCAGGGGCGCCAGCAGGGTCGCTTCCGCCGGGCCGCGGTACACGCGCCCGCTCGGTTCGTACACCCACTCGCCGGGGGGGATCCAGGCGGTCACTTCCGCGCAGCCGCTGACGGGGTTGCCGGGGACGACGGCCGGCGACACCAGCATGTCATCGCCAAAGAGGTACTCGCCCGGGTGCCGGTACGCCTCCTCCCGGCCTGGCCAGAAGTGGTACAACGGCCGGCAGAGCGGGATGCCCGCGTCGTGACACTGGCGGGCCGCGGTATAGATGTACGGCAACAGCGAATACCGCCGGTGGAACGCCGCCTGGGCGGCCCGAAACGCAGCCGGCGGGAATCGCCAGATGCGCCGCTCGGCCCCCGCGTGCCGGCTGGCATGCGTACGCAGCACCGGACTGAACGCCCCCCACTGAATCCAACGGACGTACAACTCCGCCTCCACCGGCCCCGGCTGATGCCCGCCGATGTCGTGGCTCCAGTAGCCGAACCCGACGTTGCCGGCCGTGGCCGTGAACGCCGGCTGAAACGCCAGCGACGCCCAATTGCAGTACGTGTCGCCGGAGAAGCCGATCGGATACCGATGTCCGCCGAGGCCGCCCCACCGGCTGAAGATGAGTGGGCGCCGATCCCCGCGGGCGGGGTTGCGCTCCATGTCGGTCCAGTGGAGATAGTTGAGCCACCAGAGCGGATCCAGCCCCTCCACGCGCGTCTGCGTGCCCTGTTGCCAGTCGATCCACCAGAAATCAACGCCCTCCCGCTCGCGCGGGTGATGGAGGCAACGGAAATACGCCTCGACAAAGGTCGGATCGACGCAGTCAAACGGCACGGAGCGCGTTCGCCGCGGGTCCAGCCCCATCGCCCGGGCCACGTCCGCAAACGCCTTCTCGTGCCGGCCCACGCCGTCGGCCGGATGGAGATTCAGCGTCACCCGCAGTCCCTGCTTGTGCGCCCACCGCAAAAACCCCTCCGGATCGGCAAAATACCGGGGATTCCACGTGTAGCCGGTCCAGCCCTCCAGGTGCCAGTCCATGTCAATGATCAGCACGTCCAGCGGAACGTCCTGCTCGCGAAACTCCTCCACCAGGGCGATCAGCTCGCGATCCGAATAGGGCCAATACCGCGACCACCACGCGCCGAAGACGTATCGCGGCGGCAGCGGCACGCTTCCGGCCACGGCCGTGAAGTCGCGAAGCGCCCGCGCGTAGTCATGGCCATGGCCGAAGAAGTACCAGTCGATCGCGCCCGCCGCGTTTTCCCGAGGCGTTGCCCAGGGCCAGTCGCCGTCGTCCAGGAGCGGCCGAGCGGAATCATCCACGACCGCCCAGCCGTCGCGGGAGAGCAGGCCGGGCTCCAGGTCCGCCGCGCCGGAGACGCCGTCCAGCGTGCGGCAGGTCCCGCCGAGGTTGCCTGCCGCGTCCGCCCCGGGGTGCCACACGACGGGGCGATCCTCGGTGCGCAGCTCGATGCGCAGGGTGTCCGCGTCGAATCGGCCCGCGTCCTTGCCGTAGTGGAGCGCCAGGTCGTCCGTACGCAGAATCAGCCATCCTTCACGGTGCTCGACCTGGAATCGGGGGACGGGAAGGCGCCGGTTCAGAAACGCCAGGGACGGCCGGTCCTCGAACACGCCGGTCGGCGACCACTCCAGCCGCAGCAGGGCCGAAGCCAGCACCGTAAACCGGGCCCGACCGGCCGTCACCACGGCCGCCGGGTCGGCTGCCGGATCGTAATCCGCCAATCCCGCCATGGCTCGCGGTTGTCCCGGGCACGCTCCCGGTTGTCAAGCACGGATCGTGATTTGTCCGGCCCCCCGCCCCACACTATGATGCGCGCCCCGGCCCCCCACCGTCGACCGGTGATGCGCTCGGACGTCCGGCCGTACCCGGAGCGATGCGAGTGCGCGAGACGCACCGGCGGGAGTGGCCCCGAGCAACCTTGCCGCCCGGAGACCTGGCATGAGCAACCCTATTCTGGCAATTGGATTGGCAGCCTTCGTGCTTCTGTACGCCCCCGTCGCCGCCGGAGACACAAGGCCGATTCCGCGACCCGAGCATCCCCGGCCCGACCTTCAGCGCTCGCGCTGGCTCAACCTCAACGGGACGTGGCAGTTCGAGATCGATGAGACGGGGGACGGCGAAGCCCGCGGCCTGCCTTCCGGGAAGGACCTGACCCGGGAGATCGTGGTGCCTTTCTGCCCGGAGAGCAAGCTGTCCGGCATCGCAAACACGGACTTCATGACGAATGTCTGGTACCGGCGGATGTTTGAGGTTCCGGGCGATTGGAAGGGCCAACGGGTGCTGCTGCATTTCGGGGCGGTCGACTGGCACGCCCGGGTGTGGCTCAACGGCGCCTTCATGGGCGAGCATTTCGGCGGCAACGTGCCCTTCTTCTTCGACGTCTCCGCGCACCTTCGCCCCGGAGAGAATGAACTGGTGGTCCGGGCGTTCGACGACACCCGCTCCGGCCTCCAGGCCTGCGGGAAGCAAAGCCAGAAACGCGAAAGCTACGGCTGCGTGTACACCCGCACCACCGGCATCTGGCAGACGGTGTGGCTGGAGGCCGTCGGGCAGACTTGGCTGCGCGAAATCGCGTTGACCCCGGACCTCGACGGCGGTCGCCTCCTCTTCCAGGCGTGGGCCGCTGGGCCGGGCAGGGGTGCGACGCTTCGACTGCGAGCCTCGGCGGACGGCAGGCCGGTGGGCGAGGAGACCGTCCCGGCCGCCTGGCGGAACACGGTGGGCGTGCTGAAGCTGAGCGAGGTCAAGCCGTGGTCGCCGCAATCCCCGTTCCTGTACGACCTGACGATCGACGTGCTCCGCGACGGCAACGTGGTGGACTCGGTGCAGTCGTACTTCGGCCTGCGGAAGATCACCATCGAGGGCAATCGGTTCCTCATCAACGATCAACCGATCTTCCAGCGGCTCGTGCTCGACCAGGGCTACTATCCCGACGGCGTGCTGACCGCCCCGTCCGACGACGCCCTGCGACAGGACATCGAGCTGTCCATGGCCGCGGGTTTCAACGGGGCAAGGTTGCACCAGAAAGTCTTCGAGCCGCGCTTCCTGTACTGGGCTGACAAGCTGGGCTACCTGGTCTGGGGCGAGTATCCGAACTGGGGTCTCTCCAGGCTCACGCCAACCTCTTTGAGCGAAGTCCTGGACGAATGGCGAACCGTGCTCGTTCGCGACCGCAACCACCCCAGCATCATCGGCTGGTGCCCGCTGAACGAGATGGGCCACGGCCCCGAGCCGGCCGGGCTCCAGAAGCTGATGGCCCTGACGCAGGTCATCGACCCCACGCGCCCGTTCCTGGACGTCAGCGGCTTTGTTCACCTGTACGCCGGAACGGACGTGTACGACTGCCACGATTACAACCAGGATCCCGCCGCGTTTGCCGCGCTGTTCCGGACGTTCGCGCAGACCGGGACCGACCCGTGGATCAACCTCCAACCCGCCACCGGCGTCGCACCCTACCTGGGTCAACCCTTCTTCGTCAGCGAATACGGCGGCATCCGGCTGACCTCCGGCGAACCCAAGGGGGAAGGCTGGGGATACGGCGAGACCGACGTGGAGGGATTCTTTGAACGGTATCGCGGCCTCACCGACGCTCTGCTGGACAACCCGAACATGTTCGGCTTCTGCTACACGCAGATCACCGACGTGGAACAGGAGCAGAACGGCGTCTACACCTTCGACCGCAAGCCGAAGTACGACGTGGCCCGGCTTCACGCGATCAACACCCGCCCGGCCGCCTACGAAACACAGCCGCCGCGCGTGCTGAACGTCCGCTGGCGGACCGTGCTGCCCAACGCCCGCCAGGCGCCGCAGGAGTGGCGCTACACCACCGAGCAGCCGACCGCGGACTGGACCCGGCCCGACTTCGACGACAGCGCCTGGTCCGTCGGCCGCAGCGGATTCGGGACCGCCCAGACGCCGGGCGCCATCGTCAACACGGAATGGAAGTCCAGCGACATCTGGCTGCGCCGGAGCTTCACGCTCGATTTGGTGGACTTCGGCCTGGCGCGGCTCTCCATTCACCACGACGACGACGTGGCCGTCTATGTCAACGGCAAAGAGGTGTTGCGCAAACCCGGGTGGACTTCCGCCTACGGCGCCCTCGACGCCTCGGATGCTCTGCGGGCCGCATTGCAACCCGGGGCGAACGCCCTGGCCGTGCATTGTCACCAGGACAAGGGCGGCCAGTTCATCGATGTCGGCATCGAGCTGGCAGACATCGAGTCCGAGAAGTAGGGCTCGCCGCGCCCCGCGCCCACGAAGCCGATCTGCCACGGATGCACACGGCTTCACAGATCGCCGCCAACGGCGTACACTTGTCAGCCATGCCGGCCGTGCCGCTGGAATTCACCTCGGCCGGGCCGGGATTACCCCGTCATGCTCGGAGCCAACCATGAAGACCCCATCACCTCTGTTCGCCCTCGTCCCGTGCGTCCTGCTCCGCAGTGTCGCGGCCGCCGCCGCTCCCGGCGACGCCGCAGAGACGCTCTCTGTGCCTTGTCGCTACCCCGCCGGTTTGGCGTGGCACGAAGCGCAACTGTACGTGCTTGACTGGCGAGAGGCGAAGATCCACGCGATTTCCACGGAAGACGGCGCGATTCAGCAGTCCTTCGATGCGCCGACGCTGCGCCCGCACGGCCTGACCTGTTCGGATGACGGGCGGCTGTATGTTTCCGACGATCACAGCGGCTGGATCTACTGCTTCAATCCACAGACCGGCGTGGTGGAAAACTCCTTTAAAGCACCGGGGCCGAATCCGGCCGGGCTGGCCTGGGCGGGCAAGACGCTCTACCTGCTGGAGCAAAAGAGCGACCAGATCTACGAGTTGATTCCGGAAGACGGCACGATTCTGAAGATCTTCGCCGCTCCGACGAAATCCTGCTCGACGCTGGCCTGGGACGGTGCGTACCTGTGGGCGGCAGACCGCATCAGCGACGAGTTCTACGCGATCGACCCGCAGCAGGGCCAGGTTGTGACGGCTCTGCCGGCGCCGGGCCCGTACCCGGCCGGGATTGCCTTCCGTAACGGTGATCTGTGGAACGTCGATTTTCAGGAGCGGAAGCTGTATCGACTGCCGTTGCAGAGCGAACAGCCGTTTCGCCTGAGTGAAACCCGCCGGGCGCGGGTGGAGTACCTGTGGGGTCTGTACAACTACGGGCCTGGCGCCGTGCGTTCGTTGACGGTGAATCTCGCCTTGCCGCAGAATCTGCCGCAGCAGGCGCTGTTGTCCGAACCCCATTTCTCCATGCGTCCCACCCGGCTGGAGACCGATCGTTGGGGGCAGCGCTGTGCCGTTTTCGAGCTCGACGGCGTGCCGGCCGGGCAGCGGCAGACGGTCGGTTACCACATCGAAGCGCGAGTCTCGGCAATTCGCTACGTGATCTTCCCCGACCGCTGCGGGACGCTGGCGGACATTCCCGCCGAAATCCGCGAGAAGTACACGGCCGACGGTTCGCGATATCGGCTGGACAGCGCGTTTATTCGGGATACGGTGCAGGCGGTGGTGGGGGAGGAGTCGAATCCCTACTGGATCGCCCGCAAGATCTTCAACTACATCATCGGCAAGCTGGAGTATGAGATGGTCGGCGGCTGGGACGTGCCGGAGGTCGTCCTGAAGCGCGGCACGGGCTCGTGCTCGGAGTATACATTCACGTTCATTGCCCTCTGTCGCGCCGCGGGACTGCCCGCCCGGTATCAAGGCGGCGTCGTGGTGCGCGGCGATGATGCCAGCATCGACGAAGCCCATCATCGCTGGGCTGAAGTCTACCTGCCCAACTACGGGTGGGTCCCCGTCGACGCCAATGCCGGAGACAAGGACTTGCCCGCCGAGCAGGCGCGGGCATTCGGCGGGTTGCCGAATCGCTTCCTGATCACCACGCAGAGTGGCGGCGATTCGGCTCACCTGGCCTGGGGCTACAATGCCCATCACAAGTACCAGGCGACCGGCTTCTGCAGAATCGAGCAGGAGAGCTTGGGTTTCTGGGAACCGCTGGGTGACGAGGAGAACGGCCCCGAAGAGTCGTCGGCGCCCCAGCCGGCTGATGCAGGCGACGGAATAACGCAGTAGTCGCTTCTTCCGAAGCCGATGCACCGGGGTGCGTCCGCGCGACCTCGAAGAACCGCTTGACCTTGCCCATGGGATGCGGCGTTCGCGGTCGGGTTTGGCCGGTCTTGCCCGTCCGGCAACATCCTCCTCGAACGCCGTCCGCCGGCTCCCAACAATCACAATCGCAATGATGTCCCGTTCGGCACGCGTCGCGTTGCTGCGGGGGCGTGGTCTTCCGAGGGAGGGCGTTACCGTTCCAGGTAGGCGGTGAAGGTGTCTTTCAACTGTCTCTCGCTGATCGAACCCCGACGGTGGCTTCGGAGCGCCCGCTCCACGTCGATCCTCGTCAGCGCGCCGGGATTGTCAAAGTCGTATTGGATCAGCTCGATGTGGACCGGTTCGATGGTCCCGATCCCCGCGGTCGTGCATCCGAGGAGTTGTCGGCGCACCGGCTGGTCTCTGTCGGGATCCAGCGTGTTGTCCGCGCGAAGGGGCGAGATGACGTTCTTGCAGGCGATGTAATCCAGGCTGGCCGGATTCGTGCATGCCAGCACCGTCCGGGTCTCCGCGGCCGACGACCACCTTCCGTTGTGGCCGCTGTACATGGCGCAGGTGATGAACAGATGCGGAGCGTACTGCGTCTTCATGTACCGCGCCGTAAGCTCACCGGCTCGAAAGGCGTTGATGTCCGTGGCCATCCCCGGATGCTGGTAGGTGGCGCTGTGGATCTGGTAATGCCCCCGAAAGGTGCCGCTGATGCCGCCCGGGATCTCCGTCGTGCCGAAGAAGCATTTGACGGCGCTGGTGATCCCCGCGTACGTGCTGTGGTAATTCAGCGTGGGCATGAAGATGACCTTCAACTGCCGGGTCGCGCTGTACGAACCGTCCTCCCAGACACCGTGCTTCAGGTCGATCATCCGCCCGCCGGACAGCGGCGATGGGTAGACCGGGTAGGAAAGATAGGTCGGGATTCCGTGGTGGGTGAAGAACGTGCGCATCCATCCGTCGGTCAGATCGGCGGGGCCCGATATGTCGGTGGTCGTATTGTACCAACGCTTCGTCGCGACGTTCGGATAGACGTCGGCCAGAGAATTCCAGTTGTGGTCCGGCCAGTTGTCCAGGCGATTCCCCGGCGTGGCGTCGAACCCGAACGCCCCCGCGCTGCCGTAGGTCTGGACGTTGTCGCAGATATGCACTTCGCCGTCGAAGCCCGGGATCGCGAGGATGTCGTCAATCACCGCCTTGACGCATCCGGTGTGCGTGTACCCCCGGTTCGGCCATTGGCCGTTGCACTTCAGCACCACGACATCGTGCGGACCGATCACGGAGCCCGCGCCGCCGACCAGCTCGAGGATCTTGCTGGTGTTCTGGATGTGATCGCCGTTCTTGACGAGATACACCTTCACCGTCGTCGTCTGCGCCAGGGCGCCGGCCAGGCGATCCACGAAGAACGGGCTCAGCGTCAGCGCGCCGGACGCAATGCCGAAATGCCTCAGGAACTCCCTCCGACTCATCCGGTGGTTGTGCCAGATCCCGACAGGATGCGCGCTGCTCATGATAGCCTCCTGGCGCAAAAGCGCTTGCCGGTGTCACGGACACCGCCGCCCCCGGCCGCACGGGGCGGCGAGCAAGCCATCCCGGCCCCGGCGTCAGTCATCCGCGACCTCCAGAAGCAATCGAAATCCTGATTCGCCGAGACGGACGCCGGGCTCGTGGCCGCTCCGGTACGACACGCGACCGTTGAATGCGTTCACAATCCAGGAGCCGCCGCGAAGCACACGGTAGGCGCCGGAGGGCGGGCCGTGCGGATTCGGGGGACTGCCCGAATCGACGTAGGACTGGTAGTACGCTCCCCCATACCAGTCGTGACACCACTCCGATACGTTGCCGGCCAGATCGTGCAGGCCAAAACCGTTGGCTCCGCTCGCGGTTGGATAGCTCGTCACCGATCCGGGCCAGTTCCAGTCTGCCTTGTGCTGCAGCTCTCCGGTGAAGAAGCCCGCCGGGCTTGTCCCCGGCCATCCTTCCACCCCCCAGCACGGATGAAAGGCCGATGTCGGACTCGTGTCGTACAGGGCGTCCGGCAGGCAGTAGTAATTCGCCCGGGCGTGCTGGATCGTATCCTGATCGGACCAGGCAAACCGATTTCCTGCCGTCCCGCCTCTTGCGGCTTTCTCCCACTCCGCTTCCGTGGGCAAGCGATACCCGCCGACACCGAAACTGCACGCCCACGTCGTCGTGTCGTAGCACGGCGGCCTGCCCTCCATGGCGCTGCGCCAGTTGCTGTACGCCGCCGCTCCATACCAACTGACGTTCGTCATCGGGTGGTCCTGTTTGCCCGATACCACGCCGAACGTGCTGCCGTTCCAGGTGATCCGGCTGGACGCAGAGCCGGCCGTCGTGTCACAGTATGGGTAGCTCGTGCCGCTTCCGGCCTGGTAGACCACTCCGCCCGACAGCGTGATCAGGCCGCCTTGTGCGAGGGCCCAGTTCAACCCGGCGGCATACTCCGCGTTCGTGATCTCATAGACCCCCATGTAGCAGGCGGCCACGTTCACCGCATGCACGGGAAGCTCCTGTGGATAGCCCTCGTGGAACGGGTCGCCCATCTGGAACTCGCCCGCGGGAATCAGGACCATGCCGGGCGGCGGCGTCGCGGTGCCAAAGATCTGCTGAAACCGGGCGAAATCCGCCAGGTCCACGTCGCTGTCGTCGTCGAAATCGAAGACCGCGCAGCCGGCGACCAGGCCCTCGCCGGGCCCGGCCATGCACCCGGCGAACTCGACATAGTCGGCCAGGTCAATGATGCCGTCGCCGTTGGAGTCTCCATTTCCCAGCGACGGCGCTGCGCTTCCGCCCAGCGCCAGTCCGATGGCTGCAATGCACAGACTCGCCCGTGTTCGCGCACGCATCTGGGTGTCCTTCGCAAGCGGGAGCCGCAAGCTCCTTGTACGAGGGTCGTCCGTCCAACCGGTCCCGATCCCGGCGAAGGGCGCGCCCGACGGCCGGGCGATTTCCTCGTCGCGGTGGGTCCGGCATCCGGCGGGCGTGGAGCTTCCTTCCCCTCCGCCGGACGGCGTTCTCCATCGTACCCATTCCCCGACGCGGACACAACGACAAACGGACCTGTCCGCCACGCGGAGCTCGCGAAACCGCCCGTTCCAGCCGCACGATCTGCTCCCGCAGGCAGTCCCGCATGTGCATGTTGCTCTCGACGGCCAGGGCCAGGTTCGCGTCGTCGACGACCACGTCCACCGTTGCGGGAATCAATCGCTTGACCCGGTTCGCGCGAATGCCCGTCACCCGGATCACGTGGCCGGTGGGCCAGCCTCGGATTCGTCCGTTCTGGACGCTTCTTCTTCTGGCGGGCTGATTTCATCCTTCAACGGATGGGAAGGGGTGCCGGTCTCCCGCTCCAGGGCGGCGGCCAGCAGTTGCTTCGCTCGCGAATAGCGATGCCAGCCCCAGGCGGCCAGCAGGACTCCTGCCGCCATCAGGACGGCCCCGAGCACCTGGATCCAGGGTGCCGCGAAAAACTTGATGCAGGTGCCGCCCACGACAACCAGCGCCAACGCGCTGCGCCCGTACGCCAGCAACGTCCGTTCGTTCGCCATGACGGTTCGGTCAATCGCGAGATGGTCGTTGAGCGTCAGGTTTTGACCACGGAACCGACTGTAGGGGTTGTAACGCAATCGTTCGCTCCTTCACGCATGAGGCTCAGGACCACTTTCTGCGCACGGTTGGCGCTGCCTCGAACGCGCAAGCCATCGATCCGGGCCGGCGGCGCCCTTGTGTTCTCCGGACCCATTCTGCGTGCCGAGCCCCGTTCCCCGTCCGCGGTCCCCCGACCCCTGTCTTTCGCCCGGCCCCGGACACAAGGCTGACGTCATTGTCTCGCCGGGTCGGGAATCTGCAACCGGCTGCTTCCGTGGCGATGCGCCGCGGAGGCAGTCAGAGGCGTCAGCCGGCATTGATCCCGGAAATGGCGTTGTCTTTCACGACCGTCGAGGATGTAATACCGTGGGCCGGCCGGAGGGCGGGTGAAGCCGTCGGCGGCCTTTCGGCCGGGACCGGCACCGCTGGAGCGCGGCGCCGGGAACCCGGCTTTCGACCCAGTGATGCGGCGGTTCATCGCCGCACACGCGAGGGCAGGAGGTTTTTGACACGGTTTCTGTCAAACCGACCTGGAGGAGTGGCCGAGTGGCTGAAGGCGGCGGTCTTGAAAACCGCTGTACGGGCAACCGTACCGGGGGTTCGAATCCCTCCTCCTCCGATTGCTCGAACAACAGTCCTGTCCCGCCGCCCGGAGCACGGGCCGTGGGTGCCGGGAACCCCGAACCCCGAATCCCGGTGCCCAGGGTCACTCCGAGCTTCGCAGCAGTTCCGTCAGTTCGTCCCGCCAGTCGCTCCCGTGCGGCTGTGACGCCTCATCGAGAATCTGGAAACGGAAGATGTGGTCCTTAAAATCCTCGCCGAGCTGCTGCCACGTGACCTCCCGGCCAACCTTCTCGAACACTTCTGCGACCGATCGCTTGTATCGCGTGTCGGGATTCGACTCCAGATGCTTGCCCTTGCTCTCGATGACGATCACCCGGTGGCAGGGCTTGCGGTCCGCCTTGTCCTGCACGACGAAATCCGGCCGGATGCGGTGGCGGCGGTAGCCCTGAATCGCGAACTGGTCGTCACCGATCAGGTTTCGGTACCACCAGAGCACGTTCTCGTCGCGATCGAGGGCCAGCGCCACCGCACGCTCGTATTCGTTGTGGCCCTCGTCCTCGACGTAGTCGAACAGGGACTTGGCGATCTGCTCGCCGTCATCATGCACCATCCGCCGCGTGGCGTTCACGGTGATGCAGTCGGGAATGGGAAAACGGCACTCCGCACACTCGAGGAAGAACCGGAGCCGGCCCTCGTTGAACAGGTTGCGGAACGCCGCCTCCGTCTGCTTGTCCACCTGCTCCTGAATGAAGCGGGCGACCTTGTCGCGCAAGACCGTCTTGATGAGCGCGAGCCGTCCTTCCACCGTGTTCGGCAACTCGGCCTGTCGGAGTCGGTCGTACAGCCGGCCCACGATCCGCCGCAGCTTCTTGAAGCTCAGGTAGTCGAAGGGAAGGCTGGTCGCCAGCCAGGCCAGGATCCGCGAATCCTCCTCCCACTGGTCCACCTCGGACTCATGCTGCCGCTCCAGCTCGGACTGGCCGAGCGTCCAGCGATAGAATCGGTCCCTGGCCTCCCGAACGGCCTCGGCCAGATGCCACTTTTCGCCGGATACCTCATCGTATTCAAACGTGTCGACGTCCACCTGGGACAGCAGGTGTCCGAAGTAGTCCAGCGGCTCGTACCGCGGCCCGCTCCGGACGCAGAAGTGCGGCAGGTAGATCTTGCCCTCAAACAGCCGGTACAGCCGGGAGAACTCGTCTCGAATTCGGATTTCGCGAACGGCCGTTCGGCGGTCGTCCGACGTCGCATCCACGACCAGTCCGAGCGCATCGCCTTCGTACCCCTCGTCCTCCAGCGCCTTCTTGACCTCCTGCGCAATGGTCGTGGCGCGTTTGTGAAGGCAATACACGTAGCTCTCGTTCAGTTCACGGTGCGGCGTCTTCTCCTGGTACGGCTGCCGGAGCACCCGGCCGACGAGCTGCGTCATGGCCATGCCGCTTCCCGTGTTGTTCAGCGACACCAGCACGTACGCGAACGGGCAATCCCACCCCTCCTGCAAGGCGCTTTTCGTGATGATCCATTCGATGGGGCAATCGGGGTCGTCCAGGTTCACGCCCTCGACATTCAGCTCGTCCTTCGTCGACGTCTTGACGGCGATCGCGTGCTCGGGAACGTCCAGCCGCTGCATCAGATGCTCTTTCACGTCGTCCGCGTGGATCGCGAGGCGGCCGTCGATCTTCTGGCCCCGCTGCTCGGCGCCGGTCCGCTCCACCTGCACCAGAACGATGGGGCGAATCCATCGCGGGTCGGGCGTTTCCCCGGCGTACGCCGCCGCCTTCCTCGCCAGCGCCAAACGCTTGTCCCGCGCCATGGTGAGCGTCGATTCCCACGATCGCTCCTGCGACGTCGCGATGTTGAGCGGCAGTTTGATCATTTCCTCCCTCAATAACTGCTCGCCGCTCACCCGGCACAGAATGTTGGGAATGTGGCGGAAGCCCCCGTTCCGTGACTCTCTGGGCGTGGCCGTCAGCTCCACGAGAACGGAGGCGTTGAAGCCCGTAATCGTCTCTCGCGCCTTTCGGCTGGTCGCCTTGTGTCCCTCGTCCAGAATCACCGCCGGCCGGCAGATGCGGACGAGATTGCCGATCGACGTGGCGACCAGGTGCCGCCCGCGCGCCGCGTCGTCCTCGATCATGTCCAGGTTCGGGAACGCCTCTTTGAGCCTGCGATGCGCGTCCGGGTCGTCCTCCGGCGGAAAGTGCTGCACGATGTTTCCGCCCGAATCGCGGAAGAACTTGAGCTGTTCCTGCGTCTCTCGGTTCGTGCTGGCCAGTTGCACGATCAGGATGTTCAGGTTGTCGCGGAGCTTCGCCGGGGTCAGCCGGGCGATGTCGGTCTTTTCCCACACTTCGATTCGCCGGGACACGGCGTGCTCGAGCATGATGCGGTACCAGTCACCCCGGTCGCTCAGCCGCCGCAGGGTGTCGCGGTAAATCTGGCTGGAGGGCACCACCCAGAGCACCAGGCCGGCGCCGTTCCGTTCCCGGAGGATCGTTCGATACACCCAGCCGAGGATTTGCGTGGCCAGAACGGTCTTGCCGCCGCCCGTGGGCACCTTGATCGTGAAGTTCGGATAGTCCTCTCCCAGGCCGTTGGTCTGCTCGTAATACACCCCGCCGCGCACCGTCCGCCAGGCGTCCTGCGATGCGTGGCGGGTGTTGCCCGCCTCGCGTTCGCGCAACACGGCGCGCAGGTACCGCTCCACCTGCTCCAACACCTGAAGTTGATAGTCCTTGAGTTGCATGATTCAGAAGCAACCGCGGATGAACGCGGATCAACACGGATGATTCTTAGAAGTTCCGAACGACACGTCTCATCTCCGCGCGGGGCCTGCCGAAATTGACGAGCAGGCAAATACTCAGGCCGGCGGCTTTCAGATAATTCAGACACTGCGCCAGATGCACGTCATCGAGCGCCTTGACGGCCTTGCGTTCGACGATCACCGATCCTTCGACGAGCAGATCGGCGTAGTAATCGCCCACGTTCTCGCTTCGATAGGTCACCGAAACGGGATGCTGTCGGACGACGGCAAGCCCGGCCCGACGCAGCTCCATCGCCATGGCGTTCTCGTAAACCTTTTCCAGAAATCCCGCGCCAAGACCGTTGGAGACTTCGTAGGCGCAGCCGATGATCTTCTCCGTCAACGCGTTGAGGTCCTCAACCGCGGATGAACGCGAATGAACTCCGATAGCTCTTGCTGAATTACCTTCGTTCAATCTGTGCTTATCCGCGTTCATCAGCGGTTCCTTTCTCATTTGAGGTTGAACGGCACCAGCATGGGCCGGACCCTCTTCCCGTGCTCGCGCTGGAACTTCCGCAGCTCGTCTTCGTGCCCGCCTCAGCGGTGAAAGCGACCACCGCGCTTGCCGTTCAGCGCATCAACGACCCGTTGAACGCATGCCTTCGGAGAGTCCTTCAGTTCGTGCTCCCAAATCCGGATGGGCCTCACGCGACCCTGGGCAAGCAACTTGTCCGTAGCACGGTCGCGTTCCTTATTCCTCGCAATCTTGCTCGCCCAGAATGGGCGGTTGACCTTCGGTACGTGCCCACACCGAGGGCAGCCGTGCCAGAAACAGCCGTCTATGAATACAGCAACCCTCTCTTTCGCGAAGTAGAAGTCGGGCTTTCCTTCTATCGCCCGGGTCTGCATCGTCCAGCCACGCAATCCAGCCCTGACCAACATGGCCCGGAAACGGGCTTCGGTGGAACGGTTTCCCCTGCCCCGAATCGCACCCATCCTGCGGGAGTGGGTCTGGGGGACCGACCCGAAGGAACCATTGATGAGTTTGTCGCGGAGGATACGCTCCACGCTTCAGATTCCCTCGTCGTAGAAGGCCGACATTGCTGCCGCCAGCCAAGTGAGTTCATGGTCCTTGAAGTCCTCTCGAACCCAAGTCGGAAGGCCATGCCGCGGAAACGACAACTTTGCCAACGCCTGGGAGAGTTGCTGAATCTTGATGTTCACCCGCTCTTCAAGGCTGGCAGCGGTCATGCCCCTCGACAAGGCTTTGGCTAGAGCGAGCAAGACTTCCAGGTAGACGAACCCGGCTTGGCTTGGTTGGGACGGGCTGCCGATAAGAGACCAGAAGTCGATGCCGATGCGGCGGTAGACGCGCACCGACCGAGTTGCTGAGTCAATGACTACGCCTGGCTTTGTCGTCCGATCCTCCTCGACAAACCCCTTCTGGAGCAGTTTGACAAGGATTTGGTTCTCCTTATTGTTGGTCGTGCTGTCGGTGCCGTACGTTAGGCCGATCACGATGTCCAGTTCTCGTACGCCTGGGCAGGTCCTCTTCGTCTGTGCCAGCCACGCCTTATGCTGCTGGGCTATCGCGTCGGTCATTCCTTTCACTTGCGTGTCGTTGATGCAGTTCGGGCCGCTCTTGATGCTGATCATGTAGCGGCGCTTGCCAATGACGCACGCCTTGTCCACTTCCCTCCACACCGAGTCGATGCGCTTCTGGGCTTTCTCCTCTTGCCCGAGCTTCGCCAGCGCCCTGCTCTCTTCGATCTTCTCGGGCGGCTCCCTCCATCTGTCATTCGAGGTGGCACCAACCGGGTATGGCAGGACAAGGACGGACTCGATGGACTTGCCGAACGAAGTTTCCAGGCCCATGTAGAGTTTGTTGTTGAACAGGAAGCTCGCAAACTGGTCCGACTCGATGAGTTGCATCGCGCTGGCCGAGGTCAGGAGCACGTACGGATTGGTGCGGTACTCGGCCAAGCCCTGGCGCCGGTCGATCGCTGCCGGCAGGTTCTTGACTATGTAGGTCGAGATGGCCTCGGATAGCGCCTCCACGCGGTCCTTGTCAGCGAGGGCCAAAAGCCCTGCGACTTGGGTGGGTTGGAAGCTGTGGCGATGCATTTTGACCGCCCTGTAGAACCCTCGGCTTGACTTGCCGCCTGTCTTGGCCTTTTTTGCTTTGGCCATGATTCACTCCTTCGGCGGCACCAGTATCTTCCGCTCGGTCTTCGCCGGCCGGTATTTCGCATGCGCGTTGTCCTCACCATGCTGCCACACGAAGGTCTTCCCAGCCTTGTACCACTGACGGGTCCGGATGTGCGACTTGACGTAGACGATGCGGTAGAGCGGGTGGTGCCCCTCTGACTCTTTCAGCCCGGTCCTGTAGAGGTCGTCGAGTTCTCCTACCAGTAATTCGCCGCACACCGTTCCAAGACGGACCGGCACGGCGTTCCCGACCTGCGCGTACTTCTGCTGCGTCGTGCCGCAAAACTCCCAGTCGTCGGGGAACTCCTGGACGCGCGCGCACTCCCGGAGCGTCAAGGCTCGGGTCTCGGTCGGATGGCAGAGCGCAGTCCCGGCGTGGTTGGGCATCGTCACGACAGTCGGGCACGGCAGGTCGAAGGTCAACCTTCGCCACCAGCCCGATCTGCCGCCTTTGGCGAAGTACGCTTCACCCATGGACTCCCGGGCGACCTCCGGCGGCAGGGACCGCCAGTTGCTTCCTTCCGGGACCAACGACAGATAGCGCTTTTTGCGCGGGCTGAAATCCATGATTTCTGAAGTTTCCTCAACCAGCCCCGCTAGCGCCTCGCGAAGCGTGCGGAACGGTTTGAGGTCCCCGGCACCGAAGTCCGCGTCGTCAAACAGGGTCGGCTGTCGCTGCTCGGGCCGGCGTTCGCCGTGGGTCGGCCCTGGAAACTCGACGACCCTGTTAAAGCGATTCCCGATGAACAGTGCCCGCTCACGGAGTTGCGGTGCTCCGTAGTTGACAGCGTTTACCTCGAAGCAGTCAATGCGGTAGGAGTGCCCCAAGTCAACGAGGAACCGCTCGATCACCGACCCTGGCTTTTCGTCGGCTTCGAGGGGGGCGCCTCCCTTCTCCGGCCGATCCTTGATCGGCCGATGTCGCAAGGCAGCCGACATCAGACCCCGAACGTTTTCCATCAGGAAGAACTTGGGCTCGAGGTCTCGCACGAATCGGAGAAACTGCCACAGGAGCGTGCCGCGCGGATCTTGAACAGTCGCCCGCTTCCCAGTCGTACTAAACGTCTGGCACGGAGGTCCCCCCACCAACAGATCCAACTCGCCCGGCTCAAGACGCAACTCTTCCATGATTTGCGCGGTCGGCAGTTCTGCGATGTCCTGTTGGTAGACCTTGAGATCGCGGTTGCGCAGCCGTCCGGCGTCCCGGTTGCGGCGGATCGTGTCACAGAAAGCAGGGACCTTCTCTACGCACGCAAGATGCCTGAACCGGCCCGTCTTTTCCAGACCGATGTCCAGCCCCATTCCGCCCGAGAATAGCGACACAACCGTAAACTCCCGCATCGATACGCCCGCTCCCTAGATCCAGAACTCACCAGCAACAAGATCGCGATTATGCCACTGAACTTCGCTAACCGCCCCGCGTACCGTACACCCGCCGCCACGTCGCGCCAATCCGGCAACGCGCCACGTCCGCCGCTGCAGCGCTTCCTCCACACTCGCCCCATCGCCGCCGTCCCCCCGGTGCCGCGATTCAAATCACAACCCCCAGGAACCGCAGCATGCCGTTCACGCTTCATTCGTCGGCCCGCACGGAAGAACGGCCAGTGACGATGTCGCATCCATCGAGCACCGCGCCTCGTAGGGACGCTCCGCCACCGGAAACTGCCCGTCACGCACGCCGAAACGCCCCCATTCGGCCCCTGCCAGCCGGCGCTAACACTACCCTAACTCTCCTGTCTCTGCAACCCTTCGCAAAAACCCCCAGCCCGCCCTCTTTTCGCGTCCCTGTCCAGTCCCACTGATCGCCCGTGGGCAAGGAGCTTCCCTTCCACTTGGCATCGTGCCGCCGCCATCGGGGCCAGTACGCCGCAAATGGCCAGGACCGCGCCTGGAGTGGGACCTTTCATCACCGCGTCCCCTTGGATGGGCCGCGATGGATCATCGTGCCGTTGGAACGACACGCACCGGCATGTTACCCGTTCCCCCCGCCTTGTGGGGCCTCGTCGAGAGGGTTTACGAACTTGTTGCACGGCATCCCGTCGCGCGCCCGTGTGACCGGGGTCACCCTCCGTCGGGCATCGGCTTGCGCAGTCCGGTTCGGGGGGCCTCGGCGCCCTTCTCGATTTCCGTGATCATCTTTCCGCGGCGCCAGATGCGGACGTCGCCGGTGGACTCCGAGACGGTCAGGGCCACGCTGCGGGTGTTGGCGGTGATGGCCGCCGCCACGGCGTGGCGGGCACCCAGCCCCTGAGGCAGGTCTTCGCCGGCCAGCGTGGGGTGCAACGTGGTGCCGGCCGACACGATCACGCCGTTGCCCTTGATGATGAACGCCCCGTCGATGGAGCAGAACTCCTTCACCGTTTCGCGAATGGCGTCGTCCAGGATGTTCCGCTCCCTCTCGGGATAGCCGCGGAAGGGGTTGATGATGTTCTGCCGGCAGAAGGGTTCCAGTTCCTTGTGTGAACCGACCACAAACAGGGCGCCCAGGGGCTTGCCTTCGCGTCCCTCATACGCGACCTCCAGGGCCAGCGTCAGGACGCGCTGGAAGACGACGCGCCGGATGTGTTCCGTCAGTTTGGGCTGATCCACCGACTGGAACAGCTCGTATTCCTGTCCGACCTGCGTGGTGACCAGGGTGTCCAGCGCCTTGCCATGGACGCCGGTGAGGAACACGATTACGTCACCCGGCGAGAGGAGTCGCTGGGAAAACGCCAGCAGGGTGGCCATCTTGATCTGGCCCATGCGAGTCAGGGAGAAATCCGGGGCGGTCACGGTTTTCACCGTGGAGCCCTTGAGACGCAGCTCGTCGCGGGCGTCGCGGACGACGAGGATGAGGGCGGTCGGCGGCTGCACCGCGGCCAGCAGGTGATCGAGATCGGGAACGGCGTCCACGAAGGCCATGAGGGCCTGGGCGCGGACTTGCTGCGCCACGCGGGCCGCCGACTCCACGATCGGCTTGGAGAAATCATGATCCGGGCCGTTGGCCATAAGGGCTGGCGCCTGACACCGTTGAGACTCACCGCGTCTGCAAATATACTGTCCGCCATGTGGAATCACAAGCAACGGTGGTGCATGGTGCTGTTCGCGGCGGCGGCGGGGCCGGCCCTTTCCCTGCGCGCCGCCGACGCGCCGCCGCCGCCGGCGCCGCCGGCGCCGCCGGCCATCTCTCCCCTGGACCAGCGGTTCCTGACGCGCTGCGTCCGCCGCATGCTGGAACAGCAGATCCGGGAAGGCCGGATCGATCCCATGCCCTACGCTCCGCCCGAGCTGCGCGACCTGAGGTGCCAGGTTCTCGTCACCCTTCGCGAAGACGGCCTGCACCGCGGCACCGGCATCTCGTCCCTGGCGCCCCTCCCCGAGTCGTGCCGCGAGGCGGTCCGGCTTGCCCTGGAGCGGGTGGCCGCCACGGGCACGCCGATGGAGCCGGCCCTGGCGAACCACCTGGTCATCGAGATGGAAGCCATCGGCGATCCCGTGCCGCTCGGCGTCAACGGGCTCGAACTGCTGTCCGGTCCCGTCGAGCGGTGCATCGAACCGGGGGTGGACGGCCTGCGTCTGACCTTTGGCGCCACCAGTGCCCGGCTGAGCCCGTCGGAGTTCGTCTCCTACAACGTGTCCACGAACAAGGCGGTGACCAACCTGACCCAGTCGCTGGGCGCCACCCTCGATGTGCTGGACCAGGTGGAGATTACCCGCTTTCGCTCCACCCATTGGGTGGAACGGGCCCCGGGGCAAGACGTGGTGTTTCTGCAGCGGGGCATGGTGCCGGTCTCTCCCGGCGCGGTTACGGCCGAGTCCCTGGCGGCGGCGATGGAGCGGATGGCGAAGTACATCGCGTACCGCCAGCAGCCGACCGGACGCATGACCGCCGCCTATGACCCCGCCGAGGACAAGTACCTGGATGAGTACGTCACGGACGAGTTCCTGCAGGCCGAGGCGGCCCGGGCCCTGGCCGCCTATGCCCGTCGACCGGGCCGGGCGGCGGCCTTCCTCTCTCCCGCGGCCAAATCCATCGACCTGCTTGCCCGTCGCGTGGTGAACCTGCCCCGGAAGGACAACGCGGGGTACGTGCGCACGCCTGACGAGCGCAATCGGCTGGGCACGACGGCGCTGGCCTGCCTGGCCATGACGGAGTTCCCGGAACCCGTGCGGTATCGCTTTGAGCGCGACAAGCTGGTCGGCGGCATGATCTGGGCGCAGGCGTCCAACGGCCGGTTCGTGACGGGCTTCCCTCCCGCGGACGTGCTGGCGACGCAGGAGTCGTACCCCGGGCAGGCCCTGCTTGCGCTCGCGCAGGTGTATGACGAGCAGCCGCAGCAGGCCATCATGGAGGTATTCGACCGCGCGCACGGCTACTACCGGGAGCTTTTCGAGACCTGTCCGTCGCCGGAGTTCGCCGGCTGGCACATCCAGGCCTACGCCCGGATGGCGATGCACAGCAAACGTGACGATTTCGCCGCGTTTGTCTTCCGCATGGCCGACGCGTTGGCGGCGGTTCAGCTTCGCGAGTCCAACTGTCCCTGGCCGGACAAGTGGGGAGGGATGGCCCCCTATCATCCATCCGACGTCGGTTCGGCCACGGCGTCGTATTTGTGCGGCCTGTGCGATGCCCTGGCGCTGGCGCGGCATCGCGGCGACGCCGCGCGAATCGAGGCGTACGAGACGGCCGTTCGCCTGGGTGCGCGGTTTCTGCTCCAGATCGAGTTCAAGCCGGAAGAGGCGTACTACGTGCGAAGCCGGCTGGATACGATCGGCGGGGTGCGGCGTTCGCTGATCGACAGCACGCTGCGCATCGACGCCTGTTCGCACGCTCTGCTGGCCCTGATGCAGGCGCGGGACGTGCTGTACCCCGAGGCCCGGTGACCGGATCCACGTATGCCCCCGGCGGAACCACCATCCCGACCCCTGGAACGACTGACGCAGGCGCAGTGGATTCTGTTTCTCTGTGCAGCGATCGGTTTTTTCCTGCTGATCCAGATCGCCCCCGGGGCCTGCCTGTCTCTCCTGCTGGACGGGCTTCCCGCCGTGGGGCTTCTGGCCGCCGCCGGGCTGGGCGGGCTCTGGCTGGTCCCGCTCTGCACGTCCGATCCGCTTCCCCTTCGCTGGCATGTGATGCTGGGCCTGGCGCTGGGAATCGGGCTGTTGTCCCTGCTCACCCTGGGGCTGGGGTTGGCCGGCGTGCTGCATCCCCCGGTGCTCTATGTCGTCACGATCGCCGCGGGGATCATGGGACTGGTTCGTCTGAGGCGCATTCTGGAAAGCATCGCATCGCCTTCCCTGCGCCACCCGCGGCGAGAGTGGGCGTTTCTGGGCGTGGCGGCCACGCGCTGGCGCTGGCTCTGGCTGACCACGGTGCCCTTCGCCGTGCTGGGCGTGCTGGCCGCGGCGGTCCCCTCGGGTCTTCTCTGGGCGGAAGAGGGCAACGGGTACGACGTCCTGGAGTATCACCTCCAGATGCCGCGCGAGTATTTCGAGGCGGGACGCATCACCTATGCCCCGCATAACGTGTACGCCAACTTCCCCGCCAACGCGGAGATGCTCTACCTGTTGTGCATGGTCGTTCGCAACAGCGTCCTCAGCGGCGCCGGAATGGCCAAGATGATGAATCTGGGGCTGGCCGTTCTCTGCGTGGCCGCGGGCTGGCTGATCGGGCGGGACCGGTCTCCGCTGACCGGCGTGGTCACGGGCGTGGTCACCGCCGGGACCGGATGGCTGGTGTACCTCAGCGGCGTGGCGTACGTGGAAAACGCGATGCTCTTCTTCGGCCTGATGGCGGCGGCGGTCCTGCTGCGCGGTCTGTCCATGGCGCACACGGCGGGGCACGCGCATCCGCCCGTCCGGCCGGCGGGACGCGCGCGGTCCCGCGCTCCGATTCTCCCCGGCGTGCCGGCGGACGCGCCCCCCCTCATCGGCGTCTTGCCCGGCTCCCTGCCGAACGCCGGGCAGGCCCCCCTCGCCACGTCTTCGCGAGAACGGCCCACCCTGCCGTGGCTGGCCCTGGCCGGCGTGCTGGCGGGCCTGAGCTTCGGATGCAAGTACACGGCGGGCGCTCTCATCGTGTTGCCCCTGGCGGTGTTGGCTTTCGCCGCTCCTGCCTCGGGATGGCGGCGTCGACTGGCCGCAGTGGGCGTGTACGGGGCGGCCGCCTGCCTGACGATTCTCCCCTGGTTCATCAAGAACACGGCCATGGCCGGCAATCCTGTGTTCCCGCTGGCGGGCGAGGTGTTCACCACGTACCCGACCGGCTGGGGTTCGGAGGAATCGCGTCACTTCGCCGCGTGCCACCGATCGGATGAGGTGCTGGGCGACCGCCTGGCCATGCTCTGGCAGTACGTGCCCGCCGACCCGGATCAGCGGTTCGGCCCGCTTCTGTTGCTGCTGGCCATGTCGGCGGTGGTGCTGACCTGGGGCGAACGCCCGGTGCGGCTGGCCGTGGTGGTGCTCGGCCTTCAGATCGTGGTGTGGCTGTTCGCGACGCATTTGTACGCGCGATTCGCGGTGCCCATGCTGATTCCCCTGATCATCCTGACGTCGGCGGCGGTCGACCGCTCGGTGGCCGTGCTGCGCGGGCAACGCGCGCCGGGATTCGTGGTGGGCGGGCTGGTGGCGTACATGGTCATCATCGGGCTGGGTTGGAACCTGGGCTTCATCGGACGTCTCTATCACGCGCACCTGCCCCTGGTGGGCCGCACCGTCCAGATCGAGGGCATCCCCGAGTTCTTCGTGAACGGTCGGATTCGCGGATACGAGTTCTACCAGGTCGTGAATACGGGCGATACCGTGCCCCTCGACGGCAAGGTGCTCCTGGTCGGGGAAGCGCGGGCCTTCTACTTTCAGCGGAACGTCGACTACTGCGTGGTGTTCAATCGCAACCCGTTCGTGGAGGCCGTGCGGGCGGCGAAGTCCGACGAGAGACGGATCCTCGAATGGCTGCGTGAGCAGGGGTACACGCACGTGCTGGTGAACTGGGCGGAGGTCTACCGACTGCGCAAATCGAGCTACGGATTCCCGGAGGAGATCACGGAAGACCTCTTCGTCCGTCTCATGCAGGCCGGTCTGACGCCCGTGGAGCCCATCGTCGATTCGGTGTTCGACCGGTCCTACGGCCGGCTGTACCGCGTGCCCTGACGGGCCGTGTGACCGGTTGACCCGGCAACGTTACGTTGAATACAGGGGTCGTGAGGATGCGCGTGAACCCGCTCTGGAGTGTCTGGGGCCGTGCGGTTCGCGCGTGATTGTCCCGCGTGTTGATGCCCGACCCGGATACACCTGTTGGAGGCTGCAGCCGTGACCCTGAAACGAATCGCCCGCCGTTGGAGCTGTTTTTTTGCTGCACACCTTTCGCTGCTCACGCTGGTGGGCTGCGCCTCGGGTGGCGCCGGAGGCGGTGCGGGCGGAGGCGGCGGAGCCATCGGTGAGCACGCGGTCACCGTCTCGGTGACGCCGGCGGGCGCCGGGCAGGTTGCCCTGAACCCGGACCGCACCGGCTATGCGACCGGGGAGACGTTGATCCTCACCGCCACGGCCGCCCCGGGTTTCGTGTTCGACCGTTGGGCCGGCGGCGCCGGCGGCGCCGCCAACCCCCTGACCGTAACCGTCACCGGCGACCTGGCAATCGAAGCCGTGTTTGCCGAAGCCGAGGTGGAGCCGGAACTGCACGACTCGACGGTCGTCCTCGATGACACCGCGCAACTGGAAGAGTTGGGCGAGAACCGCTTTCGCCTCTCCGGAGACGGCCAGACGACGTTGTTTCCGGGCGCGGTGCTCGTCAGCGCCGTGGACGGATTCCGGCCCGTGCGCGTGCTGGCGGTCGAAGCCGTAGACGGGGTGTACGAAATCGACACCGAGCCCGCCGGCCTGACCGACCTGATCCGCCGCTGCCGCCTGTATCTGGCCGGACAACTCGATCTGAGCCAGGCCGGGATCGATGTCAACCTGAAATCGCACCGGGCCGGGCGGATTACCGTGGAAGACGGCGTCCTCGTCATTTCCGACGTGGAGCTGGAGTTCCCGGACAAGGTCACCCTCACCCTGGACGGCCGGTTTGCGTTCCATCCCGACTTCGACCTCGTTTTGGACGTGGAGGACGGGCGAATCCAGCGTTTTCGCTGCGTAGCCGCCGGCCGGGTCAGCGCCGGTCTGGACGCCGAGATCGAGATCACCGCCCTGACCGATTATCTGAGCAAGAAGGTCCCGCTGGTGGAGCTGAAATGGCCCAGGCCGGCCGGCGTGATCACGCTGGGTTCGGTGCCGGTGGTGTACCAGTTCTTCCTGACCGTCAACCTGGGCGCCGAGGTGGCCGCGGGAGAACTGGGGACGGTCTCCGCCGGGCTGGGCCTGAATGCGGGTCTGGAGCTCGGTGCGGAATACCTCCAGTCCGACGGTGTCGGAAAGTGGAACCGCGTCGCGGGCCTGACCTTCGACGCGGACGCCGATGTCCCTGACGTGTCGCTTTCGCCGGTCCGGGCCAAGGTGTATCTCGAGCCGGAGTTCGGCGTGAAGTTCTATGCCGTGGCGGGGCCGTCGATCTCGTATGAGGAATCGCTCGAGCTGGTCGCCGGCGCGAAGTACGGCGAGCTGGGCGTGGAGCTCCGAAACGGCCACACGCTGGACCTCAACTTCACGTTCGACATCCTCGACCGGGTGAAGTTCCAGTACACGCACAACCTGTACGATGCCACGGACGTTCTCCTGGCCCGCCTGGCGTTCGGGGCCGATCCGCCGGAACTGGGCACGGTGGGCCATGCCCCGGGCGGGTTGGTCGGGTTCTATTGGCACACGGAGTCCGTCAACGTCTGGGGCGACCCGACGTCCGGCTACGAGCTGGCGGGCTTCAGCGTCCGTCACCTGCTGTCGAACCGAAGTCGCGTCGAGAAGGCGGCGGAGTTGCAGGACGAGCCGGCCGACGCTTCGAAGCTGATCACCGCCCACTTCGTGCCGGAGGGCGAAGGCGACGACTGGAGCGGCTCCGGCGTCACCGGCATGGAAGGCCGGCATGTTCTGACCGTCGAGGTGTTTCCTCCCGGGGCCGGCCGGGTGATTCTCTTCCCGACGCTGGAGAAATACCGCTCCGGGGATCAGCCGCTGGTGCAGGCCGTGGCGAACGACGGATTCGTCTTCCATCATTGGGAAAAGGCGGTCAGCGGCACGGAGCCGGTGACCCGGTTCACCGTGTCCGGCTCGGACACGCTGCGAGCGGTGTTTGCCTCCAGCCCGCCGCGGCACCTGCGGGTCCCCGGCGACTACGCAACGCTGCAGGACGCGCTGGACGCCGCAACGTACAACGACGTGATCGACCTGGGCCCTGGCACGTTCACCGGCGACGGGTTCCGCGATTTGGAGACGCGAGGTCGCTATCTCGGCGGCGTCACCATTCGCGGCGAGGGCTGCGACGTCACCGTGATCGACCTCCAGGCCCACGCCGAAGACTGCCACCGGCTCGTGTTTTTCGACCGCGTGGAAGGCGTGCTCCGGATCGAGTCCCTCACCATTCGCAACGGCTACGCCGGATACGCCGGCCCGGCCGACTTCTCGGACGGCGGGGCGATCCACGTGGCCACCGGCTATGGTCTCTACGGGGCCGGCCGGGCCTCTCTGGAACTGGAGTCCTGCTGCTTCGAGGACTGTGGCGCGGACAACCACGGCAGCGCCGTCTTCTTCGGCGATCCCGGGGCCGACCAGCACCTGACGCTCTCGAACTGCCGGTTCACGAATTGTGGCGGCCGCAGCGTGGTGCATGCGGAAAGCGGGCGCGAAACACTGGCCGTCACCGTCGAGGGTTGCACATTCAGCGCGAATCCCGGCGGAGGACTGAAGCTGATCCACTTCATCGGCCGATGTGCGGTCCGGAACAGCCGGTTCGAGAACAACACGGCCACGCCTCTCGTGCTGCTGAACGCCGCCGACGTGCTCGTCTGTGACAGCACGTTTGTCGGCAACCGGAACGCCGGCAACGGCGGCGCCATGCAGAGTGAGCAATCGGTCCTGCTTGTGGAGACGAGCACATTTGAAGGGAACCAGGCCGAGGGGCAGGCATACGCCGGCGCCGTCTGGACGCGCGACGCCGCCACCTTTGAAGATTGCACCTTCACCGGCAACCGCGCGCACATCGGCGGCGCGGCGAGCCTCGATACGGGCGGCGTGCTGCGGCGCTGCGTGTTCAGCGGGAACCAGGCCACGGCCAACGGCGGCGGGGCCTACCTGGCCGGCCAGGCCTTTGACTGCACGTTCACGGAGAACACGGCGAGGGTGGACGGCGGCGCCGTGTTCCTGTACGCGGGTACGCTGGAAGCCTGCATCATGACCGGCAACGAGGCCGGACTCTGGGGCGGGGCGGTGTCGATCGCGTCGACCGGTTCGGTTGTGTCCGCCTGCGTGATCGAGCGGAACCGCGCCGGAGGTGGTGGCGGCATCGAAGCCGACAGCGCGGTCATCCGCAACTGCCTGGTTCGCGACAACGAGGCCACGGAACACGAAGGGGGCGGGATTACCGCGGACGATTCGTCGATCTACGCCTGCACGGTTTCCGGCAACCGCGCAACCGCGGGCCGGGCGGGCGGAGTGGCCGCCTTCAAATGCCTGGTGTCCGGATGCACGATCGACAACAACACGGCGGGAGACGCGGGCGGCGGCATCACCCTGTACGAATCGACGCTTTCCTATTGCACGATTCAGGGTAACTCCGCCGCCGAAGCCGGCGGCGTGCTGTGCTGGGGCGCCGAATCGAACCTCTACGCGAACACGCTGACCGCCAATCAGCCCGACGACGACAAGGACTGCTCATCGGGTGAAGCAACAGGGAGCGGCGTGAACTGACCGCACTTTCCGATTCTATCCCGGGGGCGGGCGGTTCACTCACGAGGCGACATGCGTCGATCCGTGCCCCCGACGTCCGAGGCGGTCGGGTGGCGCGTCATGTGGCTCGCGTCTGCGGATGGCTGAGGCACCGTAATCGTAATGCGGGTGCCCCGACCCGGTTCGCTGTCCAGCGTTACCTGGCCGGTCATGACGTTGACGGCATGCCGCACAATGGCCAGGCCCAGCCCGGTCCCGCGAGCGGGGCCGGAGCGGGCGCGCTGCACCTGGTAGAAGCGTTCAAATACCCGCTCGTGCTCTTCCGGCGGAATGCCGCAGCCGTCATCCGCCACGGTGATGGCCACGGCGTCCGGCTGTCGACGACAGGTCACCGTGACGTGGCCCCCCTCCTCTGTGAATTTGACGGCGTTATGCACCAGATTATCGAGAATGAGGGACAACAGATGGCGGCTCCCGAAGATCGTTTCGCAGCCGGGCCCCAGGTCAACCCGCCAATGCAACCCGCGGGCGAACAGCTTGTCGCGAAAGCGGTCGTGCAGGTCCTGGAGAAACGCCGGCAGCGGAACGGCCGCGGCGTGGAACTCGGCGTCCGGAGACTCCAGTCGGGACAGGTCGAGCAGATCGGTGACCATCGCCTCCAGCCGGCCGCTGTGCCGATCAATGATTTTCAACAGCTTCGGCTCGGCGTCTGAGGCGTCGCAGTCGGACATGCTGATCAACGTCTCCACGGCCGCCCGGATGGCCGACAGCGGCGTGCGAAGCTCGTGCGAGGCATTCGCGACAAAATCCGTCTTGATTTGCAGGGCGTGCGTCAGTTCGGTCACGTCCGTCAGCACCAGCAGCCGTCCCTGGAGACGCAGGCCGGGTGATTCACCGGGGGATCGGCGGGTGTCGGGCCTCACGTCGCTGACGCCGGGCAGCACGATGTCGGACGCGCGGGCCAGCAGGGTCATCGCCCGCCCGCCATGCTGGACGGTCAGGCGATACTCCTCGATGGGTGGCTGGCCGTCGCGGGCCTCTGTGTCCGCGCCGGCATCGACCCGCAGCATGCGTTGCAGCTCACCGCGCGGGATGCACTCTTCGATGGGGCGGCCTTCCGGCAACGACACGTTGCCGACGGCCCGCACATCGAGCAGCCGGCGGGCGGCGGGGTTCATCAGCAGCACTTGGCCGTTCGGCCCCGCGACAATCACGCCCTCATGGAGCTGAGCCAGCAGGAATTCCAGGGTCCGGCTGTGGCGGTCAATCGTCTCCATCTGCCGGGCCAGATGGTCGCGCATCTGATTCAGACTTCGGGCCAGCAGCGACACCTCGTCCGTGCCCGAGACCTGCACTCGCGCGGACAGATCGCCCGTCGAGATGCTGCGGGCCGCCGCGGTGATCCGGGCGATGGGGCTGCTCCAGATTCGAGCCAGCGCCAGCGCCAGCATCACGGCACCCGCCAGCACCACCGCCGCGGACAGGATCACGATGTTCCGCGCCGTCTGCGTGCGCGACTCGATGCTCCGGACTCCCATCGAGGCGCGAACCACGCCTTTTGGAGCGTCAGCCGGTCCCACCCGCGCCGCCACGTAGCGCATGTCGCAGGACAGGGTGTCCGACCAGCGGTCGGCCACGCCCCAGCCGCTGCGAAGCGCTTCCAGAATCTCCGGTCGGTCAGAATGCGACTCCATGTGCGCGGGGTCCGCCTCCGAATCGCCCATTACCGTGCCGTCGGCGGTCACAAACGTGATGCGGATACCGCGGGAACCGGCGGACCCCACTCCCTTGGCCAGTCGGTCCAGATTGCCCGCATCCTCCGCGAGCGAACGATCCCCCGCGACCTGGCGCAGGGCCTCGGCGACGGCGCGCAGGTTGTCCGTCAGTTCCGCGGCGTAAATGGCCTGGTATCGGGCGTGGATGATCCAGACGCTGGCGCCGACGACGACCGCCAGAAGCGCGGCGTTGCTCAGGAACAACTTCCAGAAGAACTTGCCGGGGGCAAACTTCATGAGGGCTCGGCGTTCGGTTCCTGCGGCTCGCGGAAGGTGTAGCCCACGCCCCGGACGGTCTGAATCCACCCGGCAGAGGCGCCCAGCTTCTTTCTCAGGGCCGTAATGTGTACGTCCACCGTGCGGTCGGTGATGGCGACCCCCACGCCGAACGCGGTGTCGATCAACTGGTCGCGGTTACGCACCCGGCCCCGGGCGGCCATCAGGGCCTTGAGAAGCCGGAACTCGGTGGCCGTCAACTGGACGGGTTGCCCGTCCACCGTCAGTTCGTGCCGGCTGGGCGTCAGTTCGAACGGTCCCGTGCGGAGCGTATCCAGGTCGGTCTCCATCAGCATCGCGCGTCGGAAGATGGACCGCACGCGAGCCAGCAGCACCTTCATGGAGAACGGCTTGGTCACGTAGTCATCAGCGCCGAGGGCGAACCCGACCAGTTCGTCAGACTCCTCCACCTTGGCCGTAAGCATGATGATGGGAATGTTGGCCGTCGCCGGGTCGCGGCGCATGATGGAGGCTACCTCATCCCCGCTCAGCCCGGGCAGCATCCGGTCCAGCAGCACCAGCGAAGGCGCCTGTTGCCGCGCCTCGGCCAGCGCCTCGTCGCCCGCGCATGCCACCCGGCAGGAATACCCCTCCCGCTCCAGGTTGAGCCGGAGCAGTTCGGCCAAATCGGCCTCGTCCTCGACAATCAGGATGGTCTTGTCCGGTATCCGTCTTGTCGTTTCGGCCATGGTTCGCGCATTCCGTGTGGTCACACCCGAGGAAGGACCGCGGCCGGGCCGCGCAGAGACAGCGAGCACGCATAGAGTATAGCAGGCGCGGAATCGCTCCGCAGCGCGCCCGGAGAGGGGCTTAACGAAAACTTCACGAAACGGGCCGCGAACGGCGGACTTGCGCGGTACGGGCCGGCGGATGGTCCGGGGTCCGGAAAGCGAGTATGCTGCCCCGCCTGAACAGGAGTGCTTGTGCATGGCCCGGGTGAAGGTCCTCGTACTGCGGACGGCCGGAATCAACTGTGACCAGGAGACGGTTTTCGCCTGGCAGCAGGCGGGGGCGCAAGTCGAGCTCGTGCATGTGGATCGGCTCATCGAATCGCCTGCTCGGCTGAAGGACGTTCAGGTTCTGACCCTTCCCGGCGGGTTCAGCTACGGCGATGACGTGGCGGCCGGCCGAATTCTGGGCAACCAGCTCGCCCTGCACCTGCTCGAGCCGCTTCAGGCGTTTCTGGACGCGGGCAGGCTGATTCTGGGCATCTGCAACGGGTTCCAGGTGCTGGTCAAGGCGGGGCTGCTGCCGGGGCCGCTCGGCGGCGAGCCCACGGTGACACTGGCCTTCAACGACTCCTCCCGCTTCGAGGCCCGCTGGGTACACCTGCACGTCTGCACGGACCGCTGTGCCTTTCTGCCAGCCGGTGCGACCCTGCGATTGCCCGTTGCCCACGCCGAAGGCAAGGTCGTCGTGTCCGACGATGACGCACTGGCCGACCTCCGCCACCGAGGGCAGGTGGCCCTGCGCTACATAGACGCCAACGGCGGCCCGGCCGACTACCCGGCCAACCCCAACGGCAGCGTGGACGGCATCGCCGGCCTGACCGACGCCACCGGACAGATCCTCGGCCTCATGCCCCACCCGGAACGCTTCGTCGACCCCACCCACGACCCGCTGTGGACCCGCGGCGGACCGAGCGAACCGGACGGCCGGATTCCCTTCCGCTCCGCGGTCGCCCGCTTCCGCTAGTCGCGGTGCGAGCATCAGAAAACCCGCTCACGGCGAGCATCTCTTGCCGACGGGCGGCAGGTCTTGCGCGTTTGCCGGATCGCCGGAGCCAATCGCAGAAGCGGGCCGGCGCAATTCTCGATCGTTTCTAACTCACTGGCCTGAAACCGGTTAGCGAAAGGCTATCGGCCGATCCAACGCCGATCCGCCCGGCTCTGGCACGGGCGTTGTCATAGAGCGGGCGGGTCAGTGGCTCCGCGCTCGCCGGCGGGGCCACACCCGGAAAGGACTCGTGATGAACCACGATCGTCTCAAGCGACTGGATGGCAGCGGCCCCGCCGACCTCGGCGATCTGGGCCAGGCCATCATCGACCTGGCCGTGGAGTTGGTGGACGCCATCGGCCAGGACCCGGAGTCGGTGGCCGTCGCTCTTCTTCTGATGGGCGGTTCCACCAAGCACCAGACTCGGTTTGACGCGAGTGTGAACTGATGGACTACGGGATGTGGCTGTCCGCAGCCGGCATGCAGGTGAACGAGTATCGCCAGGCGTTGGTCTCCAACAACATGGCGAACGTCAACACCACCGGTTTCAAGCATGACCTGGCCGTGATCCACGAACGACAGGTGGAGAGCCGGACGAACCCGGAGGGCTTCCTCTATCGCAACCCGCTGCTGGACGCCATGACGGGCGGGCCGTGGGTGCGTCCGACGTATCACGCCTTCGTGCAGGGGCCACTGGAGAAGGGCGGCTCGTTCGACGTGGCCATCGAAGGGGAGGGCTTCTTCACGGTCCACGACGGCAACGACGTGCGTTTCACGCGCGACGGGCGGATGGCGCTGAACGACGAGGGCGAGCTGGTCAGCGTGACGGGAGAGGGCCGGATCCGGTTCCTCGACGATTCGGGCAACCCCATCACGGTGGACAAGTCCCAGCCGGTGGAGATCAGCGCCGACGGCATCGTGGAGCAGGGGGGCGTGCCGGTGGCGACGCTCGGCGTGGTGGATGTCGACGACACACAGAAGCTCCGCAAGGTGGGCGTGAATCTGTTCCGCGGAGACGGCGTTCGGACGCAGCCCACCACCTCGCGGCTGTGCCCGGGGTTTTACGAGGGCTCCACGGTGAACCCGGTCGACGCCCTGACCGGCATGATCGAGGTTTCGCGGGCCTACGAACTGAACGCCCGCATGGTCCAGATGCAGGACACGGTGAACGGCGACGCGGTGAACCGCGTGGGTCGCATTGGATAAGGACAAGAGCTGATGGGAATCATCGCGCTGCACTCGGCCGCGACGGGCATGAAGGCCCTGGACACGAAGCTGGACGTGACGGCCAACAACCTGGCCAACGTGAACACGGTCGGCTTCAAGTCCTCGCGGGTCAACTTCGAGGACCTGCTCTACCTCGTCAAGCGGGAGCCGGGCATTCCGAACGCGGACGACGAGCCCATTCCGCACGGCATCCAGGTGGGCCTGGGCACGCAGGTTTCGGGCACGCAGCTCAACTTCCAGCCCGGCTCGGTGGATCCCACGGACGTGCCGCTTGACATTCGGATTGACGGCGCGGGCTTCTTTCAGGTGCGGGCCATCAACGAAGGGGACGAGATCATCGCCTACACGCGGGCCGGCAACTTCACCATCAACTCCGAGGGCACGCTGGTGCTGAGCAACACGCTGGGTACGCCCATGGAGCCGCCCATCACCATTCCGCAGGATGCCCTGCAGATCACCATCGGAGCCAACGGGGAAGTACGGGTGCGGCAACCCGGTGCGGCCACGCTCAACACCGTCGGGCAGATTCAACTGGCCCGCTTCGTGAACCCCGAGGGTCTGCTGCAGATCGGCAACAACCTGTACGCGGAATCCGATGCGTCGGGTCCTCCCGTGGTGGGCGATCCCCAGTCGGACGGCCTGGGGGCGATCTTCCAGGGCCAGTTGGAGCTCAGCAACGTGGAGCCCGTGCGGGAGTTGATCGCGCTGATCACCACCCAGCGGGCGTTTGAGTTGAACAGCCAGTCCATCCAGGCGGCGGACCAGTCGCTGCAGGTGGTCAGCAACCTGAGGCGGTTCTAGTCGAGCGGAGTAAGCGAAGCATAGCGTAAACCTCACGCGGCAGGATGCGAAGATGAACGGCAAGGAGTGCATGACATCGTTTCTTTTCTCGCGGCCGGTGCAGCGGGCGGCCATCGCGGCCCTGTGCCTCTGGGCGCTGGCCTGTGCGGCGGCCCGGGCGGAATCGGTGCGGGCCTGGCCCACCGCGGTGATCGTGGACGACCACGTTCGGATCGGCGACGTGTGCGACCTGGAGGGGTTTGACGCCGACACGTACGAGCGCGTGCGGGACATCGCGATTACCGACGCCCCGCAGCCCGGCGGATCGGTGCAGATCACCCTGGATCACGTCCGCGCCGCGCTGGCCCGCGAAGGCGTCAACCTGGCCACCGTGGTGGTCAAAGGCGCCACGCGGTGCGCCGTGACGCGACCGGAAGGCCGCGTGGCGCCCCCTGCCGCGGATGCCGGCCCGAAGGCTGCGGCCGCCCCGACCGCGCGCACGCTGCGACGGGTCGTGCAGGACTTCTTCCAGCAGGAACTCGCCGAGACCGACGGCCGGGTGAACGTGCAGTTCGGACGAACGGCCGAGCCCGTGCTCGATCTGAGCGAGCCGGAGTTTGAGTTCGTGGTGACCCGGCGATCGGCCAGGTCGCTGGGCCTGGTGAGCCTGGACGTGGCCGTGCGTCGCGCGGGCCAGACGGTGCAGGTGGTACCCATGGCGGTCACCGTGAGCCTGACGCGTCCGGTGGTCGTGGCGCGGCGGGCGATCAACGCCCAGGCGCCGATCCGAGCGGAGGACCTGCACGTGGTGGAGATGACGTTTACGCAGGTCGGACAGGCCGGTCTGGCGGAGGCGCAGCGGGCGATCGGGCAGCGTGCGAAGCGGTTCATCGCTGCCGGGGAGACCCTGCACCTGCGCATGCTGGAGCCGGTGCCGCTGGTGCATCGCGGGCAGATCGTGGAGGTGCATACGCTGGCCGGCGGCGTCCGGCTCGTGACGGCGGCCAAGGCCATGCAGAGCGGGGCGTTCGGCGACCTGATCGAGCTGCGCAGCCACGACGGAGCCAAGCGGAGGCTTACCGCGGTGGTCACGGGGCCGCGGCGCGCGGAAGTGAGGCCCGGCGGCGCGCGAACGGACGACGAGAAGACCCTGCTGGCGGAGGCGAACCGATGACACGAAACGGACTGCTTCTGGCCCTGTGTTGGACGATGGCCTGGGTCTCGACCAGCTCGGCCCAGACCACGTCTCTGCGCAAGCGGCACGCCACCACGCAGCCGGCGGACGCCCGCTCGCGTGAAGCCACGGCGTACGAGGGAAACAAGACGCTCGAGAGCAACTCCCTCATTGCCGTGCCCGTGCCGCCGCCCAAAGGTTTCCAGGTGAACGACCTCATCACCATCATTGTGCGGCACCAGCGGTCGTTCGAATCCGACGCGGACATGGAAAGCAAGAAGAAGTTCCAGATCCAGAGTGAGCTGGACGCGTTTCTGAAGTTCACCGACGGCGGATGGGGCGCCACGAACTTCCGGCGCGGCAAGCCGAACGTGGACTACAAGTTCGACTCCAAGGTGACCAACGAGGCCGGCACCAGCCGGGACGACCGGCTGACCACCCGCATCACGGCGGAGATCGTCGACGTGAAGCCCAACGGCACCATCGTGCTGCAGGCGCGCAACGAAGTGAAGTTCGAGGACGAAACCAGCGTGATGACCCTCACCGGCATCTGCCGCAAGGAGGACGTGACGCCCGACAACTCCGTGCTCAGCACGCAACTGGCGGACCTGCGCATTGACGTGCAGAACAGCGGCGCCGTCCGGGACGGCTCCCGCCGCGGCTGGCTGACCACGCTGCTGGACGTTCTGAGGCCCGTTTGAAAGAGGTTCCGGTGACGCTACGACATGCAATCCTGCTGCCGGCGACGTTTGCACTGCTCGCGGTCTGCGCCCGGGCTGCCGAGGTGACCTGTCTCATCGGCGACGTGACGTACCTGAAGGGCCAGCGCGTCAACCGCCTGATCGGTATGGGGCTGGTCGCCGGCCTGAACGGCACGGGGGACGGCGACCAGTATGCGCCCACGATGCGAGCCCTGGCGGAGGGGCTCAAGCATCTGGCCGTGCCCGTCGTGTCCCTCGACGAGCTCCAGGACACCCGCAACGTGGCGCTGGTCTTGGTCGAGGCGACGCTGCCGGAAAACGGCGTGCGAGAGGGCGATCGGGTGGACGTGCACGTGTCGGCGTTCGGCGCCGCCAAGAGCCTGGCCGGCGGACGCCTGCTGCCGACGCCGCTGGTTCACCACGACATGTCCGTCGGCACGGTGTTTGCCTTTGCCGGCGGTCCGCTGAAGCTGGTCAATCCCACGACGCCCACCCGCGCCAGCGTGTCCGGCGGGGCCGTGATGGAGGAGGACGTACTGCTGGGCTACATCGCCCACGGCCGGGAGTTGCCCTACACAAGTGACTGGATTCAGCCGTCCGCACGGTACATCACGCTGGTCCTGAACGACACACACGCCACCTGGGCGCTGGCCCACGAGATCGCCGCGACCATCGACTCCGAGCTGTCCCTCGCGGCCGACGTGGACCACGTGGCCCTGGCCGTGGATCCCAAGAACGTGCTGGTCTTCGTGCCGGAGGAGCAGACGCCGGCCTCGTGGATCCGCGACATCGAAACCCTGCTGCTGTTGGTGCCGGAGAACGAGGCCCGGGTGGTGATCAACCGCCACACGGGGACCATCGTGGTGTCCGGCAACGTCAACATCTCTCCCGTGGTGGTGTCGCAGCGGGGACTGACCGTGACCATTCTCCCCCCCAGCGCGGAGGGCGCGGCCGACGAGTTGGTGGTCGGCCCGCAGACCTTCGTCGGCATCGACCCCAGCCGGGCCGGCGGATCCACGGTGAATGACCTGCTGGCCGCGTTGAACCGTCTGAACGTGAACGTCGAGGACCGCATTGCGATCCTCACGGAAATCCATCGGCTTGGCAAGCTGCACGCCAAGTTGTTGTACGAGGAGTGAACGTGACGATCGACACCACCATCCAACCGCCCGAACCCGCTGCGAAGTCCAACGCAGAGGTGTCGTCGTTCGACGTCGCCCGTCAGAAGGCGAACGGGACGCTTCGCAAGGTGGCCGACCAGGTCGTGGGCAGCGTGTTCTACGGCACGCTCCTGCGGCAGCTTCGGGCGAGCGCGCTGCAGGGCGCGTACGGCCACGGCGGACACGGCGAGCGGGTCTTCCAGGCCCAGCTCGACCAGACCCTGGCCGAGCAGGCCGGACAGGCCCGCACCTTCGACCTCAGCGCGGCCCTGGTCCGCGACTTGGTCAAACAGCAGACCCATATGGAGCTGGCGGCGGAGCATGCCACACACGCGCGGAGTGAACAGGCGTGAAGACACGAAATGCGAATGACCGGTTGACTGGACTGCTGACCCTGCTGGACCGCCTCGAGTGGATGCACCGCGAACTGCTCGACGTGATCCGCGACAAGATCGAAAAAATGCGTTCCTCCAACCTGGACGGAATGCGCGACTGCATCACGCGGGAGGCCGCGCTCGTGCAGGAGGTGACTGAGCAGGAGGGGTTGCGGCGGCAGCTTATGGTGAGCCTGGGGCAGGAGATGGGCATCGCGCCGCACCAGGCCCGGACCCTGAACGTCCGCGAGCTGGCCCGGCGGGTGGATGCGTCCCGGCGTGAGCCGTTGCTTGCCGCGGCCGACCGGCTCCGGGGGACCGCGGCCCAGGTGGCCGAGGCCAACCGCGTGGCCGGTCTGATTGCACGAGAGATTCTGCGGCACTTCCGCCACGTGTTTGCGGCGATGACGTGCCTGGAGAACGGACCCGGCGGGTACACCCCGCGGGGGCAGCGCCAGACGGCGGCGGGTCAGAAGCTGCTGGACGCCGTGGGATAGCCGGTCGGGCGTCCGCGAAAGGAACAGGAACCGGCGGATACGTCCGCCGCAAAGGGTGAGCACATGGGATTGATGTCATCGGCATTGCAGATCGGTCGAAGCGCCGTGATGACCTATCAGGGCGCGATGCAGGCGGTCGGCAACAACGTCGCCAACGCCGGCAACGCCGACTACACGCGCCAAACGGCGGGCCTGGCGGCCATTCCCGGCGTGCCCATGGGCCCCGGCCTCCAGCCCGGCGCGGGCGTGGCCATCGCCTCGCTCAAGCGGAATATCGACGAAGCGCTGGAGGCCCGCATCCGTACGGCCATCGGCGAGAAGCAGTCGGCCCTGACGGAGGGCGACTGGGTCCGCCGCATCGAGACCTTCTTCGATCAGGACAGCGGGGCCGGCATTTCCAACCAGCTCACGAACTTCTTCAACGCCCTGAGCGAAGTGCAGAACAACCCGGAGGATTCCGCCATCCGCGGCGTGGCGATCACCTCCGGCCAGACCCTGGCCGGCTCGCTTCAGCGGCTGCGCCAGGAGCTGCTGGCCATGGGCGAAGAGATCAACGACCAGATCGAGGGCCTCGTGGTTACCGCGGACGGACTGGCCACGGAAATCGCCGACCTGAACGCCCGGATCACCGCCGCGGAAGGCTCCCGTCAGGGCCACGCCAACTCCCTTCGCGACCAGCGTGACGCGAAGCTCCGCGAACTCAGCGAATTCTTTGACGTGACGGTCCGCTACCAGCCGGACGGCTCCATTTACGTGTACCTGGGCAGCGAGGCCCTGGTGCAGGGCGGCATCAGCCGCGGACTGCAGACCGAAACGCAGGTGGACGGCGAGTTCGTGCGGACCCTGGTGCGGTTCCGCGATACGAACGCTCCCGTGCGGGTCGGCGGCGGCAAGATCGAAGGTCTGGTCAACGCCCGTGAGAATCAAGCGTACGGGCGCATCGCCGGCGTGGACCAGCTTGCGTCCGGGCTCATCGCCGAAGTGAACCGCGTCCACTCCGACGGGCAGGGGCTCATCGGCTTCACTTCCGTCACCGGCACCTATCACGTGACGGATACGGACGCGCCGCTGAGTTCCGCGGCGGCCGGGCTGCAGAACCCGCCGCAGAACGGAAGCTTCTTCATCACGGTGCGCGACACGGCCACCGGAACGCCCGTGGCCTACCAGATTGACGTGGACCTGGACGGGCAGGGCGACGACACGTCGCTGCAGTCGCTGGTGGACGACATCAATGACCGGGTGGAGGGCGTCACCGCGTCCATCACGGCGGATCGCCGGCTGCAGATTGTGGCCGACACGGGGTACTCGTTCAGCTTCGGGCACGACGGCCAGCGGTATCGGGACGACACCGCCAATGTGCTGGCCGCGCTGGGGGTCAATACGTTCTTCGACGGGTCCACCGCCGGCGACATCCAGGTGAACGCGGCCCTGCAGGCGGACGCCCGTCTGCTCGCCGCCTCGATGACGTATCAGCCCGGCGACGGCGACAACGCCGGGCGCCTGGCCGGCGTGCTGAACAGCCCGAGCGAATTGCTGAACGGGTCCAGTGTGCTGCAGTTCTACAACAACGTGGCCAACGACGTAGCCGTCAACGGGGCCGCCGCCCGCACCGGCGGCGAGGCCGCCTCGGCCATTCTCTCCGCCCTGCAGACGCAGAAGGAGAACATCAGCGGGGTCAGCCTGGATGAAGAGGCGATCGAGCTGATCAAGTACGAGCGGGCCTTCCAGGGGGCCGCCCGCTTCCTGAGCACCGTCGACACGATGATGACGGAATTGATGAACATCATCCGGTAATCCCGGGTGGCAAAGGACCAGGCTATGGCCATCGGACCGATCAACATCACGCGCGTCAGCCACAACATGCGTTCCCTCTCGCTGTTTGAGTCACTCCAGCGAGGGCAGGTCACGCTGTATGACGAGCAGAACCGCGTGGCGTCGGGCCGCCGATACCTCTCGCCCAGCGAGGACCCGGCTTCCGCCGCGCAGGTCCTGCGGATGACCGAGATTCTCGACCAGCGGGAGCAACTCGTCCTCAACGTCCGGCACGGCGACAACCTGCTGATGGCCGCCGACACCGCCCTGACGGAGGCAAACGACCTGCTGGTCGAGGCGCACTCGATCGCCAGCCAGCACCTGGGCACGCTGTCCGACGCGGAGCAGCGCCAGGCGGCGGCCGAGTTGGTGTCGGCCATTATCGATCAGCTCGTGAACGTGGGAAACCGCGAATACATGGGGCGCTACATCTTCGCCGGGCGCAACTCCGGATTGCAGCCGTTCACGTACGCCCGGGGCGGCATCGCCTACACGGGCGACGCCGGGCAGCTCAGCGTACGGGTGGGCGCGCAGGAGCTGGAGGACGTCAGCTTCTCCGGCCACGCGGTCTTCGGCGCGCTAAGCGGGCGCGTGGGCGGGCTGGTGGACCTGGATCCCCGACTGCGGCCCGAGACGCGTCTGGAAGACCTGGATGGGGCAAACCAGAAGGGCATTCGCCGGGAGCACCTGGTCATCGTCGAGGAAGGCGGGGCCGGACGGTTCCTGGTGGACCTTACCCAGGCCGACACGATGGCCGACGTCGTGGATTTCATCAACGACGCGGCGGAGGCGGCCGGCGCCGCCCTCACCGCGTCCCTGACGGACACGGGGCTCGAGATCACGCCCGCCGGGTTCGCCGTTTCCGTCACCGACACCAGCACCGGGCTGATCGCGTCGGACCTGGGCGTCCTGACGCCGGTCGCTCAGACCGATCCCATCACGGGCGCGGACCTCAACGTGCGGGTGACCGCCACGACGCCGATCGCGGAGCTGATGGCCGGGGCGGGCGTGGACCTGACGGACTCGATCCTCATCCGCAACGGCGCGGACGAGGCGGTGGTGGATCTGAGCGGCGCCGAGACCGTCCAGGACGTTCTGAACCGGATCAACAACGCCCGCGTGAACGTGTGGGCCGTCATCAACGAGGCGGGCACGGGCATCGAGGTGATCAACCTCGTGTCCGGGACCGCCATGAGCATTGGCGAAAACGGCGGCCTGACCGCCACCGCCCTGGGCATCCGGTCGCTGGACCGGGACACGTCGCTTTCCTCGCTGAACGACGGCCGGAGCGTGGAGACGAAGGAGGGGGAGGACGACATCCGCATCACCGCCAAGGACGGCAGCACGGTGGATGTGAACCTCGACGGTGTGGAAACCATCGGCGACGTGATCGACCGGATCAACGACGCCGCCACCGCCGCCGGTGTGGCCATCGAAGCCGGCCTGGCCCTCGTCGGAAACGGGATCCGCATCGCGGACACCACGGGCGGCGCGGGCGACCTGGTGGTCAGTCGGCTGAACTACTCGTACGCCATCGACGATCTGGGGCTCGAACAGGTCGCCCGGGGCGCCAACGCGGAAGTGGTCAGCGACGACACCAACGGGGTCCGCGCGGACAGCGTGCTGACCGCCCTCTACGACCTGGAGCACGCCCTGCGGGAGAACAACGAACTGGGCATCACGCTGGCCGCCGATCGCCTGAACGCGTTCATGGACGATTTTCTGGAGGCTCGCGGCGTGATCGGCGCCCGCTCGAGGGGGTTCTCCGACCGGCTGACCCAGATGGAGAACGCGAAGTACGCGACGCAGGAGTATCTCTCGAAGCTGCGCGACCTCGACTACACCGAGGCGATCACCCGGTTTCAGTCAACACAGGTCGCGCTGCAGGCGTCGCTGATGACGGGTTCGCGGCTGATGAGCCTGTCACTGATGGACTACGTGTGATGGCAAGCCGAGGGGGCGGAAGCCGCCGGGGAAATCGAGGCCGGACGGGAATCCGGAATGGCACGCGGACGGCGGGCGGGTGGCCCGACCGCCGGTCCGATACGGTCGCCCGTGTGGAGACGGGCAGCGGGGGTCGGAGACACCCGCAGAAGGTGGACGGGTCGTGAGCGCCACCGGTCGATGGTCGACCGGCGCGACCGCCGCCGACCGAATAGGAAGGGCCACAGGAGAAGACGCGATGATCATTCAAACGTCGCGCTTTGGACCACTGGACGTGGACGACCAGCGATTCATCAGTTTCGAGACGGGTGTTCTGGGATTTCCCGACCAGAAGACCTACGCGCTGGTTCAGACGGGTGAAAACAGCGGGTTCTATTGGCTGCAGTCGGTGGATCGCCCGGACCTGGCGTTCATCGTCTGCGATCCTCGGCTGTTCGTCACCGACTACCGGGCGCCGATCAAGGCGGAGGAGCTGGCGTCCATCGGGCTGAGCACCCCGGACGACGCGCAGGTCTTCGTGATCGTCAACAAGATTGACGACATGCTGACCGGCAATCTGCAGGGTCCGCTGGTGATCAACGTCACCACCCGGACGGCGCGCCAGCTCGTGTTGAGCGACCGGCGGTATTCCACCCGCCACCCGCTCATGCGGCTGCCCCAGCGGCAGGCCGTCAGCAAGACCGCCTGACGTCGGACCGGCTGGCCGGATCGGGGGGCCCTCCCGTATAATGCGACCGGACTCAGATCCGGTCTTCGGGCACCCGGTCCGCGTGCGGTGAACAGGTACGCGGCGGGAAGGGTGAGCGCTTTGGATGGCGCGCACCCGACGGAGTCGGTCCCTTGTCGGGCCGCCACGCCTCCGGTCGCGTACCGGAACGAGGCATCGGCATAACCAAGGAAGGAGCCGAGGATGTTGGTGCTAAGCAGAACCCGCGATGAGACGATCATGATCGGCGATGACATCGAGATCACGGTCGTGGACATACGCGGTGACAAGGTCCGACTGGGCATCAACGCACCGGGGCACGTCCCGGTGCATCGGAAGGAGGTCTACGACGCCATCAAGCGGGAAAACCGCCAGGCCGCGCAGATCTCTCCCACGGACGTGTCGGCAGTAACCAATGTGTCGGAGAACGGATCCGTTTCCCGGAACAGGCGCAAGAAGCGCTAGACCTCCCGCCCCCGGTCCCCGACCGGCACGGCGGCAACGCAAACCCGTGCTCTTCCTGCCCGAAGACCGCACGGGGCAATCAAGGAGGATTGCACCATGAGTCGCATTACGAACAACATTCCAGCGGTCGTGGCTCAGCGACACCTGGGGGGTTCCCAGAAAGACCTGCGCGTCTCCCTGGAACGCCTCTCCAGCGGGCTTCGCATCAACCGCGGTGCGGACGACCCGGCCGGCCTGATCGTGTCCGAGCGGTTGCGTTCGGAAATCAACGCGGTCGGCCAGGCGGTCAAGAACTCGGAACGGGCCATCAACGTCATCGCCACGACGGAGGGGGCCCTGAACGAGGTCTCCGCCCTCCTGAATGACATCAACGCCCTGCTCATCGAGGCGGCGAACAAGGGCGCCTTCTCGGACGAGGAAGTGGCGGCCAACCAGTTGCAGATCGACTCGGCCATCGACTCGATCAACCGCATCGCGAACACCACGACCTTCGCCGGGCGCAAACTGCTCGACGGCTCGCTCGACTACGTCACCAGCGGCGTGAACGGGTACGCGCTGGCCGACGTCCAGATCCTGGGCGCCAAGTTCGGCACGCGCGAGTTCGTGGACGTGGACGTGGTCGTCACCTCCGCCGCACAGCCCGCCCGCATGGGATTCGGGTTCGTCGCCGGCCAGACCGCTCTGGGCGCGGACGGCCTGTACCGCATCGGCTCGGCGGTCACCATCGACATCCAGGGCGTCGAGGGTGTGGCCACGCTGAACTTCCCGGCCAGCGCCAGCATTCCGGACATCGTCCGGGCCATCAACGCCCAGACCGACGCCACCGGCGTCCTGGCCACCTCGGCCGCCGTGGGGGGAACGGCCGGCGCCGGCATCGAGATGTACAGCCGCGGCTACGGCTCCGACCAGTTTGTGCGCGTGCAGGAGGTGTTCGGCAGCGGCCCGTTCGGCACGGTCGACCTGCTCAACCACAACAATGACGACCCCTTCGTCCCGGCGGAGCGGAGACGCGTGGAAGGCCACGACGCGGAAGGCACCATCAACGGCGCGCCCACCGTGGGTCAGGGCCTGGTGCTGCAGCTCAACTCGTTCCTGCTGGACGTCAAGCTGACGCTGGACGAGACCTTCGGCATCGGGTCCACGACGTTCGCCATTACGGGCGGCGGCTCGCTCTTCCAACTCGGACCGCGCATCAACACGAACCAGCAGGAGAACATCGGCGTGCGGGCCATGCATGCCAACAAACTGGGCAACCGCGTGGTTGGGTTCCTTTCCTGGCTGCAGGACGGGCAGCAGTTCGCCATGCGGAACACGCAGAACCTGCAGAAGGCGTCCGACGTCGTCAACGAGGCCATTGACCAGGTCTCCGTCCTCCGGGGCCGATTGGGTGCCTTCGAGCGGAACACGCTGCAGGCGAACATCGCCCAGTTGCAAATCACGTCCGAGAACCTGACGTCGTCCGAATCGGTGATCCGCGACACGGACTTTGCCGTGGAAACCACCGAATTGACCCGGGCCCAGGTGCTGGTCCAGGCCGGAAACAGCATTCTGGCCATCGCCAACGCCCAGCAGCAGAACGTCCTGTCGCTGCTCGGCGGCTAATCCGACCGGCGGAAACGTACGGTTGCAGCTCGCGCGGCGGGCAGGGTCCCCGAGACCCACGGGACACCCTGCCCGCCGCTTTGCACGCCGCGCAGGTCCACGCAGAGAAGTTACATTCAAGGGATCAGGGAATGCCCGTCAGCAGGTTGCCCGACAGGCGTAGGCCGCGTCTTCCTTGCAGCAAGCCTGGATGACCGGACCCTCCGGGCCGCCCAGGGCCACGCACGCGTCGTAGTAGGGGCAAATGCCCTCGTCCGCGCTACCCAGGGCACCGAGCAGCCCCGCAAGCGTCTGCCGCGGATCGAGCCCGGCCAGAGGAGACGCTACTTGCGTACCGGCCGATCGCTGACGTCCCAAAGCCACCCGGAACAACTGCTGAAGCGTGCCGATCGAAATGGCATCCGCCGGCACGGCCAACTGGTACCGGCCGCGGGGACCGCGCTCCTTCCGAACCACCTTGCCCGCAGTGAGGATCTTCAGGCCCGCATCCAGCTTCGTGAGCGGCAGGGCCGTCCGGTTCCTCAGTGCCGTGCGCGACAGCGGTCCCGGCGCCGCGACCATTTCCATCAGGATATCCATACCGTGTTGCGCTGCAGCACCGTCTGACGAACCCATATTCCTTGTGTCTCCCGCGAAAACAGATCGCAGACAAGGCCGAAAGGCGATTGACTGGCAAATCATCATAGGCCGCCGGATCGGTCAATCCAAGCCGGTCGCCACAGGTTCGGGCTTCGTTTGGAAGACCGCGGCAACGACGGTGGGCCGACCAGTGTAGGGCGGACGTCCAAACTGGTTGCCAGACAAGAAGATACGCCAAGCCCTTCCCCGGTTCCGTACGGCGAGCCGCGGCCACGCCCCTGCCGGTGCCACCGTGAATTCGGTAGAATCCGGCCTGTCGAGCCCCGGCGGTCCGGGGTCGACAAACCGGGATGAAACGGTATGAGCACCCAGCGGCGCATGTGCATTCTCACGGATGGATACCTGGATCTTTTCACGGCCAAGACCGCCGTGGGACTGCTCCGGTACTGCCCGGATGAGGTCGTGGTCGTGGTCGACTCCCACCACGCCGGCAGCGATCTTGCCTCGTTGGTGGGATGCGGCGCGGGCGTTCCGGTGGTGGACAGCATCCAGGCGGCCGTGGGTTATCGGCCCGATCATCTGGTCATCGGCGTCGCCCTGCCGGGCGGTCGGTTTCCCGACGCATGGCGGCGGCATATCCTCGACGGTCTGGCCGCCGGAATGCACGTGATCAACGGGCTGCACATGCATCTGGCGAATGATCCCGAGATCCTTGCCGCCGCCGCTCGGGCGCAACGGCGCATCGTGGACGTGCGAGCGGTCACGCAGCCGCGGGAGGTCGGGACCGCCCGGGCCCGTTCCACGCGAGCCCGTCGCGTCCTGACGGTTGGAACGGACTGCAACCTGGGCAAGCGGCTGACGGCCATGGAGCTGACCCGCGCCCTGCAGGCCCGGGGTGTGCATGCCGAGTTCCTGGCCACCGGCCAGACCGGCGTCATGATTACGGGCAGCGGGATCGTGGTGGATGCGGTGCTCTCGGACTTCGTGTCCGGCGCGGTGGAGGCGGGGGTGCTGGAACGCGGAGACGCCGACGTCGTGATCGTCGAGGGACAGGGCGCCCTGATGCATCCCAGCTACTCCGCCGTGTCGCTGGGTCTGCTTCACGGCGCGGTGCCGGACCGGATGATTCTGTGCCACGCACCGTTGCGCGGCCGGTTTCGCAACACGGATGTGCCGCTGCCGCCGTTGCCCGAGACGATCCGGCTTTACGAAGCCCTGCTCCGCCCGCTCCACGCCGGCCGAGTGGCGGGCGTGGCCCTGAACTGCCATGGAATGGCCGAGGATGCGTATCGCGAGACCCTGGACCGCATCCGATCGGAAACCGGTCTGCCCACCGTCGATTGCATCCGCGACGGCGCGGGCGTCCTGGTCGACGCGGTGCTGGCCGATGACGAGACGGATCCGTGAAGCGGAAGAAACCATCTTCATCTTCCTCGCTACCGCCCGCTGCCGGACGAGGGTCCCGTTGGGGGGCCCTGGCGAGGCCGGCCGTCGTGGCTGCCGCGGCGCTGGTGATGGGGTTGCCCTCGTTGCCGGGGGACTTCCTGCCGGGCGATGACATCACGCTGGTGCGGGACCACGTCCTCATCAACCATCCGTCTCTCGATCACGCGATCAAGCTCTTCCGCCCCGACGCGAACCGCGACCTGTACCAGCCCGTGCCTCTGCTGACCTTCGCCGCGAATTTCGCCATCGTCCACGGACTGGGCCTGCGGGCCGAGGCCACCGGGCCCCAGGCCGGGGTGTGGCTGTTCCATCTGACCAATGTTCTGTTGCACGCCGCAACCGCCGTGCTGGTCTGGTGGCTGATCGCGCGATGGTCGAGCGACACGTGGCTGCCCACCCTTGCGGCCGTGCTGTTCGCCATCCATCCCCTGAACGTGGAGACGGTTGCCTGGCTCAACGGGCGGATGATGCTCACGTCCACGTTTTTCGCCGTGGCAGCCCTGCTTGCCGCCGATGCCTGGCAGGCCCGGGGCCGTTGGCCGGCGGCCCTGCTGTGCGTGGTGTGCGCCGTCCTGTCGATGATGTCGAAGGTGCGTCCGGGGTTGCCGGCGCTCATGCTTCTGCTCCTGCTGCTGCGCGGCCGGCGACCGGCCGCGCGAGTGTGGGTGGTCTGGGGAATCGTGGCGGCGACCACGGCGTTCTTCGCCTGGGTGAACCTGGGGCTCTCCCGTGGGCTGCTGGAGGCCGGGGCGGAGACGCTCGAAGGGTCGGGTGTGGTGCGAACGATCCTGGCCCTCGGATGGTATCTGGGCCGTTTCGTCGTGCCGTACGGTCTGGCCCCCTGGCATCCCTCTCCGAACCCGGCGCGCTGGACCGACCCCGCCCTGCTGCCCGCTGCGATCATCGTTCTGCTTGCGGCCGGCGCGGCCCTGGTCTCGTGGCGGCGCGAGCGATGGGTCGGTCTGGGCATCGTGTGGTTCCTCATCACGATCGCGGTCACGCTTCCCCTTGTTCCGTCCCGCAATACGCTGGTGGCCGAACGCTACTTCTACCTCCCGGGCATCGGGCTGTGCTGGTCGGCCGCCGCGCTGCTGACCGCGGCGCTCGGCGTGATACGGCACAGGCGTGCATCCGCCGGAAACGTCGCGTTTCTGGCGATCGGCATCTTCGTTGCGCCGGCCCTGCTGGTCACGAGTTGGCGGTACACACAGACGTACCGAACGGGTATCGCCCGGGCGGAGCGGATCGCGGCATGTCACCCGGACGCGGAAGGCGTGTGGCGGAACCTGGCCCAGGCGTATCTTCACGCGGGCCGGTTCCGCGAGAGCGTCGAGGCGGCACGGACGGAACGGCGCCTGCATCCGGATGCGGAATCCACGTCCGCCGCACAACTGGAAGGTATGGCGCTCTTCCGTCTCGGTCGCATCGCCGAAGGGCAGGCCCTGCTGGAAGCCGCCGTCGAGAAATCGCCGGAAGACGCCGTCGGCCTCTTCCGGCTGGCCGGCCTGTATCAGGAAGCGAACCGGCGGCAGGACGCGCTGCGCACGTTCGTCCGCGCCGCGGAAGCGGACCCCCATTACAACCCCGCCCTGACCGCCGCCGGTACGCTGCTGCTGGGGGAGAAACGGCATGAGGAAGCCCGGGCCCTGTTCGAGCAGGCGTTGCAGAACAACCCGTATGACCTGACGGCCCACCTCGGGCTCGCCGAGATTGACGTGGATCAGGGTCGACTGGACGCCGCCGCCGACCGCCTGGAATCCATGCTGTCGTGGATTCCCGGCTACGACGGCGCCCGCGCCACCCTGGCACTGGTCGAGTTGCGGCGCGGCCGGCCGGAAAACGCCCTGATCCAGGTCGAGCGGATCATGGCCAACCCACAGCGAAATCCTCGCAATGTCTCCGAGAGCCTGCTGGCCGCCCTGAAGGAGTACTCCGCCGAGCGCACGGAAGACCCCTACGCCATCTTCCTGGCCTCTTTGCTGCTGCTCGACCAGGGCCAGCCGGCGGTCGCTCGTCAGGGCCTGCTGGCGTTCAAGAGCCTCTGCCCGGACCCTGCCTGGCAAGCCCGGGCCGACCGCTGGCTCGCTCGCTAGGCGAGGATTGATTCCCGGATTGCAGGCGCCCCGGCTTTTTTCCGTTGACAGGGGCCGGTCGCCGTTTGACATTCAGCACCCCGGACGAGCGAGACAAGCGAATCCGGACGCCTGTTGCGGAGACCCTCGTGTCGGACAATCATTCTCCTTTCCGAATCGTGGTTCTGTGGGCGCGGCTGGCCGTCCTCGCAGCCCTCATGGTGCTTTGCGTGAGTGCGGCGCTGCGGGCCGGAAAGGCCACGGCCGATATTGCCCCCGAGGATCTCTACGGCCTCTACGTCCTGACCCCGGCGGTGGTTGCGATCGGGCTGGCCGTCGTGACCGCACAGGTCCTGCCGGCGCTGGCCCTGGGCGTGCTGACGGCCGCGGCCATGCTGCTGCCCTGCCTGCCGGCCGACGCACGGTACGGCGAAACGAACACCGCCGTCGCCGCCGTACGGGTGGCCGTCGAGACGTACGTGGTTGGGGCCATCGCCGACGCGGACCACATCAAGATCATCGTGTTCACGCTGACGATCGGGGGGATGGTCGGCGTGATCGGCGCCAACGGCGGGACCGCCGCCCTGGTCGCCCTGGTGGCGGGTCGGGCGCGGGGCCGGCGGGCGGGTCAGCTCGTGGCCTGGCTGGCCGGTCTGCTCGTCTTCTTCGACGATTACGCGAACAGCATGATCGTCGGCCCGACGCTTCGCCCGGTGTTCGACCGGCTGCGGCTGTCGCGGGCGAAGCTGGCGTACATTGTGGATTCCACCGCCGCCCCCATTGCCTCCATCGCCCTGATTGGCACGTGGATCGGAGCGGAGATCGGCTACATCCAGGACGGGCTGCGCGAGTTGGCTCGTCTGGGCACGCCGGCGTGCGTGGCGGACGTGACGGCCTATCAGGCGTTCCTGCAGAGCCTGCCGTATCGCTTCTATCCCATCTTCGCGCTGGTTCTTGTGGGTCTGCTGGCCGGCATGGGGCGGGATTTCGGTCCCATGCTGGCGTCGGAGCGGTCCGCGAAGCAGGCCCCGGCCCCGGCGGAGGCGGAGGTCGCGGCCGGCCGTCGGCGCGCGTGGCTGGCGGCCATCCCTGTGCTGGTCCTCGTGGCGGGTACCGTGGCCATCATCCTGATCACGGGCATCCGGGCCGTTCCGGCGGGCGAACGCGTGACGGCGCAAGCCGTCCTGTCGGGCGCCGACGCGTTCGGTTCCATTCTGTATGCCGCGATTGGATCGCTGGTCGTGGCCGCCCTGCTGGGGGTCATGGCCCGTCTCGGCACTCTGGCTCAGACGATGGAGGCGACGCTGGACGGGATGTCGCGGATGTTCCCGGCCGTCGTGGTGCTGGTGCTGGCGTGGGCCCTGTCGAAGTCCACGTCGGACCTGCGTCTGGGCGCGGTGGCCACCACGTTTCTTCAAGGAGCCGACGTGAAGCTGACGTGGCTTCCGCTGTTGATCTTCCTGGCGGCCGCCGGCGTCTCTCTGGCGACCGGTACGTCGTGGGGCACGATGGCCATTCTCTGCCCCGTAGCGGTGGAAGTGGCGGGCCGGTTGGTGGGCGATCTGCCCCCGGACGCCGCTCACCGCGTGTTCTACGCCTCGGTGGGAGCGGTGCTCGCCGGTGCGATCTTCGGCGATCACTGCTCGCCGATCAGCGACACCACGGTGCTTTCCGCCGCGGCCAGCGGATGCAGTCTGGAGGCGCACGTCTGGACCCAGGCCCCGTACGCGCTGGCCGCGTGCGTCGTCGCCGTTCTGGCCGGCAATGTGCTATGCACGGGGTTCGGGTTGCCGGCGTGGCTGTGCATCGGGCTGGGCGTGATCACGCTGGCCTTTGCCGTGCGCGTGCTCGGGCGGCGGACATGAGTTCACAGCAGCCCGATCGGACAGGTCCTGCAACTCGCGCAGCCAGTTCACCAGGTCGTCGAGGTAACGGTCTCGGCTTCCTGCAAACTCCAGTGTGTGGCGGGCACGCTGATACGTGGTGATCCGCAGGGTCGGCCAGGTGAGCTCCCGCAGGAACCGGCGCGTGGCGGCGTTGTCAATGATCCGCTCATCCTCGGCCAGCAGCACGTGCAGGGGTGTCGGCGGAGCGGAAGCCAGCCTCTGGGCCGTTCGATCCATTCGCCGCGAGGCGAGAAAGAAGCCCGCCGTGGCCTGGTGAAGCTGTCGGGCGTCGTTGCGGAGCCACTCGATCCACGCGGGGTCGTCGGTGAACAGCTCCGGATCATTCAGCGGGATGTCAAACAGCCGGCGGGGATCGGACAGCATGGCCCAGCCGATGCGCAGCTTGTCCATCGCCGACACGTCCACGACGGGAAACAGGCCCGGCGTGACCAGCGTCAGACTGGCGATCGGTTCCGGCCGTGTCACGTGCATGGCCGCCGCGAGCTTGCCGCCCCAGCTCACCCCGAGCACGTGATGCCGCCGAATGCCCGACCGTAGGGCGAGCTCATTCGCACAGGCAAACGCGTCGTCCAGCAACTGCCCGGGTCCGTCGGCGTGGCCGCGGTCTCTCTCGTTCCGGCCGGAGCCCCGCCGGTCCGGCTGCAGCACGGCGAACCCCGCCTGCCGCAGCCGCTCGGCCGACGCCTCGTACCATGCGCAGTGGGACTGAATGCCGTGCAGATACAGCACGTTGCCCACGGCCCGCTCGGGCGCCCAGTACCGCGCGTACGCCTCGTATCCATCCGACAATCGAACGTGCAGTTCCTCGAACCCGGCCATCGGGGCCGATCCTACCGTCAATCCCGGCCGGTTTCACGCCCCAAATCCGAGCCCGGCCCCCGCCGATGACAGCCCCGCGGCCCGTGATAGAATGCCCCGAGGAATCCGGAATCCCGGAATCGGCATGGAGAACCCGCGTGTCGGAGCAAACGGTCGAGATTCGCCAGGCCCTCACTCAATTCCTCCGCACGGATGCCCTCTTCGGCGTGCGAGCGGTACCGATCCCGCAACGGGCGCGCCCCACGGGATCGGGTCATGCGGCATCCGCCCCTTCACCGGCCGCCGTGCCGACGGTGGATCCGGCCGTTCGCGCGGAGAAGGCCGCGGCACTGAAGGCGCTGGACGAACGGAGCGTGAAGAATTGCACGAAGTGCGGGCTCGCCACCACCCGCAAGAACACCGTCTTCGGCCAGGGAGACCCGGCGGCCCGCCTGGTCTTCGTCGGCGAGGCGCCCGGAGCGGACGAGGACCGGCAGGGCGTAGCCTTCGTGGGCCTGGCCGGGCAGTTGCTCACCCGGATGATCGCGGCCATGGGCCTGACGCGAGAACAGGTCTTCATCTGCAACGTGCTCAAGTGCCGTCCGCCGGGCAACCGCGCTCCGGCGCCGGACGAGGTGGCCGCGTGCAGCCCGTACCTGACGGAGCAGATCCAGACGATCTCTCCGGAGGTGATCGTGGCCCTGGGCGCCCCGGCCGCCCAGACGCTTCTGCAGACGGGCGAGACCATCGGCCGTCTGCGCGGACGTTTCCACGACTACTATCCGTCCGGCACGGCGCTGCTCGGGGAGCCGATTCCCCTGATGCCGACCTATCACCCTGCGTACCTTCTGCGCAGTCCGGGGGAGAAGGCGAAGGCGTGGCACGATCTCCAGATGGTCATGGCGAAGCTGGGGTTGCCCCCTCCGGGAAACAGCCGATAAGACCATAAGCGCAGAAACAGCCGGGCGCTCGGGCCTGCCCGTGCAGTCCGCGCGCCCGGCTGTGGTTCCATTCCGGTCCGTCTATCCGCAGTCGTCCGTGGCGGTCAGGGGTTGTTAACCGTACCCCCGCCGGGCGAAATGGCCACACCCACCACCGTGTTCGTGTCCGACGGCGGGTATTGCACGTTGCAGTCACCGATTACGAGCATCGTCGAGCCGGCGATCAGGGCGGCCAGAGCTCGCAAAATGCGTCGCTTCATCGAGTTCATCTTCGCTCATCCTTTCCATCGCGCCGTCAGGTTTCCGCTCCGATTGAGCAGGGTCGGTCCTGCTGGAGGACACCTCACGGGCCTCGGCTTCGGTTCCAGGAATACCGCTTTTTACCATCCCGTTCAACCGTGTGACCGGCCGCCCGGGGCGTTTCCGGGCGGCCGGGTTCGGTACGGTCCTTACCGCCGTCGCTTCGCCTGGCTGCGCAGGCCCATCCAAGCCAGCAGGCTCAGCGGCATGAGAATCAAAGCGACGCCGTTGAATATGCCGCAGGGCGATCGGCCGGCGACACCGGGAATCGGCTGTTCCGGCGTTTCCTCCGGCACGCACTCGCCCATCTCCTCGTAGCAGAATTCACCCTCCGGGCACTCGACGGGCGTGTACACACATTGGCCGTCCACGCATGCGTCGATCGTGCAGAGGTTCCCGTCATCGCACTGCTCGTCTTCCGTACACAGGGGCTGCTCCGGCGGTTGCTCGGTACAGGCGTCGCCGATACCGTCACCGTCGGCATCCGCCTGGTCCGGATTGGCAACCAGCGGGCAGTTGTCGCAGGCGTCGCCGATGCCGTCGCCGTCGGTGTCCGCGTTGGTCGAATCGGCCACGTCCGGACACAGATCGCATGCATCGGCCACACCGTCCCCGTCGCGATCCTGGTCATTCGGGCCCAGATCGCAGTCGTCGCAGATGTCTCCCAGGCCGTCCCCATCGAGGTCCGACTGGTTCTCATTGGGGTCGCTGGGGCAATTGTCGCAGGCGTCGCCGATGCCGTCACCGTCATCGTCGTTCTGCTCGCCCGTCAGCGGGTTGCGCGGATTGATCACGTCCGGGCAGTTGTCGCACACGTCGCCCACGCCGTCCCCGTCTCTGTCGGCCTGGTCGTCGTTGGGCACCGTCGGGCAGTTGTCGCATGCATCGCCGAACTTGTCACCATCCGTGTTGAGCTGGTCTCTGTTACGCACCAGGACACAGTTGTCATCCGAATCGCAGATCCCGTCGCCGTCCGTATCCACGCAGCCGGGCGGCGGGGACTGACAGTTACCGGTCACCGTGACCGTGAAGCTGCAGGTGTACATCGGCGCCGTGTCCACCCAGCAGGTGACCACCGTGCTCCCCATCGGGAACTGAGACCCCGAGGGGTGGTCGCAGACCACGTTGCACTCCGGTTCCTCGAGTGCGACACGCGTGCCACTCCGCGGATAGACGCAGTAACAGCCATAGACGTCGGCCGGGGCCGCCGGGCAGACGCACAGCCCGCCGGTGCCGCAGTCTTCATCCACCTGGCACTCGTCCTGCATCGGGGGGATGCAGATGCCGCCATCGTCTTCCGTGCATTCGTACCCGTCCGGGCAGGGGTTTCCGCTCTGCTGGCACTGGTGATCGACGCACACCGGGGTGCCGTTGCAGAACAGGCCGTCATCCGGGCAGTTCGCGTCCTCCTCGCACTCCGGCTCGTAGCAGATGATCTCGCAGTCGTCCACGACCGGATAGTCAAAGGTCACCACTGCCCCGGCCGGACTCGTACAGGGAACCGAGATGTCCGGGCCGCACTTGCAGACCGGGCATTCCACATCGTCACAGGAGGTCCCGTCTCCATAGTACTCACCGTACGCCTCGCTGCAGTCGGCCCACGTCAGGACCTCGCAGGTCCCGTTCGGCAGGCAGCAGGCGCCCTCCGGCACCACACAGGGTTCCGACTCGCTGTTGGCGGTCACCGTCAACTGAACCCCGTTGGGACTGGTCAACAGCCACTCCAGATCGGCGCCGTCGAACTCGGCCTCAAACGCCTCGGCATGCACTCCCGGCTCGAACACCGTCGGCTGGCCGCGATCCTGCGGATCGGGGCTGAAGTAGTTCCCGGGCCCAAGCGGAATCGTCACCGCCATGGCGTTGGGGTTCTCGTAGCCCAGGCGAGCCTTGTACACCGGCGGATCCAGCGTGACGGTTTCCACGCACTCCAGCATCGGAATCACCGAGGCCGTCGGCCCGCAGTGCAGGGCAAATACGCCGGCGATGTCCGCCCGATCCGCGCTGATCAGGTCCAACGTAATCCGCACCTTCGACACGTTGCCCAGGGCGGGCACGCCGAAGTCGTCCAGGTCGACGTACACCCGGTTCAGCGGCTGCTGCCCGAAATCCAGCGTCTGCACCTTTCCGCCCGTGCTCTCGGGAGTGTACTGGATCGGACCCGTCCAGGTGCCGTCCGCCAGCTCCACGGAGACCTCGAACGGATTGGGATTCGTCAGCTCGAAGATCACCAGGTCCGGACCCGCGTCGTTGTACAGCATGTTCGGATCAAACAGCAGGTCGAACGATGGCGTCGGACCGGCCGCCGGCGCGCTCGACGTGACGTTCTTGACCATGTTGGCGCCTGTCACGGCATCCGTCAGATCCGCGGCGCCTCCGCGGAGCAGGAAGTCCGCGATGGTAAACCCCGGGGCGGGCGCGGCGCTCAGCGGCTCCGCCAGCAGCCCGGCCGGAATCAGAATGTCCGGATTCGGTGCGACCACCACGCCCGTCATCTCGCTCAGGTACAGCGGCTCCCCAAGACACTCCGGGACCGCGTCCGCCACGGCCGGCCCTGCCATAACAACCATCAGGATGGCTGCCGCCAGGCCTGCCCAGACCACTCGTCGCGCCGCGCGCGACTGACCAACAGACTTCCTCATCGCAGTTCCTCCATACACACGTGCAGAATGTGTCATCTCCACCATGCCACTCGATCCCTGGAGGCCGCCTCCGAGAGACGGCTCCACGGCAACATCTCTGCCCGCGCCGCGTCAGCGACGCATGAGAACACTTCGGTTGTGGCGTTTCAATGGGGAGAAATTGAAACGATCGGGTGCTGCCTCAGGCAGCGATCATCCTCGTATTCTCTGACCGCCGGCTCGCTGGCCCGTTCTCGGCGACCTGCGATCCACGTCCCCCCCGGCATCCTCCATTGTGTCGACCGCGACAAGACACGAAGGAGACGCCGACTGTGGGGCGCTCGATCTCTGTGCCCTTCCCCTCGCCTTACACCACAGGCGGCCACGTGTTCGACATGCACGCGCGGCAACCTGGGGGCCCTGCGTAGACCTCCTTGTTTGAATCATACACCTTCCGATGGCCAAGTGAAGTGGCGGACGCGGCAAATTCGTGTCCATCCGGACGATGGCAAGCTGGGGGTCCGTCCAACAGACAACCCGGCCCCCGCGGCGTCCGTTTTATCGGCCGTTTCGATGACTCTCCCCGGACCGCGCGATGCAGTGGCAATTCACACCCCAGGGCCGGTCCCACGAAGGACGGAATCGGACACTTCCCGGGCCCCCGTTTGACAGCCGATTTCCGCTGGTCGTAGACTGGTGCGAACGGGCCTGATTCGCAGTCGATCCGGTCGCCCCGGCAGACTCGCGTCCGGGTCGGATGTTCAGGGTCGCGCGGGGGGGGCTGGCCGGAACCTGACGGCGAAGGTGACAACCCAGGGTGAGAAGACGTGCCTCAGCCACCGGATATGTCCGATGCACTTGCCCAGGCCCGGGGGAACCCGGGATCGCCTGATCTGGTTCTCGAGATCGCCGCGGACGGACGGGTCGTACAGTGCCGTTCCGCCCGTTCCGAGCTGCTGGTCTGCCCGGCCGATCAGGTCGCGGGGCGGGATCTGTCCGCGGTCCTGGCGGTCGCGCCGGGCCGGATCCTCCAGGGGGTGCTGGCTGAGGCGCAGCGCACCGGGGAGTCGGCTTCCCTTCGGTTCAGTCTGGCCACCCCGTCGGGCGTTCGCTGGTTCGAATCCACGCTGGTTCCCCGGTACCCCCAGGGGCCGGGCGAGCAGCGGTCCCTCGTCGTCATTCGGGATGTGACGGACCCCAAGCGAACGGAGGACCGGCTGCGGCAGTCGGAAGACCTGCACCGAACGATTCTGGACCAGATGCAGGAAGCCGTTGTGTTTGCGGATGAGGAGGGGATCATCCGGCACATCAACGCGTTCGCCTGCCGTTACCTGCGGACGTCGCGGGAGCAGGCGGTCGGCCGGGATCTGCTGTCGTCTCATGCGCCCGCCATCCGTCCTCGCATCCGCGAGATCATCGATCGCTTCCGACGAAACCCGGACGTGCACATGATCAGTCACCAGCGGCCGCTGGGCGATCGGGAGCTCATCTTCCGATTCTCTGCGGTTCGAGACGCGGACGGACAGTATCGAGGCATCATCGCGAACCTGATTGACGTTACGGAGATCCGGCAGCTCGAACTGCGTCTCCAGCAGGCCCAGCGTATGGAAAGCGTGGCCCGGCTCGCCGCGGGCATCGCGCACGATTTTAACAACCTCATGGTGTCGGTCATCGGCCTGGCCACGTGTGTTCGGCGACGACTCGGCGAAGACCACCCGCACGCGGAGTTGCTGACGGAGATCGAGCAGGCCGGCGTGAAAGCCAGCGAGCTGGCCAACCGACTGGTCGAATACTCCCGGTCCGCCACGCTTCACACCCTGCCCCTGGACATCAACGCCGTAATCCGCCAGGCGGTGGATCGCTTCCGGGCGCGGGCCCCGGACACACTGGAGGTGACGCTCACTCTCGCGGACAACCTGCCCCAGGTCCATGCCGACCTCGTCAAGATGGAACAGGTGGTTCTGCATCTGCTCGACAACGGAGCCGCGGCCATGAACCACTGCGGGCGGCTGCGCGTCGCGACTGCCCGAACACAGCCCCCCGGGTCTGCCCGGACGGTTCACCCCGGCCTGGCCGACAGCGAACTGGTGTGCATCGCCGTGCAGGATGAAGGAAGCGGAATGGATGCCGAGGCCGCGCGTCGGGCCTTTGAACCCTATTTCCCTGCGTCCCCGGGCGGCAGCGGACTGGGCCTCGCCTGCGTGCATGGCATCATCGCCAGCCACGGAGGCTACGCCGACGTGGAATCCTCGCCGGGACGCGGCTCCACGTTCCGTGTGTACCTCCCGTTTCGGCCCGCGCAGACGGACACCCCCCCGTCCGGATGATCAGCGGCCCGACTCAGTACAACAGGGCGGCGTACGCGCCGGAGTTCTCCGAGGGGTCGTGCTCCCACTCGCGGCGTACCAGTTCCAGGCCGTGTGCGCACGACTCAAAGTGATCGCTGAGCTGCCGCAACAGGGCGGGGGGAGGGATGGAGTCGTCGTGAATCAGTTCCGAGGCGATCGCATAGGATCGCTTGCCCTGCTGCACGTAGTTCAGAAGCCGGTCCCGGGCGTGGGCCGCGGCCCGGGCTCGCAGGGCCTCGGGGTACACGCCGCTCCAGAAAAGCGTGTAGTCCCCGATGTGTCGGTACACCAGGCCCGTGCGCTCCGCCGCCGACAGGTCTGCACTCTCGGCCGCAACGGCCAGGGCCAGCATGTCTGCCACCTGGCTCAGCGGCCGGCCCTCCGCGTCCCGAACGGCGTGCAGCCGGTCGACGTGGATGAACTCCGTGAGCAGTTCCGCGAGGTACTCCACAATCTCGGGATTGCAGATGCCGAGTTCCGCCACGAACACGTTCTCCACGAGCCCGTGGAAAAACCGCTTGAGGGGGTGACTCTCACGAATCGGTTGCATGATGGCACGCTTCCATGGCAACGCTGAACGCAACAGCACCCTGCCCGGCGCGGGCCATGCCGCAACGGGCCGCCGCCTGTGTATCGTCCTGAAAAATCGTAGAATTCACATCTCGGCCGGGCAACTTCGGGGCGGTTCCCGCCCGCCCCGCCCCAGACCGCACGGGGGACGCCTTTCTCGGACCCTCTCCCCGACGCCGGCCGTTCCTCGCGCTATCCTGCGGAGCCGTGGAAAGCTATACTTCCCGCGGGACCGACGGCGGGAGGCAACCGGTCATGGACCTGCAGGAACTGCTGCGATTCGCGGTGAAGCAGAATGCATCGGACATCCACGTGCAGGCCGGGGTCAGCCCCGTGTTGCGCATAGCCGGGCAGATGCGAGCCGTCGAGTCCGCTCCCCTCTCCAACGACCAAGTGCAGGAGTTCGTCCGTTCCGTCGCCCCCCCGGACCGGCGCGAGACCCTCGAGGCGGACGTGGTGGCCGGGCTGGACTTCTCGTATGCGATCCCGGACGTATGCCGGTTCCGGTGCAGTGCGTACCAGCAGTTGGGACGGGCGGGCGTGGTGATGCGGGTCATCCGCACGGTCATTCCCTCCATCGACGAGCTGAACCTGCCGAAGGTTGTGCATGATATTGCCCTCTCCCGCCGCGGCCTGACCCTGGTCACGGGCACGACCGGCTCCGGCAAGAGCACGACGCTGGCGGCCATGATCGCCCTGCTCAACAACACGCACCGGACGAAAATCCTCACGATCGAAGACCCGATCGAGTACATCCACGCTCCCGGCAATGCCCTCATCGCACAACTGGAGGTGGGGACGGACACCCCCTCGTTCGACCAGGCGCTGCGGCAGGCGCTGCGGCAGGATCCCGACGTGATCCTGGTCGGTGAGCTCCGGGACGTGGAGACCTTGCGGATTGCCCTGCGGGCAGCCGACACCGGACACCAGGTCTTCTCCACGGTGCACAGCGCCAATGCACCGCAGACGGTCGAGCGGATAATCGCCATGTTTCCTCCGGCGGAGCACAAGCTGCTGCTCGCCCAACTGGCCGGGAACGTGGAGGCCATCCTCTCGCAGCGCCTGCTGGTGACGCATGCGGGGGGGCGGCGCCCGGCCGTGGAAGTGCTCCGCGGCACACCGGTGACCGAAAAGCTCATCGTGGAGAACCGGCTGCCGGAGCTGCAGGCGTACATCGAAACCGGTGAATCCGGCATGCAGAGCTTCGACCAGCATTTGTTGAAAATGTATCAAGCAGAATTGATCTCAGGGACGGAGGCCCTCCGGTGGGCCACCAATCCCGAGTCGCTATCCATGGGCATGCGGGGCATTCGCCGGACAGGCGGCGGTCCAACGCCGTCGTAGACAGGAGGCCAGGGCAAACGGGCCAGAGCGGTCGGCCCGCCTGCCGGGAGCATTGGTGTCATGACGGACTCGAAATACGTATCCATCGAATCTCGGAACGAAGTGTTGTTGGTCACCGCGCTGTGCACGGAGATGGACGAGGAGCGGACGCGCGCTCTCCAGGATGAGGCATCCACGGCCGCGGCCACCGCCCCGAGTCAACCCGTGGTGCTCGACCTGTCCCGGGTGACCTTCGTTCCCAGCCTCTCCCTGGCGGCTCTGGTGACGCTCCAGCGGACGTGCAAGACGCGCGGTCAGCGGCTGGTGCTGGCCGGCGTCCAGCAGAATGTTCGCGGGGCCTTGACCGTCACCCACCTGGACCGGCTTTTCCAGATATTTGACACTCCAGAGGACGCAATCAGCCATCTGCGGGGCGAATCCCTGTAGGCGGCCGCGCCCGCCATTCGCGTGTCGCGAGGGTCCGCGCAGGAACACAGCAGGGCCGGAGCCGATGGCTCCGACCCTGCTGGTTGTCG